>CAJAVU010000050.1 GCA_903945495.1 uncultured Flavobacteriales bacterium | reverse complement strand
TCTATTCAACAAATGCACTATATTTTGGTTCTAAGCGAAGAACTTCAATTTCAGCGAGCAAGTGAACGCTGTTTTGTTACGCAACCAACACTTTCGATGCAAGTAAAGAAAGCGGAAGAGATTTTAGGTCATCCTATTTTTGATCGTTCTAGAAACCCGATTGAGTTAACGCCTTTTGGAAGTTCTTTACTACCAATCATTCGTGAAGTGGTAAATGAAACAAACAAGATTAATCATTTACTTGAGCGTTTAAAAGGAAATTACAAGGAGGTAATTAAGATTGGTGTAATCCCAACGATTGCTTCGTATTTGGTTCCAGATATGTTTCAGAAATGGCAAGAACGTATTGGGAATATTCAATTATCGATAGAAGAATTGAAAACAGAAGAACTCATTGTTGCGATGGAAAAAAAAGAATTGGATCTTGCGATTTTGGCAGGACCATTCAATGATAATCGTCTGCGCACAATTCCATTGTTCAAGGAAGAAATTTTGGCGTATGTTCCAAGTAATAAAAAGAAAGTGATTTCGGTTGAAGAATTGTCTGAGCTCCATCCTTGGTTGTTAAGTCGTGGAAATTGCTTGCGTACTCAGATGATTCAATTTTGTCAGCTCAAAGATGAACAAGAAATAGATGCATGGAACTATGAAGGAGGGAATTTGGAATTGTTGTTGAAAATGGTTGACATGAATGGCGGTTATTCCTTGGTTCCTGAATATTATCATTTGAACGAAAATCAACGAGCACAATTGAGATCGATAGCGAATGGTTCGAATTCAGTTCCAGCTCGAGAAATTATTGCTTTAGTACCAAATCGTTCTTTAAAGTGGGAAACAATTGAGAAATTAATTCGAGAAATTCAATTCAATTATAATCGTGTTTCTAAAAGTGCAATGCATGTATTGAATTGGAACGGTAAATAGAATTAAAGACCGTAATGTTGTTCCAAATGATCCAAGATCTTCACAGATGCGCCTGTGTTTTTGGTAACGGTTGTTGACGTTTTTTCTGAAATAGCAGGAAGATTTTTGTAAATCTCATTTAAAGCAGAAGTAAATTCTTGGCTTGTTTTCACAGAAAAACCAATACCTAAATGGATGAATTGACTTGCCTCCGGAAAACGCTTGAATTTTGGTCCAAAAAGAACGGGCAAACCAAACACTGCTGGTTCCAGAATATTGTGCAAGTTTCCACTAAATCCTCCTCCAACATAAGCGATTTCACCATATGAATAGGCACTAGCTAAATGTCCAATAGTGTTCAAAATCAGCACGTTTTTACCCATTGTTTTTTCTGTGAAACGTTCAGTTAAATTTGGCAATTTTGTTTCAATTGAACTGACATGTGCTTCATCGATATTATGAGGAGCAATGATGAATTTCTTATTTGGATTCTGAAGAATGTAGGGAATGACTATGGCTTCATCTTCGGGCCAAGAACTTCCAATTATAAATGCTTTTTCATCCTTTAAAAATGCTTCAATTCTTGGATTGCTTTCAAGAGATTTTTTATTTTCGATTACGCGGTCAAAACGTGTATCTCCCGAAGTTATGAAGTTGGTAATTCCTATATCGGCTAGAAGTAGGGTTGACGTTTCATTTTGGGTATAAAAGAAATCAACTTCTTTCAATGTTTTTCTGAAAAATCCGCCATACCATTTGAAAAAGCGATGATCTTCACGGAAAATTGAACACAAGGAGAAGACTTGAACGTTTTGTTTTTTAGCCTCAAATATGTAATTCGACCAGAATTCGTACTTCACAAAAAACACTTTGTCCGGATGAAAATGCTTGATAAATTTTTCTGCATTTGAAGGTTTGTCGCTCGGTAAATAGACAGCCAAATCAACATGATGTTTACGCTTGTTATAATGTTCCATTCCGGAAGGAGAAAAGAAGGTTACAAGCAAGAAAATTGAGGGGTGACGTTCTTTGATGAGATTCATTACAGGCAATGCCATGTCGAATTCACCCAAAGAAGCACAATGAAACCAAATTACTTTTTGATCAATAGGGATTTTCGGTAAATGCTCAAAATAGTCTTTCCGACCATCGATCCAATTTTTTGCTTTTGGATTGAAAAGTGCCGCCGTTCGAATGGCTAATTCATACAGCTGAATTCCGCTATTGTATAGAAAATGCATTAATCGATGTAATAATCTTTTGGCAATCTTTTGTAAAAAGGAATGTACCAGCCAACTCTAAAACCAATTTGAATATCTAATCGCGTATCAGATGGTATTGGCGTATTGGGTTGATCGTAAAAAATAGTACGTTTATTTTTTGTGAATCCTTCTTGTGCGTAAAAGCCTCCGTAGAAATTGTAAAATCCACCATTGGATAAAAACGTGTATCCAACGAACTGATGAAGATTTGGTCCGACCGTTAAACGATCGTAGCCACGGCGATAATTGAGCTCTAGCTGCGGAATAACCTGGTCTTGCGTTTCAATTTTCATCTTATGCAACAAATATCCAGCACCAACATTTACCATAATACCAGAATTCTTGTTTGGACTTAAAACAGGAAAAACTTTACCAACAGAAACGTTGGCATTAAAACCACGTGAATAAACAAGTACTTTTGCGATATCACCATTGATATCTGTAATGTTTCCATACGAATCGACCAAATGATCAAAAACTCCGGTCAGACGTATTTGATTTCCAAAAATGAAGTTTCCATCAAAGGCCCAATACCAGTTTTTGTTGGTTTTATAACCAGCCATTATTCCAATATGATTCAAATAACCGTAGCGATCGGCTAAATCGGCTTGTGTCCAATTTCCACCATAATGAACGCCAATTAAAGGTGTTCCAATCACTGAATCTTTCACGTTTCTTTGGGCGAATATTCCAGAAAAAATGAAAATCGAACAGAAGAATAAAATGCAATTTTTCATGTTTTCAAAAGTAATGTCATTTTTTATGTATTCGTCTTAAAAAATGTGAAATGTATGAATCATTTATTGTTCAAAACAGACATTTCATCCAATTCATGTGAAATGAAGATTAAATCACCTTGATATTATTGAAAAAAAACGGTGTTTTCAGATGCATCTCAATCGATTTATTTATCTTTATCGCCTTATATTCGTTAATACCATCATTGGATGAAAAAAATACAAATGGTCGACTTGATGTCGCAATATCAAAAGATTAAACCAGCGATTGATTCTGCAATTTTGAATGTAATTGAAAATGCCCAGTTTATCAATGGTCCAGAGGTAACCAACTTTCAATCAGAATTAGAAAACTATTTGAATGTTAAGCATGTGATTCCTTGTGCGAATGGAACAGATGCTTTGCAAATTGCCTTGATGGCTTTAGGTTTGAAGCCTGGAGATGAAGTGATCACACCTTCTTTTACGTATATCGCAACAACTGAAGTGATGGCTTTGTTAGGTTTGAAACCAGTTTTTGTGGAAGTTGATAAAGATACTTTTTGTATTGATCCAACTCAAATTGAAGCAGCAATTACTTCAAATACGAAAGCTATTGTTCCAGTTCATTTGTATGGGCAAGCAGCAAATATGGATGCGATTATGAAAATCGCTAAAAAACATAACTTGTTTGTGGTTGAGGATAACGCTCAAGCAATTGGAAGTGATTATAACCATACAAATGGTTCAGTTTCAAAAACTGGAACAATCGGAGATATCGGTTGTACATCATTTTTTCCATCTAAAAACTTAGGTTGTTATGGTGATGGTGGTGCTATTTGTACAAACAATGATGAATTGGCTGCTCAAATGCGCATGATTGCGAATCATGGTCAAAGTAAACGTTATTACCACGATGTAGTTGGTTGTAATTCTCGCCTTGATTCAATTCAAGCGGCAGTATTGAGAATTAAATTACCTGCATTGGATTCATACATCGATGCAAGAAGAAAAGTAGCAGATCATTATGACAACTTCTTCGCACAATTTCCGCAAATTAAAACGCCTGTTCGAGGAAAGGAATCGAAACATGTATTTCATCAATATACATTGACTTTAGAAGGAATTGACCGTGATGAATTGAATGCCTTCCTTGCGACGAAAGATGTTCCATCGATGATTTATTACCCAGTTCCGGCGCATAAACAAAAAATGTTCTCTGCATTTGGAAGTGAAAACACGGTCTTACCAATTACTGATTGGTTAACAGAGCGCGTTATATCGTTGCCAATTCATACTGAAATGGAGCAAGATCAATTGGATCACATTTGTGCTGCTGTAAAGGAGTTCATTGAAAAATAATTAGAAGGAATTACATTCGAAATCACGAATTGTTAGCATGAAGAAAATAGCAGTAGTAGGAACAGGATATGTTGGTTTAGTTACAGGAACATGTTTTGCTGAAACGGGAAATCACGTTGTGTGTGTGGACATCGATGCCAAGAAGGTTGAACGCATGCGCAATGGCGAAATTCCAATTTATGAGCCGCATTTAGATGTCTTGTTCGAACGAAATATAAAAGCAAATCGTTTGTCGTTTACCACAAATTTGGAGGAAGGAATTAAAGATGCTGAGATTATTTTTTTAGCATTACCAACTCCTCCAGGTGAAGATGGTTCGGCTGATTTACGTTATATCTTAGGAGTAGCGGATGATTTAGGCAAAATCCTGACTGATTATAAAGTAATTGTAGATAAAAGTACGGTTCCAGTTGGTACAGCTGAAAAAGTTCATGCGGCTATCGCAAAAAATGCAACAGTTGAATTTGATGTTGTTTCCAATCCGGAATTCTTGCGAGAAGGATTTGCGGTGGATGATTTCATGAAACCTGATCGTGTGGTAATCGGAACATCATCTGAGCGCGCTGAGAAAATGATGGAGCAATTGTACAAGCCATTTGTTCGTCAAGGAAATCCAATCATCTTCATGGATGAAAAGTCAGCTGAATTAACGAAGTATGCAGCCAATTCATTCTTAGCTACGAAGATTACGTTCATGAATGAAATTGCTAATTTCTGTGAGTTGGTTGGTGCTGATGTAGACAAAGTGCGTATAGGAATTGGTTCGGATGACCGTATTGGAAAACGATTCTTGTTCCCAGGAATTGGGTACGGAGGTTCATGTTTTCCGAAAGATGTTCAAGCCTTGGTGAATTCTGGAAATGAAAATGGATTTTCCTTTGAGATTCTAAAAGCGGTGATGAATGTCAACGAAGAGCAAAAAACAGTTCTGTTCCCTAAAATGTTGAACTTCTTTAGAGGTGACATGAATGGAAAAAAAATCGCATTGTGGGGATTGGCCTTCAAGCCGGATACTGACGATATTCGCGAAGCACCTGCTTTGTATATGATAGATGCTTTGGTCAATGCTGGAGCAAGTGTTTGTGCTTATGATCCAGAAGCAATGAAAAATGTACAAGGATTAATTGGCGATAAAATTTCGTACGCAGAAAACGAGTACAAAGCGTTGGAAAATGCAGATGCATTATTGATTTGTACAGAATGGGGAGTATTTAGAAATCCAGATTTTGATCAAATTGGCAGTTTATTGAATGACAAAGTCATCTTTGACGGACGTAATTTGTTCGAAGTACAAGAAATGAATGAAAAAGGATTTTACTACAGTTCTATCGGACGAACTGCAATTGATAAATAAAATTAAATGAGCGAACGCAAAAGAATATTAATTACGGGTGCTGCAGGATTTCTTGGTTCACATTTGTGTGACCGTTTTATCAAAGATGGCTATCACGTAATTGGAATGGATAATTTGATTACTGGTCGATTGAAAAACATTGAGCACTTATTCAAATTAGAGAACTTTGAATTTTACAATCACGATGTCTCTAAGTTTATCCATGTAGCAGGAAATTTAGATTACATTCTTCATTTCGCTTCACCAGCGAGTCCAATTGATTATTTGAAAATTCCTATCCAAACATTAAAAGTTGGGTCATTGGGAATTCACAATTGTTTGGGATTAGCAAAAGCAAAAGGAGCAAGAGTTTTGATTGCATCAACATCAGAAGTGTATGGAGATCCAACGGTTCATCCTCAAACTGAAGATTATTGGGGAAATGTTAATCCGGTTGGACCACGTGGTGTTTATGATGAAGCGAAACGTTTCCAAGAAGCGATCACAATGGCATACCATAATTTCCATGGAATTGAAACACGTATTGTACGCATCTTTAATACGTATGGACCAAAAATGCGTTTGAATGATGGACGTGTTTTACCAGCTTTTATTGGTCAAGCATTACGAGGTGAAGACTTAACTATTTTTGGAGATGGTTCACAAACACGTTCGTTCTGCTATGTTGATGATTTAGTAGAAGGAATTGTTCGTTTGTTACACAGCGATTATGCGTATCCTGTAAATATTGGTAATCCATCTGAGATTTCGATTAAAGATTTCGCTGAAGAAATCATCAAATTGACGGGGACAGATCAAAAAGTGATTTACAAAGATTTACCAGTTGATGATCCAAAACAACGTCAGCCAGATATTACAAAAGCACGTCAATTATTAAATTGGGAGCCAAAAGTAGATCGCGCTGAAGGATTAAAAATTACCTATGAATACTTTAAAAGTCTGACTGAGGAAGAATTGAATCAGACAGATCATAAAGATTTTGATAAATATATTATTCGCTAATGAGTTATTTTGCACACGAAACAGCCGTAATTGATGAAGGTTGTGTCATTGGAGAAGGAACCAAAATTTGGCACTTTTCACATGTGATGCCAAATTGTACTATTGGAGAGCGTTGTAATATTGGACAAAACGTCGTTGTTTCTCCCGAAGTGAAATTGGGTAACAATGTAAAAATTCAAAACAACGTTTCACTATACACTGGTGTAGAATGTGAAGATGATGTCTTTTTGGGACCTTCTATGGTATTCACCAATGTAACAAACCCTAGAAGTGGTGTAAATCGCCGTGATCAATATTCGAAAACAGTGGTAAAAAAAGGTGCTAGTATTGGTGCGAATGCTACAATCGTTTGTGGACACGACATCGGACAATATGCCTTCATTGGTGCAGGAGCCGTTGTAACTAAAACAGTTCCAGCCTATGCTTTGGTTGTTGGGAATCCAGCACGTCAAATTGGATGGATGAGCGAATATGGTCACCGTTTGGAATTTAATGCAAATGGTTTGGCAGTTTGTCCAGAAAGTGCCCAAGAATATAAGTTGGAGAATAATTTAGTAAGTAGAATAAAGTGATTTGACGATTACTTTCAATTAATAAAAATATGGTCACAGAAGATCAAAAAGTGAAATTTGCAGTAGTCGGTGCCGGTCATATCGGAAAACGACATGCTGAAATGATTCGTCGAGAATTAGAAGGAGAATTGGTAGCAATGGTTGATGTTCGTTCTGCGGAAGAATGTGATGCTGTTGATTTCAATGTTCCTTTTTTCAATTCGGTAGAAGATTTACTAGCATCAGGATTGGATTTTGATGTGGTAAATGTGTGTACACCAAACGGATTTCACGCTACGCAAAGTTTGGCAGCTCTAGAAGCGAAAAAACATGTTGTGTGTGAGAAGCCAATGGGTTTAACGAAAGATGCGTGTGAAAAAATGATTTTTAAATCATTACAAGTTTCGCGTCAAGTTTTTTGTGTAATGCAAAATCGCTATTCTCCACCTTCTGAGTGGATTAAATCCGTTGTTGAAACTGGGAAGCTTGGAAAAATATTCATGGTACAATTAAATTGCTATTGGAACCGTGATGATCGCTACTACAAAAAAGGCGGTTGGAAAGGAACAGAAGATTTAGATGGAGGAACCTTGTTTACACAATTTTCGCATTTCATTGATATCATGTATTGGTTGTTTGGAGACATTGATAACATCCAAGGGAAATTTGCCGATTTCACGCACCAAGACTCTACAGCTTTTGAAGATTCTGGATTTGTAAGTTTTGATTTTATCAATGGCGGAATGGGGTGTATTAACTATTCAACTGCTGTTGCTAACCAAAATTTAGAAAGTTCCATTACTATTATTGGTGAGAAAGGAAGTGTTAAAATAGGTGGTCAATATATGAACGAAGTTGAAGTTTGTAATATTACAGATTATGAAATGCCTATATTAGCACCTACAAATCCTGGAAATGATTACGGAGCCTATAAAGGTTCTGCCGCAAACCACAACTACGTTATTAAAAATGTAATCGACACACTCAAAGGAAGAACTTCCGCTACTACAAATGCGTTGGAGGGATTGAAGGTGGTTGAAATTATTGAACGAATTTATAAAGTACGTAATGAACAATTCAATTTATAATAGACTTCTAGCAAAAGAAGCTAAATTGGCTGTAATCGGCTTAGGCTATGTTGGTTTACCTATCGCATTAGAGTTTGCTAGAAAAATTAAAGTGGTTGGTTTTGATATCAATCCTGAGCGTGTTGATTTAATGAAAAATAACATTGATCCAAGTAATGAACTTGATGCATCTGCATTCGATGGTTGTGATATTACGTTTTCTGCGGATATCAATGATTTGAAAGATGTACAATTTTTTGTTGTAGCAGTTCCAACACCAATTGATGATGCAAATCTTCCAAACTTAAAACCTTTGTTAGGTGCAAGTGGAACAGTTGGAAAAGTATTGAAAAAAGGAGATTACGTTGTGTTTGAATCAACAGTTTATCCTGGATGTACGGAAGAAGATTGTATTCCAGTATTGGAAGCAGAATCAGGATTGAAGTTCAAAGACGATTTCAAAGTAGGATATTCACCAGAACGTATCAATCCAGGTGATAAAGAACATACTTTGCAAAATGTGGTAAAAGTTGTTTCTGGATGTTGTGATGAATCGCTAGATCAAATTGCTAAAACATACGAATTGGTTGTTGGAGCTGGTGTTCATCGTGCTACTACAATTAAAGTTGCAGAAGCTGCTAAGATCATTGAAAACACACAACGCGATTTGAACATTGCTTTGATGAATGAGCTATCGATCATTTTCAATAAATTAAATATTAATACGTTTGATGTTCTTGAAGCTGCTGGGACGAAATGGAATTTCTTGAAATTCTCACCAGGATTAGTTGGAGGACATTGTATCGGTGTTGATCCATATTACTTGACACATAAGGCGCAACAAGCGGGTTATCATTCAAAAGTGATTACGAGTGGACGCTATGTAAATGATTCAATGGGTGGTTATATTGCAAAGCAAGCTGTAAAAAAAATAATTGCGCAAGGAAAACACATTCAAGATGCAAAAGTACTTGTTATGGGTGCAACGTTTAAAGAAGATGTGAGCGATATCAGAAACTCAAAAGTAATTGATGTTGTAAACGAATTAGTTTCCTTTTCTGTACATGTTGATTTAGTTGATCCACACGCTTCATCAGAAGAAATGGTGCACGAATACGGAATTGGTTTAATTGAAAAACCAACAGCTGATTATGACGCTATAGTTGTCGCTGTGAACCATAGAGAATATAAATCAATGAAAGAAAGTGATTTTAAAGCGCTTTTGAAAGACGGAACAGGTGTCTTTATTGATGTAAAAGGAATTTTTAAAGGTCAAATTAGCGACTTAGAATATTGGTCATTATAATTGAGTTCGATGGAATTTAAAAAACGAATTTTAGTTACTGGTGGAGCAGGTTTTATCGGTTCCCATGTTGTACGTTTATTTGTCAATAAATATCCAGATTGCCAAATCGTTAATTTCGATAAGTTGACGTATGCTGGTAATTTGGAGAATTTAAAAGATGTAGAACATGCTGAAAATTATGTCTTTGTAAAAGGAGACATTGTTTCATTGGATGATGTTCGTTCTGTTTTTGAAAAATTCCACATTTCTGATGTAATTCATTTAGCGGCAGAATCACACGTGGATCGTTCAATTGAAGGACCAATGGATTTTGTGATGACCAATGTTGTTGGAACAGTAAATTTATTACAAGCGGCAAAAGATGCATGGAAAGAAGGTGAACATGTTTTTCATCATGTTTCGACCGATGAGGTATATGGAAGTTTAGGAGAAGAAGGTTTGTTCATGGAAACTACGCCTTATGATCCAAGAAGTCCATATTCGGCATCAAAAGCATCTTCAGATCATTTCGTTTCTGCATTTCATCATACGTATGGCTTGCCAGTGAAAATGTCGAATTGTTCCAATAATTATGGAAGTCACCATTTTCCTGAGAAACTAATTCCATTGATGATTCACAACATCGTCAATAAAAAACCACTTCCAGTTTATGGGAAAGGTGAAAATATTCGCGATTGGTTGTGGGTAGAAGATCATGCACGTGCTATTGATACGATTTTCCATAAGGGAAGAGTTGGTGAGTCATACAATGTTGGTGGATTGAATGAATGGACAAACATTGAACTTGTTCGTTTCCTTTGCAAGATGATGGATCAAAAATTAGGTCGATCTGAAGGCGAATCAGAAGAATTAATTACATACGTAACTGATCGCAAAGGTCATGATTTACGTTATGCAATTGATTCAACAAAATTGGAAACTGAATTGGGTTGGACGCCTTCAATAACATTTGAAGAAGGTTTGGACAAAACAGTTGATTGGTATTTGAACAATGAAGATTGGGTGCAAAAGGTTACCTCAGGATCTTACCAAGATTATTATCTTCAAATGTACCAGGATCGCTAATTATGGGAATTTTCTCATCGCTTTTTTCAAGTCAAAAACAAGTTTTGGAACCATTCGATTTATCAATCATTGGAACTGATATGCATAGCCATTTGATTCCAGGAATTGATGATGGTTCGCGTTCCATGGATGAGACAATCGCGATGTTAGCCAAGTTTGAAAGTCTAGGCTATAAGAAAGTGATAACGACGCCTCATATTATGAATGAGGTCTATCCAAATGGTCCTGAAACAATACTTGGTGGTTTGTCGAAAGTGCAAGAAACTGCAAATTCACTTGGCTTAGCGATTGAAATTACTGCAGCAGCTGAATATTATTTCGATGAAACGCTCGTTGAGAAGGTTAAAAATAAATCCGTTTTGTCGTTTGACGATTACGTTCTAGTAGAGTTTTCATTTCATTCGAAACCAGAATTTGAAGACCAATTGTTTTTTGAAATGCAAACGGCGGCGTATAAACCAATTTTGGCACATTTTGAGCGCTATCCATATTATCATGGTTCAATTGATAAAGCGGTATATTTCAAAGAAAAAGGCGTATCAATCCAGTTGAATTTAAATTCTCTTACTGGACATTACGGCCAGAACGTGAAAAAACAAGCTGAATTATTAATCGATGAAGGCTTGGTCGATTTTGCAGCAACGGATTGTCACCGAATTCAACATTTAATGCTGTTGGAAGAACATCTTAGAAATCCATATTTCCATAAATTGGGAGAATTGAATCTCCTGAATAAATCACTGTGATTTTAGAATTTATTGCTTAACATAAAGTTAAATTCTCAAATAAATATACCATGGTAAATAAAATCATTTATCTTTGAGAAAAAATTAGACAACATGGATTCTGTAAACGCCTTATCATTTTTGTTAATTGGATTTGCTTCGATTGCTATAGCACTAAGAAAACAACAACGACTTCAAGATATAATTACATTCTTGCTTGTCATTGGTTCGACCTTATTAGTAGTTAAACATCTAACACCACTAGAATCGACCAGTCATATTGCCTTGATTATAATTTCGTTTGTTGCTTTCAATTTTGGATTGTCAAGAATTGAATCCTTGAAAACGAAAAAATGGAGTTTTCTTATTCCAATTGTAAGTGCAATTTCGTTGATATTCATCGGGAATTCAACTGTGACCTATTCGGAATATGATTTTTCGTTTAATCAATTGCCAATTCTTTTATTACCGGTTTTGGGAGCATTGATTTTACCGATGGCGCAATTGAAAGCCACATTAATAGGAAAGTGGTTCTCCATAAATGATAGAAGTGGCATTGAAAAATCTGTGGTAATTCTTTTAATCGGACTTTTAGCTTTTATCGGAATGTTTTTCGCTTCTGGATTTGGATTGTTTTTAATAGCAATTGGATTTTCAGCTCAATTTTTCTTCCAAAAAATGAAGGATGAGAATGCTCTAGTTTCATTGCTGAGTTTGACACTCATCCACTTTTTCATTCAATATGTCCCAACTGAAACCGTTGAGTTGACCTTGGGAAAAACACTGGAAGGCTTGTTGATTGGTGCTTTTTCAGTCTATTTTGTCAATACAGTGTATAAAACGCAAAAAGTTGTTTTAACACTTATTTCGTTAATGCTTAGTTTGCTTTTAATTGGAGGAATCATTTGGTTGGCAACACAAAAAGCAGATTTTGGAGGAATGGATGCGTTCGTTGGAGTTTTAGTTGGTTCAGCGTTGATTCGCTTAACAATAAACGAATTTGCGTTATCATCTGCACTATTTGCTTTAACGGTGGCTGTGGGATTAATCGTTGGTCCAAAAACAATCAACCAAGAAGAACAAGCAGCAACAACGATTGAAGTGAATACAGGTAAAATTTCTTCATCAAAAGAGGAAAAACCAGTCAGTCCTTTTGAAATGAAAGGAATGGATTTGGCCTCACTAAAAGGAAATTACAAATTAGATGAAAAGTCCGTTCAGTTAAATTTTCAATTGGGTCCAAAAGGTGGCGTTACAAAAGGTGCTTTCAAATCTTTTACTGGAAACGTTTCAATTGCTGCTACTCTTGAAAATTCAACGTTTGATATTAACTTGCCGGTAAATCAATTGTCAACATTTAATTCAATGCGCGACGAATCATTAATGGCAAAAGAGTATTTTGATGTTGAGAAATTTCCAACAATGACGTATGTTTCTAAAAAAATGGTAGTCAATGGTGATGCGTATGAGTTGAATGGAAAATTCACCATGCTTGGAATGTCCAAGGATATCAAGGTTCAATTGAAATATGTTGGCAACAACGAAACAACAGGGCAACCAATTCTCGTGGGTAAATCGTCAATCGATCGCACGCAATTTGGTATGAAACCAGATTCTAAGGAAGGAAATGTCGTTGATTTTGAGTTCAAAATAGAATTGATCAAGAATTAAAAATAAATTCCTGAAGCTCGAACTTTTCCATCACTCAAAATCAAAGCAGGAAATGGAACTTTAATGTAGTTGAACTGCTTTACGAGTGCTTTCAACCAAGGTTTTTTTATTGGAAGTCGACTGAAATCAACATCAAAGGAAAGCAAGAATTCGCGATGTGCGTAATAGTTTGTTGTTCCAGATGTGAATGAATCGGAATGGCCAACCAATTTTGCATCTGCACTGTATCCTAGTGAAAGACAAATCCATTTTGGAAATGAAGAATTCTTGTAAAAAAGAAAAGGATTAAAACTCAACCAATAGGTTTGTCCATTGTAATCTTTTAGGAGACGTTCTTGAAAATTTACTCCCAATACTTCTGGACGAAGAGCCGCATATTCAGTTGGATGATAAGAGAACTTCAACTGGAACCGTTGTTCATTCCACGCCAATTCTTGTCCTAAATAAATTAAGCTACCGGCAGTGTTTGCTGTCATGTCTGCCCACGAAAATCCCCAATCTACAGAATAGGCATCTAACAATTCCAGTGACGTTTGATAGCCCAAACCGATACAACTTCCAATGATTGCAGCTTTTTTTGGTTTCATTCCAGACCATTTGTATAAATCACCAGAAAGTTGACTGATTTTGTTGGCCGTGTATACATGTCCAGCTTTGTCCATCTGCATCCAATTTTTTGAATCATCGAACGTGTGAAAACTAGATTTCGTGACGTTGCTGTACCAAATTTGCTGCAAACCAATTATGCTTCCAGCCCAAACTGTGCCGATTGATGAACTCGTGATTACTAATCGTTTCGAATTGAGTGAATCACTTTTAAGAAAAAAAGAGCCTTGCGCATTCAACGAAGAATGAATCAAAATGAAGAATAAGAAAATCAACTTTTCGCGCATAGAGTTCGAAAGTAGTAGATTTCAGTGAATTATTAGAATTGTCTTGTTGAAAAAATAAAAGTTGAACAGAATCGTTGTAGTCTTAATACCGTACTTTTAATTTCTGCGAATACAACCAACAGCACCAATCAATTGTAGTTGATTAAACGGCACTTCACTTTTCGCCTTTAAACTTATTATTATGAACAAGATCAGAAAAGACTGGAACGACATTAAGATAAATGATAGTTGGGCAATTTTTAAAATCATGTCCGAATTTGTTGAAGGATACGAGCGAATGGCGAAGATTGGTCCGTGTATTTCAATTTTTGGTTCCGCGCGCACAAAGCCAGATAACAAATACTATCAAATTGGTGTTGAGATCGGTGAAAAATTAGCTGAAGCTGGTTATGGTGTTATCACTGGTGGTGGACCTGGAGCAATGGAAGCAGGAAACAAAGGCGCACAACAAGGTGGTGGAAAATCAGTTGGTTTGAACATCGATTTACCATTCGAGCAAAATCACAATCCATACATAGATGCTGAACACAATTTAGAATTTGATTATTTCTTCGTTCGAAAAGTAATTTTTGTCAAATATTCGCAAGGTTTTGTAATCCTACCTGGAGGATTTGGAACGATGGATGAGTTGTTTGAAGCGTTAACATTAATTCAGACTAAGAAAATTAATTATCGCCCTGTTGTTTTGATTGGAAAGGAATATTGGCAAGGATTAATCGATTGGATCAAAGTTTCAATGTTGGATATGGAGCAAAATATTTCGGCAAAAGACATGGATTTGTTTGCCATCGTTGATACGGCTGAGGAAGCATTCAAATACATTGACGACTTCTACAAATCACACGCTTTATCTCCGAATTTCTAGTTGTTAAAATTGAAGCAGTTTTCTATGATTATTCTTCAGGCTTAATTCCTATATTTGTCACATTCGGTTCGAACTATGGAATTTTTAAAAAAATTAAGATCTTTTATTTGGAGTAAACATTTCCTAAAACATTTAGGATTGGTTGTGTTGACTTATTTTATCATTGTAAGTATTACCATTTTTTACTTGGATTCATACACGAATCACGGTCAACAAATTAAAGTTCCAAATTTTGTTGGGCGAAATGTAAATACCGTAAAATCTGAGATTGAAGAATTGGATTTGCAATATGAGGTATTGGATTCAATTTATGACCCGTCAAAACCTCAAGGCACGATTTTACATCAAGATCCGGCGCCGACAATGTTTTCCTTGGTGCATGTGAAAGAAGGTCGTGTCATTCGTTTCCGTGTTTCGAAGAAAACAAGGTTGATTGAAATGCCAAGTTTGGTGGATAAATCGCAACGTTTTGCTGAAAGTATTTTGGAGAATAGAGGTTTGAAAATTAGAATTCAATACAGACCGACAAACGAAGCGAATGGTGCAGTTCTTGAGCAGTTGTACAAAGGAAGATCAATTAAGGAAGGAACAAAAATTCCGATTGGTTCAACTATTACACTTATTGTTGGGCAGAACGACGCAGGAGAACCTGTTGAAATACCAAATTTATATGGTTTAACAATATTTGAAGCGAGAGACCGTTTGTCTCAATTAGGTTCATTTGGCTTTTTACCAGTTTGTGATGCTTGTTTGTCATACGAAGATTCTCTTGCTGCGCGCATTGAATCGCAATCGCCTGAATACATTGAAGGAATATTAATTCCAGCGGGTACAACGATTACTGTATATGCAACCAAGAATTTTTCTGGAGAAGGACAAAATCCGTAAAAAACTAATTCGATTCGAATGAAACAAATTGTTATTGCACTTAGTTTAATTGTTGCAAACAGTCTTTTGGGACAAATTGAAAGTACAGGTGCTATTGCCGGCAATCCAGATATTTATAATCCAGAAGGAAAAATGCGTTCCTTGTTAAAAACAGGGGTGTCTTTTGACAGCACGTTTATTTATACTTCTGACACATTGGATTTGCCATTTTTTGATGAATTTTCAAAGAATCATTTTCAACAGTATGACGCCGATTTTAGTGATCCAGGTGTTACGTTTGACAAGAAATACCGAATTCTAGACAATACAACTTTAGTGCCTATTGCAAATAACGAGTATTACACAGCACAACAAACCTTTCGAAGAAGCTACGATATAACGACGTCTACCTTTACTGATGATAATTTTGATAGCATACCTTTTAAAACCGGTAGTTTAGCAACTTATCCAGTAGTATACTCTACAACTTTGTTATATCCACCGTATTACATATATGATACAATTGGAGTTCCTGACGAACCAGACACAGTTTGGATTTCTAGTCCAGAGTACTATCAAGATTCGGCAACGCAGTTTTTTATTGACTTAAATGATGCAAATGCTTATTGGCTTGATAATAAAGCATATCATAATTATCGTTTTGCAGTTGATCCATGGTCGCTTGGTGTTGTGACGTTTGATGGTGTTGATGAGTTTGGTTATCCTTATGCGATTGGAACAACAATAACAAATTACGCAGATTTTTTAACGTCAAAACCTTTGAACTTAGCACCTTTTGATGCTTCCGATTCTGTTTATTTTAGTTTTCTATACCAACCTCAAGGATTTGGAGATATACCAGAAGCATCAGATTCTCTTGTGGTTGAGTTTTATGCAAAAGATTTAGATCAATGGTTCCGTGTTTGGAGTGTTTCAGGTTCAGCAACGGAAGACTTTAAGGTAGGACATATTCGACTAGAAGATCCTATCTATTTCAAAAAAGGATTTCAATTCAGGTTTAAAAACTACGGTGCTATGTCTGGTTCATTGGATCATTTTCATGTGGATTATGTGAATTTGAGAGCTTTGTCTGGTTATCAAGATACCTTGTTTAAAGATTTTGCATTTAGTTATCCAGTGGGTAGTTTATTGAAAGATTATACTTCTGTTCCTTGGGATCATTTTCAAGCAAATAGTGCTGGTAAAATGAATGACGCCGTGCAAGTAGCTGTTCATAATGCGAGTAATTTACCAGAGAACAATCAAAATGGACTTGTGGAAGTTAGCTATGGTGGAGCTGCTGAAGGAAATTACACGATGAATGCAACAGTATTGTCAGGTGGAAATATCAATTATGGTCCTCAAACAACCTATACATCTTTTCATGATTTTTCTGCAGGATATTCGTATGATGTTTCAAAACTAGGTAACAAACAAACCTTTGATATTTTAGCGACGGCATCAGCGCAATTCCCAAATTTCGCGCAAAATGACTCGGCTGTAAGTCATCAATATTTTGCGAATTATTACAGTTATGATGATAGTACTGCTGAAAAGGCATACGGTCCACAAGGTGTTCAGGCTCGTTTGGCAATAAAATATGAAGCCTATGAACCAGATTCTTTAGTAGGAATGTATATTCATTTTGTACCAACTGTGGATGATGTTTCGAATAAGTTGTTTTTGTTGACGGTTTGGGATAATAACAATGGTTTTCCAGGAAACGTTTTGTATGAAGACAATGTCTTTTTCCCTCGCCAACCAGAATACGGCTCTAACCGAAATCACTTCATACCTTACTATTTTGAGGATACGATGAAAGTGGCAGTTGGAACAACATTTTTCGTGGGTTGGAGACAGTTTGACGCTGACCGCTTGAATGTTGGTTTGGATTGCAATATTGATCATTCAGACAAGACGTACTTCAGTGTAAACAATGGTGTAACGTGGAATCAATCGCAAATTCCTGGATCTGTAATGATTCGCCCGATTGTTTCGACATCAATGGATACTGAATTAGGTATTCAATCAATTGAAAAAAATAAACCGAGTGCAACGCTCTTCCCAAATCCAACTTCGAACGATGTGACTGTTCGCATGGAAAATGGTACGTATGAAGGAATGGAAGTGTATAATGTTCAAGGAAAACTAATTTTGTCAAGCAACGAGGAAACGATTCAGTTACTAGATCAACCAGCTGGAATGTATTTCATTCGCATTGTTGGTGTTGACGGAATGTTTAAAATTATCAAAAACTAATGAACGAAGAAATCGAAGAGATTGAAGGGGTAGAGGAAGAGGAACTTTTTGAACATTATCGTTTTAAGGCGGATCCAGGTCAGGAAATTGTGAGAATTGACAAGTTTCTAATTGATCGACTGCCAAACACTTCAAGAAATAAAATTCAAAATGCGGCGAAAAGTGGAAACATTATCGTCAACGGAGAAAAGGTTAAGCAAAATTATAAAGTAAAACCGAAAGACGAAGTTTCATTGGTTTTACCTTATCCAGTTCGCGAGATTGAATTAATAGCACAGGATATTCCAATCGAAATTCATTACGAGGACGATACACTTGTAGTAGTGAATAAGCCATCAAATATGGTGGTTCATCCGGCATATGGGAATTATACTGGAACATTGGTAAATGCTTTGGTGTATCATTTTGACAATTTACCGTACCGAATCAATGACTATTTTGGACGACCAGGTTTGGTACATCGTTTAGATAAACATACAACAGGGTTAATGGTTGTTGCAAAGACAGAATCTGCGCTCACTCAGCTTGCTAAACAATTTTCAGATCGCACAACCGAACGAAGATACCATGCATTGGTTTGGGGTGATGTAAAAGAAGATGGAACGGTGATTGGACATATCGGAAGGTCATTGAAAAACAGAAAAATGATGGGTGTTTTTCCAGAAGGAGATTATGGAAAACACGCAGTAACACATTACACAGTTCTCGAACGCTTTGGTTTGGTAACACTTGTTGAATGTAAACTCGAAACTGGAAGAACGCACCAGATTAGAGCGCATATGAAGCATATTGGTCATCCCTTATTTAATGATTTAGAATATGGTGGCGATTCAATTGTCAGAGGTACCCCTTCAACCAGTTATAAAAAGTTCATTCAAAATTGCTTTGAATTAATACCTGGACAAGCTTTGCATGCAAAAACTTTAGGTTTTGAACATCCTGTAAAAAAGGAGTTCATGCGCTTTGATTCAGAATTACCAGAAGGTTTTGCAAAGATTTTGGAGAAATGGAGAAAGTATGTGATAGCAGAAAATGAGTAGTTTTTATTTCATTTTTTTTCAACTTACTTTGTTAATATTCAAACCTACAGTCATTTTTTTTATAAAGTTTCAAGAACTTTCTTTATTTTTACCCCTCGATGAATTTAAAAAATTAGGTGTATATTCTTTTTTTTGATTGAATATTCGTCTTTTTTTACTTTCTTCGTGTTTTAAATTTCTAATTGAAAAAGGAATTCTATGTACTACAGACTAGTATTTTCGTTTGTTTTTGTCGGACTAACATGGTTCGCAAATGCTCAAAACAAAGTTATTCTTGAGGCTCAAACCTCATTTGAAAGTGGAAGATATTGTGAGGCCGCAGAAAAATGTGGGTTAGCATATACAAAGCTTAAAAGAAAAGGTAACCAAGCAAAAAGAATTAAAGCTGACATGGCTTTCAAAACAGCTGAAAGCTATCGTTTTACAGATCGTTTCCGCGATGCCAATGAATGGTACGAAAGAGCCTTGCTTTTAGATTATCAGGAAACCGTTCCAGAAGTATTGTACTACAACGGTGAAATGCTTCGAATGATGGGTGATTTTGATAAAGCGCTTAAAAATTACGAAGCATATAAGAAATTGGTTCCAGAAGACTCTAGAGCTGAAACTGGTATTCAATCGTGTAATGGAAGCAAAAGTTTTGTCGCTAATAAAACAAAACATATTGTAACGAATCAAGCTGCAATCAATAAGGCTGAGTTTGATATGTCTCCAATGTTCCAAGATAGAAAAGAAACGAAACTTTTCTTTGCATCAAGCCGTCCAGGAAGTACAGGTTCACAAACAGATCAAATTGCATGTGAAAACTATATGGATATTTGGGTGAGTGAAATTGACAAAAAAGGAAATTGGGGTGAACCTAAATTGATTGATAATTCAGGTTTAATCAATACTGAAGCGCATGAAGGTTCTGTGGCATTTGATGGTAGAGGAAAAGTAATGTTCTTCACTCGTTGTCCAATGTTGAAAAAACAAAATCTTGGATGTGATATTTGGATGACAGAAATGAAAGGCGCTGACAAATGGGATGAGCCAGTTAAATTAGATTTAAAAGGTGGAATTGACTCAGTTACAGTTGGTCACCCATGTGTTTCTGATGACGGTAAATTCTTGATTTTCGCTTCTGATTTACCAGGAGGTTTTGGTGGACGTGATTTATGGTACACTTCTTTTGATAAAAAAGGAGGGTGGGCAACACCAAAAAATATGGGTCCTGAAATTAATACAGCAGGAAATGATTTATTCCCAACGTTTGGTAAAGATGGAAGTTTGTTTTATGCAACTGATGGAAAACCTGGTTTAGGTGGATTGGATTTGTTTAAGGCTGTCAAAGTTGGTGATGAAATGAAATGGGAAAATGCTCAAAACCTAGGCTTCCCAATCAACTCAGAAAACAACGATTACGCTTTATATGAATTGAGCGATAAAAAAGGATACTTTACTTCTGAAAGAAAAAATGCAGACGGTAAATTCTCTCCAGATATTTATAGCTATGTGTTGCCTCCAAACTTATTTGACTTGAAAGTTATTGTAAGTGAATTGGGTAATACCTCTGTAAAAATTCAAGATGTAGCTGTTGTGGTAAAAGGAACTGACGGATCTACATGGGAAGGAAAAACGAACAAGTCAGGTTCTATTTTCTGGGATAAAAAGACAGATGGAGTTCGTTACGTAAATGAAGAAGTTTCTTATGCAATTGCAATTGCGAAAGATGGTTATCACCCAGATAAAAAAGGTGCTCAATTCACAACTGTTGAATTAGATGAAGGTCAAAGTTTCGTTATTGATATGGCTTTGTTACCTAAAAAACCAATTCGTCTTCCTGAGGTACGTTATCCTTTGAATCAATGGACTTTATTAGTTGACTCAACTATCAACTCGCCTGACTCATTGATGTTTGTTTACAACTTGTTGCAAGAGTATCCAGAGATGGTACTTGAGTTGAGTTCTCACACGGATTCACGTGGTAAAACAGAAGCCAACCAAAAACTATCTGAAAATCGTGCTAAAGCATGTTACAAATACTTAGTTGAGCAAAAAGGTGTTGATCCACGTAGAATTGTTCCAGTAGGTAAAGGTGAAAACGAGCCAAGAACGGTATACAAAAAAGGTGATGTTTATTTAGATAAACAACCAGCTGATATGGCAGGTGTTGAATCCATTGTTTTGACAGAAGCATACATCAATCAGTTTAAAGCAACGAATAAACCATTGTATGAGAGATTACATCAGTTGAATCGTAGAACGGAAGGAAAAGTACTTCGAATGGATTTTGATCCAGCTACGGCTCCTGCTGCGAATCCAGGTTATTTACAATTCGTGAAATATCCTTGATACTAGGATTCTAAAATAATTGAAAAGCGTTGAAGAAATTCAGCGCTTTTTTTTGTATCTTCATGTTACCTACAAAAATTACAACATGAAAGAAAAATACCTACACTACCTGTGGCAATTCAAGTTAATGCCCTTACATTCCATGAAACTTGCTGATGGCCGACTTTTTAAATTAATTCATCAAGGTGATTACAATGCGAACGAAAGCGGTCCAGATTTTCTGAATGCCAAAATAGAAATCGATGGAATTACTTGGGCTGGAAACATTGAGATACATGTGAAATCTAAAGATTGGTTTTTACACAATCACCATTTTGATAGCGCTTATGATTCCGTTATTTTGCATGTGGTCTATCAGCATAACGGAGAAGTAAAAGTTAGAGATAGCATTTTGCCTGTCCTAGAATTGAAAGAGTGGGTAGATCATTCACATTACCGAAAGTTTGAATCCTTATTGAAAGCAAAACGAACCATTCTTTGCGGTTCATCGATGCAAACATTTCCATCAATTTACTTTGTAGAAATGCAAGAACGAGCATTGTCTCAACGCCTTTACAGAAAGACATCCACAATTTTTAATAACACGCATTCAGAAGACCCAAAAAATGTGTTATACTATTTAATTGCAAAGGCAATGGGTGCTAAAGTAAATCAATTACCATTTGAAGAGTTAACTCAACGACTTCCGCTTGCCGTACTTAAACGTTTACGAATAAAGAAACAAGTGGAAGCACTTTGTTTGGCAAGCGGATTGTTTGCTCCCACGACTGAACAAGACGTGTTTCTCTCTTCAGATTTAAAACAAAAGGGAACTTTTGAAAACCATGTATTTAAAAGTGCATGGAAACATGGAGGCGTGCGACCTGCAAATCATCCTTCTCATCGCGTTATACAGTTTGCTCATATTGTTCAAAAATTTGATTTTACTGTGAGTTTTGTCTATTTAGCAGCGGATGAATTGTATTCCTATTTATTGAAACTGCTCGATGTTCAATCAGAATCAACTGTGTTAGGGATAAAAAAATTATCAATTGATTTTAAGCATCATTTGATAATAAACGCTTTTGTACCATTTTTATGGTGGTACGGAAACCAAATTGAAGATGAACGATTGATGGAGAAAGGAATCGATTTATTACGACAATTACCAAGTGAATTGAACGGAGTTATTAAAAAATGGAGAAATTATGGAATTGTTCCAAAGAATGCTGCAGAATCGCAAGCCTTATTGGAGATTTTTAACGAGTTTTGTGTAAATAAAAAATGCTTAACTTGTACTGTTGGAAATAAGCTTCTAAGTAAATGAGAACAATTCAGACAATTCTATTCTTTTTCGAAATGCGCTCTTTTGGTGTGTGTGCATGGTGGGCGCGAAAGTTAGGTATTAGTATTTCGAAAGTTCGCCTTGGATTTATCTATGCTTCTTTCATTACCATGGGATCTCCTTTAATCATGTACTTGGCCATGGCATGGATTCTCGAGCATAAGCATTATTTCAAGTTACAGCGTAAACGTAAAACATCTATTTGGGAATTGTAATGGTTAGGAGGTTTTTCAATATCTTTCTTTTGCTTTTCGGAGTAACGACATTCGGAACAATTGGCTATATCTTAATAGAGAATTGGAATGTTTTTGACTCGTTTTACATGACTGTTATAACAATTTCTACAGTTGGTTTTGGTGAGGTGCACGAATTGACAACCGCTGGAAGATTATTTACATCCTTATTATTAATTACGAGTATTGGATCGTTCGCATATGCGATATCTTCCTTTACAAATTATTTAATGGGAGGAGAATATACTACTTCTCTGAGAGAATACAAATTCAAAAAAAAATTAAATAAAATGGAAAATCACATCATAATTTGTGGCTTTGGTCGTGTTGGCAGACAAGTGGCAGAAGATTTACTTTTCTACAAGAAGGATTTTGTCATTATTGAGAAAGATGATTTACTTGTCAAAGATTATCTTGATAAACCAGGGTATACGTTCGTGAAGGGTGATGCAACAAAAGATGATGTGTTTCTAAAAGCTGAAATCAAAAAGGCGAGAGCCGTAATTTCATGCTTACCAAAGGACGCAGACAATGTATATGTGGTTTTGGCAGCTAGAGAAAAATGTCCAAAAGTTGAGATTGTCGTTAGAGCGACAAGCTCTGAAGCTGTGTCAAAATTGAAAATGGCTGGAGCCGATCAGATTATTTTACCTGCCGCTATTGGTGGCTCTCACATGGCCTCATTAATTACAAACCCAACGGTGAGTGAATTTATGAATATGGTGAAGACTGAAGGGACAACAGGTGTAAATATCGAATCAATTTCATTTAACGAATTGCCAAAAGAATTTCAAAATAAAACCATTGGAGAGTTAGAAGTTAAACGCCAAACAGGTGTTACGATTATCGGTTTTAAAACACCAACCGGCGAATATATCATCAATCCAGACTGGAGTATGAAAGTTCTTCCAAAATCACAATTATTCGTATTGGGTTCAACTGAGCAGATTCAAAAATTCAATCAATTATTTGAAATTCATCAATCATGAAAATTCTCATAACAGGTTCTAATGGTTTATTAGGGCAGAAAATTGTAAAACAATTACTAAAAGCGAATTGCTCTTTTTTAGCAACGTCGAAAGGCGAAAATAGAAATCAAGATTGTCCACAAACCAATTATGTGTCACTGGATATTTGCGATGAACATGAAATAGAACAATTATTTAAAAACTTTCAACCAACACACATAATTCATACAGCTGCTATCACAAATGTTGATTATTGTGAATTAAATCCAAAAGAATGTGATGAAGTGAATTATTTGGCTTCAATGAAATTATTTCAAGCAGCTCAAAACATCAATGCACATTTCCAACTGCTTTCAACAGATTTTGTTTTTGACGGTGAAAAAGGAAATTATAGTGAAGAAGACGAGGTTGGGCCTTTGAGTATTTATGCCGAATCAAAAGTCAATGCAGAAAATGGTTTGATGCAAAGTCAATATACGAATTGGTCAATTGTACGAACAATCATTGTGTATGGCATTGGAAATAACCTTTCTCGTTCAAACATTATTTGCTGGGCAAAAGAAGCATTGAGTAAGGGGCAAGAAATGAATATTGTCGATGACCAGTTTAGAGCACCGACTTGGGCAGACGATTTAGCTTGGGCGTGTATTCAAATTTGTAAAATGAATAAAACTGGAAAATTTAATATTTCAGGACCAGAAACACTTTCTATTTATTCAATAGTAGAACGTGTTGCAAAACACTTTAAGTTCTCGACAGGTAATCTGAAAAAATCTTCTAGTGCAACTTTGAATCAACCCGCAAAACGTCCTCCTCATACGGGTTTCGATATAACCAAAGCAAGAAATGATCTTGGTTATAATCCTAAAACAATTGAAGAAACCTTGGATTTAATCTAAGTTTTGCGTTAAAATAAAAAATAGTATATTCGTCGTTCATTAAAAAATAATTATGTCAAACACGTCATCAGCAGGTTGGGGATCAAGAGTTGGATTAATATTAGCAATGGCAGGAAATGCTGTTGGTTTAGGGAATTTTCTTCGATTTCCGGTACAAGCAATTGAAAACGGTGGAGGAGCTTTCATCATTCCTTATTTAGTATGTTTTCTCTTAATGGGAATTCCATTATTATTTGTTGA
Organism: uncultured Flavobacteriales bacterium; assembly: GCA_903945495.1. Classification (GTDB taxonomy): domain Bacteria; phylum Bacteroidota; class Bacteroidia; order Flavobacteriales_D; family Crocinitomicaceae; genus M0103. The sequence continues at coordinate 15,072 of CAJAVU010000050.1, read as the reverse complement.
ATGGTCAGTAGGACGATTTGGTGGGAAATTTGGTCATCATTCCACTCCGTTTATTCTTGATTCAATGGATAAACGAAAGTTATGGAAGTACATTGGTGTTTTCGGAATCTTTACAAATCTGGCAGTTGCCGCATATTATTGTTATTTAGAATCGTGGACGCTTTCATATGTGTGGCATTCAATTGCAGATACCTTTGGAGGGAAATCGCAAGGTGAAGTAGCTGGTTTCTTTGGTAGTTATGTATCCCTTGAGTCCATAGAACCAATCATTTTTTGGGTAGTTTGTTTGTTGTTAAATACGTGGATTCTATCTCGTGGATTAAGCGGTGGTGTTGAAAAAGCTGCCAAAATCGGTATGCCCTTATTGCTTATTTTTGGTGCATTCCTTGCCTATAAAGCAGTTACGATTCAAGCAGGCGAGCATGGAGCTATTTTTGACGGATTAAAAGGTCTTGATTTCTTATGGACGCCAAAATTTGATACGATTTGGGAACCAAAAGTATGGCTCGCAGCTGCAGGACAAATTTTCTTCACACTTTCTATTGGTATGGGCTCAATTCAATGTTATGCCTCATACGTAAGAAGTAAAGATGATATCGCATTAAATGCAATGTCAGCTGGATGGATGAATGGATTTGTTGAAGTTGTATTAGGTTCAGCAATCTTAATTCCAATTTCGGTTGGTTATTTAGGTATAGACGGCTTAAAAGATTTAATCAGTGAAGGTGGAGGTTTAGGATTAGGATTTAAAACATTGCCATATTTATTCGAACAATGGGGTGGAGTTTTAGGTGTGGCTGCGGGAGTTGCTTGGTTTGGTTTATTATTCTTTGCCGGGATTACTTCTTCTCTTGCAATGGGAACACCTGTAATGGGATTCCTTCAAGATGAATTTGGATGGAAAGAGAAAAATGCCGCTTGGATGTTTGGATTTGCAGTTCTGATCTTAGGTTTACCAACAGTACTTTTCTTTAATAATGGTGTATTTGATGAATATGATTATTGGGCAGGAACAGTTTCTCTGGTATTATTCGCCTTTGTAGAAATTATATTGTTCTCATGGATCTTTGGAATGAAAAAAGGGTGGCAAGAAATAATTACTGGTGCCGACATAAAAGTTCCTTCAATTTTTAAATTTATTATAAAGTACATTACTCCAATCTTCTTAGGATGGGTCTTTTTTGCAAGTTTTCCTGGGATTTATGATACATTGTCACACAAGGGGTCAAATGAAAAGATTGCATTCTACAGTGATGTAAATAAGATTTCTGATAAAATTGAAGAACAGCAAAAAACGCTCGAGACGAAAAAAGATTTCCTTCCAGAATATTTGACTGAAGAATATTCAGACGAGAAAATCGAAAAAAATAAGCAATTGAATGTGTCAACGTATCTTTTAGTAAAGAAACAGCGTGCTTTGTTAGAATTGGTTGATAACCCATCTGCAAGAAAAGCAAAAATTGCAGATGAAAACAAAACCAAATTATATAAAAACATCAGCCGAATTTTCTTATTGGCACTTTGGTTAGGAATTGCATACATGGTTTATGTTGCTAGTGTAAAACGTAAAAAAGAAGGGAGATTAGCATGAGTTCAAGTGGAATGATTACAATGTTGGTGACGGAAATTTCTATCACCTTGATTACAGGATTCTTTTTTTTCAAAGTTTTATTTGGCAAACCGAAACCTGAACCAGATTCTTATTCTGAAAATGATGACGTTGAACAATAGTCAACAAAAATGAAAACAACTAAATCATTCTATATTTCCGCCAGAAATAAGAGGGGTGTTTTTATTTTTATTGTGCTTTCTTTGGTTGTGATTCTACTTCCAAGATTAATCATGGCTTTAAAAGAAAAGCCACATTATGTGATTACATCTGAATTAGTTCAAGATCTTAAGAAAGATAGTAAGTCGCGTTTCGAAAAGCGATCGTTTCAGTATGGTAAGAATCCGAAGAAGAAATTTAAAGTGCCTTCTGTAAGATTCAACCCAAACAAGTATTCAAAGAACGATTGGATGAAATTGGGCTTATCAGAAAAGCAAGCGAATGTTGTTCTAAAGTTTACTTCTCGAGGAATTTATTCCAATGAACAACTGAAAAAGATTTTTGTCATTCCTGAACAACTGTATAATTTAATCAAGGATTCAACCTTTTATGAACCCAAGTCTTTTACGAATGATTTCAAGAACGAATCAAAGGTTGAAAAGCAAATTGTCCTTGTAGAAATTAATTCAGCCTCTCAAGAAGAACTTGAATCAATTCCGGGCATAGGATCCTTTTATGCAAAGAACATCATTAAACAGCGTCAGCGCTTAGGAGGTTTTTATAAAAAGGAACAGCTTTTAGAAGTTTGGAAGTTTGACGGCGAGAAATATGATGCCATAGAAAAATATGTAAAAGTAAATACGCAGGAAATTCAAAAAATCAAATTGAATTCTGTAAAAGTCGAAGAATTGAAATCACACCCTTATTTGGATTGGAACAAAGCGAACTCAATCATTAAGATTCGTGAAAAAAAAAGGGGGATACAAAACTATCGATGAAATAAAAGAATCTGTTTTAATTGATGAAGAACTCTTTGAAAAGTTAAAACCCTATTTATCTTTGTAAAATGACACTAGAAGAAAGATTAAAAAGCACTATTCGCGACGTTCCTAATTTCCCGAAGGAGGGAATTATGTTTAAAGATATCACCACCATCATGCTGGATCCAGTTTTGTCGAATGACGTGATTGATGAATTAGTGAATATCTATAAAGATCAAAACATTGAAGCCGTTGCTGGAATCGAAAGTAGAGGTTTTTTATTTGGTTATCCATTGGCCATTAAATTGGGTGTTCCATTCATTTTAATTCGCAAACAGGGGAAATTACCATATAAGAAAATTAGTTACGATTATGATCTGGAATATGGAAGTGCTACAATTGAAATGCATACGGATGCGATGTCTGAAGGTCAGCGTGTTTTAATCCATGATGATTTATTGGCTACAGGTGGGTCTGCAAGTGCTGCAGCTAATTTAATCACGAAATGTGGAGGAGTAGTAGCAGGTTTCAATTTCTTAGTTTCGCTTGACTTTTTAAATGGAGAAGAAAAATTGAAAGAACATTCGCACAATATTGTTAATTTAGTGCGCTTTTAAAAAATAAAATAAAATAAATTCAACCTGAAAAATGAATTTTGAACTCAACGAAAATCAAAAAATGATTACGCAAATGGTGCGTGATTTTGCGGAAAAAGAAATCAAACCATATTTAAACAAATGGGATGAAGAAGAATTTTTCCCAGTTGATACAATGAAAAAAATGGGCGAGCTTGGCCTATTAGGAATCTACATACCAGAAGAATATGGTGGATCAGGTTTCGGATATTTCGAATACGCAACCGCTTTGATGGAACTTGGAAAAGTATGTGGTGGTGTTGGATTAAGTGTTGCGGCACATAATTCACTTTGTACTGGACATATCTATTACCACGGTACTGAAGAGCAAAAGAAAAAGTATTTACCAAAATTGGCTTCTGGAGAGTTTATTGGAGCATGGGGTTTAACTGAACCAAATACTGGGTCTGATGCCATGCGTATGAAAACAACAGCAGTTAAAGACGGTGAATATTGGGTAATCAACGGTGCTAAAAACTGGATTACTCATGGTTTATCTGGAGATGTTGCAGTTGTATTAGTGAGAACAGGAGAATTATTGGATAGTAATGGTATCACTGCCTTTATTATTGAAAAAGGAACTCCAGGGTTTTCAGCTGTAAAAATCAAAGATAAGTTCGGTGTTCGCGCAAGTGAAACTGCAGAATTAATTTTTGATAACGTTCGTGTTCATGAAAGTCAAGTTATTGGTCAGGAAGGACAAGGATTTAAACAAGCGATGCAAATCTTAGATGGTGGACGTATTTCTATTGCAGCCTTAAGTTGTGGTGTTGCTCGTGGCGCTTACGAAGCTTCTGTGAAGTATGCAAAAGAAAGAGAGCAGTTTGGTCAACCAATCGCACATTTCCAAGCAATTGGATTTAAGATAGCTGATATGGCAACGGAAGTTGAAGCAGCTGAATTGTTGACGTATCAAGCAGCTTATTTGAAAAATACAAAACAACCATTAACGCGTCAAGGAGCATTTGCTAAGTATTATTCTAGTGAAGTTGCTGTGAAATGTGGTAACGAAGCGATGCAAATTATGGGTGGTTACGGCTACACAAAAGAGTATCCAGCAGAGAAGTTTTTACGTGATGCACGCTTGATGGTTATTGGTGAAGGAACATCAGAAATTCAAAAAGTTGTAATTTCTCGAGAAATTTTGAAATAAGTGTTGTGAATAAATTTTTTAATTATATCTTTGCAACCCAATTAAAGAAAAAACTAATAATCAAGATATGCTAATTATTCCAGTAAAAGAAGGAGAAAACATCGAGAGAGCTCTAAAAAAGTACAAGAAAAAATACGACAAAACTGGCGTTATGAAAGAATTACGTCGTCGTAAAGAGTTTGTAAAACCATCGATTTTAAATCGTCAAGGAAGAATTAAAGCAGCTTATGTTCAAAAATTGCGTTCTGCAGAATTGTAGAAACTAATTTTGAAAAGATACGTAAAGGAGCCTATGGCTCCTTTTTTTTTGCTCGAAGAATTTGTCCGTTTTTTACAAATGGAAAAGCGTTATTCGGATCACACCGTATTAGCGTACCAAAAAGATGTTGAGCAATTTTTAGCACATGCTGAAATCACAAGAGATGCAGAGTTGAAAGAGGTGACGCATTCCTTGATTCGATCATGGATGGTAGCCTTAATAGAAAAAGGTATTGAAAACAAATCTGTAAATCGCAAAATTTCATCATTAAGAACATTCTTTAAATGGTTAAAAAAGGAAGAAGTAATTAGTGTTAATCCAACAGTAAAAATTTCAGGGCCAAAGAATTCTAAACGACTTCCTTCTTTTGCAAAAGAGTCGGAATTACAATTGGAGAAACTAGATATTTTCTTCGAAACGGATTTCGAAGGATATAGAGATCGGCTAATGTTTGAGGTGCTATATCAAACTGGAATACGTTTAAGTGAGCTAATCGGATTGAAAGACGCAGATGTTCAATTAGAAACGATTAAAGTGTTGGGTAAGCGGAACAAAGAACGTATTATTCCAATTTCTAAAGAATTAGTTCAGTTGATTAATCAGTACCGCCAATTAAAACAGGCTTCCGAGTTAGAATCTAGCTTTTTCTTTGTGTTAAAAAATGGTAATAATCTCTATCCAAAGTTTGTTTATAGAAAAATAAATACTTACCTTGGTGAAGCAACGAGTTTAGATAAGTGTAGTCCACACGTGTTGCGACATACGTTTGCAACCCATATGTTGAATAATGGAGCAGGTTTAGAAACGCTCAAAGATTTATTGGGACATGCAAATTTATCCGCCACTCAGATTTACACGCATAATTCGTTTGCAAAGCTTTCAAATATTTATTCACAGGCTCATCCACGTGGGCACAAAAACAATTAGTCATGGATATTCAAGTTCATTCAATTCATTTCACAGCAGACAAGAAGTTAATTGATTTCATTACAGAGAAGGTGAGTAAGCTAGAATTATTTTTTGATAATATCATTGCGTGTGAGGTTTATCTACGTTTAGATAAAGATGTAGAAAAGGAAAATAAAATCTCTGAATTGAAATTATTGATACCTGGAAAGACATTGGTAGCAAAAAAACAATGTAAATCTTTTGAGGAGGCAACAGATTTAGCTACTGAGGCATTAAGAAAACAAGTAAAAAAACATAAAGAAAAAGTTGCGTAAATTATATAAAATCAGATAGATAAGGGTAGGGGTCAAAAACTACCCTTATTTTTTTTCAATTTTTTTTTAAAAAAGTATTGCAGTTATAGATTTCTTTCCTACATTTGCAAACCCAAAACGGGAGAAACACTTTAAATAGTTCTTTCAATTATTGAAATACCAACATTTTGCCGATGTAGCTCAGCTGGCTAGAGCAGCTGATTTGTAATCAGCAGGTCGGGGGTTCGAGTCCCTCCATCGGCTCAAATAAAATATGTTGGGGATGTCGCATAGTGGCTATTGCAGCAGACTGTAAATCTGTCACCTCACGGTATCGTTGGTTCGAGTCCATCCATCCCCACAACTATTTTATCTAAGAAAAAAGAATGATAAGCGGGAGTAGCTCAGTTGGTAGAGCGTCAGCCTTCCAAGCTGAGGGTCGCGAGTTCGAATCTCGTCTCCCGCTCAATAATATGAAAGTAGTGCCGGTGTAGCTCAGGGGTAGAGCGCTTCCTTGGTAAGGAAGAGGCCACGAGTTCAAATCTCGTCATTGGCTCACCGAAAATTATGTTTCACTCAGTGATTGGGTGAAATTTTGTGTATTATAAAATTTTGTTTTTTTATTAACTAAGTAACAAATAGAACAATGGCTAAGGAAAATTTTGATCGTTCCAAACCACACGTGAATATCGGGACAATTGGTCACGTCGATCACGGTAAAACAACTTTGACAGCTGCAATTTCTAGCGTATTGGCTAGCAAAGGTTTGGCTGCAGTACGTGATTTCTCTTCTATCGATAACGCGCCAGAAGAAAAAGAACGTGGTATTACTATTAACACATCTCACATTGAGTACGAAACTATGAATCGTCACTATGCGCACGTTGACTGTCCAGGTCACGCGGATTACGTGAAGAACATGGTTACAGGAGCTGCTCAAATGGATGGAGCGATCCTTGTGGTTGCTGCTACCGATGGTCCAATGCCTCAAACTCGTGAGCACATCCTATTAGGTAAACAAGTAGGTGTTCCTCGTTTAGTTGTATTCATGAACAAAGTGGATATGGTTGATGATGAAGAGTTATTAGAATTAGTTGAAATGGAAGTACGTGAATTACTTTCTTTCTACAGCTATGATGGTGACAATGCTCCAGTAATTAAAGGTTCTGCATTAGGAGCTTTGAATGGTGAAGAAAAATGGGTTAAAACAGTTGAAGAATTAATGGATGCTGTTGATACTTATATCGAATTGCCTCCACGTGATGTTGATAAAACTTTCTTGATGCCAGTAGAAGACGTATTTACGATTACAGGTCGTGGTACAGTTGCTACAGGTCGTATCGAAACAGGTGTTATCAATTCAGGTGAAGCAGTTGATATCTTAGGGATGGGTGACGTGAAATTATCTTCTACTGTAACAGGTGTTGAGATGTTCCGTAAAATCCTTGACAGAGGTGAAGCAGGTGATAACGTAGGTTTATTGTTGAGAGGTATTGAAAAATCTCAAATTAAACGTGGTATGGTTATCTGTAAACCAGGTTCTGTAACTCCACACACAGATTTCAAAGCTGAGATCTATGTATTGAAAAAAGAAGAAGGTGGACGTCACACTCCATTCCATAACAAATACCGTCCACAGTTCTACTTCCGTACAACTGACGTTACAGGTGAGATTTTCTTGTCTGACGGACGCGAAATGGTTATGCCAGGTGATAACGTAACTATTACAGTTAAGTTGATCGTTCCTGTAGCAATGGACAAAGGTTTACGTTTCGCTATCCGTGAGGGTGGTAGAACTGTAGGTGCTGGTCAAGTTACTGAGATCGTATCTTAATTCGATAGATATATAAAATTTAAGGGGAGTTCGCTCCCCTTTTTATACGGGTGTAGCTCAGTTGGTAGAGTGATGGTTTCCAAAACCATTGGTCGTGGGTTCGAATCCTACCGCCCGTGCAAAATTGATGTAAAGTGTCAAAAATTAAAGATTATTTTAGCGAAACAGTGAACGAAATGGTTCATCACGTATCGTGGCCAACTTGGAAGGAGTTACAAAGTAATACGATTATCGTAATGGTGGCATCGATTATCATTTCGTTGTTTATTTTTGTAATGGATTTTGCTTTCGGTATCACCGGAACATCTCAGTCTGTCTGGAAAGGTGCAATGGGCTTTATATACGGATTGTTTTAATTAGTACTTCATGGGAGAGATTAAAAAACGTTGGTACGTTGTAAGAGCGGTTAGCGGTAAAGAGAAAAAAGTGAAAGAATATCTGGATCTTGAAATTTCGCGCTTAAAACTGAACGATTTCGTGGATCAAGTATTAATTCCAACTGAAAAAGTATTCCAAATTAGAAACGGTAAAAAGGTGAGTAAGGAAAGAGCTTATTTGCCAGGTTACGTTTTGATTGAAGCGGCTTTAGTTGGTGAGGTTCCTCACGTTATTAAAAGCATTCCAAATGTTATTGGGTTCCTAGGAACTGAAAAAGGTGGAGAGCCTGTTCCAATGCGTTTGTCAGAAGTGAATCGTATTTTAGGTAAAGTAGATGAACTTTCTGAAACGGAAGAAGAAATGAAAATTCCATTTGTTGTTGGTGAATCTGTTAAAGTAATTGACGGACCATTTAACAACTTCAGCGGTGTTATTGATGAAATCAATGAAGACAAGAAAAAGCTGAAAGTAATGGTGAAAATCTTCGGAAGAAAAAACTTACTCGAGCTTAGCTATATGCAAGTCGAGAAAGAAATTTAATTGTTTATTAACCGTAGAAGTGAGGAAAGCGATTAAAGCTTCCCGTAAGTACTCACGTTTGACTACATAATTTCAAATACAATGGCTAAAGAAGTAGCAGCGTTGATCAAATTACAGATCAAAGGTGGTGCAGCCAATCCAGCTCCTCCAGTAGGACCCGCTTTGGGTGCGAAGGGTGTGAACATCATGGAGTTTTGCAAGCAGTTCAATGCTCGTACGCAAGACAAAATGGGAAAGGTTACTCCAGTAGTTATCACAGTTTATGGTGATAAATCTTTTGATTTCGTATTAAAAACTCCACCAGCAGCAGTTCAGATTGTTGAGCACACAAAGATTAAAAAAGGTTCTTCTGAGCCAAACAAATCTAAAGTTGGTTCCATTTCTTGGGATCAAGTTCGTGCGATTGCAGAAGATAAATTGCCGGATTTAAATTGCTTCACAGTAGATGCAGCTATGACTATGGTTGCTGGTACTGCAAGAAGTATGGGAGTAACTGTTAAAGGTGGTGAAGCACCGAAAACCAAATAATCGTTAGTGTTATGGGAAGAGTATCTAAAAAAAGAAAAGAGATTTTAGCTAAATTCGATTTAGAAAAATCTTACTCCTTGACAGAAGCATGCGGTTTGGTTAAGGATATTTCAACTACTAAATTTGACGCCTCAGTTGATATTTGTGTACGTTTGGGTGTAGATCCACGTAAAGCAAATCAAATGGTAAGAGGGACTGTTGCATTGCCTCACGGAACTGGTAAAGATGTACGCGTACTTGTATTGTGTACTCCTGACAAAGAAGCTGAAGCAAAAGCATCTGGTGCTGATCACGTTGGTTTGGACGATTATATCGAAAAAATCAAAGGAGGATGGACTGATATCGACGTAATTATTACAATGCCGTCTGTTATGGGTAAAGTTGGAGCTTTAGGTCGTATTTTAGGACCAAGAGGTTTAATGCCAAACCCAAAAACGGGTACTGTAACAATGGAAGTTGGTAAAGCAGTAGAAGAAGTAAAAGCTGGTAAAATTGATTTCAAAGTTGACAAATATGGTATTATCCATTCGTCAATTGGTAAAGTGAGCTTTGAGGGAACTAAAATCCGTGAAAATGCACACGAATTGATTCAAACACTTATCAAATTGAAACCTTCTGCAGCGAAAGGAACGTACATCAAAAGTGTTTATTTGAGCTCTACAATGAGCCCAGGTATCCAAATTGATACGAAGTCTGTTGTTGCTTAAAACTTTAAGAAATGAATAGAGAAGAAAAAGCAAAGTATATAGATGAATTAGTAGCTGATCTTTCTAGCGCTAATGTATTCTATTTAGCAGACACAGCGGAATTGACTGTTGAAGTAGTAAACAACCTTCGTAGAAGATGTTTCCAAACTGATATCCGTATGCGCGTTGTTAAAAACACATTGTTGGAAAAAGCAATGGATCGCGTTGAAGGAAAAGATTTTGGAGATTTGAGAAGTACTCTAGCTGGAGCTACATCGATCATGTTTAGCGAAGTAGGTAATGCTCCTGCAAAATTAATTCAAGAGTTCCGTAAAAAGAACGCAAAACCTATTCTTAAAGGTGCATATATTAATGAGGCTGTTTTCGTTGGTGATAACCAATTAGAAACTCTTGTTGCACTGAAGAGCAGAGAAGAATTAATCGGAGACATCATCGGATTACTTCAAAGTCCAGCGAAAAACGTTGTTTCTGGACTTACTGGAGCTGGTGCGAAAATCGCTGGTATCCTACAAACGCTCGAAGAAAGAGCATAATTTATTAACATTTAGTTGAACCTTTTTAAAATAAAATAAAAATGGCTGATTTAAAGCAAATCGCGGAAACGCTAGTAAACCTTACGGTTAAAGAAGTAAATGAGTTAGCAACTATCCTTAAGGATGAGTATGGTATTGAGCCTGCTGCTGCTGCACCTGTAATGATGGCTGCTGCTGGTGGTGGTGCTGAAGCTGCTGCTGAAAAAACTGAGTTCGATGTAATTTTGAAAGCAGGTGGTGCTAACAAACTTGCAGTAGTTAAACTTGTAAAAGAATTAACTGGTAACGGTTTGAAAGAGTCTAAAGATTTAGTTGATGGAGCTCCTGCTACTTTGAAAGAAGGTGTTTCTAAAGACGAAGCTGAAGGACTTAAAAAGTCTCTTGAAGAGGCTGGTGCAGAAGTTGAAATTAAGTAATTATCTACTTCATATACAGGAAAGGCGTCCGTCATTTGACGGGTGCCTTATCCTGTTTTAGTGCGTTAAACGCATTTTTTTAAAGTCCATTTTCATAAACAAAAACGTTTGGCCTTGGCAACATCAAACAATATTTCGACAAGAGTTAATTTTGCTTCTAGCAAAAGTCAATTTGATTATCCAGATTTTTTGGATATTCAATTAAAGTCCTTCCAAGAGTTTTTCCAGCTGGAAACAACTCCTGAGAACAGAGAAAGTGAAGGACTATTCAAAGTTTTCGCTGAGAACTTCCCAATTACTGATACTCGAAATCAGTTCGTATTGGAATTCTTGGATTACTTCGTCGATCCACCTCGTTATTCTATTGAAGAATGTATCGAAAGAGGATTGACTTACAGTGTTCCTTTAAAAGCAAAACTTAAATTGTATTGTACAGATCCAGAACACGAAGATTTTGAAACAATCGTTCAAGATGTTTATTTGGGTACAATACCATACATGACTCCTAAAGGATCGTTTGTGGTTAATGGTGCTGAGCGCGTTATCGTTTCTCAGTTACACCGTTCTCCAGGTGTGTTCTTTGGACAAAGCCGTCATGCAAATGGAACTAAATTGTATTCTGCTCGTGTAATTCCATTCAAGGGTTCTTGGATTGAATTCGCTACAGATATCAACAGCGTAATGTATGCTTACATCGACCGTAAGAAAAAGTTACCTGTTACAACTCTTTTCCGTGCAATCGGATATGAGAGTGACAAAGACATTCTAGAAATTTTCGGTCTTGCTGACGAAGTGAAAGCTACTAAAGCAAACTTGAAAAAATTAGTAGGTAGAAAATTAGCTGCACGTGTTCTTAAATCATGGATCGAAGATTTCGTTGATGAGGATACAGGTGAGGTAGTTTCTATTGAAAGAAATGAAGTGCTTCTTGACCGTGAAACGGTTCTTGAAGACGATCATATTGACATGATTGTTGATTCAGGAGTTAAAAACGTAATTCTTCACAAAGAAGACGTTAACAGTGCTGACTTTACAATTATCTACAATACTTTACAAAAAGATACTTCTAACTCAGAGAAAGAAGCGGTTGAACACATCTACCGTCAATTGCGTAACGCTGAACCACCAGATTATGAGACAGCGAAAAACGTATTTGAAAAATTATTCTTCTCTGATACACGATATGATTTAGGTGAAGTTGGTCGTTTCCGTTTGAACAAAAAATTGAAAATTGATTCTTCTGAAGAGTCACGCGTTCTTACGAAACATGACATCATCTCAATTATTAAATATTTGATTGAATTAATCAACTCTAAAGCTGATGTTGATGATATCGATCACTTGTCAAATAGACGTGTAAGAACAGTTGGTGAGCAATTGTACTCTCAATTCGGCGTAGGTTTAGCTCGTATGGCTAGAACTATTCGTGAGCGTATGAACGTTCGTGACAATGAGGTCTTCACACCTATCGATTTGATTAACGCGAAGACATTGTCTTCAGTGATCAATTCGTTCTTCGGAACAAACCAATTGTCTCAATTTATGGATCAGACCAACCCGCTTTCTGAGGTAACTCACAAGCGTCGTTTGTCTGCACTAGGACCTGGTGGACTTTCTCGTGAAAGAGCAGGTTTCGAGGTTCGAGATGTTCACTATACGCACTACGGTCGTTTGTGTACTATTGAAACTCCAGAGGGACCAAACATTGGTTTGATTTCATCTCTTTGTGTATTCGCGAAAGTGAATAAACTTGGATTTATTGAAACACCATATAGAAAAGTTGATGCTGGTAAAGTTGCATTGGACGTAGAGCCAGTTTACTTAACAGCTGAAGAGGAAGATGCAATGATGATTGCGCAAGCAAATGCAATTGTTGATGACAAAGGAAATTTCTTAACTGAGTTCGTTAAAGCTCGTTATGAAGGAGATTTCCCTGTTGTTGCTCCTAACAACTTAACGTTAATGGACGTAGGTGCTAACCAGATTGCATCAATTGCGGCTTCTTCAATTCCTTTCTTGGAGCATGATGATGCCAACCGCGCCTTGATGGGATCGAACATGCAACGTCAAGCTGTTCCATTATTAAAACCAAATTCTCCAATCGTTGGAACTGGTATCGAGCGTTTAGTCGCACGTGATTCACGCGTATTGATTAATGCAGAAGGTCCTGGGGTTGTTGAATATGTTGATGCAAATGAAATTGTAATTCGTTACGATTGGACGAGCGAAGACAAATTGGTAAGTTTTGATAGTGAAACAACGCATTATCCATTAACGAAATTCCAAAAAACAAATCAAAGTACATGTATCAACTTGAAACCAATCGTTAAGAAAGGTGATAGAGTAGATAAAGGTCAAGTACTTTGTGAAGGATACGCAACGCAACAAGGTGAATTGGCATTAGGTCAAAATTTGAAAGTGGCATTCATGCCATGGAAAGGTTACAACTTTGAGGATGCGATTGTTATTTCTGAAAGAGTAGTGCGTGACGATATCTTTACATCAATTCACATTGATGAGTACACATTAGAAGTACGTGATACTAAACGTGGTATGGAAGAGTTAACGTCTGATATTCCGAACGTTTCTGAAGAGGCTACAAAAGACTTAGATGAAAACGGATTGATCAGAATTGGAGCTGAAATCAAAGAAGGAGATATCCTTATTGGTAAAATCACTCCAAAAGGTGAAACTGATCCTTCTCCAGAAGAGAAATTATTACGTGCTATCTTCGGTGATAAAGCAGGTGATGTTAAAGATGCATCATTGAAAGCTGGACCATCGTTGAGAGGTGTTGTAATTGATAAAAAATTGTTCTCAAGAGCAATTAAAGATAGAAAAGCGAAAGCACAAGACAAACCAGTATTGGAAAGTCTTGATGCGGATTACGAAAAAGATTTCGCTGCGTTGAAAGATAAATTATCAGATAAATTGTTGACTATTTTAGGTGAACATAAATCTGCTGGTGTATTTAACAACTTTAAAGAGGAAATCATCAAAAAAGGAACAAAATTCAGTCAAAAGAATTTGTTCGCGATTGATTACACAATCGTTAATCCTACAAACTGGACTGCTGATGCTCACATCAACACCCTTGTTGGACGCGTAATCCACAACTTTAATATTAAAGCAAACGATTTATTAGGAGCATACAAACGTAAAAAATTCCATATTTCAGTTGGAGATGAACTTCCAGCAGGAATTGTGAAAATGGCGAAAGTATATGTTGCTAAAAAACGTAAGTTGAAAGTTGGAGATAAAATGGCAGGTCGTCACGGTAACAAAGGTATCGTTGCGAACATCGTTAAGATGGAAGATATGCCATTCTTGGAAGACGGAACACCAGTTGATATCGTGTTGAACCCACTTGGGGTACCTTCGCGTATGAACTTGGGTCAAATCTATGAAACTGTTCTTGGTTGGGCTGGAGAAAAATTGGGAGTGAAATTCGCTACACCAATCTTCGACGGTGCTAAACCATCAGAGATCAACGAGTGGAGTGACAAAGCTGGAATTCCAAGATCAGGTAAAACATACTTATATGACGGAGGAACGGGAGATCGTTTCCACCAACCGGCTACAGTAGGTATTATCTACATGTTGAAACTTTCACACATGGTTGATGACAAAATGCATGCTCGTTCAATCGGACCTTACTCATTAATTACACAACAACCATTGGGTGGTAAAGCTCAATTCGGAGGTCAGCGTTTTGGTGAGATGGAGGTTTGGGCACTTGAAGCATTCGGTGCATCGAACATATTGCAAGAAATCTTGACCGTTAAATCGGATGATGTAATGGGTCGTGCTAAAGCATACGAAGCGATTGTAAAAGGAGATAACATTCCTGAACCAGGAATTCCTGAATCGTTCAACGTATTGTTGCATGAGCTTAGAGGTTTATGTTTAAACATCTCATTGGATTAATTGTCAAGTTGTTGAATTAAGAAATAAGCAAAAACATGGCTTACAGAAAAGAAACACCAAAAAAACAAAGTAGCTTCAACAAAATTACAATCTCGTTGGCATCGCCTGAGATTATTCTTGAGCAGTCAAGTGGAGAAGTACTTAAGCCAGAAACGATTAACTATCGTACATATAAGCCGGAAAGAGATGGTTTGTTCTGTGAACGAATCTTTGGACCGGTTAAAGATTACGAATGTCACTGTGGTAAATACAAACGTATCCGTTACAAGGGGATTATTTGTGACCGTTGTGGTGTTGAGGTTACAGAGAAAAAAGTTCGTAGAGAACGTATGGGTCACATTAACTTAGTTGTTCCTGTTGCTCATATCTGGTACTTCCGTTCATTACCAAATAAAATTGGTTATTTATTAGGCTTACCAACTAAAAAATTA
>CAJAVU010000049.1 GCA_903945495.1 uncultured Flavobacteriales bacterium | reverse complement strand
GACACCCCAGAAAAAAAAATAATGAGTGAAAGCGCAGAGAGAGGGAGGTTTGGCGGAACGGAGCCGAACGAATACCTTATTGGGGTCTGGGGTGGCAGAGAGCTGCGACTGACGACGATGGATGAACAGGCGAAGTCTTTTTAGTGAACAGCCAAGGAGAGAATTCTGAACGACTGGCCAGGTGAACGGTGTTTGCAAGGGCAAGGACGTTAGGACGAAGCTTGTATTACCCTTGAAAACAAAAAAGCTGAAGCTGTGAAGACAAGGAGGAAGACGATTTTTCCTTTTCCATGATTTTTAGGAATTCAATAATTATCTAAATAATTTAATAGGTTTTATAGTGTTTTATTGTAAATTGCGATAGTTATGCGTTCAATTCTAATTTTCACATATGTAATTTTGTACTTCGCTCTTTCAACGGGGGTACTTTTTAGCGTGCATAAATGTGGTAATCAGATTGTTAACGTAAGTTTGTTTTCATCCAAGGCAAAATCCTGTTGTGCAAAAGGTTGCGAGAAAAAAGGGTGCTGTGAAAATGAAACTCATTTTTTTAAAGTTAAGGAAGACCAAAAACTATATGCCGATTTTCATATTCCGGATTTTCATTCTGAATTCTTAGCTGAATTTGATTTTTCTGAATTATTGTTTGAAAATACTCAGTCTGTTTATGTGCCAAGGTCTCTACCTATAAGGCCTCCCCCTATTTAAATTCAAAAAACACCTTTATTCATTAAGAATAGGGTTCTTTTAATATAAATCAAAGTTTATTTCCAGTTAATGAATGGTGATCTATGCACCATGTGGCTCTTTGCCTATTAATTTTTTTTAAAAAATAAACTTTGAAATCATGAAAAAAATATTTTTAAGCTTTTTTGCTGTTGGTTCATTCGCAGCAATATCAAATGCTCAACTTCCAAATCCGGGTTTTGAAACTTGGATGAATATGGGATCATACGAAAATCCAGATGGTTGGGCAACCTTAAACGATTACACAACTTCAGCTTCAATATATACAGCTACAAAGGGAACACCTGGTAGTCCGGGTGCTTCTTATTTGAAACTTACTTCTCAAACAGTTGGACCTTCAGTTGTTAACGGTATTGCAGTTAGTGGAGTAATTGATCCTGTTACTCAACAAGCAGTTTCAGGGTTTGCATTTAGCCAACAACCTGCAAGCTTTAATGGGAAATGGCAACACATGATCTATGGTTCAAGCCAAGGTTCTATAAATGTTTCGCTTACACGATGGGATGCTGGAACTAATTCTCGTGTTATTGTTGCTATGGCCAACAAAACGTTGACTGGCATGGCAATGAGTTGGACGAACTTTTCAATTCCTTTTGTTTATTCAGATGGTCAGGCTCCGGATTCGTGTATTATTGTTATGAAAGCAAGTGGTTCAAACCCAACTCAAAATGATTATTTATGGGTGGATAATTTGTCTTTTGTTGGGAACGTCGCGGGAATAAATGAAATAATTTCTCCATTTGCCGAAATGAGTATTTATCCAAATCCTGCTGATGACCATGTTGTTCTGAATTTAAACTCACTTGTTGAAGATAAATTGAATCTTGATGTATATACTTTAGCAGGTGCATTGATGTTATCACAAAAGATTGAGGTGATAAGTGGTCAAAATTCAATTCCAATTGATTTATCAGAATTACGTTCTGGGAATTATCTGATTAGCGTCGGAAATGAAGAAGCAAAGTCGGTTCTTTCAATAACTATTCGTTAATCAAGTAAATTAATTAATTATGAAATCGATTGTTCTTTCAATCGGTCTGTTGCTGCTGGCATTTTTTCCAGTAGCACAGACCTTATTGGTTGTTCCTGACACTTTAGTTGGGCCAAATATTTCTCTCGAAATGCACAAAGATAGTGTGCAATTCTTTCCAGGACAGATATCTTATACATACGCTTATAATCAATATTCTTATCTCGGGCCAACACTAATTTTTGAGCAAGGTGAGCCAATGAATATAACAGTAACCAATAGTATTGAAGATACTACAACTGTTCACTGGCATGGTATTCATCTACCTTCTCAATGGGATGGTGGGCCACACACGGAGATTATGCCTGGTGACATATGGAATCCTCAATTTACGGTAATGGATAAGGCTTCAACTTATTGGTATCACCCTCATCTTCACATGAAAACAGCTTTGCAAGCAATAAAAGGAGCTGCAGGCTTTATCATTGTAAGAGATCCAAATGAAGCTTCATTAAATCTACCTCGAGAATATGGTGTTGATGACTACCCTATTGTTATTCAATGTCAGGAATATGATTCTAACAATCAAGCAATGCCATTGGGAATGCAGGATAGTACTATCCTTGTAAATGGAGCAAGGGCTAACTACGGTGGGAATTCTGTTTATGGTAATTTTCCGGCACAAATGGTACGTATGCGTTTACTGAATGCTTCAGGAGAAAGGTCTTTCAATTTTGGATTCAGTGGTAATATGAATTTTTCTCAAATTGCTTCTGATGGTGGATTGTTAAACGAACCATTTGATACCACACGATTACGACTCGCACCTGGTGAACGCGCTGAAATTGTTTTGGATCTTACAGGTTTACAAGGTCAAAATTTATATTTGATGAGTTATGCTTCTGAACTTCCTATGGGAGTACAAGGTGGGCCAACAATGCCAATGCCCCCGGGTTCAACACCTATGGATAGCCCATTAAACGGAATTGATTTTAATATCATGCAAATCAATGTTGTGGCACAGACAGCAAATGCAGTAACGACCCTTCCGTCAATTCTTGAAAACAATGTTCCTTATGATGAATTCACTGCTGATATTACAAGAACAGTAAGATTTACAGCAGATAGTGCTATGGTGATGGATGGTCCATTTTATTTTAATGATAGTACCTTCAATATGGATCGCATTGATTTTGTAATTCCAATTAACAATACCGAAATCTGGAAACTCGTAAACGAAACAATGGTAGCTCATCCTTTCCATATTCATGATGTACAATTCTACATTCTTGATCGTAATGACGGAACTCTTCCTCACAGAGGTGAAAGAGGCAGAAAGGATGTTGTATTTATACCTACTGGAGACTCTGTTCGATTCATTACGAAGTTTGAAGATTTTACTGATACAATAATTCCTTTCATGTACCATTGTCACATTTTGATGCATGAAGATGACGGAATGATGGGCCAGTTCATAGTTGTTCCTCCCGGATTTGTTGGAGTCAATGAAAACATGAAACTATCTGAAAAATTAGTAGTCTATCCGAATCCAGTTGAAAATGGATTAAATTTTAATATGCCTGAGGGCATTGAAGAATATGATTTGCGAATAACTGATGCTTCAGGTAGGGTTTTATTGTCAAAAAATGGTAATACTATGGAGCAACTAGATGTTACAATGTTGAAATCAGGCAGCTATTATTTGATTGTCAGAGCAAATGACAAATTTTACACAGCTAATTTTACAAAATTATGAGAACTAAATTATTGATAATCATACCATTAAGCTTCGCGTTGCTTTCAATGATGAGTTGTGGTTCTAAGATTGAAAATGCCAAAACCGAAACAGTAAAAGTTTATGGGAATTGCGGTATGTGTGAGAAAACAATTGAAGCTGCCGCCAACGAAAAGAAAAAAGTGGAAGCAGATTGGAATCAAGACACAAAAATGTTAACTGTAACCTATGATCAAAAAGCGACCAATCTTGATGAAGTATTGAAGAAAATTGCTGCAGCAGGTTATGATTCAGACAAATTCAGATCAACTGACGAAAAATACAAACAACTTCATGGTTGTTGTCAATATGACCGACCGAATATATAAGGTAATTCACTAAAAATATTTAATTTTTTATTTACAATTTAATTTTTTAGCTATGAAAAAAGTTTTGATAATTTTTACTGCATTTCTTCTAATAACAGCAACCTCTTCTTCTTGTTCCGGAGGAGAGAATAAAAAAGGAGAAAACACAGAACAAAATAATGAGTCAGGGACATACCAGTGTCCAATGAAATGTGAAGGTGAAAAAACGTACAAGCAACCTGGTAAATGTCCAGTGTGTAAGATGGATCTAAAAGAGGTAGAGGATCATTCAGCACACGGAGGCTCAGAATATTAGTAGTGACCGTTTATGAAAATGCAAGTAAAATTTAATTTCAGGCTTTGGTTCAATCATAAAATCGAAATTTATCTTTTGATTTTCGGATTATTTCTGATGTTATTCGTTTTTGCATCTGTTCAATTTCAAAACAAGGAAGTTATCGAGCCGTTTGAATTTCCGGAAATGAATGTACCTGAAGGCAATGAATTGAATAACAGTCGAATCGAATTAGGAAGACGTCTTTTTTATGATCCAATTCTTTCTTTAGATAGTACCATTTCATGTTCTAGCTGTCATAAACAGGCATTTGCTTTTGCGGATAATTTAAGTGTAACTCCTGGAGTTTCTGCTAAATTGGGTAATCGAAATGCACCAACCCTTACTAATGTTGGCTACAATCCTACATATTTGTTTGATGGATTTTTGACTACACTGGAAAAACAAGCGCTTGTACCCATTGAAGAGCATGCTGAAATGAACTTTAACATTGTTGAAGTAGCAAAACGAATGAAGCGCAATAAAAAATATATTAGAGATGCTTATCGTGCGTACAAGCGAGAGCCGGACGCGTATGTAATCACTCGGGCTTTAGCTAGTTTTCAGCGCAGTTTGATCAGTAAAAATTCAAAATTTGACCAATATACTAAGGGGAAAATTAAATTGACTCCATCAGAGAAGAATGGGATGCGGTTATTTTACGATGTTTTGTATTGCGCTCAATGTCATTCTGGATATAATTTCACCAATTTTAGTGTCCAGAACAATGGGTTAAAATCAACTTCTAGCGATTCGGGTAGAATGCGTGTCACCAGATTGGAAATCGATCGTGATTTATATAAAGTGCCCACTTTGCGCAATATCGCTTTAACTGCACCTTATATGCACGACGGACGACTTCAAACACTAAGAGAAGTCATTCTTCATTATCAAAAAGGCGGAGAATCTCATATCAACAAAAGTAAAGTGATAGAACCATTCAAACTCAATGAGAGTGAGTTGGATGATCTTATTTCCTTTTTGAACACATTGACTGATTCTGAATTCATTCAAAACAAAAAATACGGAAATCCCTTTCGAAATTAGAAAGGTGTTTTATATGCCGGATTTGTAAGTAAAGTATTATCAGTTAGTGTTTTCAGGAAGTTTACTAAGTCTATTTTATCTTGCGTTGATAACATTAATCCTGTTGCCATTGTATTTGCTAATGCAGGGTCCAAAGTCGAACTTGATACAATGCCTGAATTATAGTGGTCAATGACCTCTTCCAAGGTATTAAATCTACCGTCGTGCATATATGGAAAAGTCAACTCAATGTTTCGTAAAGTTGGGACCTTAAATTTTCCTTTATCCATTGCGCTCTGAGTGACATTTTGGCGTCCATTATCATTCATTTGAATATCAGAATCCAGACCATTGTTCATGTATTGGTCATTTTCAAAATTACTTCCACTGTGGCAATGGGCGCAATCAGCTCCGGAAAGATTTGGAAAAGCAGGGTTATATTCAGCAAAAAACAGAACTCTTCCTCTTTCTTCACTATCGTTTAAAGTCAATTCTCCTCGTAAATATTGATCATACTTGGAATTATCCGATACAATGCTGAACATAAACTGTTCTAAAGCGAGTGAAATTCTCTCAGATGTTACGTTCGCATCTCCAAAAGCCTTCGTAAATTGAACTTTATACATAGGCATACCCGCTACTTTATTAACGACATTTGCCAGGGTTTCATTCATTTCTAATGGATCCTGAATTGGTTTTAATGACTGTTCGCGAAGAGTCGCAGATCTGCCATCCCAGAAAAAACCATTGCTATTCAACCCTAAGTTGAAAATTGCCATAGCTTGTCTGTGACCAGGTAACCCAGCAATGCCTGTAGAGAATTGATTGATATCTGAAAATGCATTTTCTTGCTTATGGCACGTTGCACAAGACATTGAACCATCCCCTGATAAGGCCTTTTCGTAAAAAAGCATTCTCCCTAATTTAACCTTTTGTACTGTCAATTGATTATCCGATGGAATCATAGGATCCGGTAAGGTCTGACTAGAAGGAATAATATAAGGAGTTTCATCTAGGTAGGCCTCGATAGTTGGCTCAGGATCATTCTTCTTACAAGCTACAACGAACAATAGCGTGAATACTGCTATTGGAGCCCAATTAACAATTGTTTTAATCATACAGCAATTAATAATTTACAACCTTTTCTGATGCTATCATTTGTTCTCCGGAATAGAGATTGACAAAATAAATACCTGATACAGGCAAATTAAGTGTAGTCTCGATTGCATTGGTAACCTCTGTAAATTCTATTAATCTGCCCGTGAAGTCGGTAACAACTATTCTTGCATTTGTATAATTTCCAGGGAAACTAACTAGTATGCTTCCTTTTGCCGGATTAGGGAATACATCGAACGCTACAATTTCATTTTCCTGAATTGATACTGATAAAGCGTTCGCTGAAAAAACGTAATCTCTGAAATTTGCAATCATCGTAGCCGCCTCCAATGTTTCACCATGAACAATAAGGCCTGAGTTGATAGATATATCTTCAAGACCTCTTTGGTAATCGGCATCAACGTGTACAACCAATCCTCCTGCTTCCGAAACGCCAATCGCACTAACAGTAGTTTCAAAATAATTTACATCACCTAATCCGTGTAGTTCCAATGATTGATTAAGATTGGTTCCACTTAGCCCTTCTAAGGCAATAAAACGATAACCAGAAGTCCACCCCCAGTGCATAGATGGAGACTTCGGTGCCAAAGGATGGTCCGCTGGTAATAATGCAGGATCCTCATGATTTATAGGTGTATGTACACCTACATGAAATTTAACACCTTCAATGTTTGTTACATTCAAGAGTCCTAAAGGAATGGTAGTGGTTCCGGTTCCTGCATTGACCAGAGTAACTGTGTCAGCAGAAATTTCAGTCACCTGACCACCATCATGAGTGATTGAAAATTTTGTGAGGTAATATTCCATTCTTGATAACTTAAATGAATGGCCTAGATTGTTACCTGCAGCAGTATTAAATTGAAAATTGTTTGTCCCTAATTTGTGATGGAGGGTTAACGAAACATTCGTTTGAGCTTGAATAAAGTAAGAAGTAAATGCAAAGAGTGTTAATATAGCTATTTTCATAGGATTCAAATTTTAATCAATAATAAAGCAAATTGTGATAAAAAAATTCATAAAATTTCGAAAGACTTGGAATTCTATTATGTATTTATTGTTTGCTTAATCTGGCAAAGTAAATGAATATGATATACAACAAGTGAACAGTCAAATTGTTGAAACGCCCTTTAAATTTAGATAGGTTTTGAAGTTAATATTTATTTTCTCAAATCGATATGAATATTACTTCTTTTTCTTCTTCAAATTCTTTTCTTTTTCAAGCTCCTTCATTTTCTCTTGATGAATAGCATTTAAGTCTACAGAAGGTAAGGTATATTTTCCCATAGGACTATAACTTGTCATATTAGCGATGAAATGGCGAAGGTTATTAATGGCCATGCTTAATCCTGAAAAATAGATCAAATCACCTTTTTCTTTTGGTGCTAATTTGAATTCCGAATTTACATCTAACACGGTAAGTGACTCAACAAGTATAGAATATCCAACAGTTGGTTTTTCGGAAAAATTGATTCCGATTTTTGTGAATAATAATGTTTCACCATCTTCATCAGTTTTTGTCATAAAGTCAAAATCAATCAAATAACTGTCAAATACTTCCTCTCGATTAATTTCTTCTGTTGGTTGATGAAAAGTATATTGAAAATCCAGGACAAAATAGTCTTTTAAGATTAATGGTGATTTTTTGATTTTCATACTTATGCAATTCTAAAGTTGTTTTTTCGATTCGGAACATAGGACTCAATAGTACTATCGCTTGGACGGCTATAATTTCTCGTTATTTTGAAAAATTCCCCCTTATTGTTATCATGAAACCATTTGTCTAAATGCTGAGCTACATCATCTTCCGTTAAATGAACAGTGCTTTTATCGTGACCTTTGATATTGATTTCGAATTTGAAATCTAATGCTCTTTGGAACTTGGCTAATGTTACAAAATTTAACGGTTTTTGACCTCTGAAAATTTGTGTCAAATAGCTTGGTGAACTGTTGACTAATGATGCTAAAACTTTTCTATTGACTCCATTTTGATCTGCTATTTTTTGAACTTCAGATAAAAATTTAGCCATTAAAACATTCGCATCAACCTCGATTTGATCATTTTCATTTTCAAAAGAAAAAATTGAATCGAATTCAGATTGGATTTTCTCCAAATCTTTATTTGATAATTTCGTATTCATAGCTCGCAACTTTTTCGATGGTGTTTTTAATTCTTTGATTTATTTTTTGAGACTTTTTTTTCTCAAATAACTCAGATGTTATTACGACAAATGTCTTATCCTCCAAAGTTTGCTCTCGACAATAAATTCGATCATTTGAGCCTCCTTTAAATAATTTCATCGCGGTTACACCTTTACATTTATCATTGATTTCCTCTTTGTCATAAACGTCAGGCATTCTTAAGCCTTCTAGTATGATACCTGTAATGTAATTAAACCTTTTTTTGTGTGCTGGACTTCTAGAAATGTATTCAATAATTTCCTTATAATTATCCACATCCACGCATATTGCACGCGTTCCATCAGCATTTGTTTTAATTATTTTTGCCTTTCTTTCCACAAAATTAAGCTATAGGTTAATTAATAACAAGTGTTTTTGGGTTTATTTTCAAAATGATTATTGAATGTCATGAATTTAGTGAGTTATTCTGATTGGTGATTAAGATTTCTTGAATATTCATTATTCTACTATAAATTAAGGATTTTAACCATTTCTTTCTCCAAATCCTCCATTGCTTCGGATTTAAATTCACTATTTGGTCTAAATGTTTTGTTATCTGAATGAATAATCAGCTGATCAATCTTTGGCAGGGTTTTGAATTCCTCCATTGCCACATCGAAATATGTGGCGTAATCAGCGATTAGCATTGACATGATTATTCTTGAAATTCTGAGGAATGTATATGCGTGTTGTTCGTTGAAGTTTTGTTCATACATCTGACCGAATTGAAGCACGGAAATATATGAAGGATGAACAAACCAGGACAGCAATGCATATTGATTTTCAAAAGCTTTATTTACTCCAGAGTTGATGAATAAGTCTTTCTGGTTTAAAAGAACAAGTTTATTGTTTCGATAAGTAATTTCAAATTTTCGATTTTGGATCCATTCTAAGATTTTGGATTGCTTTTCTTTCTCTTCTTTACAAAAAATAAGATTTGCTTGAATCCTTGTCAAAAGACCATCTATTTTTTCTTTTTCTTTTGTGGCTTTTATCTGGTGTTCTTCGATTGTTGGTTCAAATCCTCGTTGTCTTTCGTTCAATCCAGCCACAACCCAAATATCGTGTAATAAGTCAATTACGTTCTGATCTTTGCTTGAAAGATAAATGTTGTGAAAATTTGAGAATGCTTCAAATTGTGTTCTGGTTAATGCTGCAATTGATGTTGGATCCAGTATGTTGGTGGTTATTTCCGTTTTAGGATTTTTAAAATCAATACCGTCGATCAATTTTTGAATGGCAAGACCTTTTGACATTACCATTTGAAATAAGATCATTGCATCTTGGTTCTGAGCGGTTCTTAGATCACCAATTATTTTTTCATGAACAGGATTTAAGATTTGAAATCCAGCGTCAACAACTTTAGAATATGATTCTTTTTTGTCCTCTTTTGTTTCAGAGAACATTAATCTAAAGTATTCTGTTGAGAGGGTTGGATTCATTTCATGTTTAAATTATAATGTTCCAACCTCATCAATCTCCTTCATTATTCTATCGGTCTCACTCAATGCCACAATAATCTTCTGATAATGCAAAATATCATCGTAGCTCAATTCACGATCCTTGCGGTCTTTGAGCCATTTTTGAGCGGGTTGGTAACCACCGATATAGAAATTCCAAGCTACTTCCGGAACGTTTGAGAAGTATTGTGTTTCGTTGATGTAGACTGATCCGTTTTTGTAAGTTGGTTTGCCAACGATGTTGTCTCCATCTTCCGGGTAACCGGTAATATATTCTTCCACTTTTGGACTTTCCAATAAATGGATCTCTCGGAGCTCTTTGCCCAAAGCAACCAATTTCCAGAATTTATCTGCATCAGTTGGGTAAGGAACTCTTGGGAAATCGATCTTTAAAAACTCTTTGTATTTCTCGCGGTAACTTGGACTATGAAGAACTGCGTATATGTAGTCCATAACATCTAAAGGATAAAATACCCCTAATGAATTTGGTGGAAGGTCAACTAAAATGTCTTCATCTGGAACGAATGAATGGTTTATTCCTTTGGCTATTTGCTTTACAATTTTGTAATCAAGGTTTGGTGTTCTTCTAACATCATCAATTGATTCTTGATTACCATTCTCAGAATAAATGTATAATGGAAAAATAAAACTTCTATCGTAAACTGTTACAATTTTATGCGTACAAACAGAATTTGTTATAAGTGCAGCAAAGTCTTCTTTACTTTGTCTCCCTAGGACCAAACCATAATTATCATAGTTCATCCCAGCCATTAATAATCCCCGATCTCTGGAAAGAATTGTTCCATTATAAATAATGGATCTTGTGTCAAATGGTCTTGTTAGACAAGGTACAAAAGAATGTTTCCAAGATGAGTCATTTCTTAAAATTTTAACCGCATCTTCAACTATCCATTCATTGTCCCTCAAATCAAATTTTCTTTTTCTTTCCTCAGGGGTATAGTCATTTTCAATAAAGTCAGAAATCCTATTTGTTAATTTTGACAATTCTAAATCAATCGCAAAATGGTCTCGTTTTGTTTCAATTCCTGAAACATTCTTCATTAAACCATCAATTTTAAAACCTGATTCGTAGTCTTTCTTTGAATCAAAATTCTTTGGAACAAAAAAATAATATGGCTCACAAATTTTTAATTCATTCCATTCAATATTAATCGAATTTTGATTTAAAAAAGAATATTTATAATCACGTTTCCCAAATAAATCAAAATGAAAAACTTGTCCTAATTCTTTTTGTTTCTTTTTGCTTGTTTTTATAAAAATATTTATAGAAACTCCAGTCATAATGTCAAATACATTTTGATCAGGGCTCCCATCAGGACAAATTTCTTTTTTCTTTGAATTACCATGTAAATCTATAATGTATATTTTGTCGAAACTTTCTAGTAAATGTTTTCGCATTTGTCTATGAGTAAGACCATCAAGAAAACTGTTCGCAGAAATATAAGCCAAAACACCTTCTCCATTCTTATCAATAAAATGCTGACCATAACGAATGAATTTGATGTAGTCATCATCTAGGTTGATTTTACGCTCATTCAAATCTTTTTTATAATCAGCGATCAGATTTTGAATCCAAGGACCTTTATTTGTTGAGCTAACAGAATAAGGTGGATTCCCAATAACACACATCACCGGTGCATCTTTCTTAATCGCATTGGCTTCATTTGCTTCTTGTGATAACCACTGTGTAAATAAGTTGAATTGGTTATCGTGTGGCTCTTCTAAACTGTTGGTAAGAAAGATCTTGAAACGTTTATTATTCGGATTGGTAAAACCAGTTTCAGTCAGCAAAATATCCATCTTCAAATGAGCCATAGCATAGGAAGTCATTAAAAGCTCAAAACCGTTCAAGCGTGGAATCAAATCATTCTCCACATACTTTGGCCAGATACCTGCTTGGTTCTTGAATTTTTGATGAATGTGTTTGATTACTTCAGCAAGGAAAGTTCCGGTACCTGTTGCAGGATCTAAGACTTGCACCTTGTGTACTTCTTATTCAATCTTTTTGCCCTGGTAATCTACTTTGATTTTTGTCTTTGATGTATCCGCTAATCCTTGCGGTAAGTTGAATTCAGATTTCAGAATATCATCCACTGCACGAACGATGAAATTCACAACCGGTTCCGGAGTGTACCAAACACCTCTCGATTTTCTCAACGAAGGATCATAGGCAGCTAAGAACGTTTCGTAGAAGTGAATAATCGGATCATCTTGTTTGGTGCTTTTTCCGAAGTTGCGCATAATCACAGCCACATCAGAAGCTAAGAAAATCTGAACTAAATCATCCACTATCCAAGCAATACGCGCATCTAAATCATACCCGGCAATTGTTTGAAATAACTTTCTTAAAAATGGATTAGAGTGTGGAATTAATGTTGATGCTTCCTCTCTGGAGAAAGTTGGAATTGTTGGATCATGATAGCGTGCAGCAAACATACCATAGGCAATTGTCTGTGCATACATATCCGCAAATGCCTTGTGGGTAATGTCATGCACTAAAACGTTCTGAAAAGCTTTGTATTGGTCCTTTAATTGTGAGTTTGCTTCATTTTCTTCATCAGAAGAAACCGCTTGTTCAATGATATTAGCTAATAAACGTGCTTTCCCTGCCATCATTTCGGCCAACTTCGTTGGTGACTTGATCGTTTGCGAAATCGTTTGCGCGAAATCCTTCATCAATTGCTCAAAGTGTGCATACTGATCAGGCTTTCCAACAATAACTCCATTTGAAATTTCAGCAATACGAATGGAATTTACAAACACTCCATCGCGGTAGAAATGGAAATCTAAGTAATCCGTAAAAATCAAATTAGTTAAAGAAGCTCTATATCGATCGAATTGTTCTTTTAAAGATTTGCTGTTCAAATCAACTCCTACATCTTTTGCTTCGATATAACCTACAGGAATATCCTTTCTGGTCAAAATGTAATCGGGAGCTCCACATTCAATTCGTGCTGGTTCATTGATCACCTGAACATCCTTCAACAATGTTTCCAAAACTAACTGAAGATCGCCGCGATATGCGTGTTCTCTTGAAATTCCAGTTTGAAATCGTTTATTGAGATTATCGATGTATTGCTGTGTGTTCATTCTAATTGTATTCTGTTATTTAATAAATTATTTTTCTCCTTGTCAGTTTATTCTAAACCTGCATCTATCACTAAATCTACGTTGAATTCTGAATCCCATGATTCCGTAACGATTTCAATTATTATTTTCATCGGAAATTCGTTATCTGCAGGTACTCCCCCTGAAAAGGATCCAGGAATACTGATTGAATCTTGTAAATTGAAAATTGGGTCATAGCTAAAAGGAGTGACAAATGAAGAAAGACGGTATTCATTTTTTCGTACAATTCCATTTTTACTAATGCATTGAATATGTAGTTTCAAACCTTCCTCATATAGTTTTTTACTCCAGACATTTGGATCGTTCCATTCAAATGTAGGACGTAACATAATTTTATTGATTTCAATAAAATGGCTTCTGTGAGTTAACAAACGCTCTTGTTTAGGTTCATCTATAGTAAGTTTTATAATCACATTTTTTTGGATTTTGAGCTCTTGCATAATTGTGTAATTCGTTCCTTTACCAGCACCATGTTGGATCACGAATTTTGAGTTGGTCAATTCTGCTAACATTCTTTTTACCGTTGGAAGTGAAATGCTTAATTTTTCAGCTATCTGGCTTGACTGACAACCAGGATTATTTTCAATAAATGCGAGTACTGTTTTTTCTTTTGGCGATAACTTATTCTCGCGTTTCTGACCTTCTAATTTGGTCATTAACTTAGTTTGAATGTTGCTCAAAGAGGATGCGAAAAATAAGATCCAAGGATGAATTTCTTCCCCAGGACGTTTTTGTTGACATTCCATTAAAACTCGATAATATTCAGGCTTTCTTTGTTCAATTTCATGTTCGAAGCTTACATACTGAATCCAGTTGTAGCCATTTTTAAGTAATAATAGTGTTCCAATTAAACGACTTAGACGACCGTTACCATCTTGAAATGGGTGTATACTCAAGAATTCATAAACAAAAGCTGCTGCCTTTAATAAGGGAGGAGTATCATGGTCATTGTTGTACCATTCGATTAACGCTCGCATTGCATTTTCTGTTTCAATTCCGGGTGGAGTTGTATTGAATATTATTGTTTTGGTTCCATCAGGATTGGTTGCTTCTACTGAGTTTGAGTTCTGCTTGTAGTCGCCCTTATGCCATTGATCTTTGTCGCTAAACTTCATCAATTGATTATGGAGATTTTTCAGACTATTTTCGGTAATGGGAATATCTTGATATGATTCAGTTATGATATCGAGCACATGAAAATATCCAACAACTTCTTGTTGATCTCGCTCTTCTAACTTTGAAATAGTGAGATTGTCAATGAGTATTTTTACTTCATCGTTCGATAATTTTGATCCTTCAATTCGTGTTGATGCCCCAGTACTTTGTACGGTTGCAATTGACTTTAACTCTTTTAATGTTTGTTGTCCTTCACGTTTTTCAATTGCGATCCATTCGCCACCAAATCGATCTATTGCACTAATATCGTTTAGTAACTTAAAATCAAGAGTTAAGGTTAGAGTGTGAATTGATTGTTTCATATATTTTGATACGTATTGATACGCAATGATACGAATAAGATTCGAATAAAAAAAATAAAAATGATACGCAATGATGCGTATAGATACGGAAAGTGATACGATAATAATTCTTCAGACGGCGACTTAAGAAATACAAATTACTTTCTTTTATCTGGAGTTGCTTCCGGAAACGAAATCAAATTAAACATACTCCGCAACCTCGATCTCACCCTAATCCCATAAATATCCTCCAATTCATCTGCATTCAAGTTAGTTGTAGCATAGGTAATGATTCCTTGGCTTACTTGTAATTCATACCGCTGTAGCATAATTTCACCAATAGTATTACATTCATTCCCGAAGTGTTTGATGTTGTGTTCAACACCGAGATCATCAATGCAAAAAGCTTTTTCTCTGCGTCCATACCGATGAATGATTTCGAATCCTTCTTTGTGGAATTCAGAAGCGATATCACGTGTGTTTTTGACCAGGTATTTTTGATGGGCATACATGAAATTCGGTAGAAGTGAGATTAAAGTTGTTTTACCGCAACCAACAGGACCCGTTAATAGAATTCCTTTATTTAAATCTAATCCATGGTTCTTGCAATTTTCTTCTGAAGCAATAGCATATGAAATGAGTTTGTGAAGGATTGGAAGATCTTCTTTTCTGATAAAAAAGGAAGGGCCGTACTTTTGTTTGCCAAGGTGATTGAGGTATCGCACACACATGTTGAAATCAAACATACGGTAGTTATTTTCGATTGTGTAGCATTTTTCTAGCATAATTTAGACTTTAGGACATTAAGACATCAAGATTTTAGGACTGAATCACAGTGGAACTGAGTAATCTTTATTCTGATTGACATTTAGATTCCCTGGACTTGGTTGTTTTTTCTGAGATTGAAATTTTTCTGAATTCAACATCCAATTTCGCGCTGCAGCTTGCCAGTTTTTCATTTTTGATTTTCCGCCGACAAGCCAACCATTGGATTCATAATGATTGAAGAATTTTTCAGCTTCGAGATCTGATTTATTCTTTTCCTTAAAAAACAATGTTGCTTCTTCCAAAGAAGGAGAAATAAAAATCTCTCTTTTCGATTTTGTTGGCTGGTCGATTTCTGAATCGACCCTATCCTTGTTTGTAATGTTTATATGTTTCTTTTTGTTTATATTGTTTATAGAAGGGCCTAGTACTTGGCTCACTACTTGTCCACCGAGTTGTACTGGTAGTTGGCTCACTACTTGTTCACTACTAGTATCAAAAATGAACATGTTAACTAAACTCCCTTTTAGGGGATTATGGGAAGGAATGTATTTGAGATAATCCCACTTGTGGAGCTCGGTGATACACTTGTGGTATGTTGCCCGAGCTCCGATTTTGGAAATCTTCATTACTTCTGATCGATTGATGGAAAGTGGGTTCTGAAATCGGTTGTGATTCCAGATTAGAAATAGCGCCAAATACATGCTTACATGACTAGTATTTAGTCGGGTATCATCCGCCATTCTCAGAGTTACGGCTTCTAAGTGTTTTATGTAATTGACATTCATGGAGTATTATTTTAAGGATTTGCGTTCCTTCACTTTTTTAAGGATCCAAAGGGTCAATAGCGTGATTGCTGTCATTGAGTTTTGATTTTTAGGAATGATTACTAATTACTTGCAACAGCAAGTGCATTTCGGTTTTTCGGTTCGATAGTTTTTTTCAAGTAACTCCCGGATGTCGGATTTTTTGTAGTAAATCTTTCCCCGAACTCTACTGTATGGAAGTCTTCCAGATTTGCGGTGACGATACAAGGTTCTTTCTGAAATGTGGAGTGAAGATTGAACTTCAACTCCATCAATCCAGACATCTTTGATTGGCTCTTGAATAGTAACCTCTTTTTTGATGGTTTTGATTTCTTCAAGAATTTGCTGCATTTGTTGCACTGATTTTTTCATTGTTTAAGAATTTGATTTGTGAATGATTTTTAGTCTTCGAGTCTATTGCGCATATTGTCTTCCAATAAGCGAGAGATATCGGTTTTACTATAGAAAAGAACTCCGCCAACTTTCGAATAGGGAATGGTTCCGTTTAAACGAAGAGTTTGAAGTGTGCCTGGAGAAATTCCCAACATGCGTTGCACTTGATGCGATTTGATCCAAACCTTTTCGTCTTGCGCTTGGTTTTCTTTTTTACCTTCTCTTTTGTCAAGATACTCTTTGATGTTTCCTAGAAGTTCCCATTTGAACTGCTCTAGATCTTCTGATGTAATAATGTTTGCTGCCATCTATTTTTGTTTTAAGATTATGGAGCAAAATTGATGGTGTTTGATAGAGATTTTTCACAGCTTGTGAAGACCTTGGGAAAGATTTTTTTTCTGGAAACACGAGAATACCTGTATTTATTGGGAATTGGAAACAAGAAAAATTTATTGGAAAGTTTTAGAGGTGTTAGGTCCTGTTTTTTCCAGTTTTTGATGTTGAAAATGAGCAGAATTTGGGGTTGAAATGACGGGGAAATGATACTTGTAAATAGATTGGAATGTTTTCACAGCTTGTGAAGAAGCTGTGAAGTTTTTTTGATTTGGTAGTTGGGGCGGGATTGGGTATTATTGCTGTAATATAAAAGTTAGGCGGGAAAATAACCAATGAAGAAAGAACCAACAACGTATACGACAATAAGAGAAATTGATATCGATTTGGACATTGATGTTTTCTTGTTGAATTCGCGAGTTTTTACCGCGACAGATTTAAGTTTAATTGATAAACATCACAAATCAGAAAAAGGGAAAAAGTATTTATGCATTACCATTGAAATTCATCTTGACGATTTTGAATCCGTGTTTGACGGTGCTGCATATGCAAGGCCCCGACTTTTAATAATTTTAGGCATATTGACTTTTTTAACTCAAGAATTATTTACCCCGTTCGAGTTTTATAATAATTCAACAATGGTAGGAGATATTAAAAGAGGGAAACAAAATAAATTCAAATTTAATAAGTCAAATTACTTGTCTGACTTCAATAAAATTGTTGCCTTTACACAATCTCAAAATGAAAACGAAAAAAGGCTCTTCTATTCTCTGGTAGATCGATATCGAAAAGCGCTATACCTTGAAAAGGAAAGTGAAGAAAACATGATTCATGATGATGAGGTTTTACTTTCACATTTTCACATTCTTGAACTGCTCTCAACAAAATACAATACTAAACAAAAGCAATTAGCTACTCAATCAATTAAGCAATTCTCAGAGAGTATACTCAGAGACATTTATCTTTTAGAAGGCAATCCGCTCCAATCGGAACAGAATTCCAAAAGCAAACTCATTGAAAGTATTTTCATCTCTGAACAGCCTGTGGCAAGCAAAATAATGTTCATGTTTCAAGAACAGGGCATTTTGACGCATCGTCTCAAAGCTTTCATTTCAGACTTGGTAAAAGATCGCAACTCGGTTGCACATGGTAGGCAAGTTTATCAGGATAGGGTTATTTTCCCAGTACCTCCCTTCTTCCCGTTAATTAGAAACAGAGAATATTCTTTTGAAATGCTTAGGGTTCTTTCTGGCAGGACTATTTCTCTGTTTTTAGAACTTGACAATTTATATGAAGAATGGACTGAATATGAAGACAATTTGTTACCTTCTATTGACGAATTAAATGACTTCATAAAAGAAAAAAGATTTGAGAAAATTTCCTTAGAAGACTTCTATGCAGGCACTGATAATGATATAACACCTTTTACTGTTGCTTACTATCTATTAAGTAAAAATCTAAAGGTAGAAAGTGCTATTCCTGTAATAGCGAATATTGTTTTAAACTATAGAGAAATTGAAGAAGAAATCACGCAATTAGTTTTATCCGTTATTCTAATCGTTGACAATGTTAAAGACGAATTAAAACAGAAATGCATTGAAATTATTAAGCTTTCATCTGAGAAACGTTGGTTACCAGATTCAAAAATGCGTGATGTTTTATATTATCTTGAATATTTAGGACACGAACCAAAGACTCTACGAGATATGATTACAAAACGAGAGATAAGATAAAATAAGAATCCTGGTAATTATCTATCATAAAAACATTACTCAACCAACGGCAATGAACTTCGTGAGATAGCGACTAATATTTTCAATTGACGCCCTAGTTGACAAACCAGGGCGTTAATAATTTTAGTTCATCCCATCCACCTCATCAACTTTCCTTAAAAACCCTTCCTCCAACTTTGGAATAAATTTCAATGGTGCCGTTTTTCTATTGGCCAAATCGATGAAAATCCGATAAGGATCTTCGATGTGAACTTGAAAGACAGATTGCAAAGCTGAGCAGATTTCCTTGATTTCATTTTCACCGTAATTGATTGCCGTAGTTGCTTGCAAGGCATAAACCAATTCGATAAAATCTGATTTACTGGCAGTCCATTTTAATTTTGGTGTAGGTGGACCAAAAGTAGGTTGTAATGCTGGTTTTGGAGAAAGGTGTTTTTGAAACAAATCAAACGCCATAATATTTGCAGCAACCAAATCATGTGACACATTGAATTCGGGATCTGATAATTGATGTGCACTGTTTTTGGACATGGAAAGAAGATTTGCTTCTCGCACAAAATAGATTCTATCCAAATGACACAAACCAGCACGGTAGTATTGCACAAAGTCAATATTTTCGCGCATGATGTGTCGAAACATGCGTTCTTTTTTGTCAATGAATAATTTCAGTTCTTCAGCATTCAAGGTGATTTTACTTGTTTCAATTTCAGCCAATACAGAATAAAAGATGAGGTAAGAACTAATCTTCGGTTTAACATATTTGAAAAAATGAATTTCGTCTTCCGTTGAACGGAATCCTTCTTTTCGAATCTTTGTTCTAAAATTTTCAAGTGTTTTCTTGATCAATTTAGCTGCCTTTATTGCTCTGTTGTTGATATCAGGTTCGCTTGAGTTCAACTGCTCTAAATCATCACAAAAGCTTTTAGCAGTAGCAATATAGTATTCCATAGTTATAATTTAGTGTTTAAATAATGGTTGATGTTTCATTTTGTATGAAACAAAATTAGATGTGATGAACGTATTTTTTTTACGTTCTACATTTAAATTTTGAATTTTGGAAATAAAAAAAAGCGACCTAGGCCGCTTCTTTTTTATCCAACTTTCTTATCCTTTTTACCGACGGCAAAGAGCTTAGATTTTAGAATTTCCATGTCTTCGCTCATCTTCTTTTCAACCACCTTTGCATAAATCTGAGTAGTTCGAATATTGGTATGGCCAAGCATTGCACTTACCGTTTCAATCGGAACACCATTCGCCAAAGTTACAGTTGTAGCAAAGGTATGTCGAGCAATATGTGTAGTCAAATGTTTGTTGATGTTACAAGCATCTGCGAGCTCCTTCAGGTAAGAATTATACCGCTGATTGCTGTTCACTGGAAGTAATTTGTTTTGCTCCACACAATAGGGATGGTTCTTGTACCGCTCAATGATTTCCAATGCAATTGGAAGCAAAGGAACTTTTTCTTTCGTTCCTGTTTTCTGACGATTGGTAGAAAGCCAGTAATTCCCATCTAAACCTATCATAACGGCGTTCTGATTGAATTTAAACACATCCGCATAAGCAAAACCAGTGTAGCAACAAAAAACGAATACATCGCGTACCTCTTTGAGTCGTTCAATATTGAATTCTTTGTTCATGATGTTGTCAAGATCCTCTTGTGTAAGAATATCACGGTCTGGACTCGTGTAAGAGCATCTGAAATTGGCAAAAGGGTTGGATGGAATCCAATCTAACCCAACGGACATTGTGACAATTTTCTTTAGGTTCTTGATGTACTTGTACGCCGTATTGGATTGTAAATTATCGACTGTGAGCAAATAATGTTCGAATTCGGTAACGAACATCAGACGCATCTCCGGAAGTGGTTTATCCGCAATTTTGTAATGGTACTTCATGAAAGCTTCCACTTTGTTCTTGGTAATCTTGTAACGTGCTAATGTTTTGGCTACAACTTTACCAATCTTAACCATTTCTCCCATTTTGAGATTGTGATAGTCAAATGCTTCAAGGATGGTTTTAACGTTTGCATTCTCCTTGATCCCGAGAAACTTGTTTTTGAGATCGTTTGGAGTACATACAATACCTCGTGCCTGGCGTTCAAGGAAATCTTGAATGATGGAATTCTTTGCTCGATCGAGATAGGCATTGATCAATTGGGCATTCTCTGCAGTTTGCCTTACTCGTGAAATTTTGGGATCCCACTGAGTTGTTTTCACACAATGAGTGGTGCCGATTTCAGTCTTCAATCCATCAACAAAAATGCGGATGAAAATTTGCGCTTTCCCTTCTTTCATGCGTTGTTCGTTGATACGAATTCGCACATTCAATTTTTGATTTTGTTTCATGATTCACATGTTTTTAAAAAATGAGTTGTGAATCGTTTCTTTCATAGCTGTAAAATCCTTGTCAACAAGGACTAAATTGCGTTAAAACCGACAAAACAGAAAGCTCTGAATCGTAGTCACCATATGTGATTCACGTAATTCTTGTCAACAAAAATGAAGAAAAAAATCTGTTGACAGCTATGTTGACAAATTGGTTGTTTTTGATTGATTTTGTTTGTTATCAAAGTCAAGTCGTCAAGCATTAAATTCCTTGTGTTTTGGGGCTAAACGAAAAAAGCCTCCTTAAAAGGAGGCTTTTCGTGATCCCGCTGGGATTCGAACCCAGGGCCCATACATTAAAAGTGTATTGCTCTACCAGCTGAGCTACGGAATCATTAAGTTTTTGTTAACAATATCTCGATCGTTATTGCGGGTGCAAAGATATGTGTATTATTTGTTTTTACAAGGAAATTAATTGATTTTTTTTAGTTTTTTTTTCTACTGCATTCTAAGTTGCTGGAAAATAGGAGTGAACAAGAATAATTAGTAAGCGTCCAAGTATTTTATTTACTTTGTATTCATGAAGCGAATCATACTTATCGGTTTTATGGGGGCAGGAAAAACAACGCTTGGAAAAGTGCTTGCTGAAACGCTAAGTATTCCTTTCTACGATACCGATTCGCTCATTGAACACCACACTAATTCTTCCATTTCTTCCATTTTCTTAAATAATGGAGAATCCTACTTTAGAAACTTGGAAAAAGAAACAATTGAAAATCTTCCGAAAAATTCTTCCTATGTTTTGGCGGTGGGAGGCGGATTGCCGTGTTTTAATAATCTAATGGAAATACTAAAGACTCTTGGAACAACTGTTTATTTGAAACATGATGTGACGACTTTATCTAAACGCCTGACAAATCATGCAGAAGAACGTCCCTTAGTAGCTGAAATGAGCGGTGATGCGCTAGTTTCATATATTCAAGAAAAGGTTGAGGAACGTGAAATGGTCTACAAGAAAGCGCAACTTATTTTAGAACAGGAAGAACAAAACATAGACAGCATTATTCATCGTCTGAATCTTCTTCACCAAAAAAGCTGAGACTTCCTCCATTTTCTTCTTTTTTCAAAAGGAAATAATACATTACACCCAAGGCATTCATTGCTATAAACGAAATTTTATCAAAAAATGTGGTGTCTTCTTTATAATAACTCAGATTCAAATAAAACAACATCATTCCGATGTAAATAATTGTTCCCCCAAAGTAGAAGTACATGAATCGTAGATCTTTTCGCCAAAGCAGAATTAGACCAACAAATACGGCAATCCAGCAGAAAATACTGATCAGATGAAATGTCACCAACCGATCTAAAAAATCACTCGGCTGAAAACCCAATTCAATACCACGATTCATTAAAATTCCTTCTACAGGAATCGATTTTTGTTCTTCAATAACTGTTCTAAGCGAAATAGCAAAATAACTAATGCAACTCCAAAGAAAAAAAATCGCACACAAAACAAGATTAATGTAAAACGTTACTTGCGTATATCCATCAGGTTTTTCCTCGCCAAATAGAAAATTACGTACACGCAACAACAGTGACATGGGACTGTCGAGTAATGATTCTTGCTGTTCCGTTTGTTGGGCTTCCATTTTATGGCTAAAATTGTACTTCAAAAATACAAGAATTCTCAGCGATTATGAAGGAATATTTATGTGAAACACCTTTTCTCGATTTTCAGCACGATTCCTTTGAGGCATTCACCGCTGGAATTGATCCAAATCTTCCTGAAAAAGAGAAAGCAATCGCCTTGTATTTTCTTGTGAGAGATGCTTTTTTGTATGATCCTTACCATCTTGATTTAACAACCGAAGGATTGAAAGCTTCAAATGTTTTATCCAAAAAACGCTCGTGGTGCGTGGAGAAATCATCTGTTTTAGCAGCTTGTCTGCGTAAATTCGGAATTCCTTCTCGCCTTGGTTATGCAATTGTAACAAATCACATTGGTGTGGAGAAATTGACGCACTATTTGCGACGCGAAGAAATTGTATTTCACGGTTTTGTAGATGTGTATTTGAATGGAAAATGGGTGAAATGTACGCCTGCTTTTGATCAGCGTATTTGCCGCGTTTCAGGTGTAACACCATTGGATTGGGATGGAGAAACGGATTCACTCTTTCAGGAATTCGATCAAGGCAAGAAATTTATGGAATACAAGCACTTTTACGGCACGTTCAACGATGTTCCAATCGAATTAATGAACGCAGAAATGAAAGCGCATTATCCGCATTTGTTTGAAGAAATGTATGATTCGAAGGAGTTTTCGTTTTATCACCTGTAGTTTAAACAAAGAGCAAAGACCGCTGCGCATTAGACAAAAGACCGCTTCGCTGAAGGACTGGTTCGTTTTAAACCACTGAAATTATTTATTCTAAATTCTTAATGTCCTTTGTCTTTCGTCTTAATGTCCTTCATCCAATGTCTTTTGTCTTCAAGTCCTTTGTCTTAAAGTCCTAACGTCTCATTCAACAATAACAACCAAATACTTCGAAATTTTCCAGAAATCGTTTGGATTGATAATCTTGATTTTCGTGTTTTTACCAACGCTAACCAAGTTGTATGAACTAGAAGGATGATCCGTCACAAACTTCAATTCTGAACCTTCGATAAAGATTTCTTTTTCTTGCGTTAGATCGATTTTTGAGAAATATTTTTGATTGAAATTATCCATCAATTTGATTTTCTTTCCAATTCCAATAAATCCATTTTTACGATCGATTACTTGGTTCTTCACCAATTCTTCTTCAGTTCCGTACGAATAGTAAACCGTATTCAATTCATCGGTTAATTCTTCAACCAACACAGCCTTTTCTTGGTACGCATCGAATAATTTTGAATAGGCCTTATCCAAAGAACCCAATTCCGCTTGCAACATTTCAATTTGTTCGTCTTTGGCTTTCATGCTTTTTACCAAATCCTCCACCATTGACTCAAGTTCTTTTACTTTTAAATTGCTGTCTTTCAGTTTTTTGTTCAATTGTTTCACTTTCTTAGCATTCTCTTCACGTAAGAAATTGATCTGTTTAATTTGATCCAAGATCCACTGTTTATCATCTTCTGATAATTCAGCATTCGTCGATTTTATGCGTAATTCATCTTTCTTCAATTCGATTGATTCCAAGTTCGATTGAATTTCCGTGTAAAACTCAAGCGACTCATTGATCATTTGATCTTTGGCCTCATTTTCTTTTTCCAATTGAGCGATTCTAGTTTCTAAATCAGCATTTCCGCCTGTTGAAGTTGTCTCTTTCGGATCGGACGTACATGCCGTTAAACAAAGGGCTACAAATGAAAGTGCAAGAATGGAACGCATATTGATGTTGTTTTGATTAGTGTAAATATAATTCAAATCTTATCTTTGAATTTAAATATTTTAAAATATGCGTTTAGGTAGCTTACTTTTTATTGCTTTTTTCTCATTTTCAGCGGCTTTCAGTCAAGAAATTTCCTATAAACTTAGAATGACAAAACCTCAAAATCATTATTTCCAGGTGGAAATGAATTTGGTGGATTTCAAGCAAAGTGAATTGGTTGTGAAAATGCCTGTGTGGGCTCCGGGTTCATACTTGGTGCGCGAATTTTCGAAAAATGTTGATTTAGTAAAGGCATTCGATGAAAATGGAAAAGCTTTAACCGTTACAAAACAAACAAAAAACGCTTGGTCAATTGCACGAGGTTCTGCGAAGAAAGTGCGCGTTGAATATGAAGTGTATTCATTTGAATTATCTGTCCGCACAAGCTTTTTGGACTTAACACATGGTTTCGTAAGCGGATCTGGTGTTTTTATGTATGTGGATGGTTTTAAAGATAAAAAAGGAAGTTTAGAGATTTATAAACACGCTGATTTTAAGCGCATCACGACGGCTTTAGAGAAAAATAGTGAAAGTGTTGCAAGCGATGGTTCAGAAGTCTTTAAATTCGATAATTATGATCAATTGGTTGATTGTCCGATTGAAATAGGAAACCATGAAGTGTTTGAATTCAAAGCTTCAGGCGTTCAACATACAGTTGCAATTTTCGGAGAAGGAAATTACTCTATTCCACGTTTACAAACGGATATGGCAAAAGTGGTTGAAGCTGCAACATCGGTGGTTGGCGAAAATCCAAATAAAAAATACACCTTCATTATTCACAATGTCGTTGACGGACAGGGTGGATTAGAGCATACAAACTCAACGACTTTAAGTGTGAATCGTTGGACGTATGCAGGTTCTGCTTATGTAGATTTCTTAACGCTGGTGGCCCATGAATATTTCCATTTGTGGAACGTAAAGCGAATTCGTCCAATCGAGTTAGGACCTTTCAACTACGACGAAGAAAACTATACAACGCTTTTATGGGTAATGGAAGGATGGACTTCTTACTATGAAGATTTAATTGTGCGAAGAGCTGGTTTCATCACACCAGAAGAATACATCAACCGCATGCAAGGAACAGTGAATTATGTGGAAGGATCTGTTGGCACACGTGTTCAACCAGTTGCGCATGCCAGTTTTGATGCGTGGGTAAAGGCATATCGTCCGAATGAAAATAGTGCGAATACAACGATGACGTATTATTCACGCGGTGGGATGTTGGCGGCACAATTGGATGCAAAAATCATTTCGAAATACAAAGGTAAAAAATCCTTGGATCATTTCTTGCGCGTACTTTACAACAAGTATTACAAAGAGTTGAATCGTGGTTTCTCTGAAAAAGAATTCAAGGATGAATTGGCGAAGTTTATGGGTGAAAACATGGATGAGTTTTTTGCTAAATATGTCGACGGAACAGAAGTAACACCTTTAAATGAAACATTTGGTTTATTGGGAATCAATGTGGAAAGCATAGCAAGCGCTAAACCATCTTTTGGAGCGAGTTTACGTGAAGATGGAGGAAAAGTAATCGTTCGATCTATTCGATCTAATTCATCAGCTGAAAATGCTGGTTTAAGTGTGAATGACGAAATTATCGGTTGCAACGGATATCGTGTCGATCAAAAATCTTTCGATGACTTTGTTGCAAGTTTAAAAGAAGGTGACAAATTCTCGATTTTAATTTCGCGTGATGAAATTTTATTGGAACTTGAAGTTTCGATGGAAAATTACTTAAAACCGCAATATGTGTTCAAAGTAAACAATGGAGACGCGAAGAAACTGCAATTGCGCAATTATTGGTTAAGAACGATTTGATCACGTCAATCGCTCTATAATCGCTTCATGTTCTGGAAAAAGAGGTAGCAATTCTTCCTTCGTAAATAATTCGAAATCTGCAAAATCGAATCCTGGCGCAACAACACAGGAAACAAGTGAATAGCTGTTTTCTTGAAGAACTGATGATCCAAATATTGTGTTTTTAGGAACCAAAAATTGAGGTACTTGTCCAGCCTTAAAGTCCATGCCAACGTGATTTTGCGCGTGACCATTTTCGTCCAAGGTATGAACAATCAATGGACTTCCAGCGTGATAAAACCACAATTCATCGCTTTTTATTCTGTGAAAACGAGAAACGTTTTTCGACGTCAGTAGAAAGTAAATTCCAGTCATCAATTGGCGTTCTGTTCCTGGTATTGTATGTTCTGAACGATACGTTTCTTTGTAAAAACCACCTTCCGGATGTGGTAGCAATTCCAATTTTTCAACCCAATAGGCAATCTCTTGTTCCATACTTATAAGATTGGACCGTTTTGAAATTGAACACCACTATTCCGAATATTCGGAAAGAAGTATTTGAAATCAATGGCAAGGTATGAACCATCTACTTTACCGATGGCAACTCGTTCATAACCTTGGTATTTGTATTGACCTACTAATTCAAAAACTGGTGCTAGAGGGATACGACCAGATCCTCCGATATAGAAAAATCCTTTTTTCTCTGTTCGAAACTCAAAACCAAAATTGGCATTTAATTCTGCAGAAACCTTTTTACGAACATAACCAGTGTGAGCAAAAGAAAAAGCGCCTCCTGGCAACGTTATTACACCGATATCTGTTGGTTTAAACCCAATCGCTGGACCTAGCGATGCATTCATGTAAAATTGTTCACTCAATTGAACGTACACCAAAATATTCAACGGAACATCATACTGGATGAAACTCATTGAATTGGTCGCATAAACATTTGAATCTGCAACCGACATATCTAAATCGTAATTGCGTTGCGTAAAATTAATGCCTGTCTCGATAGCCAACAATTTAGTAAAACCAGCGCGGACAGTTCCTCCAAAAGAATAACCCACTTTTTGTGTTATTGTGGTTGAAAACTCTTGATCAGAAATCGTTGTTATTGGAGTTCCTATGAACTTTGTAGGAAAAACGGGTCTGAATTGCAGACCGAAATACGATGGGAATTTCTCCTTTTTCTTTGTGTCTTGGGAAAAGCTATTTCCAAAGATTAGAAGAAAGCAAAAAAGTAGTTTAATTTTCATTGTCATAACAACGCTAAGTAACTAATTTTATTTGGTGTATAATTGACTATTGATTAAACGGTTGTTATCATTGAGTTACTCTACTATCCATTGAGTTGTATATTCCAATGGTTTTCTGTGTGCCTTAGGCCATTCAATAGCTGGATAACCTATGTAAAACAAGCCTAAACATTTATCTTTTTCTCCCAAACCTAAAAAATCGTTCATTTGACTTGAATAAATTAATTTTGGTGTTGCCCAGAACCCTCCTAAACCATAAGCTGTGCACGAAAGATGCATGTTTTGAATGGCACAAGCTACAGCTTCAATTTCTTCAATTTCCAAGATTTTTTCTTCCGCTTGGCGTTCCATACAAATAGCAATAACCACCGAAGATTTCATTGGTCGCGTTAACATTTTCGCCAATTTCATATCGTTTTGTTGCTCTTTTGGAGTCAATTCCAAATACGTTTTCCCTAAGAAATCTGCTAATTTTTGACGACCATCGTCCATGAACACTTTAAATCTCCATGGCTGTGTGTTCCCATGCGTTGGTGCCCACTGTGCGTTGTTTAATATAAGTTCAACTTGTTCTTTGTGAACTTTTCGATCACTGAATTGCTCTGGATAAATTGTTCTTCTGTTTCGAATTAGTTCGTTTACCTCTGAAAGATTGAATCTCATGTTGAATTTGTTTTGTACAAAAGTACATTTTCTTGTTCATCTATAATTCAATTTCCACCGCGTAATTCTGCGTTTACTTTTTGAATATAGAAGAAGCTTTTGTCAATTGTCTCGTATTGACCATTCGGCATTGGACCTAATGCAGGAGCACCAACTACGTAGCCGTAACCGTCAATTAACACGTAATTCGGAAATGTTTCAATCTTGTAATTATTCCACACAGGACTGGATATATCCGTTTTACATTTTTCCCAAGGAATTGACTCCAAATACAACTTAATGTCTTCGGATTTATATTCTTTATCCGGATAAACTGTTACAAATTGAATATCTTCTTTGTAGGTTTCATATAACTTTTTCAAAGGTTCTAATTCAATTGTACTTTTTGAAGAAGATGGATCATAGAAGTGAATGTACAGATGTTTTTTACCGTAATTCGTTAACAGTTTTGTTTCTCCCTTTTCATTTTTTAAAACAAAATCAGGAGCCTTCCCTCCTACTGTCAATTCAGTTAAACGCAACTTCATGTTTTTCGCAATAACGGCGTTAGCATCAAACAAACCATGGTTCGAAACACTGTCCAAGACGGTTAAAATATTCGTTTGAGGGAAATCTTTGGAGTAGAATTCTTCTGATAACATCTTAATCATAATCATTTCTCGAAGTCTCATATTTATCAAAGTATATTCCGCTCCTAATGCCCGCATAATCATTGTTGGACTACTTTTCAACAAACCAAGATAAACGCGATTATTCGTTTCCATTGATAGCCTTGGAGTCATTTTTTCGTAGAACGCATTGATATACGCCATGTATTCATCATTTTGATATTCTACAGGTGAATGTTTGATATAAAAATCATGTTTTTCATAACGATTTCGTTCGGCAGCATATTGAATATTATCCATAGAAGCAAAACTATAACGTACAAAAACATTCAAATAATTCTCAGGTGACCCCTTTTGATATTTAATGATTGTATCATTTAAATTGTACTTCTTCTCAACAAGCGTTTTAAACTCTTCCATTTTCTGCGCAAATTCCATTGGTTTTGATTTACGCAAATAGAAATAATTCCCAATAAAATCGTCGGACCAACGCTGAAACTGAAGAATTGAATAATTGATATCTGTTGAATCTAAATTAAAGAAGGTGATTTCAACACTGTTACCACTCGGTCTGTAGGGTTCAAATTTGTCCTTTTCAGGAAGATAAATATCATATTTCGCATTCGGTTGGATATAC
This sequence comes from uncultured Flavobacteriales bacterium, assembly GCA_903945495.1. Lineage (GTDB taxonomy): Bacteria > Bacteroidota > Bacteroidia > Flavobacteriales_D > Crocinitomicaceae > M0103. The sequence goes on along the minus strand of CAJAVU010000049.1, from coordinate 6,430 downwards.
AAAAAGCTATGATTTTTATTTCCACGAACAATGATTTTCTTTGTTTCATTCACATAAAAACTAACATTAAATGTGCTGTCAGCCTGCACGTTGGTTGAAGCAATCCTATTTTCTTTCATTGAAAAATAGTCCTCAATTTCAAAAAAAGAAATGGTTTGCCCCACGTATGTTGGTGCCGTTCCCGAAATTGTCACTAGTTTTTTCTCTTGACCGAAACCAAAAATCAACGAAAACAAACTGAATAAAGAAAGAAGGAAGAATTTCATCATAATTGGTTTAATTGAAACTACCGTTACATATTTTGTACCACAGATTAAACGAGCAGATTTGCATTGGTTACAAACAACGATATATCTCCGTTATTTTTGAAAATTTCTCGAACGATCGTTGCATTGATCGCAGCATATTCTTGATTGGTCAATAAAAAAACCGTTTCAATTCCGCTCAATGTAGTATTCATGTGCGCGATCGACCGTTCATATTCAAAATCCTTAGAATCACGTAATCCACGCACAATATGTGTTGCCCCAATTTCTTTACAGAAATCGACAGTTAGACTAGAATACGTTTCAATCCGCAATCGTGTTTCGTGTTCAAACAATGAACGAATGTGATTTTTGCGTTTTTCAAGTTCAAATAAATAATTTTTTGAACTATTGACTCCAATTGCAATGATGATTTCATCAAATAAATTCAAGGCATTGTGCACAACTGCTTCATGTCCTTTCGTAAATGGATCAAACGATCCTGGGAATAAACCTATTTTTTTCATCGCATTGAATCTTTAATCATTCGTTTCTTCTTCCTCTTCTTCTTTTCGGAAGAAACTAAAATAAACGTTTCCATATTGACGCACAAGATCGAAGTGTTTTTTGTCTTCCAATTTTGTGTGGCGTCCATGTTCGATAATCAATAAACCACCTTCAACCAGTAAATCACGTTCAAAAACGATTTCTGCAATTTCATGGTGAAATTTGTAATCGTAGGGCGGATCAGCAAAAATGAGATCAAATTTACGTTCTGTTTTTTTTAAGTAAAGTAGAATATCGGATTTGATTGTTTCTAAGTGCTCTTTGATTCCTAATTCAGCAGCATTTTTCGTGATAAAACGCAAGCAATTCGAGTTCATGTCAACAGCAGTCAAATTTCCAGCTTCACGCGAAATAAATTCAAACGATATATTTCCGGTACCTGCACACAAATCTAAAATCTCTAAATCGTATAAGGCCATTTGATGTTCCAAAACATTGAATAATCCTTCTTTTGCGAAATCGGTTGTCGGTCGCGATGGAAAACTTTTAGGTACCGAAAAACGTCGAGCTTTTAATGTTCCACTAATTATACGCACAGTTGTTGAGATTTAGTAATCAGTTCATTATTGATACTGATTGTTGCTTGTTTTAAATCAGCAAAAGCGCTGAATTTAGTATGTAAATCGTTTAGTTTATCGCTTGAAGAACCAACGCCTGGACAAATTTCCAACGTACCCATTTCCTTCGTGAATCCTTTTTGTTGAAGCGTGAACATCGTGTGATAAATAATGTCTTCATTTTCATTGTAATCGAACACACTGTAGAACTCAAGTTTGTTTTCTTTGACAATTGCAATCAAAACAAAAGTATCGTACACAACAATAGTCGTTTTCAATTTGAACGCATTTTCAGCAAAAATTCCACGCATTAAATGTGATCCTTCATGTTGAATGATTGAACGAGGATAGCGAATCACAAAAAATGACTTTACCCACAAAGGAATTTCGTAAATATTCACCATTCCGTGTTCTGGAATACGATTGTAATCTATGTGATTTGAAGGGATTTCATCACCGTAACACAATTTAAAAATGCTTTCCGGCTTACTTTCTCCAAAAATATTTGCTGGGATCAAGGTGCTACGTTTACATGACCAAGAAACAGTTGTTTCGTCAAAGTCTTGATTTTTCAATCCGGATTCAACTAAAAACTCCTCCAGTTGTTCTTTGTAACGATAATCTTTTTTATCCGTGAACACAAAATTGTGGTCTTTAACGATTCCGTTTTCAACAACAGAAAAGCGCACAGCTGCTTCGGATAATTCGATGGATAAATGTTTCACGTAATGTTAAATTTCCTTTACTAGAAGTTAAAAGTACGTTTTTTTTGGCAGAATCCTATTGCATTTGTACTTGATTAACTTATTTACAACATCGTTTTTATCAATTAAAATCACGCTAATAGAAATTGTTTCGTTCACCTTTCACTTTAAATCAGATTTATGCAATCTTTTCCATCGTTAATCGCGCCATCAAATAACTTACAGTTGATTCAGCACCTTGGTTTAAATTGATTTCCGATTCTTCTAGTCCATCATAACAACCTCCAGTTGTTGGATTGTACATAATTTGATTCAGATGATTGTTTCCTAAAAACCAAGAAAAAGCGATTGACATCCGTTCGCGGTAATGTTCAAGTTTAAAAACGGTGTAAAACTTTTCTAAAGCAATGATTGTGTAAGCAACATCAATGGCTTGTTCACCCCCCAAAACGTAACTCGTTTCTTCCGATCCGCGATGCAGCCAACCTTTATTTGTAATAACCTTTACTTTTGATCCACGTATTATTTTCGACAATAAGAAACCAAAGCTCACTTTTGCAATTCCTTTGTAAATCGGCACATTCGTAATGCTCCAAGCACACAATAAAGCTTCAGGTAAAATACTGTTTCCGTAGGTCATTGAACCTTCAAACCAATGCCAATCATTATCTGCTTCATGTTCATACATGCGAACAAGACGATTAGCAAATTCAACCACTAACCAATCAAAATTTCCTGAATTTTCATAATACAAACCTTTAATAACAAATGCCATGGCACGCGGTGAATGTATGTTTTCTAATTGTTGAATGGTCATTTCAATCAGTTCGGTAGCCATTTCTGAAAATCGCGGAGGAAGATCTTGTTTTAGAGAAACAACGAAGCCAAGTGCCCAAATCGCTCTACCATTTGAATCGTCTAGATTCACTTCTTCATTTTGTTCGGTAAAAATGTAGGATTCATTCACATAGTTCAGGAATTTCCCATTCGGCTGAACGCAATGACCTATAAAATGCAAATACGTTTCAATCAAATTCAAATCAGCTTGATCTTTTGTCAATTGAAAATGCATACACATTGCCACTAAAGCGCGTGCATTATCATCCAGCGTATATCCAGAATTTATATCTGGATGTTGATGATGTGAAAATTGAATCATTCCAAAATCAGTTGTCAACTTGCGGATATGATTCAGGTTTATCGGCGGTGTTTTATATGTTAAATTCAGCGGCTTACTGCAAACGTTTTGAATCAATTTGGCATGCGAAATAGCTGAGTTTTCCCAAGCACTTGGCGCCATTTTTTGTAAAGCATTTGAACTCATCAGATTCCGCATGGGCTCGTCATTCACTAATTCTGTGATGGCTTCACTCAAGGCAAGAGAATCTTGAAAATCAATTAATCGACCAGTTTCTGGACTCAAAATTTCACTCGCATGTGGAATAGGCGTCGAAACAATCGGACAGCCACAGCTTATAGCATAGGAAAAGGTTCCACTTACGGCTTGATTGGGATCATTTGATGTGAACAGGTAAATATCCGTTAATTGAAGATACTCCAACAACAAATTCAAAGGAAGGTAAAGATTTACGAATTGTACATTTTTTTCAAGTTTTAAGGCTTTCACCTTTTTCACAAGAAATTTACGGTATTTTTCGCCATTCTCTTTCACAACCGACGGATGTGTTTTTCCGATAATTAAGAAAAGAACCAACGGATTCCTTTCAATTACAGCCGGCAGGGCATCCAATGTTGTTTCAATACTTTTACCCGAACTCAACAAACCAAAAGTCGATAAAATCGTACGTCCTGTAAAACCATGTTTGATCTTTAAATCTTCTTTATTTGCAGAAGTAATTAAATGTGTTCCGTGTTGGATGACGCTTATTTTATTAGAAGGTATCGTGTAATTTTTCAATAAAATTTCCTTGGCATTGTCCGTCATTACAACGATTGAATCTGATTGATCGATAAGTGAATTTACGTTGTTCAACATTTTCACCGAAGGATTTGGTAGAACTGTGTGGAAAACAATAATTAACGGTTTTTCGAGCGTTCGAACAAATTCAATAAGTTCTTTTTCGTGCTTGTTGAAAAAGCCAAATTCATGTTGCAAGATTACGGCATGTAATGATTCATTGCGATTCAGTTGAAAGGCCAATTTTACGAAGGCATTTTTAGCATCCGTGTTTAAGATATATTTCGGTTGTTCGGGATATTGATGTTGCTCGTTTTTATTTTCTAAAGCACAAACTGTTAATTTGAAATCATCAAATTTATTAGCCAGTGCATTTAATAAATCCTGCGAATACGTGGCAATCCCACATTCTCTCGGTGGAAAAGAGGTAATGCACGTCACCTCTAAAATATCCACTTTTTGTAGTGTAGAGGGAAGGAGATTTCGAAAGCGAATTTGCTCCGATTTGGTTTTAAAAGTACTGATTTCCGGTTGGTAAATTTGTAGCAAGCTGTTCATGGTTCGATTGGTTAGTTTTACATGCAGAAAGTTCTGCTAGCAGTTCATTTATGTTGAGAGAAGCAATAGCGATTCGTTCGTCTGCAGCGCCATAATAGATGAAAAGTGTTTCTTCTTCGACAACTGCACCCGTTGGAAAGCAGACATTGTTTACTTCGCCTTTTAATTCCCATGATTTTTCAGGAAAAAAGAGTGGATAAGGCAAACGCGCCAGTTCTATTTGAGGATTTTTTAAATCTAAAAGCGCAGCGCATGCTGAATAAACATAACCATCAATTTTGTCTTGAACGCCGTGATAAATAATCAACCAACCGTCTTTGGTTTCAATAGGTGGACAGCCGCTTCCAATGTAACTTGCCTCGTGTTCGAATTTTGGTTCCAACACAATGTAATTACTAAAATCAGAAAAATAAGTGTGCCAAAATTCAGGTGTGAGTTCTTCCAATGATGGAACTGAAACAACAATTTGAATATCTGGCTTTATGCGGTGAAGAAGGCAAAAATTACCATTGATTTTTCGTGGAAAAATAACGAGGTTTTTATCCCACAGGAATACTTTATTGTCCTTAGGAAGATGTGTTTTTTGATAATCGTTGTAACGCACATATTTTTCATTCATCTTAAATTTCGCATCTGTTAATTGCTGAAATTCTTCAAAATTTATCTTGGGTACAATGATTCCATGGCGTTGCCAGATTTTTAAATCCTTTGATGTTGCCAATGCTCCAAGCGCATTAATGCCATCGTAAGCTGTATAGGTTAAGTAATAGGTTCCTTCAATACAAACGATACGAGGATCTTCAATCCCATGTTTTTCGTACTCTGCTTCCGGAGAAAGCAAAGGTTCTTTATCTCTATGGGAGACTTTCAATGGCTTTCGCAAAGTACATAAACCAATTGTAGAATAATTTCCTCTTTCAACTGCACGGTAAAAAACCAAAATACGATTCCCAACGCGGATAACAGCAGGATTCAATACTCCTTCATTTTCAAACGGTCGGTCTGTTTTACTTAGAAGTATGCCTTCCTTTTTTACTGTTATCATCGCAGATGGATTATGAATTTAGACTAAACTGCTATTTGCACTTTTGTCATTGCGTTTTGCAGTTTTAGCCGCTTTTTTTTCTTTGGTTGTTTTTGAAGGAGCTGTCTTATCTGACTTTTTCTTCCCTTCTTTTTCCTTTGCCATGTGTTTTAATTTAAGTCTTCGTAACCGCTCTTAATAACAGTTGTTAGCATTTTGAATTGTTCGTTTGCATTAAAACTGTGCTTGGCATGCGCTGGAATTATAATTCCTTCTCCTAAACGCAATTGTAGCTGTCTGTCGTTAATTACTACTTCCGCTGTTCCATCAATAATTTGAACGTACGTGTCAAACGGTGAAATTTTATCTCCCAGTTCTTCACCAATATCAAACGATGTAGCAGTTATGTTTCCTGTCGTTTTCTTGATGATTGTTTTCGAAACAACTGCATTTGGGATATATTCAATTAAAGCAACAACAATGTGTGCTTTTGCTTTTTCAATTTCTCTATTATCGTCCATGATATAATTTTTGTAGTCTGATTTGTTTTTTTCAGTGAAATAATCTTTCACAAAAGCATGCTCCTGCGCGTCTGTCATTTTATCACTATTCTTTACAGCGATTTTAATGGTTGAAAACGCCAAATTTGCTTTTATTAAATTCAATAATTCTAATTTGGCATCTGTTGGACCAAAAACTAAAACTTCTGAATACGGTTTCAAATAATCAATGATGTCTTCATAAAAAGCATTTTGCTCTTGCTGTTCCTTATTGTGCATTTTTCGTTCACTCCTACTCAATGTTTCAACTTTTTCTTGATGATCAAAGGTGTTTGAAAAAACATTCGTTTTTATGAT
>CAJAVU010000048.1 GCA_903945495.1 uncultured Flavobacteriales bacterium | reverse complement strand
CAGTGATTAAAACCAAACTACTTCGGGGGGAATTGAATCTCATATAAGGAAGTCAATTCTAACCCTGAAGGGGTTGAACATCCATATTAAAAAGTTCTACCCAACACCCCACAACCCTGAAGGGGTTGAATGTCCTTTCATTAAACATTACTTTCTGAGTACTATAATTTCAATAAGATTTTATGGTAAATACTTCTCTTCAAATTTAATAGTGTGAGTTTCGAGTAGTTTTTTGTACTCGTCCAAAAACGTTTTTCGCTTGTGGTGTTCTTCTTGGTTTTGAACATAAGCAATCAAGCGATCTTTTTCCTTCAATGAATAAGTAAAGGCTCCATAACCATCTTGCCAACCTCTGAAGTGTGGAAATAAGTTATTCTCTTTGATGAAAAGTGAACAAGCCAATTTTATGTCTTTAACCAAAGATGCAAGTGCTACAGTAGGATGAATGTGCGTTACAATGTGAATGTGATCTTCCACACCATTCACTTGGTATAGTACACATTTTTTATTTTGTAAAATTCCACTGATAAATTTGAAAAGTTCTTCGCGATTGTTTTTTGTAAGTACTTTCTCGCGATAGCGTGTTCCAATCACAATTTGATAAATGATTTGAGTATAGGTTCCCATATTTGTAAAAGATATTATTTACTTGAATTTACAAAAAAAGGTTGAGAGAATATAATTTTTGAGGTAATTATTCAACCCCTTCAGGGTTGTTAGTTTGTATCTCTATTTTTGGGTACGATTCTTCAACCCCTTCAGGGTTGTTGATTAAACCCAAATTTTAGCAAGAAAATAAATCCTCAAAAAAAAATCTGATATGAGCTGGGGTTGTGGTGTTCATGAAACGATCTTGCCGCGGCGGATAGAAGTTAGGATCATTCCCAACCCTGAAGGGCTTGAACTATTCACATTTGTTTAATTTCTCCTGAAAGTCATCTGGGGCCTTTCCTCCTAACATATCATAGTTTTCTGCTGCTACACGAAAGGCTCCACAAGCGCGCTCTTGATCTCCATACGAAAGATAATAATCGCCGATCCGTGTTGCCAAATCTGGTCCAGCCATGAAATCAATTTCGTTGACCGCAAATGACATCAATAATTCTTTCAACTTCTCTTGATCGTTTTGCTCAATGTAACAATTGATCAGAACCATTTGACCAACAAAAACGAAAACGCCATCCTGATCGATATAGAAAAACGCATCTGAAAGGGCTTCATCGTATTTTTTCAATTTTAAATACGCTTCTGCTCGATCAATGTAATAATAGAATTCTGTTCGATCCAATTCGATTGCTCTGGTACTCAATTCAACCGCCTTTTCGAAATCGCCATCGACGTTATTTACAAGGTAACGCGCATAACTTCCATAACCCGCTGCAAAAGTCGAATCCAAGCTTATTGCCTTTTCATAACATGCACGTGTTTCCTTATCCTTTTCACCCAATGCGTAAATATCCGCCTTCATCCAATAATACCAAGGATCGTTTGGATTGTCTTTGAAAACGTTATCCAAGTGCTTGAATTTTTGTTTGTATTTCATGTACATTAAATCATTCATAATCGCAGCGTATTCTTCTGACAGACTTTGAGCGCTCACCGTGCTTGCAAAAACAAGGATTAGAAGGAAGAGAATTTTTTTCATTGCTTTTTTTTCAAATATACGAAGAGAACTGAGAATCGAGAGCCGAGAATCGAGAATCGAGAACCGACCTGCCTGTCGTAGCCTCCAGCGCAGACAGGGAGTCGAGAGCCGAGAGCCGAGAGCCGAGATTTAAACCAAACTAATTTGAGGAAAAGTATTTAATACCAGAAAATCAAATTAACCCTGAAGGGGTTGAATTAGAACCGAGAACCGAGAGCAGAGAGCAGAGATTAAAACCAAACTATTTCGGGGAAAAGTATTTATTTCTGGAAATCAAATTAACCTTGAAGGGGTTGAATAAGAACATTTCTCCTATTCGCATTTCTTGATTTGCTCAAGAACTTTCGTAGGAACTTCTTCGCTGAAAAAGTCATACGATTCTGCGGCTAGACGGTAACAAATACATGCTTCCTCTTTCATTCCTTGAGCGCTGTAAACTGATGCTAAAAACAATGCGTCTTTTGGCTCAACCAACATTTGGCTTAGATTCAATGCTGACATTCTTTTCGTTAATTCTTCTTGACGTCCAAGGGCATTTAAGCAACGCAACGCCATAAGTTCACCGTCGAGTAATTCATCGCCCAAATACTTGTTGAATACTTCGGCATCCGTCAAAGCGCTCTCGTAATTCTTCGCATAATAATACGCTTGGGCACGATCGATTCTGTAAATTATTTCCCTTGGAGCCAACTCAATTGCCTTGCTACTCAATTCAATTACACGCTTGAAATTCAAGGTGTCTTGTGCTAACAAATAGCGACCATACGAACCATAACCCGCCGAAAAATTAGCGTCCAACTGAATGGATTTCTCATAATTTAAACGCGTATTCTTATCATCGTTCATTTCGGCATATACTTCAGCTATCATCCAATACTGCCAAGGATCGTTCGGTTTACTTGTGAACGCAGCTTCTATCTTTTCAAATTTTTGTGGATTACTTATATATGATAGTTCATCCATCACAGCCTCGTATTCTTCCGGTAACGATTGCGCACTTAAAAGCTTCGACACGAAAACAAACACGAGGAAAATAAACTTTTTCATGGGTACTTTTTTTACAAATATACGAAGAGAGTCGAGAATCGAGAGCCGAGAGCAGAGAGCAGAGAATCGCGGCGGAAGAGATAGAAGTTAGAATCGTACCCAACTCTGAAGGGGTTGAATTAGAAACTAGTGACTAGTGATTCGTAACTAGAATTTAAACCAAGCTATTTCTGGGAAAAGTATCCTCCGCGGCGGAGTGAAGTTAGCGATCATTTAATCACAATTGCCTTCGCAACTGATGCGTTCACCAACTTTAAACGTAGCGCGGTAAATTTCAATTCCTTTTTCATTATAACCAACTGCTGGCCCATTCAGTTTATTATTTGTGTAGCTATAACTATTCATAAGCATGCCATTTTCATTATAACTTAATGAAATTCCATTCTTTTTACCTTCATGAAAATTCTGTTTCAACTGTAGTTGACCGTTATCATGATAGAGAAGGAATTCCCCTTCCTGAAGATCATTTACAAAATTTGCAACAGAGTTTAAACTTCCATCAGCATTGTACATATAACTTGTACCATTGAGTAAACCATTCACATAGGTCGATTTGAACATTAAAACACCATATTCATTGTATTTCAATACGTCTCCCATGTATTTACCTTCTGAAAATGTTGATTTTTCTGTTAATTGTCCATTTTCAGAGTATTTATAAAAAACTCCGTGTTTTTTTCCTTTTACATACATGGATTTCTCAGACAATTGTCCATTATCATGGTATTGTAATACTTGACCTTCAGGTAAGCCATTTTGATAATACAGAGAAGCACGCAATGCACCGCTGTCGTAGCATCGTTTTGCGAAACCTGTATATGTTTTATTCGCTTTCAATGTTGGGTCTTCAGCATTTAATCCTTGAACATTTTCGCAAATAGGTGCTGTGCATTCGATTCCTACACATTTTGTAGAATCTTGTGAAAAGGCTACGTTAACAAAGAAAAAACTGATAAGTAAATATTTCATTTTTCTGAATTTGATTGTATCAAAAATACCAAAAAAAAGATGCGTATCCACTTATTCTTTTTCTAGAGATTAGATGTTAGAGATAGAAGATAGATATAGAAGTTAGAGATAGAGATAGAGTTAGAAGTTAGAAACTAGTGACTGGTGATTAGTGATTAGTGAATAGTGAATAGAGTTTTAACCAAACTACTTCGGGGAGAAGAAATTAATTCCAGAAACCACATCAAAATTTCGGGAGTCAAGAACATGGAGCATAGAGCGTGCCTGCCTGTCGTAGCCTCCAGCACGGAAAGGGAGCATGGAGCATGGAACTTGGAGCAAAGATTGTCCCAACCCTGAAGGGTTGAATAAGAAACTAGTGATTAGTTATTCGTAACTAGAATTTAAACCAAACTATTTCAGGGAGAAGTATTTAATTCAGGAAATCAAATCAATAATTCGGGACGCGATAAATCGACGTCCCTACGATTAGATTTATTGTTACAAATCAATCCTAACCCTGAAGTGGTTCAATTAAAAGCTATCCGAGGCGGACCATAAATTCTTCTTGCGTGTATTTTGGTCTTAATATTTTATTTGGCATTTTCATCTCTTGTTGTATTAAGCGAAGGTAGAGAGCGAAACCGCCAAAAAAGTGACGCACTTGTTAAAAAAAAGAATGTCAAATTTCGAATTCAAATTTCTAAAAAGAATTATTGGATGAAATTTGTATTTTTGAGTTGCTAGTTTTCAAGCTAATCAAATTTTAAATAATACACTATTATGAAAACAATACTATTACTATTAGTGACATTCATCACGCTGCACAGTGAGGCTCAATGTTGGGATAAAATTTCAGAACCACAAGATACAACGGCTATGTCATTTGCAATAAGTACTGATGGCTCACTTTGGGGATGGGGCGTTGGATTATTGGGAAATGGAAATCCGTCAAATGAAAATTCACCCGTTTTGATTTCTTCAGCAACGAATTGGGAGTCAATTTATAATAGTTGGGATATTCATTTTGCCATTAAAACAGATAGTACACTTTGGGGCTGGGGAAGTAATAGTTATGGTGAAATGGCGAACGGTTCAACGTCTTTTCAATTAACACCATTTCCGATAGGATCAAGTAAATGGATATCTATATCAGTGGATTATGGGCAAGCGTGTGGTGTGAAAAAAGATGGTACTTTATGGATTTGGGGAAGTGACTGGCCAAATCCAGATATCACTACAATGATACAATTTGGTGGGGCTTCGGATTGGAAAAAGGTGAAGCGATCCTATAATCACTTTGTTGGAATTAAACAAAATGGAACACTTTGGAGCTGGGGAGTCAATTATTCGGGGCAACTTGGATTAGGAAACAACACGAATACCTCGGTACCCACACAAATTGGATCAAGTTCTGATTGGGAGGATATTTCAATTGAGGAAGGTTTAACGTATGCTTTAAAATCAAACGGCACACTTTGGGCATGCGGAGAAAATGGTTACGGACAATTAGGAGATGGAACGACTATTGACAAGAACAGTTTAATTCAAGTAGCTGCTGGTTCTCTTTGGGAGAGAATTTCGACTTCAAGTTTTGGAGAGTCTGTAGTGGGGATAAAAACCGATGGAACCCTATGGGGATGGGGAAGGAATATTTATGGTAATCTAGGTTTTGGAAACACAGTATCTGTAAGTACACCTGTTCAGGTAGGTTCTGATACTGATTGGAAAGACGTTGGGGCCAATGGAGTTTATACAATCGGATTAAAAACAAATGGATCCTTGTATTCTTGGGGCGAAAATTATGCCGGACAATTAGGAAATGGAACTTATGTGAATCAACTAGTTCCTGGATTGGTTGGTCAAGCGTGTATTGCCGGCTTGCAGGAGTATGCTTCTGAATCAAATTTGATCAAATTATTCCCAAATCCAACGAACACTACAATTCATATTGAATTTGATGAACGCTTGTTAGGGAATAGCTACAAAATCTATGATCAGTCAGGAAGAGTAATGATAGGGAATTTCATTTCAAACACAAATTATTCAATCGATCTATCTCAATATGAATCAGGAATTTATTTGCTGAATGTTGAGGAGCAAGTAATTAAAATAGTGAAGGAATAGTTCATTTCTTTCCTGCAATTTTTGATTTCTTTTGAGGAAAATTGATTTGAGGTTATCAGTAAATGTGAAATTACGCTTGACCAATGAGAATTTTTGAGTGAATGTGTTTGCTGATCATTTCCAACTTAATTACGTTGTTTTTTCTATTCCCGAATAGAATCGTATATTCGTCATCAACAAAGTGAATACTGATTCAATGACCATTTGGAAATTAGCTTTATTGGAAGACAATCTAGACTTTTTACAAGACCGCATCCGCAATCTTGAAAGTGTTGAACATGTTAAGGTTGTTGGTTCTGCCACTAATTCCAAAGATTTCCTCAAACTCGTTCAGCAAACAAATCCAGATGCAATTCTTGTAGATATTGAATTGCACAATGATAGTATGAGTGGTTTAGACATCGCTTACAAATTAAACCTGCCTGTTTTATTTGTGAGTAGTGAAAATGCAAAACACATCAAAGATTTAGAACACTTAAAAATTGAACAAGATTTAGTCGTTGATCACATCACTAAACCGTTCACCGAAAGTGCATTCTTAAAAAGTGTTCATCGCTTTGTGAAAGACATTTACATTCGCAATGCTTCGGAATTCAAAATGAATTTAAAACAAACGCGCAATGGAATTCCCTACGAAACGATTGTCTTTTTAAGTTCAGATAAAATGGAGGGTTCTGAATCCAACAACAAAATGATTTACTTCAACAATCAACCACCAAAAAAACTAGTCGATTTCTCGTTTTCCAAAATGGAAGAAAAAGGCTTTCATCCCAACCAGTTTGTTACGATTCATCGCTCATTCAGAGTCAATATCCAGCAAATCAAACGGTATGATCAGTCGAAGTTCATTGTGGAAGTTGAAGCCTTTTCTAGTACTGGAAAATTGGAATTGAAAGCACTACCCGTTTCAGAAAACTTCCGTCCTGCCGTTCGAAAACTATTCCCACGAACGCTTTAGTTCCTCTCTTTACCGCTTTTATTTCTTTCGACAAGCTGTTATTGCTTTGGATTAGCACAGGTATAGCAATGTTCTCAAATTCGTTTCAACAATTAAAATATATGATTTATGAAAAATGTTGAAAAGCTGTATTGCAAAATGGGACCAAGAGATTATTCACAAGATGATTTAGACAATCATGCCAACCAATTGAATCCAAACAATGATGAATATTGGAACAGTCGAGGGTTGTAAAATAAGTGTATTAATGTTTAATTTTTTGTACAATGGCAAAATCTCAAATGAGCAGTAAAGCAGCCGGTAGAATTCAATCGGCAACTGCAAAAGCAAACGGTGGAAAAGTGTCAAAAGGAAGTTTTTCTTCTAGAGCACAAAAAGCCGCAGCAAAAGGATCGAAGTAATCCTTATAATTTTATGGAAAATAATTTTAGGCCAAACCAGCAATGGTTTGGCTTTTTTTACTGATTAAAAACTGCGGACTTCCGCACCTCAAAACTGCTATTTTTCCCTCTATTTTAAAGATTTAACCGATTTTATAGCCTTGCCATTTTTTTTTACAATATGGTTTGTCTAGTTTAGCCACAAAAAAAAACGAAACTACTTTGAGAATAAAACTATTTTCCCAGATGATGGTCATGCATTTTATGAAAAATAAAATTCAAGGAAATCCAAAAATTACGATGGCTAAAAGTAAGAGAGCAGTTAATATTAAGAATTGCCTTCTTGTATTCACTTTAATTTTAATTTCCTTGCCAGGCAAAGCCCAGGAACCATCAAAATTGGATACTATAACTCAAACCTCTCAATATCCTTATGATCAGGTTGTATATCAGGAAATAATAAGAAAAAGAGCTTTCATCTTTGATCGACCTTATAAATCAACTGGATTCTTTATTGCTCCAAACGTTATCCTTACAGCAGCACATAATTTATATTCAAATAAATTAACGAAGGTCACCGAAATCACCTTATTTCCTGGTCGATATAATGACAGTACACCCTATCCTCCTTTAACCTTAAAAACAGAAAGATTATGGGAAACAAACATTTTTGTGCATCCTAATTTTAGTTGGAATAAATCGGAGTATGATTTTGGAATCATTATTATACCTGATTCATTAATCAATTTACAAGAAAGGTGGCCTGTTGACATCCATTTTAAACTTGACGAATCATTCAAAATGGAAATAAATGATTCGATTGAAGTTGCCGGATTTCCAGCAAGCCATGGATATGACGGATCCTTAATGACACATCAAAAGCAAAAAGTTTTTAAATTAAATAAGAAAACAATCCCGCATGCTTTAGACACTCAAACAGGAAACAGTGGTTCGCCTATTTGGATAAACAAAAACGGAACTCATTATATTGTGGGAGTTCATACATACGCGAACTTAGCGACTCGAATTGATACAGAGTATATTGTGATGATTAATAATTGGATAAATGCTTTTACCCACTAAATAATGCAAGATTTAAAAAATAATAAATTCCCCATCATGAAATTAATACCTATACTATTACTTTCAATAATCTTGGCAAAATCAAACCTCACGTTTGGTCAAAACAATACGGAGATTGAAGCTCAAATGGATCAAGATTATTTCACCTATAATAATGACGATCGAAATTATACGATGGGATTTTACTTATCCGTCTCTTCCTACGTATTTGACTCCTGTTGGCATTTTCGAAAAGCACAAAATGCACTTACGTATATTGAAAAAAGAGTCAATAAAAACTATAGCTCACCTTCTTTTGGTAATAATACTATTTCATTCTATTTCGGTGGTTTTACTCCCGATTCCATCGGAACTCAGTCAATCATCTATGGTGATCGTCCTTTCTCAAATGTGGCATGTATCACACATGGTGTCAAATTTAGTATCCAAAAGGAAACAGATAAAGTGCTTAAAGGGACGAATATCAAAAAAATGCGATTCAAAATGAATTCTTTCAATTTTGCATTTGGTATGATTGGCTCACCTTGGGCGCAAAAATTACAGGGAAGAATTCATAGTACTAATAATCCATATTATAAAGACACGGTCGCAAATATTACCCCACTCTATCCGTATGGTTGGAAAAATCAAATTTCGAATGGTGGTGGAATTACTGGTCTTCTTCAATTTGGTAGTAATTTCCTGATAACGACTCATTATTTATCAAGATTACATGAAGGAAATACCAATAAAAATGGTTGGACGAACCATGTCAATAAAAAAATGAACTTTTTTCAAGAACACGTGGAATTAAAAGTGGGCTATCAATTAATGACTGGTTATTACAACAACGTTCAGCTAAATTCTGACATACGCATTGGAATTATCAATCCATTTAATTGGACGAACAATTGGACAACAAACAGTTCAGCAAATAATTTTATCAATGGCCCTAGTAAATTGGGGAAAGCCAAAAAATTTGAATTGTTTCTTTTTGGAAATGTTAAAGGTAATTTGATGTTTTATAACTCACTTTTAAGAGGACAAATGTTTGATTTCCTAACACTGGGTAATACGTCAAATTACACCTTAAGTGCGAATGAAGTTGAACCATTCTTTCTAAATGCAACAGCTGGTGTGGCTCTTCGAATTGGTGGCTTATTTCTTTCCTATGCTCCAATTTCACTTCGTACCTATGAATTAAGAACAATTGATTATTATAAGCGTAATCATCAATGGGGTGAACTTCGTTTAATTTTACAATTTGAAAACAAAAGAAAATATTATGAAAATCTATTACAGTAAATTCTTATTTTTTATCCTTTTTGGATTTTTACTTGCAGGTTGTATGCATTTAAATCCAAAATTTAGAACTGAACTTACATTTAAAGGTCTAAAACAATATGCAAGTGACTCTACTATTGTTGTTTTTGTGATTCATGGAATTGGTCATCAGGAGCAAAATTACTCGTACAAATTAATCAACGGGCTTGGGAAAAACGTTTTGGGAAAAGGCTTTACTTATGAAAGTAAATCTCCAGAAAACTTACAAAAAGGCAATCTGGAAAAGTTCACATTGAAAAACAATCATCAGCGTTTGATTGTGTACTCTATTACTTGGTCGAGTTTCAGTGATCCATATAAAGATGCACTTCGAAAAGAAGAATTTGGAAGAAGACCTTACAATTGGAATATTTCTGAAAAAGTGAAAGATGTGATCATGATTGATAGAGCTGGAGATTTATTTTTTGCTCAACATAGTGAGATACTTCCAAAAATTTTAGAAACAGTAGATATTGCTTTTGCGGACATGGAACGTGTAAACCCGTCCGAAAAAATCAACATTATTTCTGGAAGTTTAGGGTCTCAAGTTTTCTTAAAATATCTTTCCCTTCGTTATGCTGGATTCCTTAAAAACAATGTTCCTTTTCAAACATTTTGTAGTCAAAATCTGAATAAAGACCTTAAGAAAGATTCGTTGGACAAGAATTCTGATCTAGATTTTTTAGCCAAAGAAGAAAAAGAGTTGTATTTAAAAGTTTTTGAAAATCAAAACCCTTACAATGAAGAGTTGTTCAATGCACCCTTAAATGCCAGTTTCACTTTTGACAATTCAAACCCTGTAGTTTTTACAAAAGCACTTAATTTTTACATGCTAACTAACCAATACAACTTGATGAGTGATAATTTTAAAGTATGGGGAGGGCTTAAATTGAACATCGAAAACATTGACTTAAGACCAAAATTTGAGGAAGTTAAAGTTGTCGCTTTCAAAAACCCTAATGATATGCTTTGCTATCAACTTCCAGAAAATTTCTTAGCAGCCAATGCCTCAAATTCAACCAAACCTGAGGTTGTAAATGTGTGGTATTGGAATTTAATTTTCAGAAACAACATCATTCAAGCGCATACAGCACCATTTCATATGAGAAAATTTTATAAAGTGATTAGTTATGGTTCAACAAATGAAAAGGGATGTTTCACATACAATTGGGTTAAATTAAAAGATAAGCAAAAAAATAAAAAATAGAATGCTTAGAAAGAAAATTTAAGCATAGATTTTGACCTCCGTTCAACAAGGTTTGCAGATTCATTTATACTGAATGCATATGTATGATCAATATTAAACAACTCTACATTTTTTAGCATATAATTAAATAACTACTATGAAAACAAAAATTACAATGATTACGGCATTTTGCCTGAGCGCCTTTTTATCAAATAGCCAAACACTTCTTGATTTAAATGAGAATGCTCTTAAAAGAGTAAGTGCCCTCAAAGAAATAAAGGACAGAAAAGAAGACAATTTAAAAGATAGTGCCTACCCTCAACTATCTTTCTTAACTGACATGACAACAGGTTCAAATGCCATTGGATTTAGACCTTCGTTGTTAGCCGGTACAACCATCGGAAATGATTATTTTTCAATGGACGTTTCTATTAAATATACGGCAGTAGATAAACAACAGTTTAACACTTTTAAAACTGGTCAAACCTTATTTGTAAAAGAAATAAGTAACTATTCAGTTAATCTTGGCGCTACGGTTGGCATTCCTCGTTGTTCAAGTAAAGCAATAACCGGTGATACTGTGCCGCGAATTGGTTTTAATGGCTCGATTCATTTTAGAGGAAATTCGCTTTACTCCCAAGATTCAACAAGTTATTCAACAACCAAAAATGATATCATGCTGTTCAACGCATGTATTGGTACAGAGGTAATAGTCATGGAAGACAATATCAGTACCTATGTTAATCTCAACTACATGAGTGTGACAAACAACAGAGATGTATTCCATGCATATTTTCCTTCCGATGCACTTAAAGATTATTGGTACTTTCAACCGGGATTTCGTTTCAGAGCAATAGAAGGAACTCAAAATTATAAAAATTTAATTTTTGATTTTTCTACAATTTTAGTTTCGAAAAAGATGAAAACGATTATTGGAAATCAAAATACAATTATTCCTGTTTTAAAAGTTGGTTATATCCAGAAAATTGGTCTAAAAAGAGTGAAAAAGACAAATGGCGATCAATATTTCGTATAATAACGATATCACCAAATTACGGAAACCCGCACCTCAAAACTGCGGGTTTCCCTCTATTTTCCCATTTGTGGAGAAAAACCAGCGCTTCCGCTAGGGCAAGACGAACGAATTTGCTAGCTTAGGGGCTGAAAATTTACAATTAGATATTTCGAACAAAATGGCTGCTGAACAAAAAGCAAAACTAGAACAACAACTTTGGAACATTGCAAACACCCTGCGCGGTAAAATGGGTGCAGATGATTTCCGTGATTATATTCTTGGATTTATATTTTATAAGTACTTGAGCCAGAAAATGGAACTATATGCCAATGAAATCTTGAAACCAGATGGATTGGACTACAAATCTGTAGAAAGCCACAAAGAAAGTGCAGCTTATTTGGAGGCAATTAAAGATGAAGCCTTGGATAAGTTGGGTTATTTTCTTGCGCCAAGTGAATTGTTTAGCGAGCTATCACGCAGAGGAAATGCAGGTGGAAAGCACCAATTTATTTTGAGTGACTTAGCGAAAGTGTTGACGGGAATTGAGCAAAGTACAATGGGTTCTGAAAGTGAAGAAGATTTTG
>CAJAVU010000047.1 GCA_903945495.1 uncultured Flavobacteriales bacterium | reverse complement strand
TCGTTATAAATTCCTGACAAAGAATACACAATGCCACTCGGAGCTGAATAAGCACCGCAAGATGTTACAGAAAAAGTGTTTGTCGTAGGATTTAAAATAGTTAAATCTATTGTCAAAATGCTATCACACCCATTCACATTTAGAATTGTATCATTATAAATTCCAGATACTGTATAAAGTGCCCCACTCGGTGATGTGTATGTCTGACAAGTTGTTTCCGAAAAACTGTTTGTTGTTGGCAAACAAACATCACCAAAATTTGCTCTTATTATGTATGATTTATTATAACTTGAGCCAAAATCTTCATTATTTGCCCATGTATTCGTAGGACTTGTTGGCCAATTCACCCAGGTTGTACCAAGCGTGAAAATATTATCAGTAAGGCCAAGAGATAATGTAGAGTCTTCTTCTCCTATCGTAATTGTATAGAAGCCGGGAGATAAGTTCAGAAAATCAGTGTCTAAATCTACCGTATATAATGAATCTACATTATTTGCTATAAGAACGGA
This sequence comes from uncultured Flavobacteriales bacterium, assembly GCA_903945495.1. Classification (GTDB taxonomy): domain Bacteria; phylum Bacteroidota; class Bacteroidia; order Flavobacteriales_D; family Crocinitomicaceae; genus M0103. The sequence goes on along the minus strand of CAJAVU010000047.1, from coordinate 21,436 downwards.
GTCTGTTTGCCCTATTAAGTTATTTGGAACTCCAGCTGCCATATCCCAAATATGCGCCACTACCTTTTGGCCATTTAATTGGCCGATTGTGTTGGCCATAAAAAATGAAACTGAAGTTAAATAATCTTGTGTTAATACCTCAAATGATTGACCTAAATCACCTCCGTTTCCAGCACCAATTCCTAAAGTACCATTAACTATCCCGTTATCTCGTGCATAAATTGAATCTGTTATAATAACTTGATATGTTAATGTATCATTCAGCATCTCTTGGTCTATTTCTGACATAGAAGTAATTAATTCAAACGTATAAACATCAGGTGTTGTAGGTGTAAAGCCTGTAACAGTAAATGAGGATGATCCTCCAACTGCCATACTGGTCAACTGAGTTGAATTATCCGAAAATACATTTGTCATGGATCCATCAAATACATTTAAAGTCATTCCTACATTGGTTACACTTGAAAGACCGTTGTTCGAAATTAAACCCGTCGCAGATATTGACGAACCAATTTGACTTATCGGAGTTATAGTGTATTCTGATTGTTCTGCGCTAGTTAATTCGATATCATAATTAACAATTTGTTCAACCAAAATATCATCTACTAATAGTATGAATTGATTTACTGAATTATTTCTCCAAGCTATATAAACAGGTTGATTGGCGTAACCTGAAGTAGCAAGATTAATTGAGTGAGATGTCCATGTTGTTGACTCTGCACCGACAGTCAACAATGGAGGATGTGCATTAAATCCTGCAATAGTTGGTGTTGTTGTTGAGATTCTAACTTCATAACCATCGGGATAGGAAGGGTCGTAAGTGACTGCATTCCAACTTAATAAGGCATTAGAAGTTAAATTAATAAGTGGTGTAATCATCCAATCATTTGATGTTCCTTCAGGAGTATACCAAGAGGTACTAAATGCCGCCGTATCCGAAGCATTTAACGAAAAATCTTCACGTACAATCCATGCATTGTTAACATAAGCAACTGAAGGATTTGGAGTCAGTCCATCTTGATTAATAAGTGACCATCCTGCTGGCATTACTCCCCCAAGTCCTTGAAAGTCTTCACTTAAAATAATCTGAGAGGTAGCACTTAAAAAGGTGCAGAAAAACGAAATTAATAGTAGTAGTTTGTTCATTGTGTTAAGTTTAAAATATAAAGTTATTAATTTGAACCCTTTTTTGTTTTTGGTGCGTTTTCATCTGGCTTGCTTAATTCTTTATTAAGAGTCGGTGAAGGTACAGTAATTACATTCAATGAATCCAATTTATAATGTTTTGATTTAGTTAAATTTGGTGTAACTGAATTTTCTTCTCCAGTATACTTTGAATCTGCACATGAAACGGTTGTAAAAACGAGGTACGCAACAAAAATAACCTTATAATTCATATCCTTCTATTCATTTGTATTTTTCTTAAATGCAGATTTTTCCAAGGTGTAAACCATTCCAATGTAAACAATAATCAACATATTGTGAACGAAGAAACGTCCAAAAGGGCCTTCCAAATTCAATAATTCCGTGATAAAATAGAACAACAAGGCTACTCCCAAATACAGGAAAAACTTGCGCAAATTATACTTGATTGGATAATATTTTTGTCCCAAATAATAGGATAAAACCATTTGCAAGGCATAAACTATCATCGTTGCCCAAGCGCTTGCCATGAATCCATACGTTGGAATGAACAACATATTGATTACCAAGGTTGTGATTGCTCCAATAATAGCAATGTATGCGCCGAATTTTGTTTGTCCACTCAGTTTATACCAAATACTTTGATTGTAGTAAATTCCTAAGAAAACATTCGCCAACAACAAAACTGGAACGACTCCCAAACCAACATGATACGCTTCGTTGCGAATAAATAATTTGAAGAAATCGATATTCAAGGAAACGACTAAAAACACCAAACACACCATTGCCACGAAGAAATTCATGACTTTCGCATAGACTTTGTTCTTATCTGCGCTTTTCATTTGCGCAAAGAAAAAGGGCTCTGCTGCATAGCGGTATGCTTGTAACAAAATCGTGACGAGCATGGCCAATTTGTAACAGGCGCTGTAGATTCCAACTTGTCCTTGTGCATCCGTCAATGAATTAACAACCATTTTTGTTTTGCCGTAAACATTTTCATATACAAATTCATATGAACCATTGGACAAAATATGCTTGAGTAAAATTCTGTCAATTGTTTCGTTGATAATTCCTGCAAAACCTGCAATTACTAATGGAATAGCATAAATTCCCATTTCTTTTGCCAGTTGCATATCGAAATTGAGACGCAGATTCAAGAAATGCTTGTAAAGCAGCGAAGGTTTTACTAATGATGATATAAGATTAAATATTAAAATAAAAAATACTGCATCCTCAGGATGTTTTGGATCGAAAACAGGAAATATCAACTCTAAAAAATAAACTCCTTTTACCAATTTAAGAAAGAAAATTAAGTTTAAGATTATATTTACTCCTATTGATGCAAATTGAATGGAAGCAAACTGTTTCGCTTTATTTTCGGCGCGCAATTTTGCCAGTGGCAGGGCTGTTATCGCATCGATACACACAATTGCTCCTAACAAAATAATATATTCCGGATGATCAGAGAAAAGCAATAAATCTGCAATGCTTTGATTAAAAAACAGCAGAACAATAAAAAACAAGAGATTAATTCCGATTACAGTTAAGAATCCATTTAGGAACACTTTGTCTTTATCGTCTTTGTCTTGCAGAAAACGAAAGAAGGCTGTTTCCATTCCAAAGGTCAAGAAAACAACTAAAAATGCTACCCACGCATACAATTCCGAAACGACACCGTAATCAGATGGTTCAGAAAAAACGCTTGTATAAAGTGGAACTAATAGATAATTCAGTAACCTGCCTACGATGCTCGAAAGTCCGTAAACAGCAGTTTGACCCAATAATTTTTTTATTGGGTTCGACATTAAGCTCTGAAATTAGGTTTACGTTTTTCTAAGAATGCAGTTGTACCTTCTTTGAAATCTTCCGTTCCGAAACATTTTCCAAATTCTTCAATTTCAACATCGTAACCGTTCACACCATCTTCGAAATTTGCATTGATTGAACGAATAGCAGATGCGATTGCCGTTGCAGAATTGTTCAGTATTTTAGCAGCAATTTCTTCCGCTTTTGCCATTAATTCTTCTGGTTCAACAACATAATTTACCAAGCCCCAAGACAATGCCTCGTCCGCTTTGATCATTCCTGCTGTAAACACCATTTCATTTGCTTTTCCTTTGCCAACCAATTGCGCCAAGCGTTGAGTTCCACCGTATCCTGGAATTACTCCCAACGAAACTTCAGGTAAACCCATTCGTGCGTTTGAAGAAGCCAAACGAATATGTGAAGCCATTGCCAATTCTAATCCACCACCCAAAGCAAAACCGTTAACGGCAGCAATTACTGGAGTTGAAAGATTTTCTAGGAATGTGAACAATGTTTTTTGTCCTTGTAAAGCCAATTCACCACCTTGAGCGATATTGAAATCTGCAAATTCTTTAATATCAGCACCTGCAACAAATGATTTTTCACCTGAACCCGTCAAGATAATAACACCAATTGAAGAATCTTCATCACCTGCAGCCAAAGCACGGTGTAACTCGTCGATTGTTTCTTTGTTCAATGCATTCAATTGTGCCGGACGATTAATCGTAATTTTTAAAACTTGTCCGTTTTGTTCAGAGATGATATTGTTGTACATATTCAATTCGTTTTGATGCGTAAATATAGAAAAATGTCATGAAAGTAGGGACAAGTTGCGAAAGTATGGACAAGTCGCGACTTGTCCATACCAACGCCACCAATTATTTCTTTCGTAATTTCTTGTAAATTTTTATCCCAATCATTAAGCCGATTGCAACAGCGAAAAATCCAACCGTTCCTTTGATCCAATTCATGGTTCCTTGCATTTCGACTAAGAAAACAATTGCTACAAGTGCTAAGGTTGCAACCTCATTCCACATGCGCAATCCATTCGATTTCCACTTAAATAATCCGCGCTTAAGGTCAAACATAATTTTTTGACACACAAAATGATACACCAGTAACAATCCGACAAAAGCTAATTTAAAATGCATCCATGGTTGTTCCAATAAAGTTGGATTCAAGACAATCATCCACGTACCGAAAAGAAAGGTTAAAACCATTGCAGGAGTTGTGATAATCCACCACAATTTCTTTTCCATTTCAATAAATTGCGTCGAAAGAATTTGTTTTTCAACTTCTGTTTTTGCTTGTGCTTCTGTGTGATAAATAAACAAACGAACGATATAGAAAAGTCCTGCAAACCAGCTTACCACAAAAATGATGTGTAAGGATTTGATTGTTTGATACGTTTCGAATTCCATTTGACAAAGATAGAAAAAGAACATGGAGCATTGAACATAGATCATGGACTAAATACTGTTAAAACAGTCCATTTTTCCGAATTCTTAAGTATCTTTGTGCCCTAAAATTAACGAAATGAGTGTTTTTGAACTTTCTGAACAAGAAATTCAGCGCAGAGAATCGCTGAATAAGCTGCGAGAGATGGGAATCAATCCTTATCCTGCAGATTTGTATCCTGTAACTGATTATGCTACAGTAATAAAGGATAAGTTCGAAGATGGTAAGCAGGTGTGTTTGGCTGGTCGTATGATGAGTCAGCGCGACATGGGAAAAGCGTCGTTTGCTGAATTGCAAGATTCAACTGGACGTATCCAATTATACATCAACCGTGATGAAATTTGTCCGGGTGAAGACAAAACGCTTTACAATCAAGTATTCAAGAAATTATTGGATTTAGGTGATTTTATCGGTGTGAAAGGTTATGTTTTTAAAACGAAAGTTGGTGAAACATCGATTCATGTCAGTGAATTTACCTTATTGAGTAAATCGTTGAAACCGCTTCCATTGCCAAAAACGGATTCTGAAGGAAAAGTGCATGATGCATTCACCGATCCTGAAATGCGTTACCGCCAACGTTATGCAGATTTAGTGGTAAATCCACATGTAAAAGATATTTTCATCAAACGCACAAAGTTGTTTTCAGCGATGCGCCAGTTCTTCAACGATGCTGGTTACATGGAAGTTGAAACGCCTGTTTTGCAATCAATTCCTGGTGGAGCTGCTGCTCGTCCGTTTGTTACGCATCACAATGCATTGGATATTCCATTGTACATGCGTATCGCGAATGAGTTGTATTTGAAACGTTTGATTGTTGGTGGATTTGATGGTGTTTACGAATTCTCTAAAAACTTCCGCAACGAAGGAATGGATCGTACACACAATCCTGAGTTTACAGCAATGGAAATCTATGTTTCTTACAAAGATTACAACTGGATGATGGAATTTACTGAGCGTCTTTTGGAGCATTGCGCAATGGCCGTGAATGGTTCTTCCGAAACGACATTTGGTGAGCATAAAATTAATTTCAAAGCGCCATACAAACGTGTAACAATGCGTCAATCGATTATTGATTTCACAGGATTTGATATCGCTGGAAAATCGGAAGATGAATTGCGTGCTACTGCGAAAGGAATGGGAATCGCTGTTGATGAAACAATGGGGAAAGGAAAATTAATCGATGAGATTTTTGGTGAAAAATGTGAAGGAAATTACATTCAGCCAACCTTCATTACAGATTATCCGAAAGAAATGTCTCCGTTGTGTAAAGAACACCGCGATAATCCAGAATTGACGGAGCGTTTTGAATTAATGGTATGTGGAAAAGAGGTAGCTAACGCTTATTCTGAGTTGAACGACCCAATTGATCAACGTGAGCGTTTTGAAGAGCAAGTTCGTTTATCTGAAAAAGGTGATGATGAAGCTGGACAATTCATTGATTATGATTTCTTGCGTTCATTGGAATACGGTATGCCACCAACATCAGGTTTAGGAATTGGAATGGATCGTTTGATTATGTACTTAACAAATAATCCATCCATTCAAGAAGTATTATTCTTCCCGCAAATGCGTCCTGAGGTTCATGCTGTGAAAGTTGAATTAACAGAAAATGAAAAAGCGATTTTCGATATTATTGAAAGCACTGGGACCATGGATTTGAACACCTTGAAAGCGAAAGCTGGATTGAGTGGTAAACAATGGGATGTAAGCATCAAAAGTTTAACCAAACAAGGCTTACTGAAAGTCACGAAAATTGGTGACGACTTAACCGTTGAACAGTTATAAAATTAAAAGAAACCGTCCCGCAATTGTGAGACGGTTTTTTATTTTTAGCGTATGTTGAAATACACGTTTATTTTTCTTGTAGTGCTTTTTGTTGCAACAACAACGAAGGCATCGGATGTGTATAATTTGGAAGGCACACTTGGGAAATCCAAAATTTACATGCACTTTCAAGATTACACTGATGATTATCCTGAAGAAGAACCGCGTATTCTTGATGTGCGTTATTTTTATTCAAGTTCATTGAAAGATATTGTGCTTGAAGGAACACGCGAAGGTTCAACGTTCACATTCTATTTTGATTTGGACGAAACTGCTTTCAAAGAGAAATTTGTCATCAACAAAGATACAAAAGGCAACTTTTCTGGAACTTGGCAAGGCTCAAATGGTAAAACATTAAAGGTTGTGTTGCGACCGATATCATTAAACGTCATTACAAACAACTATGACCATCTGAAGCTTGTTCAAGACTACAAGAAAACGAATCCATTTGAATACATCAGATCGAGTAAATTGAAATTCAAAACTGATTCTACTTCTCAATTTCAAGGTGGAAAATTCAGATGGCTCAGCGAAACGCATGGAACAACTTATGGCTTTTACTTGGATTCTACGTTTAGTCAAAAAAACCGTGATTGTATAAATCCGCGATTGGAAGAAATTTTGGTTGAAAATGCCATGAATCAGTTGACGTGTTCTTCGCAATGGGAATACAGCTCAGGAAATGGTATTGAACGTTCACTTTCGTTGAATTACTTAGATAAAAATCTATTAAGTTTCACGCTTTTTGAATCTTGGTTTTGTGGTGGTGCGCATCCCGATTTTGGTAAATCTTGTTATTTACTTGATTTGAATACTGGAAAAAATTATGAATTTGAAGAGTTGTTTTCATTTGATGCATCAAGTGTTGTTTATGATGAAACAAACGATAACTTCACTCAATACACTGACTATCGTTCTATCTTTTTTGCCCCCAAAATTGTCTCTTTATTGCTTGAACATGAATTGATTTCGCAAGATTACAACAGTGAAGACGATCCTTGCATGGAATTGTACAACAGTCCTGAAAGCTGGACGTTTTCTGATTGGGAATTTACTTCTGACGGAATCGTTTTTACTCCATCCGTTTTTCGTGCCGCCAGAGCGTGTGAAACAGAAAGCTTTTTACTTCCCTTCTCTGTTTTAAGCAAATGGAAAGTGAGCAAATTTCCGTACTCTTTTCCCAATCAATAAATTTTCATTTTAATTAAACGGGTCTGAAAAACGTACATCAGTCAAAAAGGAATGATCCGTTAAGGTTTTAAGAAACGCAACAAGCGATTGCTTTTGATAAGTCGTCATATTGTATTGCTTCGGTGTCCCACCAATTTGACCTTCTACTGTCAATCGATCATCCAAATTGGGATGCGCTTGAATTCCAGAATTATAATGTTCAATGACTTCTTCTAAAGTTGCGAATCGGCCGTCATGCGTATAAGGCGCTGTCATTTCAATATTGCGCAGTGTTGGTATTTTGAATTTACCGTCATCTGCTGGATCACCAGTAAGTGTGCCTAATCCATTGTCAGTGTAAGTAGCATCCAAACCATTTACAGCAGGTTGATTCCCAAAAAAGTTGACCGTGAAATGGCAATGATTACAGTTTACAGATCCACTAAAAAATAGATCTTTTCCGTCCATTTCCAATTGTGTGTAATCCGCAAAATTATTATCGACACCTTGATCATACTTGGACTGATAAGAAACCATCGAATGCAAAAATTGACTTAAAGCGTAACTAATTCGTTGTGAAGTAACTTCGGTTGTACCAAAAGCATCTTGAAATAATTTTGGATAATAGCCAATCAATTTAACTCTGTCCACAACTTCTTCCAAGGTCATGTCCATTTCAACATGATTTTTAATTGGTTCCAACACCTGATTTTCAAGAGTAACACTTCTTAAATCCCAAAAATAGCGAAAGGAAAAACGTGTGTTGATGATCGCCATGCTATTTCTTGTGGTTAATTCATTGTACAAGCCTTTGCTGAATTGTGTATTATTTGCAAATGCAAATTCCTGCTGATGACAAGATGCGCAAGAGACTTTATTATTTCTTGAAATTTGACGATCATAAAATAAAACACGACCTAAAGTTGCTCCTGCATCTGTTATTGGATTTGAAGAACTAATTGAATTGAAAAAATTCATCGGTGAAGAAGTAAAAGCTGAAGGTAAGATTACATTGCTGTAATTGTACGGTGTTGCTGGTAAAGATGGTTGATAGGTTTCTATTTGAGCCGGATTATCTTTTTTGCACGAGGATAGAATAAAGAGAATGGCTATCACTAAAAATACAATTAAGCGTTGCTTCCAAACGATACAATATTTAAGCTCCATTTTTTACATTTCCCTTTGATACGCATCAAATATATGGAATAAATTTCTTCAAGCAACTTGAATAAATTTTTACGCATTTCATACAACGAGCCTTTTCTAAACTTAAACGATAATTAATTAAAGTTTATTTTTGTCCTCAAATGGTGAGAGTTTATCATTCGACAAATTAATGTGATCCACGTTTCACAAACTCACAATTCAACAATAAATGTTTTCCTGGTACTTGCGATTCTTTCAAGCGATCCATTAATCGATCAACACTTTCAATTCCGATATGTTTCACGGGCTGATTTAATGCAGAAATCGGTGGTTCCATGTAATTAAACGCCTCATTGTCATCGAAGGAAATCAAACGCACTTTTTGTGGAATTTCAACATTTAACTTTTTCAAAGCAGCAAGTGTTTTGAACGTACTTTTGTTATTCAAGGGTAAAAAAGAGTCTGCACCTTTATTTAGTTCTTCTTTAATCAAACGATTAAATTCGTTGGAATCTTCAGAAACCTTTAAGATGCTGAAATCTATTTTTGATTTCGCACATGCGTTTTTTGTTCCAGCAATTCTTTTCTCGATCGTAATAACATTTTCGGAATCTGGAGATACCACTACCAAGCGTTTTGGTTGAATAGAAAATTCATTGATTAATTTTTCAGCTTGCTTTTCGTTGTCAACTCCAACAAAATCAGCATGATCATCACCTGGTCGATCGGCAAATACAACTGGAATATGTGTTTCGTGTAAAATTGGAATCAATTCATTAATATGGTTAGCAGGAGAGATGATCATTCCATCAATTGAACGCTGGATTAATTCACGCATCAACGTTTTTTCCAGCTCCTTGTCTTCGTTGGTATTTACAATGAATGTATTATATCCTTTCGCATAAAGATTTTCTTGTACGGTTTTGCACAATTCAGCATAAAAAGGATTCGAAATGTCAGCTAATACGAGTCCAATTGTTTTTGTAGAACCTTGACGCAAACTTTTGGCAAAAAAATTAGGTACATAGGCTAATTCCTTCGCTTTTTCTTTGATTAAGCGCTGTTTTTCTTTACTAATATTGAATTCATCTCCTTTGTCGTTCAAAACAAATGAAACCGTTGCTTTTGATACACCAATACTTTTGGCAATATCTTCCAAAGAAGTTCTTTTCTCTTTCATCGATAGCTAAATTAAGCGGCACTAGTTTTTTGGTAACAAAGCTATCATTGCCTTGTATTCCGTCTTAAAATCCTTAGAGCCTGTGCAACCAAGAGTTGTTTTAGAATTCTTAAAATGTTCAATTCTATTTCCGGGATCAGGATGTGTACTTAAAAATTCTGGTTGTCTAGCTCCACCCAAAGCTTGAATTTTTTCAAAGAATCCAGCTCCACCTGCCGCATTATATTCTGTTGGACAAAGGTACATCACTGAGCGTTCATCCGCCTCTGTTTCATGATTTCGTGAAAACTTCAATCCAACCAATGCTGCAGTAACTTGTTTGATTGCATCTCTATTTCCTAATATGACATCCTGAAGTATTTGTACACCAAACATTGTTGTCATTTGACGAGTTGAGTGTCGCATGTCTGCATGGCCAATTTCATGACCTAAAACTCCTGCTAATTGATCTTCCGAATCCAAAAATTTTAATATTCCTGTATACACATAGATATATCCTCCTGGAGTACAAAATGCGTTCAACGTACTATCATCATGAATGATGCGCAGTCTCCATTGAAAATCATTTTTTAAATCAACTTTTCCTGAGTTTAAAATATTGTCTCGAACTTTGTATATATAGGCATACACTTGTTTGTATTGCACCGAATCTAATAATGGATATTCTCTCGAATTACTATCGATTTCATGCGCAACTTGTGCACCTAAAGCTTTATCTTGTTGAATTGTGAAAAGGTTAAATCCTTTTCCTTTATTTTTCTCATTTAATACTCCACATGCTGTGAAAAATGCAAAAAAAGCAACAACTAAGGATAGTTTAAAATAAATTGGTTTCATGATGAATAAAAGATTCTGGTTTATCCAATTGGATAATAAAAATTAATTAAAAATGTAATCATAACTGCTAAAGACCAACCTGCATACACTTCTGTGGGCGTGTGCTTTCTTAGAAATAATCGTGCCATAATTGTTAATCCAGAAGCTAAAATCACAAATAGAATTGTCCAGAATTGAAATTCGACTTGTTCAATTGAATAGGCAAAAATGAATCCTGATAAAATTCCGGCACCTCCTGCGTGCAAACTGATTTTAATCCAGCGATTAATTAGTGTAAAACTGGCCGTCACAAATACACCAGCCAACGGAAGTGCATAAACATATTTTGGTAGAATATTATTGTGCGCTTTTACTAAAAATAAAAAGTATAACAAAAGACAATAGGCCAACATGATTAGCATCGGAATCAATCGTTCGCGCTTACTTTCCATGTCAATTGTTGTAATAACGTTCAATGCCCTCAAAATCACAAACGATAAACCCGGAGCTACCGCACTAAACACAAAAAACATAAAAAGTACAACCCATTTGTTTTGATCAATCATCAAGTACAACGAATCATTATCGACCAACGATTGGGGGCTTGATGGAACATACATTGCAATCAACAAACCAAATAATGGCATGAAAAGAGGCAGAAATATCCAAGAGAGTAAATGTGATAGTACTTTCATAATTCTTTTCGTAAGCGAGCAACAGGAATATTTAATTGTTCACGGTATTTTGCAACTGTTCTTCTCGCAATGTTATAGCCTTTCTCTTTCAGGAGATCCATCAACTTTTCGTCCGTTAATGGTTTTTTCTTTTGTTCCCCTTCAATTGCTTCAGAAAGAATTTTCTTCACCTCGCGTGTAGAAACTTCTTCTCCGCTATCGGTAGAAAGCGATTCTGAGAAAAAGTACTTCAAGGCAAAAATACCATAACCCGTTTGTACATATTTACTATTTGCCACACGTGAAATTGTTGAAATATCAAGTCCAACGATTTCGGCAATATCTTTAAGAATCATCGGACGCAAATTCGTTTCATCACCAGTTAAGAAATATTCTCTTTGGTAATTCATGATCGCATCCATTGTGAAAAGCAGTGTGTTTTGACGTTGCTTAATGGCATCAATAAACCATTTCGCTCCATCCAATTTTTGTTTTACAAACATTAAGGCATCTTTATCAGACTTTGATGTTTTTGCTCCTTCAGCATAGGTACGAAGCATCATTTCATACTCACGGCTTACTTTTAAATCTGGTGCATTGCGTCCATTCAACGTTAATTCCAATCGACCTTCAAACTCAGTGATCATAAAATCAGGAATTATCTGCTGATAGTTCTTCGCTGATTCAATCATTGAACCACCTGGCTTTGGATTCAGTTTTAAAATTTCATCGATGGCATCTTTTAAATCCTCATCTTCAATCTCAAGCTTCTTCGCTATCTTATCGTAATGTTTGCGCGTAAACTCTTCAAAAAATTCCTCAAGAATAATTTTAGCTGTATAACGCGTGATGTCCCCATCTTGTTTTCTTCTGATCTGAATCAACAAACATTCTTGCAAATCACGTGCACCAACACCAGCCGGATCTAATTCTTGAATAATCATTAATACCTCTTCAACTTCTTTTTCGTCCGTCATTACGTTGGCAGAAAAAGCTAAATCGTCAACAATTGCTTCCGTTTCACGATTCAAATAACCTGATTCATCCAAATTACCAATCAATGTATCGGCAATGGTAAACTGATGGTCATCCAAATACAACAAGTGTAATTGTTCCGTTAATTTTTCTTGAAATGATTGTTCTCCAGACAATGGAATGACACGTTCTTCATCGTCTTTGCTATGATTATTCGCTTTGGTTTTATAATCGGAACCTTCTTCGTCTATATAATCTGAAATATCGAAATCTTGATCGTCATTATCTGAATCGTAGTCATCATCAAAATCATCGTTATTGTCGTATTCATCTTCATTCACTTCAGCACCTTCTTCCAACGCAGGATTCTCTTCGATTTCCTGTTTTATGCGCTGATCCAATTCCATCGTAGGCACCTGCAACAATTTCATAAGCTGAATTTGCTGTGGTGATAAACGTTGTTCTAGTTTCTGCGCTAAATGCTGCTTTAAAGCCATTTAATGAATATTTTATTGGGCGAGTCTTTTCGCTATTTAAAAATACTAAAATTTTCTGAAAATTTTAACATTTCACTTAAAACTCAGCATTTTGTGGCGTGCGAGGGAATGGAATAACGTCACGAATATTCGACATACCCGTAACAAACATTACCATACGTTCAAAGCCTAATCCAAAGCCAGCATGCGGAACTGATCCAAATTTACGTGTATCTAAATACCACCATAATTCTTCTTCAGCAATGTGAAAATCTGCACATTTTTTGCGTAAAATATCCAAACGCTCTTCTCGTTGTGAACCACCGACAATTTCTCCAATTCCAGGGAATAGAACATCCATTGCAGCAACTGTTTTACCATCATCGTTCTGACGCATGTAAAATGCTTTAATTTCAGCTGGATAGTTGGTTAAAATAACGGGGCATTTAAATTCTTTTTCAACTAAATAACGCTCGTGCTCACTTTGTAAATCTATTCCCCAAGAAACATCATATTTGAATTTTTTCTTTTTGTAGTGGTTTGAATTTTTAAGAACCTCAATTGCTTCAGTGTACGTCAAACGTTTAAATTCATTGTTTACAACAAATTGCAAACGCTCTATCAATGTTAATTCGTTGCGCTCATTTTGCGGTTTAGACGTTTGCTCTTGTGCTTCACGATCATTTAAGAATTTCAAATCGTCAGTGCAATTTGACATTACATATTGGCAAATGTATTTTAGGAAATCTTCCGTCAAATTCATGTTGTCCAACAAATCATTAAACGCAACCTCTGGTTCAATCATCCAAAATTCCGCAAGGTGACGTGAAGTATTAGAATTCTCAGCTCTAAATGTAGGTCCAAATGTATAAACTTGGCCAAGAGCCAAGGCCGCTAATTCTGCTTCTAATTGACCTGAAACAGTCAAATTCACAGCCTTTCCAAAGAAATCTTCTTTAAAATCAACTGTTCCATCGTCATTTAATGGTGGCTTAATCGGATCTAAATTCGTTACACGGAACATTTCACCTGCTCCCTCAGCATCCGAACCGGTTATAATTGGTGTATGAAGGTAAAAGAACCCTTTTTCATTAAAATAATTGTGAATCGCAAAAGCTACAGCATGACGGATTCTGAAAACCGCACCGAATGTATTTGTTCTAAAACGTAGATGAGCTTGCTCACGCAAAAATTCCAAACTGTGTTTTTTCGGTTGCATAACCGTTTTTTGGACATCATCTGGATTCGCTTCACCGATAATTTCAATTTCTGAAACCTGTAGCTCTACAGCCTGACCTGAACCTTGAGATTCAATCAATACTCCTTTTAAACCTACTGCTGCTGCTGTTGTGATTTTTTTCAAAACCGCTTCGTCGAAATTCTCAAAATCAACTACCGCTTGAAGTGTATTGATTGTTGAACCATCATTTAATTGGATAAAGCGATTACTTCTAAACGCTCTAACCCATCCTTTAACAAGGATTTCTTGACCAATTTGTGGTTGACTTAAAATTTCTGCGATTTTTACTCTTTTCATCTGATTCATAAATTGAAGCACAAAAGTAGTAAGAATGACTGATATTTTCACTTCTGCTATATGCTATCTTTCAAAAGTCTAGCAGAAACAAGCAGATTTGAATTAAACAAAAAACAGCATTATCGACCACTTTTAAGGTCAACAATGCTGTTCTTAAATAGTAAGTAATATTCTATATATACTCCTGAATTCCTATTTCAAGAAATTCAGTGAATAAACTTTCACCCAATTGTAATTCAAATTTAGTTGCATCTAGGTGATATTGTTCTTGTAATACGTCAAGAAAATGATCGAATTCATTTTGCTCTATAGCCAAATTTGCGACAAAAGAAATTAAACCCTTTGTCTCAAGAGCGACCTTTTTTGCGAAAAATAACTTTTGAGTATCGCTCATTTACATTTTAATAATCACAAACTCTGTTCTACGGTTTTGTTGGTGTTCAGCTTCTGTACAAGTTGATTTTACAGCGCCTTCACAAGGACAATCCACTTTCAATTTATACTCACCGTATCCTTTTCCATATATTCTTTCTGGATTTTTAATTCTTGCTTTGATATAAGCAGCTGAAGCATTTGCTCTATTCGTCGAAAGTTTCTCATTAGAGGCATAGCTAGAGCGACAATCAGTGTGTGAACCCAATTCAATTTGCATAGTTGGATAATCGTTCATCACCTTGACAATTTTATCTAATTCAAGGGCCGCATCCTTACGAATTGCATATTTACCTAAATCAAAGTATATTGGTTTTATATCGATAAGTGTTGCTAAATCCATTCCAATATCCAATTTATCCATCGTTAAATCCAATTCTTCATGCACATTGATGATTCCTGGCTTCACAATTCGTTGCGAATAAACAACCGTTTTAGATAAGTATCCTTCCTTTTCTAATTTGATTGTGTAAGATAATAAATCGTTGATTTTCTTATCATCAATTCCTTTTTTAGCATCACCTGTTTCTGGTGTTGTTGTTGAAAGAAATTCGCTTCCATTGGTTTTGTCAATGATTGTCAATTTCACACCTTCAATAGGTAAGCTTGATTTTCCGTCTGTTACTAAACAATACAAGGCCAAACCTGGATCTTTTTCCAACTCCAAATTTTGCTTGATTGTTTCCATATCTGGATTCAAATTGACTGTGCTAAAATTCGCTAAATCGCCGTAGTACTTATCTTTTGAAGCTGCAACCACATAGTTTTTATCAGGTTCTAATTCGAATGAATATGCACCTTTATCATCTGCTGTTGTTGTTGCAAATACCATTCCTTTATCATCTTTCAAGTAAACTGTTGAACCAGGCAATATATCTTTCGTTTGAAGATCTGCCACTATTCCTTCTACCACCAAATTTTGTTTGAATGGTTTCGTTAAGACATACGAATAAATATCATCATCACCTTTTCCACCTTCGCGGTTTGATGAGAAATAACCAGTTTGATTGTCCTTATTCATAGTGAACGCAAAATCATCATATTGACCATTCACAGGCTTTCCAACATTCATTAGTTTATCAAATCCACCATTTTTATTTGGTAACATGACAAATACATCCAATCCGCCCAAACCAATGTGCCCATTTGACGAGAAGAATAAATGTCCATCATTACTGATCCAAGGGAACATTTCTTGTCCTTCCGTATTGAATTGTTTTCCAAGATTTTCAGGTTTCCCATACGAACCATCAGCATTCAAAGCAACTTTGTATAAATCTGCTCCACCAAATCCTCCGGGCATATCTGATGCGAAATACAAGGTTTTTCCATCTGATGTAATTGAAGGATGACCAACAGAATATTCTTTCGAATTGAAGCTTAATACTTCTTCATTTGTCCAATTACCTTTTGAATCAACTGTGGCTCTGTATAATTTTAAGTTTTGAATGCCTTTTTGATCTTTGCGGTTTGCACCTTTTTCTATGTTGTTTCGCGTAAAATAAACGTGTTTTCCGTCGAAAGTGAAACACATTGGTCCTTCGTGAAAACGCGTGTTTACTTTTTTAGTGATCAATTGAACGTTTTCTAACTCACTTGTACCAGCAATGGTTGATTTATACAAATCCAAAAAACGTTTGCTATTCCAAGACCATTCATTTTGAACAAAAACACGTTTTCTTCTAGATGAAACAAAATACGCATCATTGTTAACTGTTGAAGGATATCCACCAAAATCTGCAGAAGGTGTATTGCAGCTTAAATTAGCAATTGTAAAATGAACACCTTGTTTTTCGATTTTCTCCATATAGGTTGGATTGTTCACGTATGACAAACCACGGGTATCGTTTGTAGCTATCTTATTGAATTTTTCCATCCACAAATCACTTTCTGCATAATTTCCATTTTGTTTCAGGGCTTGTGCATAGTAAAAGAAATCTTCACGTGTGGCAACATCCGAATTAATCATCTGCGCAAATGTCGCCTCTGATTTTTTCATTTCGCCTGTGTTGTAATAACAAATAGCCAAATTGGATTTCATTTTAGGGCTATCCATTTCGCCTCCAAGCAACTCTTCGTATAATAATGAAGCGTATGAATAGGATAGTTTTTGGAAGTAATTATCTGCTTTTTTTAGCTTTCCACTTTGGCCAACAACAGTCATTGTGGCAACTAAAAAACTTACTACTAATATTCTTGTTTTCATTTTAATTTTGTTTGTGCCTTAGAAATAACGTGGTGAACGGATTCCTTGTTTTTTGAAAGTAAAATCGTATGAGGCCATTAATTCGAATGTCCCATAGTTGTAATTGCGGATGGCTTGTGTACCAAAATCAGAAGCAATTCCTAATTTAAATTGTGGTGAAATTTGATACTGAACAAACGCACCGAATGCCGCATTCACACGATACATGGCTCCAAACCAAAATTTCTCTTTGTAAATTCCTGCAACACTTGCATCAACACTGATTGGAGCTCCAACTGTCATTTTAACTTGAGCAGTTGGTCGTAATTTCCATGTATTAGACAAGGTGAAAATGCCACCGATGATTCCGTAATAATGTCGTTTTTCAAGATTTGTCTTACTAACACCATCATATCCTTTCTCGATAATTTTAGGGGTACTCGCTCCAATGAAAAATTTAGGCGTATGATAATAAATACCAACGCCAAAATTAGGATTGATATGATTTGAAACGTTTTGAAGTAATTTTGGATCATTATCTTCGGTTTTAGCCAAACCTGAAGTTCCTACAGAAATCATGTTCATGCCGCCTTTCAAACCAAATGACAATTTTCTCACTGGATTTTTGAATTTGATTGTGTAAGAGAAATCGCCATAAAACATAGTTTGCTTTACCGGTCCGGCTTGATCATTTACCATCGTGATACCGACACCAACCGACTCATAAGAAAGTGGTGAGTGCACACTTAAGGTTGTTGAGCTCGGTCTACCTTCAAATCCAACCCACTGTTCACGGTGGATTCCTGTAACATTCAACATGCCTCTGCTCCCTGCATATGCTGGATTAATAAAAAGTGTATTGTCAAAATACTGTGTGAAGTGTGGATCTTGCTGCGCAAATAAAGGACTACTTATTCCTGTTAAAAGCAAAATTCCAACAAATTGAATTAAATTTTTCATCTTCTTATATTTTTGAGATCGCTCCTCCGTAGAGGAGCAATTCTACTTTTAGCGTTGTAAATAAATATATCCTTTGTAAACCTCGTATCCTTCCTTGTTTGGATCCAAGATGTAATAATATGTTCCAGTAGGTAAATCACCACCTCCAATATTCATCGCGTTACTTGAAGTTCCGTCCCAATTATTTTGATAATTAGAAGTCTGGAATACAACATTCCCCCAACGGTTGAAAATTGTAATTTCATTGTCTGGAATCAGTTCAATACCTTCAATTACAAAGTTGTCATTTATCCCGTCTCCATCCGGAGAGAAAGCTTGAGGTATGCTTATTTCACACAAGTTTGGACTGCACGGATTCAATGGGTCACTACCACCAGCAACTTCATCACCATTTGTTACACCGTCATCATCACAATCTGCTGCCAACCATTCAGTACTTGGAGTAACTGTTTGGTCCGCAACCGTGAAGTTACATGGATCATTCGGGTTCGTTCCATTTGGACCAGGCGTTCCATCACCGTCAGGATCTACTTCGTCTCCGTCTGTTACACCATCTCCATCTGAATCAGGATTGAAAGGATCAGTGCCAATTATTACTTCATTTTCATTCGTTAAACTATCATTATCACAATCTAACGCTAACCATTCAGCACTTGGACTAAGAGTTTGATCTTCAAGTGTAAGAGAACATGGGTCATCTGGGTTTGTTCCATTTGGTCCAGCCGTACCGTCTCCATCAGGATCTACTTCATCACCATTTGTCACTCCATCCCCATCACAATCTACTCCTAACCAAGCAGTTGAAACAGTTGAAAAATCTTGAGATACAAGAATAAAATCACATGGATCACTTGGATTAGTTCCATCTGGACCTGGTGTTCCGTCTCCATCAGGATCAACTTCTTCTCCATTTGTCACTCCATCACCGTCACAATCTAAATTGTTCCATACAACACTTGGAGTTACTGTTTGAGAAGCTAATTCTAAATCACATGGATCCGTTCCAATTGTTCCATCTGCCACTTCATCACCATCTGTTACACCATCACCATCTGTATCTGGATTCAATGGATCTGTACCATTTGTAATTTCTTCACCATTTGTTACACCATCATTGTCACAGTCCAAATTGTTCCAGGCTGCACTTGGAGTAACTGTTTGAGAAGCTAGTACTAAATCACATGGATCATTTCCGTTGGTACCATCGGATTCCTCATCACCGTCAATTACACCATCACCATCTGAATCTGGATTTAATGGATTCGTGCCGTTTGGTCCTGGTGTACCATCTCCATCTGGATCAACTTCTTCCTCATTTGAAAGTCCGTCATTATCACAATCCAATGCCAACCAAGCAACCGTCACAATAGCCAAATCTTGTAATGCTGGATCGTATGAACATGGGTCAGTCGGATTTGTACCATTTGGACCTGCTGTTCCGTCGCCATCTGGGTCAACCTCTTCTCCATTTGTTTCACCGTCGCCATCACAATCTGCTGCTAACCAAGATGCGGAAGCAGAAGCAAACGTTTGATCGGCAATATTTAAACTACAAGGATCAAAAGGATCAGTACCATTTGGTCCAGGATTTCCATCTCCATCTGGATCAATTTCATCACCATTTGTAACACCATCTTGGTCACAATCAGCTAATAGATCTGTTGCAGAGCAAGGGTTAACAGTAATGAAAATTGTATCATTTACACAAATGATTGGAGTTGGAGAACCATCATCGCAAATTTGTACAACAATTGTATCTTGACCAACAAAATTAGTATTAGGCGTATAAGTAAATGTCCCATCTGAATTGATGATAATAGTTCCATTGTTTGGAGCATCAACAGGAGTTGTTGACACAACTAAATTTCCATCAACATCTGAATCACCAGCATCTGTCAAATCACCTGTACCAACTCCATTGTATGGAATATTAACGTTTTCATTGTCGATAATTGGTCCATCGTTGATTGGATTTACAATAATAAAAATTGTGTCATATACGCAAAGTACTGGTAAAGGAGTTCCGTCATCACAAATTTGTACTACTATCGTATCAAGTCCGTTAAAGTTTGTAGATGGGGTATAAGTGTAAGTTCCATCAGGATTAATTACAATTGTGCCATTGTTTGGTCCATCAACTGGAGTTGTTGTTACAACTAAATTTCCATCTAAATCAGTATCACCTGCATTTGTTAAATCACCAGTTGCCGTTCCTTCCTCATTAATAGTGTGTGTTTCATTGTCAACAACTGGTCCATCATTTATTGGATTGACTGTAACTGTTAAATTTGCCGAGTTTGAAGTAGCACCTGCATTGTCCGTAATTGTATATTGAATGGTAGCAGTTCCATTGAAGTTTGAAGATGGTGTAAATGTTACATCACCTGTAGTTGTATTTACTACCCAAGTTCCTTGTGCGTTTGTAAATGTAGTTTGTTGACCAGGTTGTGTTGGATCCAAATCAATCGTTCCAACAACTACAGTGCCGTCAGCATCAGAATCATTTGATTGAACCGATGATAAAGTAACAGCTTGATCTTCATTGGTTGTTGTTGAATTTCCTACCGCAACTGGAGGAGTGTTTATATCTGTTATTGTTACAATTGCTTGTTGAGAACCAGATTCTGTTGCTCCATTTCCTCCTGTAACATTCGTAATATCTGCAATCACTGTTTCAGAACCTTCATACACTGCATCAACGGTCGGATCTACAGTTACAGTTCCAGTAGTTGAACCAGCTGGTATAGTAATCGTAATACTTGAAGCGGTATAATCTGTTCCAATTGCTGTTCCCGTGTATGCAATCGTTACTGTTACATCTGTTGTGGAAACATTTGATATGGTAGCTGTTAACGTTGCTACACCTGCTGCATTTTCTGCAATTGATGTTGTTCCTGTTAATGTTACTGTTGGTGCATCATTGTCTGTTATAGTAACAGTAGCTGTTTGCGTTCCTGATTCTGTTGCACCATTTCCGCCTGTAACATTCGTAATATCTGCAATCACTGTTTCTGAACCTTCAGAGATTAAATCATCTGTTGGATCCACTGTTACTGTTCCAGTGGTTGAACCTGCGGGTATGGTAATCGTAACACTTGAAGCTGAATAATCTGCTCCAACTGTTGTTCCTGTGTATGCAATCGTTACTGTTACATCTGTTGTGGCAACATTTGATAAGGTAGCTGTTAGCGTGGCAACTCCCGCTGCATTTTCTGCAATTGATGTTGTTCCTGTTAATGTTACTGTTGGAGAGTCATTGTCTGTTATAGTAACAGTAGCTGTTTGCGTTCCTGATTCAGTTGCACCATTTCCGCCTGTAACATTCGTAATATCTGCAATCACTGTTTCTGAACCTTCAGAGATTAAATCATCTGTTGGATCCACTGTTACTGTTCCAGTGGTTGAACCTGCTGGTATTGTAATCGTAACACTTGAAGCTGTATAATCTGCTCCAACTGTTGTTCCTGTGTATGCAATCGTTATTGTTACATCTGTTGTCGCAACATTTGATAAGGTAGCTGTTAACGTGGCAACACCTGCTGCATTTTCTGCAATTGATGTTGTTCCACTCAACGTTACTGTTGGTGCATCATTGTCTGTTATAGTAACAGTAGCTGTTTGCGTTCCTGATTCTGTTGCACCATTTCCGCCTGT
>CAJAVU010000046.1 GCA_903945495.1 uncultured Flavobacteriales bacterium | reverse complement strand
GTTAGAAATGTCGTTTAATCGATTGAATTTTAGATTTTTTCGTTTACCATAATGTAGATTTCAACAATAAAAGAATCGTTTAAATCAATTAATTTGAACGTGTTCTTGGGATTCACAAGCTTTAGCCTTTGCTCAATCGATTCCAATCCAAATGATCTATGCTGGGATTTAGTTATTGTTTCGCTGTTCTTTTGGTTTGAAATAGTAATCTTTAATGTTCCATTATGTTCTTCACGAATTTTAAGCAAAATGATTTGGGGCGTTGTTGTTTCCGTATTAAAACCATGTATAAATGCATTTTCGATTAAAGGTTGCAAAATCATCGGAGGTATTTCAATCCTGTTGGCTGATTCGTTAAAATCTTTCTCTAAAATGATCTGACTGCTGAAGCGCATTTGTTCAATTCCAATGTATCGTTCAAGAAATTCAATTTCTTCAAGAATGCTGATCCTACTCATGGAAGAATATTCAATTGTTTGACGCATTAATTTTGCAAATTCTGAAAGGTAAAGAAGTGCATTGTCGGTATCGGTATCGATGATATAATTTTGAATAGAATTTAACGCATTGAACATGAAATGTGGATTCATTTTAGCTTGAATCGCATGTAACTTTTGTTGAATCAGTTCCTTTTCCAATTCTTGTTTCTGAATTAACTGCTTATCCCTGGAAACCTTTCTTCTGTAGTAAATAATGACAAAAAGCAAAATGATTAATGAAGTTAATAATAACCAGAAATAGGACTTTTCCCACAATGCTTTTTCTTTGGTAAAACTATACGAATTAAGTACAGTCCAACTGTTGGTGAATCCATTGTAAGCAAGCAGATTTAGTTTGTACGAACCAGACGACAAATTCATCAAATAGATTTTATCTTCAGTAATTGGCACAGTATCTTGACCGTTGAGTTGATAATAAAAGGAATAATCGTTTGGAAATTGAAGAGCTGCTGTCTTCACATTCAATACCAAACTATTCATATTCGATGGAATTACTTGGTTATTAAAACTTATTTCAGCTTTAGGGTATTGATTGACGTAAGTGAAAATGGAAGAAGTTGGTATGTATTGAATGAATTCATCTGTTACAACTTCTAATTGGTTATCACTCATGAAAATCGTTGTAATTTCTGATGGTGACAACAAATTTGTGTGATTTACTATCCGATATCCCGAAGGCGATGCGATGTAAATACCCTTGTCAAATTGAATAGCATACTTATCCTGGTACATCACAATTTTGTAAATGCTTTTCACAGCAACGGGTAAATCAAGCTTTTTGATTGTTAAACCATTGATTGAAACGTCTCCTATGAATACTTCATCTTTTGAGTTGACAAGAAGAAATCTATTGCGCCAACTATTCGCTAATTTCAGGTGACCTATATTAC
Source organism: uncultured Flavobacteriales bacterium (assembly GCA_903945495.1). Lineage (GTDB taxonomy): Bacteria > Bacteroidota > Bacteroidia > Flavobacteriales_D > Crocinitomicaceae > M0103. The sequence goes on along the minus strand of CAJAVU010000046.1, from coordinate 2,389 downwards.
TGTCCAGCTTCAATTTATATGGCTGTTTCCCTTCATGATAACTAAATACACCTTTTACTTTAGACCAAAGAAGGGTCCTGTCACTAATTTGCTGAAAATGGAGAATGTCAGTCGGTGTTTTCTCAGTAACAGGAATAATTTCCCTGGAGATAGTTGCAAAGTTTAAATTCCTGAAAATATTGAACTCCTTGTAAGGTTTTTGGTAAATCAGCGTATTGTTAATGATATGAAAGTTATCAATGACCAATGGAATAAAGCGCTTGATTTTGAAATCGTGTGTAAAGCAAAGCAATCCAATTGTTGTCGAAACAAACACACCATCCTGCGTTGATTTGATATAATTTATACGATGGCCTTTTATTGATAGTTCTTTATAAGATGTACTTAAATCATTGGGGCTTTGAAGAACAATGCCTTTCTGATTTATCCACTTTTTGAGTTTTTCTTCGTTTAATTCAAATAATAACTTTCCATTCTTTTGGAAGACATTCTTTTCACTGTAATAACACGTAACTCCTTTAATGTCAATCTGACCCTTGACTTTTTGTAAAGGACTTTTATTGAATTGGTTGAGCTGTAAATCAATCAAGTAAAATCCTTTATCTAAAGTGCCAACAGCAAGTAGATTTGAGCTTAACCACTTTACCGACCAAATAGCCTCGGATTGAATAGAGTGTCGTTTGGTAATGTCAATCAACGAATCCTTATGCAGTTTCAAAAGTGCCCCTCCAGCTTGAGTAACATTCCAGGTGGCAAGGTAAAGTGAATTGTTGTTCCTTGACTTTGTATATTCCCATACAACATTGCCATTAATCAGCTGACCATTTTTGGTTAACAAGTCGCTTTGACGGTAAATCCCACTTGTATTGCAATACAAAAACTTCGATGAATATGGAACAATTTTAAACACCGTGAGGCCTTTACCGATTTTTTTCAACTGGACTTTAGCCCCCGATTTAGAGATGACCTTAAATAACCCACGTTTACGTGTTACCACAATTAATTCGTTTCGATAATCCAGAAATTGCATGACTTGAAAGTCATCAGGCTCATTGGATTTAGGTGTGATTTCTTTTATCTTTTTGGTAGTGTAATCATAGATAAAAAGTCCATTTTCAGTTCCTATATATAGTTTCTTGTTCTTATAATGTACTGTTCGGACATTGACATTCGACAGCCCTTGTTTCTTGTTGTATCGGATATATTTGCCATTTTTAATGTAGGTAAGTCCATCGTTGTAACTGGCAATCCATTTACCACCTGATTCATCATTTTCAATAGCCCATACAAAATTGCCAATCAAGCCTTCTTTACTCGTAATTGATTGAAATGAATAGCCGTTATAAATAGATATTCCACCTTCTGTACCTATCCACAATTTTCCATCCTTATCTTCATGGAAGCACCGCACAGTATTATTCACCAGTCCATCTTTGATATTAATGTTCCTAGCTGGCATTGCGGCACTCGACCAAAAAACCACCATTCCGAAAAGGAATACGACTAATTTACTTCCTGGTAATTGCATGAATGAATGCTTCTTTTTTTCGAACTGAAACGGGAATTTCAATTCCGGGATTTAATATGACTTGTTTGCTTAGATCATTGTATTCACTTGCGTAGTTTAAATTTACGAAGTAACTTTTATGACACCGAAAAAATAGTTTTTCTGGAAGTACATCTTCAAAATACTTTAAAGGTTTTGTTACCGTAATTTTTGTGCTATTTGACAATACCACATCTGAATAACTGCCACATGCTTCGCAATAAATAATATCTGATAAATGAACGAGTCGCATGCCTTCTTTTGTTGGAAATGCAATTTTGCTAAATTCAGTATTTAAAGGACTCAATTTGGTGTTTAATAACATTAACTTATCGAGTAAATCATCTTTGATTTTTAGTTGTTCAATTTTTTTAAAAACATCCAATAAATCAATGTAATTAATCGGTTTAAGTAGATAATCAAATGCAGATTCTTTAATAGCTTCAAGTGCAAATTCTTTGTGCGCAGTCGTGAAAACAACTTTGAAATTTCTATTTCCGAATAGTTTAAGTAAATCGAAGCCGTTTTCTTTTCCAAGTTGGATGTCTAAAAAAACCAAATCAAAATTTTCTTCAAACAAGTAATCTTTTGCCGTCTGAACATTAGAAGCGGTAGCTACTTTTGAAAGTAAATTAGAAAAGTGACGAAGTATCAGTTTCTGCAGAAACTCTCTTGCATTTAATTCGTCATCGACAATTAAAATGTTTAATTTGTTATTCAGCACAAAAGTTAGTTTGGTTAAATTTGACAGCTAATATATTAAGAAAAAACTGCATTTTCTTGTACATCTAACGAACGATTAAATAGAATAATAAACGTTGTATTTTTAAGGTTAAACGTGGG
>CAJAVU010000045.1 GCA_903945495.1 uncultured Flavobacteriales bacterium | reverse complement strand
GTGATTGTCCAATAATTTTAGCACTTCGCGTATTTCCAATTTCTACTTTTTCCTTCACTCAACCATTCCAGCGCAGTTGCTATTCGTTTTTCTCTTGTTGCTTCTGTTTTCGCTTCTGTAATCCATTGGATATATTCTTTGCGATGAGATGCGCTAAATTGTTCGAAACTGGCTTTTGCTTTGTCGTTTGCTGTTAATGCTTCCAAAAAATAATCAGGAATCGGTAATTCAGTTTTTGGTTTTTCAACTTTTCGAATTTTCACTCCTTGATCGGTTAAATCCATTGCATGAATGAGGTAACTTCTTAGAATGTCTAAATCAGGTAAATCGTCGGATGAACTGATTTTTCCCAATTGGCCCATTCCGGAATCTCCAACTCGCTGCAAAATTCCTTCTGGATCTTCCATTACTCCTCCTAACCAAAAACTAAAACTGCAATGATTTTTAAAGGAAGCCATGCTGCATAAAATGGATTTTTTATACATAAACGTTGGCATTCCCCATTTGATGGTTTCTTCCACTTCAGGACAAACAGAATGAACTAAATTGCGTAATTGGGTCAAGATTGGTTGCGCAAATTCGGCTGACTTTTCAATATATGCGTCACATTTTGGATGAAACATAAGGAAAGAATTTATTAATTGGTACTTGATTCCTCTTCGTCTTCAACGTGCAAAATATGCAATAAACGATGAGCAATTGGTGAAAAGAAAATAGCAACGGTACTTAAAAAAGCAACGCCACTAAAAATTGAATAGGCAGAAGCGAAAATCTTTGCAGAATCCGTTGTTAAACGATCAACTGGCCCCATTCCTGTTAAAATCATGGAAGCATTCAAGGTGCTGTCTACCCAATTTAAATCTGCGATGTAATGATAACCTAGAATGCCAATTAACAACGAAATAAAAATCAGCAAGAACGAATAAATGAAATACTTCATCATTCGTCGTGCAAAGTCTTTTGTGCTTAAAATATTTCTTTTTCTGCTTGAACGTTGCATGCTTATCTCAATTTTCGATCAGGATTTGATTTAATAAACGCTTCCCAATTTCCTGATTTTGATTTATTGTGTTCACCAATTCCTTTTGAGAAATGATGACAAACCGCCACTGCTAGTCCATCTGTAGCATCCAAGTATTTCGGCATTTCGTCGAAGTTTAGCAGCTTTTGCAACATAGCCGCAACTTGTTCTTTTGATGCATTTCCATTTCCTGTAATTGCTTGTTTAATGCGTCGTGGCGAATATTCTTCAAAGGGAACATTGTGCGATAAACTTGCAGCGATTGCCACACCTTGCGCTCTTCCCAATTTCAACATGGATTGAACATTTTTCCCAAAGAATGGAGCTTCAATCGCCATTTCATCTGGTTTGAATTCACGAATAATTCCGTCCAAACGATCAAAAATGCGTTTTAATTTATCAGGATGTGTTGCCAACTTACTTAATTGAATTACGCCAAAATTCACCATGGACAATTTATTGTTTTTCACATGTATTAATCCATAACCCAAAACAGTTGTTCCGGGGTCAATTCCAAGAATTATCTTATCTTCAACCATTCAAAAAGTGTTCGTTGGTTAAAGCTATAAAAAAACAGAAAGGTATATTCATTTTTTTTAAAATGATTCTCTTCGCAATTTTTGCGCTGTTCTTTTATTGGCAAGTAAAAAAGCTTAATTGGAATGCGGATGAATTGTATCTCAAAAATGTGTTTTGGCTTGTTTTAGCGTTCATTTTAATTCCAATCAATTGGTTGTTAGAATGGTGGAAATGGAAAGCTACCTTGCGTATTTTAGAAATTCGCGCAACAAATCGCTCAGAACGTCACGCTTTTTTAGCTGGAATTGTGACAGGAATGTTGACGCCAAATATGTTGGGCAATTTCATTGGACGCATTTATTACTTCGAACGGCGCCATCGCAACCCATTGGTGATTTTAACCTTGGTAGGAAATTATGCGCAATTCGCAGCAAGCATGCTTTTTGGGATGATTTCTTTCTTTTTGTTGCAAAATAGTCCACTTTTTCATGAATTAGAAGGGTGGAAATGGCTCTTTATTGTTGGTTTCATTGTTGTCGTATTGTTTTATTTCAATTTCGAATGGATTACAAAGCTCTTCTTTAAGCGCAAACAAAGTGTTCATCGTTTCATTCGCACGTTAAATCGTAGAAGAAGTTTTCGCTGGACAATTTTTGGATTGAGTATTGTGCGTCATACGATTTTTACTATTCAATTTGCTTGCGTTTTGGCAGCATTTGGCAATGAGATTTCATGGGTCAATATCCTTTGGATTTGGCAAGTCTATTTCTGGGTAACGCTTGCTCCAAGTTTGTTCTTAGGGAAAATTGTGATTCGCGAAAGTATTTCTGTTTGGGTATTGGCCTTTGCAGGAATGAATGAAATTACGGTTGTGGCTTCTTCGTTTATCATTTGGGTGTTTAATCTATTACTTCCAACGCTAATTGCAGTGGTTGTATGCAAAGGAAAAAAGGAAAATGCTTAGTTGGATACTAATCTATTTTGTGCTCTACGCAAGTTTACTTGGAACAATTTCCGTTCTAGGTTATTTCCTTCAACGTCAAAAAGAAAGCAAATTTGTTTGTGAGGAAAACGGAATTGATTTAGCTGAATTGGTTGTAATCATTCCTTTTCGAAATGAAGAAAAGCGAATTGCTGTTTTGTTGGAAAGCATCAATAAATCAGCACTGCATCCAAACCAATACATTTTTGTGAATGACCATTCAACGGATCTAAGTTGTGAACGAATTGAACAAGTACTGAATGATACGATTCCTTATCAAATCATATCGTTAGAAGATGGAGTAGAAGGTAAGAAATTGGCGATTCGTAAAGGAATTGAATTGAGTGAATCGAATTATGTCTTGGGTTGGGATGCTGATTGTTCGTTTTCGCCAAACTATTTTGATCGCATGAGCCAATTACCAGAAGCAGATTTGTATGTTATGCCCGCGGTGATGGTTGCTGAACGTGAATTCGAGCATTTGTATGAAGTGGATTTATTGTTGGTGAATGCGGCAAATTGCGGTGTTTCTGGTTTGATTCGTCCAATTATGGCAAGTGGTGCAAATATGTTATACAAACGCAGCGCATTTCACTCGTACGATCAATATGCTTCACACGCGCACATGCCAAGTGGAGATGATATTTACTTGTTACGTGATTTTAGAAAAGCCAAAGCGAAGGTGAATTTAGTAACGGATCGAACATTAGCAGTGTACACAGAAACGCCACAAAGTTTTAGTGAATTTCTTCATCAACGATTGCGTTGGATTGCGAAAACGGGCGACGTGAAAGATCATTTGAGTACAAGTTTAGCAATCATTCAAGGAGTATTAACGGCCGGATTTGTTGCCTTAATGGTGTTCCTTCTCTTGCAACATGAATGGAAATGGGCATTGGTTGTTTTTATCGTGAAATCAGTGATTGACTTACTGTTTTTCTTGCCTTTTTTCAATCGTATGGGAAGAATGCGCTCATGGTTGTACATTCCATTGTATGAACTACTTTTTCCTTTTTACACTTTATTGATCGTGAGTTTGATGTATACCTTCAAGCCAAAGTGGAAGGGAAGAAAGTTGGAACGGAATTTTTAAAGCCATTCAAACAGCTCCAGAATCATTTGTTTTCCCCATTTTTCGTTTCCGTAATCTTCCATTAACTGATCATACAATTGTTGGTAGGCAAACACTTTTTTGCGCTTTTTCTCAACGATGAAATCTTGCTCACTTGGCGTAATCAATTCTACCGATTTGGCAAAGTAAATAACACCTCCGTCTTCCGTTGCTAATCCTAAAATAGTTCCAGGTAAACCACAAAATCCTTCAGGACCTGCATTGGCTAAAATTTCAGTGGAATACCATGCGTAAATGCGTGTTGTATCATTTTTTTGCCAAATAGCCTTGCGACATTCATAGTTGCTAATTACACGTTTGCTGTCAGTGATTTGCCAAACTTTTGCGCTCAAGGTATCTTCCAAAATCAATTCTTGCCCCCACATGTTGAGTACAATTGTGTATTGATTTGACGCCAATGAATGCAGTGTTGTGTTTGTATTTGTTGCCCAGCTCATTTCATCTGCCAAGTCAGAAAAAACGGGTTTAAAAATCGAAAGTGTATCGTTGAAATACAATTCGAATTCATCTTTTTTGATTTTATTTTTCTTGATGTAATCCAAAAAATCACTGTCGATAACATCTTTGAATTCTTTCTCCAAGTTTGTTTTTCGCTCATAGACGATTTTTCCCACTTTAATTTGTCCAAATGAAAGCTGTAGGATTGAGCAAAATCCAATGATCAATAGTTGTTTAATACCACTCATTTTCTTCTTCTTTAGCTTTTTTATTATTGAACTTGTAGGTTAATTTTACCAAGAAATAGCGCGAAATGATCTTTGTCTTATAATCCGTTATGGTATTTGCGCTGACCGTTCTTTGTGCAATAATGTTTTGGTTTAAGATGTCATTTCCTTGAACACCAAGAATTAAATTTTCAGTTTTCAGAAAGGCTTTATCAATCGATGCATTCCAAATAAAGTAATTCAAATTAAAACCATCTGTTCGCTGACCATTTAAAAAGTACGTTGCGTCGCTCTTTAACGTGATATGCCAGAATGGAAGCGTCCAAGAAAAATAAACTTGATGCTCTTGAGTGGTGTACGATTGATTCGCACTTGAGTTAATCGTCGATGATGGACTAGTTCTTCCTACCGAAGAATAGGTTGAAAGTGACATTGAATCTAGGTTGATATTGATTCCAAAATTCACATTGTATTGTAGTGAGCCTCGTTCATTTTTTTGTCCATCAATGTAAGAAATTGATTTACTGTAAGAAGTATTAAAACCAGGAGTTACATCTATGATTTTTTTATAAACGCCAATTCCACTTCCTAAATAAACACTTGCCCAATAATTTCCATCAGCATTAACCGTCTTTACGAATTGTCGACCATCAGCATCAAAAACAGTAGAATCTACCATGGCATTGTTCGTATAATTGAAATTTGCTCCAGACCAAACGTTTCGATTCGTGACAGCATTCCAACTGTTGTAATTCAATCCTACACGATGGCTATACGTGGGTTTTAAATCGGGATTTCCAATTTGCACACGATTTGGGTTGGTATTGTCTGGAATTGGTTGAAGTGAGTTTACACTTGGTTGCATGGAACTCGTATTGTAACGTGCACTTAAATGACTTGTTTTCGTTGGTTTGAAGGTGTAACTGATGCGTGGTAAAATATTGGAGATGTTTTGTGTAATCGTATTCGCAGTATAAATGTTGTAATTCTCAATTTGTATTGTTCGAGCGCGAGTTCCAATTGTTACAGAGTGCTTTCTGCTTTCGTAAATTGCAGCCAAACCAATACGGTGCTGATAGCGTCTCGTTTCGAAACTATTCGTAAAGTTTGAATCTATTTCCGAAGCTGTTTCCGACAAAATATTACGCGCTTCCTTTTCTTGAGCATTTGTAGAATACTCAAACATGTATTCTGTTTCAAGTTTCCATTTTTTGGTCAAAGGTTCGTAATAGGTTGCTTTCAGCGTTTCCACATGATTCGTATTTTTATTCGTTTTTAGCTGATTCAGCGTGTCGTTGATACTTCCTCCCAAATAATAGAGGTTTTCAGAATACAAATTTCCGTCTGTTGTATTATTTCCGTAATTGAATTTGTGTTGCAAACTCAATGAGCGACGTTCCTTTTTGAAATCGTGTGTAAAATTGATCTCTGAATTCGCAGATAAACCATCTGAAGTTGTACCTTTTGAAATTGAATTACTTCGAGAAGCTTCGCTTGTTGAGGTTAAGAAATGAGAGTAATCTGAAACGTTTGTAGATCCTGTTGAAAATTGAAAACTTGGTTTGATTTCAAGTGTTGTTAACGAATCAATTTGGGTGAAAATGGTGAAATTGGCAGTATGCGATTCATTTTTCGAAGTTGTTCGGGTTGAATCGGCAGAATAATAACTTGAGTCGGCTAAAAAATACTGAGAATAGCTTTGTGACAATGCGTTTAATTGATAATTCAAATACGAATAGTTAAACCCAATTTTCGTTTTTTTCTTTTTACCAACTTTATCGCTAAAATAGACTCCAGCACGTAAGGTCTGAGGAATCCCATTGCCATTCACATTTGAACCTTTTTGCATCCAATCGCCATCTTCATTTTGCGAATAACCATTTTCTTCATCCAATCCAAATTTATTGATATCGCCCCAGTCAAACTGTGATCGAGGTGTATTAGATGACAACACGAAAACTGCTAGCTTCTGAGTTCCATTAAAGCGATTGAAGAGCATTTCACCTTCATAGAATTGTGTGAAATCCGAAGCAGCCGAGACTCGTCCAAAATACCCTTTCTTGGCTTCCTCCTTGAGCTTGAGATCCATGATTTGTATGGTTTCATCTTCTCCTTCAGCAGCATTTTCGTTTTTCTTTTCGTAGACTTCGACCGTTTCAACACCACTAGCGCCAAGGTTTTTGGTTGCAATCGTTGGATCTGTCCCAAAAAACTCATCGCCATCTACAAAGACTTTACTGATTTCTTTCCCTTGGGCTTTTATTTTTCCGTCAGCGTCAACCGTTATTCCTGGTAACTTCTTCAATAAATCTTCGACAACTGCATTTTGTCCAACTTTGAACGAATCGGCTACATAAACCAAGGTGTCGCCACGAAAATAAATTGGATTCTTATTCGCATAGACAACAACTTCGGCTAATTCTTTTGTTTTAAAACTCAAGCGGATATTCGGAATGTTGATCTCTTGGTTCTCTTGACTACCAAAAATATAATAGGTTTTATCATCAAATCGAAAGTGCGAAATCACCAAAGTAAACGAATCCAGAGGTACTTTTTTTAATGAAAATTTCCCTTCTGCATCGGTAAGTGCATAATCAAGTAAAACAGAATCTTTGATACGCACAGCCATAGCGATTGCATCAGGAAGTGGTTTTGTGCCTGACGTATCGTACACTGTTCCAGAAATTTTCATATTCTGTGACCAGGCCGACAAGGAAATAAAAGAAAAAAGTATAAGTCCAACTAATTGTTTCATGTATAAAAAGGTAGAGTAATTCACGACAAATAACACTATTTAATCGTTTAGTTACAAGTTTGAACTGTTAAAAAAGACAAAAGACATTAGGACAAAGGACGTTAAGAGAAAGACTTTACGACTTTACGACAAAGGATGGAAAGACGAAAGACAAAGATTTTAGAATAAATATTCTCAGTGATTTAATACTTACAAGTCTTTAAGCGAAGCGGTCTTTTGTCTTTACTCCTCTCGGTTCTCGGCTCTCAAAATCACTTTTCAAACTCACGCATGTGCTCGATTTTCTTCTTCGCCATGAATCCTTTGATATCCTCGAAATGTTCTTTTACGCGTTTGTTTCCAAATTCGAATACTTTCGTTGCTAATCCATCTAAGAAATCACGGTCATGCGAAACAAGAATCAATGTTCCATCGAAATCGCGTAAGGCATCTTTGATAATGTCTTTTGTTTTCATATCAAGGTGATTCGTTGGCTCATCGAGAATTAACAAGTTCACTGGTTGAAGCAACAATTTAATCATTGCCAAACGTGTTTTTTCACCTCCAGAAAGCACTTTCACTTTCTTCGCTGAAATTTCACCACCAAACATAAACGCTCCAAGAATATCTTTGATTTTGGTGCGAATTTCACCAACCGCAATGTTATCAATCGTTTCGAAAATACTTAGATCTTCATCCAATAACGACGCTTGATTCTGCGCGAAATAGCCAATTTGAACATTGTGTCCAAGTTCTAAACTTCCGTCAAAATCAATTTCTTTCATGATGGCTTTGATCATTGTCGATTTACCTTCTCCGTTTTTACCAACAAAGGCTACTTTCTCACCGCGTTGAATCGTTAAGGAAGCATCTTGAAAAACAACATGATCGCCGTATTTTTTTGTCAATTCTTTTACTGTCACTGGATAATTCCCAGAACGTGGAGCAGGAGGGAAACGTAAACGCAATGCTGAAGAATCAACTTCATCGACTTCAATAATGTCTAATTTTTCCAACATCTTCACACGCGATTGAACTTGATTTGTTTTTGAATAGGTTCCTTTAAAACGGTCAATGAAATCAGTTGTCTCGGCAATGAAACGACGTTGTTCTTCGTATTGTTTTTGTTGTTGCTCACGACGTTCTTTGCGCAATTCCAAGTAATGCGAATATTTCGCTTTGTAGTCGTAAATGCGTCCCATCGTAACTTCAATCGTACGAGAAGTAATGTTATCAACGAAGGTCCTATCGTGAGAAATTACCACAACTCCTTTTGCTTGATTCACCAAGAAATCTTCCAACCATTCAATCGAATCAATGTCCATGTGATTGGTCGGCTCATCCAATAGAATTAAATCTGGCTTTTGAAGAAGAATTTTAGCTAATTCTATGCGCATTCTCCATCCACCACTAAATTCTGAGGTCGGACGCACAAAATCTTCACGTAAGAAACCTAATCCTTGCAATACTTTTTCAACCTCCGCTTCGTAATTGATTTCTTCAATAGAATAGTATTTTTCACTTAATTCAGAAACTGATTCAATGATTTTCATATAATCGTCTGAATCGTAATCTGTTCGAACAGTTAGTTCATCATTCAGTCGCTCGATTTCATCTTTCATGTCGAAAATCGCTTGAAATGCTTTTGATGTTTCTTCAAAAACAGTACAATCGTCTTCGGTTAACAAATGTTGAGGAAGATAAGCAATTACTGCATCTTTCGGAGCGGAAATTCCACCACGCGTTGGTTTGTTGACACCAGCAAGAATTTTTAAGAGCGTAGATTTACCAGCTCCATTTTTCCCCATCAAGGCAATTTTATCATTGTCATTGATAACGAATGAAACATCACTAAAAAGCGTTGTTCCACTAAATTCTACTGCAATATTGTCAACTGAAATCATGTGTGTAATTTTTGAAGGCGCAAAGATACGAAGGAAATTGCAGTGAACGCTATCACACAGAAGATTTACGTGTCAAGTGATTCAAATTCTTTATTGCAGTCTAGACATTTGTTCACGGTTTTAAACAAAGGAGGAAAAATGGTGAACAGAAAAGCTGCAATCGCAGAAATGATTCCAGAAGCACTTTTAAACGATCGAAAATTCGTCATGATGCGTTTTGAGCCACAATTCGGACACGGAGGATTGTTTTCCTCTTCACGTTTAGCGAGAAATTCCTTTGTTCGTTCGATATCTTTTGCATTGATTTTTACTTTGATACCACCGATGGCGTTCGACAAAAGTGGATCCATTGTAATTGTTTCTTCATCGTAAATGAAACTTTCAATTCCTTCATTTTCAAGTTCGATTCGAAAGAGATGCGCGTTTACAGAAGTATCAAATGTTTTTACCGTAACACGTTCAAGCGGTTGAAAATCATTTGTGATTAAATCTTTGTCAATTAGTTCACTCATTGGATGGTTTTAAGTTGGTTAAAGGCTTCAAATCCATTCAGAATTGCTTGATGCATAATTGTTGCATGGTTTTTATTTCCGAGGAATTTGAATTCTACACTTAGGTTTGAGGCTTTACTTTTTTTCAATTGTTTGTAGAGTTTTTTTGCGTCGCGAACCATCACTTTTCCTTCATTTCCAACTGCAATATATAACTCAAGATTTTGCGTGAAAGAACTATTTAAGACAGAAGCGTTATAATTCAGTAAAGATTCATAATCCCACCATAGACTTGGACTGATAATCATGTATTGATTAAACAGAAGAGGTTTTTTATAAAGAATTTCTGTCGCCAATAAACCACCAAGCGACTGACCAATCAACATTTTATTGCTGTTGGTTTTGTAATTTTTATCGATATAAGGTTGCAGTTCCGTTTCTATAAAGGACATGAATTTATCTGAACCACCTGCTGAAGAGAAATCAACATTGTAGGCACGGATAATTTCAGGCAAAACTGTGTCTTTAGCTGGAAAGGTAAAATCACGTTTGCGATTTACATTTGAAATCCCGACAACAATAGAAGGAGGAAGCAGATTAATCCAAGAGAAATTGCAAAATTGAACAACACCAGAAACGTGAATGAAATCTTCATCTGCTGAGCCATCTAATAAATAAATCACATTATACGTTTGTGCGGAATCAGCTGAATAGCCTACAGGTAAGTAAATATTCAGAATGCGTGTTTCGTTCAATTCAATCGATTTTACTGAATCAATAACACCAATGGAGAAGGGAGTCTTTTGACCAAACGAGTGAATTGAGGTAAAAAGAAATAAAAGGAAAGCGAAAACGTATTTCATATTGCGTGTTTTTTCAAAGATAGTTGGTAAAGTGAAATTTGATACAAATTCAAGATTGAGAAAGAAGAATTTAATTGCCATTTAAGCAGAAATATCAGGAAATCAGCAATTCCGTTGTTTTTGCAGGAAATTATTTTCTTTTGTTCATCTCCTATAAATAGGACGTATTAGCGCTTTTGGACTTTTAAAATGAGCGAATAAAAAAATAAAAACGTGTTTATCGGTTTTATAAGTGTACATTCGTACTTTATATAACACATTATTATGAGTAAAGGCACAGTAAAATTCTTCAATGAATCAAAAGGATTTGGTTTTATTAATGAAGAAGGAACAGGTAAAGAGTACTTTGTACACGTATCTGGATTAGTTGATGAGATCCGTGACGGTGACGAAGTAGAATTCGAATTACAAGAAGGAAAAAAAGGATTAAACGCGGTAAACGTTAAAGTAATCTAATAAGATACTAGTTAATTTTTTTGAAAAAGCCCGACAGCAATGTTGGGCTTTTTTGTGCGTCTTAGTTTTCTGGAATTGAAATGGTCGATTCAGAAATGATTCCTTTTCGAATAAACTTGATGCGAAGTACTTCACCATTTTTCAAAGTCGCTAAACAATCCATGTAGGAATAAATGTCTGAAATCTTGCACTCATTTAGTTGAATCAAAATATCTCCAGCTTGAATCCCTGCTTTTTGTGCCAACTTACCATCAACAACACCATCAACTTGTAAGCCTTGTTCATTGGTAACATAACTCGGCATGATTCCCAAGGTAACTTTATACTGAGGTTTAGCTTTACTCGTGTTTTTCGTCGCAGTAAATGGAAGCTCATCGGAATTACTCAGTTCTTTTAGTAAGTCGATAAGATACGCCTGAATTTTCGTCAATCCATCAAAATTGATTTTTTCACTATCATCGCTTGGTTTGTGATAATCACTATGCGTTCCAGTAAATAGGAACAAAACAGGGATATTTTTTAAATAAAAAGAGGTGTGATCTGACGGTCCAATTCCACTTCTGTCGGAAACAATTTTAAAGTCATAGTGATTTGCCGACTGTATGATTTCACCGAACCTTGGACTCGTTCCAATTCCGCCGATATACAAATGATTCAATGAATCCAAGCGTCCAACCATGTCTAAATTGACCATGGCTGATATCGCAAGAGAATCACTACTTAATTGTTCAATAAGTGCCTTCGAACCGACCAATCCGTCTTCTTCACCTGAAAAGAAAGCAATTAAATAATTTACCGGTTCAAGTGATTTATTGTTTTGTAAATGGTTGGCAAGCGTCAGAACAGCAGCAACTCCAGAAGCATTATCATCAGCTCCGTTGTGTATTTGACCAGCACTGTTTACCAAGGAAGAATTGTTGTGTTCGTTGCGACCAATGTGATCATAGTGAGCACCAATCACAATTGTTCGTTTTTGATGATTGTCAATGAAACCAACTATATTCTGACTATTGATTTGTTGTTTAGAAGCATCTGTTGAATCATGTGGATTTGGCGAATAGAGATAAGTAAACGGTTTGGCATATGAATCTTGATATGGTTTTACACCAATTTTAAGTAATTCACTCGATAGAAATACTGCAGTTGTGAGTTCGCCATACGAACCAACTAAACGACCTTCCATCGAATCTGCTGAAAGCGTAGTTACAATTTTTTGTAAATAATTTGTTGTTTCAGACTTCTGTGATAGTGCTGGAAACAAAAAAATGAGGGTAAAACAACTTAAAAAATACTTCATGTTACAACGTTACTCTGAATTGATTCGTGTAAATGTAACATGTGTAACATACAAAGCGAAACATGCTGGTTAATTTTCGGGAAAATATGATACGATGAAAAAGTTAAATTCACTGATAATAGCCGTTTTTACTGGCTTAACGACTTTTGGACAAATTCCATTCAATTACGATGTTAATATTGTTTCTAAAACGGTTCCAAGTTTTCCTGGCGTACACTCGTATGCTCATGGACAAGCAAACGGAAAATGGGTAATTATCGGTGGACGCCGAGATGGTTTGCATGCACGCCAACCGTTTAATGCTTTTCCAGAGGCAAGTAATAACACCGATATTTTTGTAGTTGATCCTGTAACAGACCAATTATGGACGGCTTCAATAAACGGTTTGCCAACAAGTATCAAAGAACAATTGCAAACAACCAACATGAATTTTCACCAAGAAGGAGATACTTTGTATTTATTAGGTGGATATGGATACAGCGCAACAGCTGTGGATCATATTACGTTTCCAAACTTAACATCGGTGGTGGTTTCTGATTTAATTGACGCCGTTGTGCAAGGAACATCAATTGATGCTTTATTCAAACAAATTACAGAACAAAACTTTGCTGTTTCGGGTGGACACTTGGCTACGCTTGGTGATACATTTTATTTAGTTGGAGGAAATCGTTTTGATGGCCGTTACAATCCAATGGGGAATCCAACCTATGTGCAAACATATGTAGATGGAATTCGCAAATTCACGATTGACAATAGTGGTTCACAATTGAGTTTTGCCAACTATTCGGAAATAACAGATCAAGTACATTTACACCGCAGAGATTATAATTTGGTTCCACAGATTTATCCAAATGGTGAAGATGGATTAATGATTTCTTCAGGCGTTTTTCAAATTGGAGTTGATGCACCATTTTTATATCCAGTAGATATTACAGCAAATGGTTATACGCCTCAAACTGCTTTTAACCAGTATTTAAGTAACTATCATTCTCCAATCGTCGGAGTTTATGATGGTACATCAAACGCAATGCATTCATTGTTTTTCGGAGGAATGAGTCAATACTATTATTCGAATGGTGCTTTGGTACAAGACAATGCAGTACCGTTTGTAAAAACCATTAGTCGTGTTTCGCGCGATGCAAGTGGAAATTTATTAGAAGTTGTTTTTCCAAATGAAATGCCTGGATTGATTGGAGCAAGTGCTGAGTTTATTCATAATTTATCACTTCCTATGTCGCCAACAGGTGTCATCTTACTCGATCAAATTACTGCTGATTCAGTCATGATAGGTTATGTTGTTGGTGGTATCGCTACTACAACCTTGAATCCGTTCACGGCAAATAATACTGTATCAACATCTGCGAGTAATGGAATATATGAAGTTTGGTTGAAGCGAAATGATCATGCGGCTATTCAGGCGATTGATGGAAATAATCCGTTCAATGTTGCAATTCATCCGAATCCAACTGACGGTGATTTAACAATTGAATTAGCCTTGCCACAAGCTGGTTTGGTTCATTTATTTGTGACAAGTGTTGATGGGAAAATTGTATATGACAAAGAAATGTCCCCTTCAAATGGCACAGTGTTCAAGTTAAATTGCCAAGAAGCACATTTATCGAAAGGAACGTATATGTTCAATTTTGTCTACGATGGAAAATTCAGTAGAATCGAAAAGGTGATTTTAACAAAATAACAGATCGTAAATCAATTTAATTCATCTGGCAAATCAAGAATTTGTTTTATCTTGTTCAAGATTGTAACTATTGTTACAACTGAAGGTAGACGGATTGTGTAGGTTTGTCAAACATTTCAAAATTTAACTATGAAGACAATTTTATTTTCAATTTTAGCAGCAGCAGGAGTTTTTGCAACGGTAAGTTGTGCATCGAGTACTGAGGCAAACGGAGAATCTGCAACTGCAGAAAGCGCACAAACAGGAGGTTCGTACACAAACATTACAGCAGGAAATTTCCAAAAAACGGTGAATGAACAAGAAGCAATTGTAATCGATGTTCGTACACCAATGGAAACTGCAGAAGGAGTAATCGAAGGATGTGATATGATGATTGATTTTAAATCAAGCAACTTTGGAACTGAAATCGCGAAATTAGACAAATCAAAAGCGTATGTAATTTATTGTCGTAGTGGTGGTCGCAGTGCATCTGCATCTCAATACATGATTGACAATGGATTCAAAAAAGTGTATAACCTTGAAGGTGGAATCACTGGTTGGACAGGAAACGTTGTGAAACCATAATGAAATCGTTTTTTAATAGAGAGGGAAGGGGAATTGTCTTGGCTTCGGTCATTGGGATAATTTCCCTTTTTTTGGCTAATTACACCCCAAGTGCAATCAATAGTGTAATGATTGCGTTGATTATTGGTATCACACTGGGAAATGTATGGAAAGTACCCGAAGCATTTAGTTCAGGAATCTCCTACACTAGTGGAAAGTTGTTGGAACTCTCTATTTTATTTTTAGCCTTTGCCATTAACTACACCAATATATCAAAGTTAGGTAGCGGCAGTTTTATTGCTGTTGCGGTTGTACTTTTTACACTTCTTATTCTAACCGTTTTTTTAGCAAAGAAATTCAATTGTCCGGGTTCATCAGGATGGTTAATTGGATTTGGAACGGCGATTTGTGGCTCTTCTGCAATTGCGGCGCTTTCTCCATCTGTGACGAAAGACAAAGAAGATGTCGCAGTTTCAATGGCTGTTGTTAACTTGTATGGAACCTTAGGAATGATCTTCTTGCCAATGATTTTATTGCGCACAGGAATGGATGCAAATGACATGGGACTGATGATTGGAGGATCACTTCATTCAGTTGGAAATGTTGCAGGTGCTGGATTCACCGTTGGACCAGAAGCTGGTGAGGCGGCAATCACAATTAAGTTAGCACGTGTTGCTTTGTTGACACCAGGATTAATCTTTATCAATTTCTTAATCAATCGAAAAACTGCTGCTTCATGGAAAGATCACTTTAAATTGCCCTGGTACTTGATTGGTTTTATTCTTATCACTATACTAGGAACGTTTGTCACCTTTCCTGAAAGTTTTTTAGCAACAATGGAATCGATTGGTAAAATCATTCTAACAATTGCCATGGGCGCGATTGGAATGAAAGTTAGTTTCCAAAAATTAATCAATTCAGGAAGAAGAGGTTTAGGATTTGGATTGCTATTGTTTGGTATTCAACTAGCAATGTTATATGGTTTTATTTGCATTATGTAAACCATTTTTTAACCTAAAATAACCTTCAACTTTACTAAAAGACTAACTATCTAGTCTTCGCGAATTTTAGAATCAATAACTATTCGATAGAATTTAATAGCTTCGTCTTAAATTCTAAATTCCTGAAAGCTGAAAAATACAGTCCATTTTGAAACCGACCGGTTGTACTTGCGTGAATTTTCTGTTCAAGATGCAGCATCCATGTTCGAATTAAACAATAATCCCGAAGTTATTAAATACACCGGCGATAAAGCGTTTGGTTCTTTGGAAGATGCGCGTATTTTTCTTGAGAACTATGATCAATATGCTTTGCACGGATTTGGACGATGGGCAGTTGTTCAAAAATCGACAGGGAAATTTATTGGATGGTGCGGACTGAAATATTCAGCGACAATAGATGAGGTAGATATTGGTTTTCGCTTTTTTAAAGCTGCATGGAACCAAGGTTTTGCAACTGAAGCTGCAAAGAAATGCATCCAACTTGGATTTGATTCTCTTGGAATTAAACGGATTGTTGGTCGCGCAATGGTCGGCAATATCGCTTCAATCAAAGTTCTAGAAAAAATTGGTTTAACTTTTCTGAAAGAGTTTGATTTTGATGGTGAAGAAGGTGCGATTTATGAAATTGTATACAACGAGAAGGAACATTAAAAAACTGCGATAAAACTCATTCGTAATATTGCGAATTTGCGAATTTCCATGATTTATCCAGCTTCAACCTTAAAGGCGCAATTACCGTTCCTATGGTTGGTTACAAAATTTTAACTATTTAAATTTTGCTATTCATCAAATCATCCCATTATTGAATTATTCAAATCACCAGTCATCCCAATTTTCGTTAATCTATCACACATTCATTAAATGGCTCATGAATAATTAATACTTTCGTTTCTATAATTCACCCTGTCTGCTGCCAGGCAGGAAATCATAAATCATAAATCACGAATCCTAAAGTGTATTTCCAACTGCAATTCAAGCTCCTCAACAGACGGTTCAAAGAACTTGGATTCGAACCTTGGTTTGCATATGTGTTGATTTTGTTGACTTTGATGACGGTGGTACATCAATCATTTGAGCGATATTCCTTTGCGCCATATGTTTTTGTTGCCTTGTATATGCTATTGCAAGTTAATCTTGGAAATCAAAAACGCATTGATTTTCTAAAAACTGTTTTTACCTCACGAAAATTTCGACGAATTAGATTATTGGAGAATGCGTTGATGGCACTGCCATTCATGATCGAATTCATCGTTTATCAAAAATGGATTGCATTAGCTTCACTGGGATTAACAACGATTCTATTAGCGCTGATAAATGTAAAAATCAGTCATCAGAAAACGCTTCCAACGCCCTTTTCAAAACGTCCGTTTGAATTTAGTGTGGGTTTTCGATCTGCTTTTCTTTTATTGATTGCGTGTTATATCCTAATGGGAATTGGATTATACGTTGACAATTTTAATCTTGGAATGTTTTCAATTCTCGCGCTTTTTGTTGTTTGTATGGGATTCTATACGCAACCAGAAGAGGAATTTTATGTGTGGATTCATCATCATTCGACATCAACGTTTTTATTCTCTAAAGTAAAAACAGCCTTAATGAATGCTAGTTTGTTGAGCGCCCCACTTGTGCTAATACTCTTGGGCTTCTATCCAATGAATGGTGGTTATATCGCTTTGTTTGTTTTAATAACGTTTGTTTTTATGATTGCTGTTGTATTAGCGAAATATGCCGCGTATCCAAATGAAATTCAACTAATACAAGTCTTCTTTTTAGGTATAAGCATTCCTGCGCCATTCTTATTATTACTTTTTATTCCACTTTTCTATAATCAAGCGACCAATCGTTTAAAATCGTATTTGAAATGATCGAAATCCACCAACTCAATAAAAGCTATGGAACAAATGAAGTTCTGAAAGCTATTACGTTACGGTTTGAAGAAGGAAAAGTTTATGGAATTGTTGGTGAAAACGGTGCTGGAAAAACAACACTCTTTCGTTGTATTGCAGAGATGGAAGCTTACAAAGGAACAATCACTGCAAGCAAAACTCCTTTAAAAGATTATCTTGGTTTACTCTTAACAGAACCATTTTTCTTCTCAAAAATTACAGGAAGAGAATACTTGCAATTGTTATGCAATGCACGTTCAGTTGAGGAAACGAATTTTGATGAGCGCAACATTTTTGATTTACCGCTGGGTCAATATGCTTCGACCTATTCAACAGGAATGAAGAAGAAGTTGGCGATTTTAGGACTTCTTTTACAAGGAAACACTTATTTCATTTTCGACGAGCCCTTCAATGGTGTTGATATTCAAAGCAACATGATTATCACTGAAATCATCCTGAAATTAAAAGCTTTGAACAAAACGGTGCTTATTTCATCTCATATCTTCAGTACCTTAAAAGATACATGTGACGAAATTCACTTGTTGAAAAATGGTCAATTTGAAGAAGCAGTTCAAAAGGAACAATTTCATGAATTAGAAGCTGCGATGAAAGATGTTTCTATTGGAAACAAAATAGATCAACTCGGATTGAAATAAGGCTCAACAAAAAAGCCGAACATTATTGCTCGGCTCTTTCATTATTTTTTCATTCGAATTAGAAAGGTAAATCGTCGTCTTCACTGTCAACGTTAACCGCAGCTGATGGAGCAGCAGCCATTGGATCTAAGTTCATTGCAGATGGTCCGCCTTGTGGCATTCCTTGTGGAGCAGCAGCACCAACTTTCTCAATTCTCCATGCTTCTAATGTATTGAAGTATTTCACTTCACCTTGCGGACTTGTCCACTCACGACCACGTAAGTTAAACGATACTTCAACTTGCTCGCCAGTTTGAACTGCATCTAGCATTGAACATTTATCTTGTGTTGCTTGGAACATAATATCTTGAGGATACATACTTGATGTATCTGTTACAACGAATTCTCTTTTAGAAAATTTCTCTGACACTTGAACTGTATTGTTCAATACCTTAACGGTTCCGGTTAATTTAAACATATTGGTTTTTTATTATTTTGTTGTTGTTTTTGTTTTATCCATTATTAAAAGAAAGAAGTGTCATCCACGCTTCTTCCAGTTTGTTTTCTGCTAATAATTCTTTCGCCTTATGGTGTAAAGCCAATTCCAATTCAGCAGGATTGTCTTCTAAAGATACAAAGATTTCGCTTAATTCCAAGAGCTTAAACTCATTTACATCTGTTTCATTTGGCAATTCTTCAATTCCGCCTAATTGACCTAAGTCGTTACCAGTCAATACGCTACTGCTTTTAATGTCGGCAGGAAGTTGATCATAACCGATTCCACATGTTGTAATTGGTTTCGCGATTTCAAACATCGATTTTTCATCAGCACGGCAATACCAGTTTCCACCCATTCGTGAAACCAAATCAATCTTGTGCTGATCAATCATTCCGTTTTCATCCAAAATCGCTTCGTTGATGTGAATCTGAACAACTTCACAAATAATCAAGTTTCCAGCGCCTCCTTCAGTTCCCAATTCAATTACTTCATTCACTTTACATTCAAACTGAACAGGTGATTCTGCAACGCGCATTGGTTTGATTTTCTCTGAAGCAAGAGGAGTAAAGCCTGCTTTCACAAACTCACTTGTGCCTGGAGCATATGGTGAACTTGCTAAACTCATTTGATGAACAATGTCATAATTCACCACATTGATGACTACTTCAGGAACAATTTTAACGTTGTTATACGTGTCTTTCGTTGTGTTTGATCTGCCTGAACGCGCAGGAGAAAAAATCAAAATCGGTGGATTCGCACTGAATACATTGAAAAAACTGAAAGGTGCTAAATTGTGATTCCCTTCAGCGTCAATCGTAGATGCAAATGCAATCGGACGAGGACCAATCGCTCCAAGTAAATACTGGTGGAGTTTTGGAATTGGTAATGATTTTGGGTCGATACTCAACATGTTCTTAAAGACTTTTTGCAAAGGTAATTTGAATTTGAAAGGAAATGGAGAAAAGAAACGAAGACTTTTCCACAAAAAAATGCTTTTCGACCCAAATATTTTTTTCGCATTATTTCACAGTTTAAAATAAAACAATATCTTTGCACTCCAATTCGAAAGAAGCGGGCGAGGTTGAACGAAACCTGAGAGCATGCACTGAGCTTGTCGAAGTGCTGAAATAAATTTGCGGATGTGGTGAAATTGGTAGACACGCTAGACTTAGGATCTAGTGCCGAGAGGTATGCGGGTTCGAGTCCCTCCATCCGCACTATAAATGGTCTCGTTTTTTCAAGCGAGGCCATTTTTGTTTAAAATAGTTTATAAAAAAGAAGAAGATATGAACGTAATTCGTCAAGATGTTGATGCGTTGAATGCCGTGTTAAAAGTGGAAATCGCAGCTGCTGATTACCAAGATAAAGTAAAAACGACCTTAGAGAAATACCGTAAAACTGCGAAGATTCCTGGATTCCGTCCTGGACATGTTCCAATGGGAATGATCCAAAAACAATATGGAAAAGCGGTATTGGCTGAAGAATTGAACAAAATCGTAAATGATTCTTTGTACAAGTTCATTGAAGAAAATAAAATCGAAATTTTAGGAAACCCAATTCCAAAAGAAGGAAATGAAGTGGCTGGAAGTTTTGATCAACCAGATACATTCACGTTCGAATACGAAATTGGTTTGGCGCCAACGTTCGAAATTCCGTTATCGAATAAAAGCAAATACGATTACGTAAAAGTGAAAATCGATGATGAATTGTTGAACAAACAAGTGGAAGACTTACGTCGTCGTTACGGAAAATTAATTTCTGTAGATAAAGTAGGTGAAGGCGATATGATTTTGGCGCAATTTGTTGAGTTGAATGATACTGGTGAAATCTTAGAAGGAGGGATCATGCACTCATCAACAATTTCTATGGAATTCGTTGAAGATAAAAAAGTGAAAAAAGACCTAATTGGAAAAGTGAAAGGTGACAAAGTTGTTGTTAAACCTTCTACAGTTTCAAGAGGACCGAAAGATACAGCTGCAATGTTAGGAATTGCTGAAGACGCGTTAGCAACGATTTCTGATAAATTCCAAATGACAATCACAGAGATTAAACAAATGGAAATGGCTGATTTAAACCAAGACTTGTTTGATAAATTGTTTGGAGCAGGAGTTGTTTCAACTGAGAAAGAGTTGAAAGAGCGTATCGCAACAGATTTAACTGGAATGTTCGCAAATGATTCAGATCGTTTATTAACACGTGAAATTTACAAAGACCTTGTAAACAAAACGAAAGTTGATTTACCAAACGAGTTCTTGAAAAGATGGATCAAATTGTCAAACGAGAAAGATATCTCGATGGAACAAATTGAAAACGAATACAACGGCTATGCTGACAACTTGAAATGGCAATTGATTCAAGGAAACATTTTCAAAACAAACCAAATCCGTTTGGAAAATGCTGAAGTAATTGAGTTCACAAAAGGATTGTTGGTAAGCAACTACGCACAATACGGTATTCCAGCACCAGAAGATCAAGAATTGACTGCTTCTGCAATGCAAGTTTTACAAAACCGTGAAGAAGCAACACGTGTTTACGACATGTTAGCTGAGCAAAAATTGACAAACTACTTCAAAAGCACAGTGAAATTGAATGAGAAAGAAATTTCATACGATGATTTCATTGCATTGGCTTCAAACTAATTAGAAGTGAAATTCGATACAAAAGTCCTTCACAAATGTGGAGGACTTTTTTTGTGCTTAAACTTCCGGAAAATTGAAAGAAGAGTGATGTAACAATCTTTTCCTTAATTTTACCGCATAATCAAAAGTTAGAAGAATGAAATTAGTTGGTACGATTGTCATGTTGTTGGTGTTAAATATTAGTTTGGCTCAACCTTCGTCGATCAACCGTAAGAAAAATCCCTATCGTTGGATGTTTGGCATTAGTTGGAGCGTGATAGACGATGATGGAAATGCTTTTGGAAACCTGTTCGATTACCAAGGTTCATGGAATTATTTGCCGTACCCAACGCGCTTGTCTGTCGATAAGTACATCAAAAAAGGATGGAGCTTGGAAGGAATGGCGGCATACAATACTTACACGTCAAGTAAGTTGATCAACGATACAACAGGTGTTTCAGGGATTTTTGTTTCAGGAGATTTTCATGTGAAATACAGTTTCAATCGTTTCTTGCCAACTTCTGCAAAGTGGTTTGATCCGTATCTAACAGGTGGTTTGGGAGTAACGTATCGAACGGTGCGCGCAAATCCATTGAATCCTTCGGTGAATTTAGGACTTGGAATGAACTTTTGGTTAACAAAACGTTGGGGATTGCAACTGCAAACAGTCGGAAAGTTGGCCTTAGTAAGTAATATTTATAATTCAGATGCTGATTACATTCAGCACACAGCAGGTATCGTCTATAGAATGCAACCAATGAAAAAGCCATTTAAGCAAAGTAAATCGCGCTACAAATGGGTACACGGTAAGCAGCGATACAAGCGAAAAAATACAGGATAAAAAAAAGGGGGATTGTTTAAACAATCCCCCTTTCTCTTGCTTATGATTGATTATCGAATCAATAATTCGAAAGGCATACGCATTTGCATACCGCTCATAGATTCAATACTTTTTAATTGGTTGTAATAATAAACTAATTCTTGTGGCATCGAATGTTGCATTGCTACACGCATTTCGTTCTCTTGTTGTTCCTCCAAATCCTCTAATAAACTTACCCAAGGATCTTCTTTTTTCAAAGGATAATATAACACTTTAGGTGAACTGATGTTTGATTTTTTCGCCGCGTATGCAATGGCGTCAGAAATTCCTCCCAACTTATCAACTAAACCAATTTTCAACGCATCGCGTCCTGTCCAAACACGTCCACGTGCAATTTCATTTACGCGAACTTTTGTCATTCCACGTCCTTCAGCAACTCTACTCAAGAACTGATCATAAATTGCATCTACTTCCTCTTGAACCAATAAAAATTCTTCAGGTGTCAATTTGCGATTTGTTGTCATCACAGAATGTTGATTTGTTGCAGCACGATCGAAGGTCATTCCCAATTTGTTTTGCAACATTTTTCCTGTGTACGGAATCATTCCAAACACACCAATTGATCCGGTGATTGTCGACGGCTCAGCAAAAATAGTTGTTGCTGGCGCTGAGATATAATATCCGCCAGATGCAGCTACATCGCCCATAGAAACAATCACTTTTTTCGTTTCATTCGTTAGTTGAACTTCTCTCCAAATTTCATCACTTGCTAATGCACTTCCTCCAGGACTATTCACACGGAAGACAACCGTTTTAATTGTTTTGTTTTTGCGAGCTTCTTGGAATAGTTTACAGATTTGTTTCGATGTTAAACCATCTCCATCTACAGAAACATCTCCTTCTGCTAAAATAACTGCAATGTTCGGGCTATCGTTTTTCGCTAAAACTTGATTGTGGTAAAATTTCTTTTTCGCATATTTTTCAAACTCTTGCAGCTCCAATTCGTCACCGTCTTCTAGACCAACTTTTTCTGACATTAATGAAATGATTTCATCACGGTATTTTGTTCCATCCATTAATTTGTATTTCACAGCATCATCGGCTCTACGAATGAATGCACTGTCGGCAATCGTGTTTAATTTTTCAATCTTAACCTTTCTGTCAGCTGAAATATCCGTACGAATATCTTCCCACATAGATGTTAAGTAGCGCTCAATTTGAACACGACTTGAATCACTCATGTTTTCACGGAAGAATGGTTCAACCGCACTTTTGAAATCATTGTTCGATCCACGAATCACTTGTACTTCCACCTCTAATTTATCCAATGTTCCTTTGAAGAACGACAATTCAGCTCCAAGTCCAATGAATTCCATTGTAGAAGATGGGAAACCATACACTTCATTCGCAGCTGAAGAAACGTAATATTCTTTTTGCGTGATTACTTCACCTCCGTTGTAAGCAACAACAAATTTTCCACTTTCTTCAAAGTCATTGATGGCATTGCGAATTTCTCTAGCAGTAGCATATCCACAACTAAGATCACCGATTTCCAAAAAGATACCCTTGATTTTAGAATCAGTTTTGGCATGCTCCAATCCATAAAGAATGTCACTTAATCCAATCTTTTTATCCATTTGGAAAGAAGATGGATTAAATGTTGAACTAGACTTTTCACCAATAGCACCTGACAATGTCATGTGTAAAACGGTATTGTTTTTTATTGCCAAAGGTTTTGGACCAAACTTACCAAAGCTTCCAATTAAGCCACCGAGGATCAATGAAAAAATGATTAGACCAATAATGGACATAATAAATACAGCCAAAAAACTAGGCCAAAATATTTTACCGAATGTAATTTTCTTTTCTGTCATGATGAGAGATTATATGAAGGTAAATGTAGGTCAATATTCTTGCTAAACTGGTTTTAAATTGATGGATGGTGACATAGTGTTTTAAATGCTTATTCTTAATGATAAATGTTGCTAGGAAGAAACGAATTATCTATAAAAAATCAAGAATTGTCTAAAAAAAAAAGGTATTAAAAAAAATCTCGTTAACTTGCTGGTCTAAAACTAGAAAATACAAGTACTATGATGAGAAACTCACTTCTTATTCTTTCCTTAATTATTGGATTTTATTCTTACTCACAAGACTATTCAAGAGTTAAAATTAATTCTGATGCTATTGGTTTGGCTTTTCTTGCTGAACACGGTGTTACAATCGACCACGGAACATACAAGGAAAATATGTTCTTTATTTCAGATTTCTCTGCAGCGGAAATTCAAGTGATGCGTGATTACAATTACGACATTGAAATTTTGATTGAAGATGTTCAGAAATATTACGTTCAACAAAATTTGATTGCTACTGAGCCAACAGAAAAAAATGTGGCGTGTTCTGGAACAGGTGGTGGATCAAATGATTTCACACCAACGATTCCGTCAAATTTCAACCATGGTTCAATGGGTGGTTATTTAACGTATAGTCAAATGTTGGCTGAGTTAGATGCAATGGCAGCGCAATATCCAAACCTAATAACTGCGAAAGCTCCAATTTCAACTTTTGTTACCTTCGAAAATCGTCCAATTTATCACGTGATGCTTTCTGATAATCCAACCATCGACGAAGCGGGTGAAACGAAAATTTTGTACACTGCCATTCACCATGCGCGTGAACCAATGGCGTTGATGGAAACAATCTTTTACATGTGGTACTTGTTAGAGAACTACGCAACTAATGAAGAAGTGCAATACATCGTTAACAATATGAAATTGTACTTTGTGCCGTGTTTAAATCCAGATGGATACGTTTACAATGAAACAACAAATCCAAATGGTGGAGGAATGCATCGTAAAAACCGCCGCAATGTTGGAACATCGAATAAAGGTGTCGATTTAAATAGAAACTATTCATACGGTTGGGGAACAACTGGCACTTCTACCAATATGAACAATGAAACATATTGTGGATCAGCTGCTTTCTCTGAACCAGAAACTCAAGCAATGCGTTGGTTGGTGCAGAATAATGATTTTAAAACAGCATTCAACGCTCACACGTACGCTCAAGATATTTTATTCCCAATCGGAACAACAACAGCTGAATTCGCTGATCACCACGATTATTTTCAAGCGGAAGGAAACCACATGGTACAATACAATGGCTATACGGCAATGAAATCATCTGCTTTGTATCCAGCTTCTGGTGATTCAGATGATTACATGTACAAAGTTGATATCGGCGTAAATCAAAAAGACACGATTTTCGCTCATACTCCAGAAGTGGGAACAGACTTTTGGCCAGCAATCAGCGAAATTGATCCAACATGTCAAGAAATGGTTTTCCCAAATTTAGTATTGGCACATATTTCTCGTGTTTATGTTGTAAGTACGGATACAGATCCTTCTACTGTTGCAACGATGACTGGGAATTTCAACCACGATAGTTATCGCTTGGGATTGGAAAATGGTTCAGTAACAGTATCGATTGAGCCTTTGTTAAACATTGCTTCAGTTGGAGCGCCAGTTGTACACAATTTGGCAATTCAACAAACGGAAGCCGGAGCGATTTCATACTCTTTAACTCCTGGAATTCAATTCGGAGATCAAATTAAATACATCTTGAAAACAGATAACGGTTTGTGGGTGAAACGCGATACTATCATTAAAACGTATGGTGCTTTAACATTGCAAGCTTTGGAGGATGGAAGCGCAACGAACTGGACCGGAACATGGGGAACTACAACTTCTACCTTTGTTTCTCCTTCAACATCGTATGCAGATAGTCCAACAGGGAATTATTCAAGCAACACGAACAAAACGTATACATACGTTCCTTCAATCGATTTAACAAACGCAACAGCTGCAATGATTACGTACTATGCAAAATGGGACATCGAAGCAGATTATGACTTTACGCAATTCCAAGTTTCTACAGACAACGGAACAACATGGGTTGGTCAATGTACAAACTACACCGTTCCTGGAACAAGTGGTAGTGGAAGTGTGCAACCAAACAATTTACCAGTTTACGAAGGCGTTCAATCATCTTGGGTATTGGATGAAGTTAACTTGAGCGATTATTTAGGCCAAACAATTAAAGTGCGTTTCCAATTGAAATCAGATGTTGGAACAAATGGAAATGGATTCTTCTTCGATGATTTCAAAATCATGTACAACGAAGCAGGAGCGGTTGTAGCACCTGTATCAAATTTCACAGCAAGTGCAACAACGATTTGTGAAGGCGAATCAATTACATTTACAGATTTCTCGTCAAACGTACCAACAGCGTGGGCTTGGAATTTTGGTGATGGACAAACATCAACAGATCAAAACCCAGTGCATACTTATGCAACAGCTGGAACGTATACAGTTGATTTGACAGTAACGAACACAGCAGGTTCTGATTCGTATCAAATGACAGTTACGATTGAGAATTGTGCAACGATTGAGAACTTAGAGAAAAACGGTGTTTCAATTGTACCGAATCCAAACAACGGAAACTTTGTGATCAAGGGATTGGAGCTTGGAACAGACTTCGCGATTTATGACTTGAACGGAAAAGTAATCATGAAAAAAGCAGTTACTTCTAAATTCGAAGAAATTCAATTGGATGGAGTAGGCGCAGGCTTATATTACTTACACACAACGAAAAATGGTGTTGATGGACAAATGAAGTTCGCAGTACTTTAAATACAATAGAATATTAGTTAGAATCCTCTCTGCTTCGGTAGAGGGGATTTTTTTTTTACCAGTCGTTTTTAGCCACACCGCAAGGAAGCCACGAAGTGAGATGAATTGATTTAAATAAGATTAATTAACAAGATACTCAATATTGATTAGTGAAAAATTTAAGCATTATTCATTTCATTCTTTCTGTATCATCTGTGCATCTGTGGCTAACCTTTTCACGTGCATCTCACTTTTGGCTAATCTTCAGTTTCCAACTGTGGTTAAACCACTGCGTTCTCTGCGGCTCTCTGGTTTAAATTTTTTCACCACGGAGGCACGGAGGATAAATCACGATCGCCGAAGTGTTTATCCCGATTCATAAATCACAACCGCCGTCAGGCAGAAGCGCAGCTAATCATGAATGACAAATCACCCGGTTTGCTGACAGGCAGGAAATCACAAATTAAGAATCATAAATCATGAATCTTTTTTACATTCGTAAAAAAGTACTAAAGCTGAACTGTTTCGTTTATCCACCTGTATCTGGAAGAATAAGCGCAAGTGAGTTTCGGTTATATATAAGTTATGTGTAATTATTAAAGAGAATATGAAACCAATTAAAGCCATTTTATTATTAGTCATTTTATCGTTGATCAATTTTTCATGTAAAAAAGACATCAATGGATGTACGGACCCTACATCAGACAACTATAATGTTGAAGCCAATCTTGACAACGGGAGTTGCTATTACCATGGAAATTTAACTAATTGGTATGACACTACCACTCGTGATAGCTTGCTTGCCAACAACATAGCATCGGTTTCCATTTATTTAGATAATGAGGTTTTTCAAAATTTCGATCCAAATTTCATTTTTTGGTCAAGCGAGCCTGAATGTAGTAACACAACTATAGGTAATTGGATAACAATGGAAGGAACTAAGAGTAAAACGGTTTCCATTACAGCTAAGGCTTTTGATGGTGCGAACGTTGAAATCCGCAATTGGAGCCAAACAATTACAATTAATGCCGGAGAATGTGAACTATATCAGCTTATATGGTAAGAATTAATACACATAACATCAACTAAAAGCCACGGGCTGAACAGCCATATCGGAGAAGCCCGCGTCTCCTAGTTGAGAACCGTTATGTTCTATCAAACACCTATCACAGAATAATGAATTGAAAATATGTTTAAAAGAATAGTTTTAATCTGGTTTGTCAGGAGCAATACCAGATTTTACCTCCCCAGAGTTGTTTATTCATCCAGAAACAAAGGAAAAATGTTCACCCTTTCCAGTTGTTTTCGAGAAGGATACGCTTTATATTATCGACTCGATCGCGTATTATCTTGATTCAAACGGAGAATGGTCATATGATTCAGAGCGTTCAAAAAAGTTGTTTCTAAGTCAAGACAATATTTTATCACTGAAAATTGAAATCAGAAATGAAACCGATAAATCCATTGATCTTAGTAAAATAGATCTCTTACAATATTTAAAAATGCCTCTTCAATCCTTGGAAATCACATTTTTTCTTCACGATTCTAAAAAAACAAAACTGAAAATACATAAATGGGAATTCATCAAATATCCTGAGGCTTTTTATACTATTTACCTTGATTTACCGAGTAACGAAAAGAAAAAACACATTTTGAGAAGCCTCAATCGATTCGAAAAGTTGGAAAAGATTGAAATACATAATAATTAGCACGCGCATAACCTGGGTTTATCACCAACCCTTCAATCTCACTCCCAAACACCAAACAAACACAATGAAACAAACTCTCATTCTTTTTACTGTATTTTTTTCACTACTCGGCAATTCACAAAATTGCTTTGAAGTTCACACCATAAAATCGAAGGTGCTTAAGGAAAAAAGAACTCTTTGGGTGGGACTTCCAACGAACTATAACAAAGACAGTTCGTATGCTGTTGTATACGTGTTAGATGCTGAACAACGATTTGAGTTAACCTACACGCTTGCTAAAGAACTGTTTGAAAACCAACATGCGATTCCCGAAGTGATCGTGGTGGGAATACCTCATATTGATCGATTTCACAGAATTCATGATTTAACGTTTACTGATTCAAAAGTGAACGGACAAGGCAAGGAAGATACCATTGGCTATTTTAATTCGTCTATAACGGGAAATGGATTGTCTTTTCTAAAATTTCTTGAAGATGAGCTTGTCCCTTTTGTTGATCAGCAATACAGTACAAACGGTTTCAATACTTTAATGGGTCACTCCATCGGAGGATATTTTTGCGCCTACATTCTTCCAATTCAACAAACGTTTTCTGCATTCCAAATCTATGATGCGAGTATTTGGTATAATGATGGAGATGCTTTAAAGAATATTCAGAAAGAGCTTGATTCAAGCGACAAAAGCAATATCTACATTTCAAAAGGAATCGCATTCGACGGACCAAGAGAAATGGTAGATCACCATCTATTCATGATTGATTCGCTCGGGATTGTGCTACGTGATTATTCCAATCTTAACGTTTCAACCGCTTCGTTCGATAAAGATCATAACGCAATGTATTTATTCTCTGTAATGGATGGACTCACGACCTTATTTAAAGAAGAATAAACGTGCAATTCAACAACTAAATCACACGGGAGGAGCAATTAAACTTGAAAAGTGTGCGTAACTTAGTTGAGAAACAACCACAAAAAATTATCGCATGATCAAAGAAGATGCACTCAAAATAGCGCAAGAATACATTGATAACAGTTCCAATATCCACGCAACTCTAACAGGTCGTGCTCAATATATGAATGAATGGGTATTGGATGCGTTTTTACATACAGTTGACCACCCTGTTTGGGTAGTGTTTGCCGAAAATCTTAATACAGGTCCTTTTATAGATGGCGTGAATGATTACTCACTAGTTGTAAGTACCAAAACAAGAAAAGTTGAGGATGTTCGATTAACTTAAACGAAAGCGATATTATTCCCAATGAAATTGATACTAGTTACATCTCTACTAATCGTTCTGCAAAGCTGTATATCATTTTATGATAGTTTAGAATACTATGTTGACGGATATCAACCGAACAATTCAGCTCTTTCAACGAATGGTTTTTATTATTCGAAATCAGACTCAACAGTTCATGGCGCATGGCCAAATGCAATTCAAGAGATTTATTTCTTTAAAGATGGGAGTTTTGAACTTGGTTCCAATTATGAACACATCGATTCCCTCGATCGTTGGTTGTGTAAGTTTGGTAAAAAAAACTATACCGATGGTCCTTTTGGCTTTTACACAATAAAAAATGATACAATTTTAGTTGAGTATATCGTGGCAGATTTCCCTGGTTTAATGAAAGCTGAGAGATATGATTTTAAGGCCCTTATGACAAAAAATGGTATTCGAATAATCGAACAAAATGGACAAAGAACAAATCAAGAATGGTTGTTTCATGAAAATGCTTGCGTTCCAGAATCAATAGAAAATTGGCTCAGAAAGCATCGGATGTATAAATTAAAAACGGAACCCAAGACCAATTAAATTAAATTAGTTTTATCTTCGGCTTGGCTTCCAAGAAGCTATGCGAAAGCAAGCGAAACGATTTAATTTATCAGAGAGGTAAGTTACTAGTCTCAATCAATTCATGTTAATGAAAAACACTGTTCAACTTCTGTCTTTAGTATTTTTGCTCTTTTCTTGCAGCGCTAATCAGCCTAAAGATAAAGGTGCGAATGTGAAAATGAATGCGATTACGAAGAAAAAGGCACAATCAGTAGGTCACAAATTTCAGGTCACAAATGAAACTCCATCTAAAGCGGAAATTGTTAAATGGCAACAAATTCACTTCACAGATTTGACCATTTTGGTGGAAGAAATTGAAATGAGTTGGGATGATATGTATAGAACAAATAATGATAGTATTTATACCACGATTTCTGATACAGCTTATTTTGACTTATGGCCAGGCGATTGGTTTTTTGATAAAGCTTTCAAAGTCGCCCAAATGGAATTCGACAAAATAGAACTTTATGAAAAAATAACGTACAATATGGCAATCAACTCAAATCTGCCTGTTGACGTTCCTTTTTGTGTTATGTACGACTGGAAAACGTTCGAATCTGGATGGAGTAAAATTCAACTTAAGCAAGATGATCTAAAATTTATGTCCAACGAAAATGATATACGAGTCAAAATAAACTACACGGTTGACGAATTCAAATCCGCGGTTAAAGAAAACTGTGGAATAGAGTGGTACAATGAGATAAAGTATGTTAAGTCAGTCGATAAACTACGTTCAGAAATCTTTACGAGTCGCTATACATTTAAAATTGTAGCAAGGAACAGCAAAACGGGTCGCGTCGTTGAGAAGTTCATTGTATTTACTACTCCAACAAGTTGTTAATACAGTTTTTCTCTCTACAACGGACAACAGAATACACGAATTAAAGTTAACAATGCAAAAAATAGTAAATTCGAACCATTAACTTATAAACAATGTCGTTTCAAGCATACATTGATAACATCAAAGCCAAGACAGGAAAGACACCTGAGGACTTTAAAATCCTAGCTGAAGGAAAAGGATTTGTGGTGAATGGAAAATTGAATCCTGCTACAAAGGCAACAGAAATAACGAATTGGCTCAAAGCAGATTTTGAATTGGGACATGGACATGCAATGGCGATTTATGCAACTTTCAAAGGGAAAACTTCATAGAACACCACAAAACATTCCTTATATTTCCATCAACTCTTCGTTTGATATTCAATGGTAACAATTGACACATTCCGAAAATTAGCACTTTCGTTTCCAGAAGCGACAGAAGAAGCGCACTTTGAAAAAACGTCGTTCAGAGTAAAAAAGAAAATCTTCGCAAGCTATGACGGAGTTCAAAATAGAGCGCGTATCAAGTTGTCAGAAATCGATCAAGATGTGTTTTCTGCCGCTGATAGGACAATTGTTTAAAGGTATTAATAGAGAAGGAATCAATAGAGCTAACGTAGCTGACTTTTTAATAAAACAAGCAGAAAAACAAACTTAATTAAAAAAATACATAGCAATAACTGAAAAATAAATAGACATTCGCTATAATCACCAAAAGAATTTGTTGGTTAAGTTGGTTCACATGTGTTTTTTATCCCGATGATTGCTATCAAACATTTTTCAGACTCAAAGCTTTTTAATGGTATCGTCTGCAAACAAAATTAAAAGTAATGTCCTTAAATAGTTGTATGTATAACTAATATTCTTAGCTTTGTCAAAATCTTAATTGAAAATGGCAAGACTAGAAGATGAAATAAAGCAACCAAAATTTCAAAATGAGCATATCAAATCTCATTTGAATGTTCTATTTACTGCGAATTGGTTGTACAATAAAATCTCTTCTCAATTAAAACCATTTAATTTAACACACGAACAATTTAATGTTTTAAGAATCTTAAAAGGAAGTCATCCCAACAAGATGAGTCAAAAAGATGTATTGTCAAGGATGATAGCCCCAAAATCAAACATTACATTAATTGTGAAAAAGTTAGTGGTTAAAGAATTAATTGTTGTTCAACAGTCAGCAATGGATAAAAGAGAATACGAAATCAACATTACCGAAGCTGGTTTGTGCTTATTGGATCAGGTAGGAGAAGCGTTGATCAATAATTCGGGTTCTATCGGTAAACTAAATGAATCTGAAGCTTTCCATTTGAATGCCCTATTGGATAAACTCAGAGATGAATAAACTGTTTTTTTTATAAAATAGTTGTATATACATGTATTTTGAATGAAAAAGAAATTAATTACATCGAATAAAGCACATGCAAGTAGAAGTATGGGCCCAAATGTTAGGCAAGTAATACCAAGTGCGATTGAACACATTGATCCATTTGTTTTCTTGGACCATTTTGGACCAATCGAAAAGCAACCAGACGGTCAGGGTATTCCTCCACATCCACATGCTGGAATTGCTACCATCACCTATCTTTTTTCAGGGAGCAATCGTCATCAAGATAGTTTAGGAAATGATGCCTTTGTTCATGCCGGTGATATTGCATGGATGCAAGCGGGAAAAGGCATTGTCCACGCTGAAGGAATGAATGAAAATAGAAAAGAAATTGAAACGGTTGAAGGTTTACAATTTTGGATTTCTCTTCCTGCAAAAGATAAATTTATTGATCCGGCTTTTTATTATCATCCATGTGATCAGTTACCAGAATTTACGTTAAACGAAACGAGGGTGAAAGTAGTTTGCGGAGAATTGTTAGGCTATACTTCACCGGTTAAAAGTTTATCACCATCCTACATTTTTGAATTTAAACTACCAAAAAATAACACAATTGAAATCCCTATAAAAAATGGTGATACGGCAGGTTTATATGTTATCAAAGGTCATTTGACAGCTGAAAACGAAAGCATTTTACGAACCTATATGACTTCCTTTTCGGTTCAGGGAGATTTAATCGAAGTAAAGGCTATAGAAGATACGCATTTTATACTTTTTGGTGGAACGCCCCTCAATGAACCCATTGTTGGCTATGCTTCTTATGTTATGAACAGTCAAGACCAAATTCGAAAAGTTATAATGGATTACCAATTGGGGAAAATGGGAACAGTTAAAATTGAATCAATTAAAAAATAAACATATGAAACTTTTACAAAAAACACATATTGGTAATTTAGAATTACAAAACAGTATCGCGATGGCACCCATGACAAGAAGTCGTGCCGATATGAATGGAATTGTTAACGACTTAACTGTGTTATACTATACACAAAGATCAAGTGCAGGTTTACTTATTTCTGAAGCCATAAATATTTCAAATCAAGCAATTGGAAGCCCTTTCACACCAGGTATTTATACTCAAGAACAAATTGATGCTTGGAAAAAAGTAACCAAAGCTGTACATGATAACGGCGGTAAAATTATTGCTCAGTTATGGCATACGGGTCGCGTTGGACATTCGATTGACAAAGGTGGAGTTTTACCAGTTGCTCCATCAGCTATTACTATTCAAGGGCAACAACATTTTACTTCACAAGGTCCAAAAGAATATGAAACACCGAGAGCTTTAGAAACAAACGAGGTCAAACAAATTGTTCAAGAGTATAAACAAGCAGCAATAAATGCAATTGAAGCTGGTTTTGATGGGGTAGAATTACATGCAGCCTTTGGCTATTTACCGAATCAATTTTTGGTAGAAAGCGCTAATCAACGCTCTGATGAATATGGTGGAAGTATCGAAAACAGAAGTCGTTTCGTTTTAGAAGTGATGCAAGCAATGGTAGATGGAATTGGCGAAAACAAAGTAGCAATAAAACTTTCGCCAAGTATCCCATTTAACAGTATTATTGACAGCAACCCAACTGATTTATATTCATTCCTTATCTCTGAACTTAATAAGTTGCCATTGCTATATGTACAATTGATGAATGCTATGTTCCCAACTGACAACTTACCTCAATATCCACGCGATATAATCGGCGTTTTTGGAAAACAAACACAGCACACACTCATGGCAAATGGAGGTTATACGCGTGAAACAGGTGAACAAGAATTAGAAAAAGGGATAGCAAAAATGATTTCTTATGGTGCTTTATTTCTAGCAAACCCTGACTTGCCAAAACGTTTTGAAGTAAATGCTGAACTCAATGAGGCGGATCGCGCAACAATGTATGGTGGTGGCGAAAAAGGATATACTGATTATCCAACGTTATAGAAATGAGTTATTAGAAAATGATGACTCTATAAAATGGGTTTGGCAATAACGGGAATTTAAATCTAGTTGGATCGTTTCCACTTTCTATTCGCCTTTTACTAATTTTGAACTTTGACATAATTATTGAATAGAAGTTAAGCAGACCACCATGACCCCACGTATTTTACAAACACCCGAAAAGAAATTAATTGGCATGCACCAAACCATGAGTTTGCTTGAAAACAAAACGGGTGAATTATGGAGCCGCTTCATGCCACGTCGCAAAGAGATCGAACATCTATGTTCAACGGATTTGATTTCGTTACAAGTGTATAGCCCCAATCATTTTGTGGACTTCAATCCAAGTAAGGCATTCCAAAAATGGGCAGCAGTGGAGGTCGAACTGTATAATGTTGTGCCAGATGGAATGGAAACGTTAATCGTGCCAGGAGGATTGTGTGCCGTTTTCGATTACACAGGTTCGAGTAGCGATACCAGTATTTTCCAATACATCTTTGGAACGTGGTTACCCAATTCGGCGTATGAATTAGATCAGCGTCCGCATTTTGAAGTGTTGGGTGAAAAGTACAAAAACAACGATGCAAGTTCTGAAGAAGAGATTTGGATTCCGATACGTATGATTTAATGGGATGGTTAGATTTGCACTGCGGTTTTTTAGCCACACCGCGAAGCAGCCACAGAGTGAGATACTCAGATGGATTTTTATTGAATTGATAAATTTAGTCGTGTTCTCAACTTAAATTATAGAAGATCTAAGAAACATACATTTCAAACTTTGTGCATAATCTCACTTCATGGCTGCTGCGAGGCGTGCATCATCCGTGCATCTGTGGCTAATCTTTTACAGTTCATGCACGGTTCTTCGAACCAATAGCGATTTTGGAATATTTTATTATTTTTGAAACACACAATTTTTACACATGAAAAAGAAACTTCTCTTCACGATCTCCATCCAAGCAACAGCTGCAACAGTTTATGAAAACATGTTAGGCTTGAACGATATAGCAAACTACGAACAATGGACTGTTTTTTTCAATCCAACATCAACTTATGAAGGAACGTGGGAGGAAGGGTCGAAGATGTTTTTTATCGGCGTAGATGAGAAAGGACAAAAAGGCGGAATTGTATCGCGTATCGCGGAAAACAGACGCAACGAATATGTTTCAATCCATCACTTGGGATTGTTCCAAGCTGGCGTTGAAATCACGGAAGGACCAGAAGTAGAAAAATGGGCGAATGGTTTTGAAAACTATGCCTTCAATGAAAACAACGGAACGACGACGGTTACTGTCGATTTAGATGTTCCAACAGACTTCGAAGGTTACATGAATGAAACGTATCCAAAAGCCTTGGCGAAGCTGAAGGAAATGTGTGAAGGGTAGAGACTAGAGACTAGAATTTTAACGCAGAGGTCTAGAGAAAAATATGCGTCTCGCTTAGTTTTTTCACCACACCGCGGAGCAGCCACGAAGTGATAGGCACCGAGGATGTACGCACTCACATAGCATAATATATATATTGTTCAATTCACTCTACTGATAGTTGTTTTAAGCGAGTAAAATAAATCAACTCTAACAAAAGAATTATGGATGAAATTGTATTGAAAGAAGTAAAAGCTAGCTATT
Organism: uncultured Flavobacteriales bacterium; assembly: GCA_903945495.1. GTDB lineage: Bacteria > Bacteroidota > Bacteroidia > Flavobacteriales_D > Crocinitomicaceae > M0103. The sequence goes on along the minus strand of CAJAVU010000045.1, from coordinate 30,302 downwards.
TAAAAACAGCTACGAACATGTTGGAAGGTTATTTGGTCTTAACCAATAAACGTGTTTTTTATTCAGGCACACAAGCGAGAATCCGCATGAATCATGGAGCAATTGGGAATGTTATTCGCGATAAAATGGAAACTGCGATGGGATATGATAATCCAGAAGAAGAGCACCTTTTTGACATTCCATTAGGGCAATTGAATTGTTCGCTTAAGCGCTATGGCTTGTCAAAACGAGTTGTATTGAGTGATCATCAAGGAAATGAATTTAAATTGATGGTTTATGAAAAAAAGGCAGAACGCGATCAATGGCCAGTAATCATTGAAAAAGCGAAACAAGAAATACAATGATTTGAATATGCTAGATCAATGAACCAACAAATCGAATCCAAACAAACATCTTCCACCTTACTCGTGTTGTGCATTCTAACACTGGTCGGAAGTGTTTTTGTGTTGCTGAAAGGCTTGATCGGTTATACTATTTTGATCGACTCCAATGGCACTCGAAGCGAAAGTGGAATTCAATTGATCAATTCAGTGTATATCATCGAATTCTTAACATGCTTTGGGACAATCGCTGGCGCCATTCTCATGTTGACAGGGAAAAAGCTAGGCTTGGTGATTTACCTCATTGCATCGATTGTCTACATTCTGTTAACTTTCGTGTTCGCTTTGTTCTGTTTCTTTTCTATTGTGGGAATTCTAGTTGGACTTCTGCAATTTGTTTACCTTGCGATTTCAATCGTATTTTTAGTGTTGTATCTTACTCAAGGAAAAAATTTGTCGTGATGAGCGTGAAGCACCTAATCGTTGTTGTCGTGTTTTTGAATACACTCGTGTTGCATGCACAACAAACGGATTCACTTTGGAATAAGCCAAACTTAACGGGGCATTGGAAACTTGTCAATACTGATTTGGTTGATGAGGTACCTTTCTTAAAGCATCAAAAACCCTTTGCTGAATTACTTAATAAGGTAAGCGAAGATTCACCTTGGGATCATTACAGAGCACACGATTTAATCGTTGAGCAGGATTCCTTGTTCAAGGTGGATTATCCTATTCAAGCTTTTGAACGAACGCACTTTTCACTTGATTCGGGATATTTACACGTTAGGCGGAATGGCTATTTGATTGCAAGTCCAATTCAATTTGCAAACGATACCTTCATTTGCTTTACGCCTGTAGTAACAGAACCTGGCTATTTTAAGGAAACCTTTGTTCGCACAACATTCAACGATAGCATTGTGGAAGTGATGAGAACGTATGGTGTCAATTATCCTGAATTGGCGGGTACATGGAAGCTCGTGCGCGAAAAAGATTATGATTACGGAACGCATTATGAATTACAATTTCCACATGACCTACCGAATGCCATCAAACTGACCAGAAAACAATTGACCGCTTCACTTGGTAACAAAAAGGTCTATAACATGCGCACTGATGGTCAAATGCGCGAATATACGTTTCTCTACGACGATGGCTATATGTACTTTGTTCCAGGCGCGTGGTTCAAAGGCGAAGATGATCCAATGATTCATTTTGAAAGGGAGTAATAGTCGCGTTTCATGCTACTTCAATCTTTATATTTGTATAAAAATATCTGTATGAAAAAACTAAGCATCTTGCTTTGCATACTCGCTTTTTATTGCATTAGCTCAAACAATCAATCCTTGGCACAAGAATATGAGGAAAGCGAGTTTAGAATGCTCAACGATTCAATGGTTGTGCACATGGGCTTGCAATTTGGTTCCGAAAATATTGGCGTTTTCATTTATGATTTCCCTAAAGATATTTTGGACGGTGGACTTGTTATTCAAGATTTGAGTCGACCATGTTCTGGAGCGGAGCGCATCATCGGGAGTCAATTTTCCGTAACGATGGGTGGAACCTATAAACTCAGCGATACATTTGCGATTTACATTGTACAAACCGAATTCGCTTATCCGCCAATTGCATTTACCTTGGATGGTCAATCAATCAAATTGAATTTAGGCGAAGATTGTTATTTGTTAAATTGTGTTCCGCACAACGATCCTTGGATGCCATCGGATTATTCACCTTTCATCCTGCGCAAGAGCGAATATTACATCAATCCATCAAACGGAAAAATCAAGAAAGCAATCAAATTTATCAATTCAGGTCGCTATACCAGTTGTGATTTAGAGCACTTCAAGTTCATATCTTCCATGGGCTTTTATTACGATAAGAAAGGTGTGAAGCACAAAGGAAGTGATTTGATTGCCGCAAAGAAAATTGATCTCGATGAGTGGGATTTGGAAAGGTTTGATGAATATTTTTTTAGGTAAACCTATCCAACAACTTCGGAGAAACGTTTCGGAAGATCAGGTAAGTGAATTGAACAATTTTAAAGGTTAAACTGTTTGTGTTTTGTATCACAATTTAAAATCAGATGATTACTGCCTCACTTATTCTAAATATTCTTGTTTTAATTCCTGTATGTTTTTCCTTGATCATGAATTTTGAAAAAATACAACAAACAGCGGGTGTTTTTTCCCCAGCTCGAGGAATTTTATTAGCGATTTATCTTACAATTCTATTTGCTTCCACCTTTTTACTTTTCTATACGGATGTGAAACTCGCCTTTGCACTATTTGGCATGCAAATCATTTACAAATTCATCAGTCCATTTACGGTAAAATCAATCAAGAATCCAATTGTCATTAGTAATCTGCTAATTGCAATCTTCCACCTTATTACAGTTTATACAATGCTAAATGGAAATATGCTTCAGTTTAACACTTAAATTGGGAGTCATCGAGGCGTGACTTTCATAATCATAAATCACCTTGTTTTGCGACAGGCAGGAAATCAAGAATTCTCAATCTTCAATCCTCACCGCCGAAGAGTTTATCCCGATTCATCGGTACTGCAACGTAGCTAATCTTCAATCTTCAATTCTCAATCTTCAATCCTCCGAAACGTTAAATTAATCCGCATCCCCTTCACTTTCGCCATTTTCGGCAAAGCATGCAACCACGCTTCTTGCGTTTTTCCTTGCATCAGAAGTAAGGAACCATTTTCCAAAATAAGAGAAACCGACTGTTTAGTCAACTTGTGCTTAAAAGCGAATTTTCGTGTTGCTCCCAAACTTACAGAAGCAATTACCGGATGTGTTCCCAAGGGTTTTTCATCGTCGGAATGCCAACCCATACCTTCAGTTCCATCGTGGTATAAATTCAACAAACAAGAATTAAACACAATACCCGTTTCTGCTTCCACTGCTTTTTTGATTTCCAGTAAATGTGCTGTCCACGCTAAAGCAACTTTGCGTGTGTTGGAATAAATGTATTCATAAGGTTTGTCGCCGTACCACGCTACTTTGCGTTTGGTGATAATCGTTTTGCCAAACATTCGCACTTCATCTTGCTGCCATTCGATTTCGTTTAATAAGTGCGTGAAAAGTTCGACTGCTTTCTGGTTACTCAGAAAGGAAGGCGTGTACGTCACTTCACCATCAAAGGGAAGAAGATTTTCGTTTTCAGAAGTTGAGAATAAATCCACAGCGCTTAACCGTGAACGGTTTCGTTTTTACCGTATTTGTCCATCAACGAAGCTTCGAAGTCAAGAAATTCTTGCCAACGCGCATCTACATCAATTCCTTCAGCATATTTGCGCGCAAAATTTAAAAATGTGGTGTAATGTCTCGCTTCACTTTCCATCAATCCGCGGTAAAAGATACGTAAATCTTCATCGTTGATTTCTTCCGAAAGAATCTTGAAACGCTCACAACTACGTGCTTCGATCATGGCTGCAAACAACATTTGATTCACAAAATGACTCGCTTTTGGTCCGCCACTTTTGGTTTTTCGCAAGTAATCTGCTAAATCATTCACATACGGATCTTTGCGCTCGAAGCCCATTTTTAAGCCACGCTCAAGCAATTTAGTATGAACCATGCCGAAGTGTTCCATTTCTTCCTTACTGATTTCCACCATTGCTTCTACTAAATCAGGTAAATGTGGATATTGAACGATCATCGAAATTGCATTGCTCGCCGCTTTTTGCTCACAAAAGGCGTGATCAATTAGAATCTCTTCAATGTTTTTTTCAACGATGTTCACCCAACGCGGATCAGTAGGAAGTTTAAGACCAAGCATACTCGACTAATTTAATGCAAAGTTAATAGAAGCATTTGTAGATACAATCACAAAGCTTTCACTATTTTTGAACTACAAAATTGTTTTCATGAAAAATGTTCTTGCCCTGTTATTTGTTGGATTGAGTGTCACACCAACGATTGCACAACAAACGAAATCACCGAAATTGGTGGTTGGAATTGTCATCGATCAAATGTGCTATGAATATTTGTACCGTTATCAAGCGAAGTTTTGTGAGAACGGTTTCCGCAAATTGATGGAGCAAGGAACGAATTGCCGCAACACGTATTACAATTATGTGCCAACCTTCACAGGTCCGGGACACGCGTCGATTTACACTGGAACAACACCAGAAAATCATGGAATCGTTTCGAATGATTGGTACGAACGCGAAACAGGAGCAGTTGTCAATTGCGTAGATGATAACACAGTGAAATCTGTTGGAACCGCATCAACAGATGGTTTGTGTTCGCCACATTACTTGAAAACAAATACCATTTCCGATCAATTGCGTTTGACTTATCCAAATGCGAAAGTGATTTCAATGTCAATCAAAGACCGTGGAGCAATTCTACCGGGTGGACATTTAAGCAATGGTTCGTATTGGTATGACTATTCATCAGGAAAGTTTATCACAAGTTCATTTTTCAAAGAAACACTTCCAGAATGGGTAACGAAATTCAATGATGAAGGACAAGTAGGAAAGTACATGAATGGAACGTGGAATACTTTGTTGGACATTGCGGCGTATGGCGAAAGTGGTCCAGATGATTCTAAGTATGAACAATTGTTAGGAGGAAAGAAAACGCCAACCTTCCCGTATAATTTAAAAGAAATGACCGCTTTAACACCAGCAAATACTTTGTTTACAGTAACGCCATTTGCCAATACCTTTTTAGCAGATTTCGCTATTCGTTCGATTGATGCAGAACAATTAGGTAAGGACGAACAAACGGATATGTTGTGCATTAGTTTCTCAACGCCTGATATTGCTGGACATTCATTTGGTCCATATTCAGTTGAGTTGGAAGATATTTACATTCGTTTGGATTTAGAAATCGGGAAATTGATCAAAGAATTGGAAGCGAAAGTAGGGAAGGACGAGTTTGTGATTTTCTTGACAGCAGATCACGCCGTTGTTCCAGTACCTCAGTATTTGGTTGATAAGAAATTACCAGGTGGATATGTTTTCTTGGATGAGAAATTGGTGAACTTACGCAAAGAAGTAACAGCGAAATATGGTTCAGATTTAATCATCATGGAAGAAAACTTGAACATCTATTTGAACCACAACCGCATTGATTCCTTGAAATTGAACAGAAACGATGTAGCAGATTTTGTTGCTTCGCGTGTTGAAACTTGGGAGAATGTGAAACGTGTGTTCACCGGACATCAATTGAACAATTCAACATCAGATGACGAATGGCGCGACATGGTTCGCAGAGGATATCACGCAAAAGAAAGCGGCGATGTTTTGTTTATTCTTGAACCAGGATTCTTACCAAAAGGTGTTGAATCAGAAGCGGCGCACAAAGGAACAAGTCATGGTTCAGCCTTCAATTACGATACACATGTTCCATTGATTTGGTACGGAAAAAATGTTCCAACACAAGAAGTGTTCAGAAGAGTAAACATTACCGACATCTCGGCGACATTAACACATTTGTTGTATTTACAGCGCGTTGGAGCAATGACCGGTGAACCTATTTTGGAGTTGTTGAAGTAAATTGTTGTTGCAAGGAATTGATCTCTTCAGGCGTTAAATACGTTTCGCGCTTAAAGTTTTTGTAAGCAGCAGTGGCGTTCGATTCGTACAAAACATAGTAAGACCACGCATACAATTCGTGTCCCAAACCGCGTTTGATCGTTGCTGTGTCAATTGATTGTTCAAAGACTGCTTTTCGTTTTTTAGAAAGATAACTGAAGGCGCGACCAAGCACTTGCCAGAAATTCCGCGTTTCATAATCCGCAAAATGCGCAAATTCATGTCCAATGATTCCTCTTTTCGCAGTTTCAGAAAGGTGATAAACTGAAATAATACTATCAGCCATTGTTGAATTGATGCGTACCACATATCGACGATTTTCCTTTCGCCTGAAAAGTAAAGAGCCAAGCGTTGGACGCGCATTCAAGGTGGTTGAAATACGTGCTTGTTTAAAACGAATCGGATTATTCTGAAGTTCAGGATAATTTGAAAGACTTGAATAAACGGCTGTTTCTAATTCAATTGGAACTTCGCAAACAAAAGGGTATTCTGATTTTAAACGATCTAAGGAAGATTGAGAGGTATGCTGAGCAAAACAGGCTATACTCAAACTAAAGACAACGGAAAGTGCCATAAAGTTTGACTTCAACTGTAATTTCCCCCTTGTAAATAAAACAATCATGATGTGCTGAAATTACGAAAACTGTCCTTATTCGGATGAATTATTCAGCGTAAAGGTTAAAAATGTTGATATCGAATCGATTAACTGTTGAAAACTTAGTTAATAACCTCTTAACATACCTTTGTCGGACGCGTTAATCAAACTTTAACTTTGTAAAAGTCAATAACTACAATCGAATAAAGAATGTTAAGCACTATTCTGAAACGTAAATTATCGGACAACCAGGTTGCCAATATTTTTATCAATGCCATTTTTGATACTGTGGATAACGGCTTCAAAGAGGTCGCACAGTTAATCAACGAAGATGTTGCTTTTGTTCAATCGCCTAATCTTGCTGAAAATGAGAACGGTGAATTTGGTTTGATTGTGATTGTTGGAAATTTATCATTCTTAGAAAGTACGTTTGATGCTGAACAAGCTGGACGCGTGGAAAAAATCATTTTTGAAAAGCTTTCTAAAATCTATGATATGTCAGAATTGGACTTTTCGCGCTTAATTCGTGACTATCAATCGTTCATCTCTCGTGTGAATCATCCTTCTAAAAATATGATTTACGGAATGTCAAAAGCAGTATTCTACAAATACAAGTTAAATGATTTCCAAGATGAATATTTCAGAAGAATGCAAGCGCCAAATCCATTGTTCTTAAAACGTATGGATGAGGTAATGGGTAATTTTATCTGGAATTGGGATGCGTTCTTTAAACGCTACAAATTGAATTCGTAATCAACGAACTTTCTATTTTCTTTTATTGATTGAAGAAGTTATTAACTTACCTTTAATCGAACGTAAACAACTTTCTTCGTTTCGAAAAATTCTTCTTTGAAAAACGTATTCAATTCGTAAATTTCATAGGCTTTCATCACAGGCTTCATTTCTTCAGTCAAATCTCCACCTTTCAGATAAAGAATTCCATTCTTTAATTCGTTCTTGTTGTCTTTATTGATTTTACCTTTTGTCCATGTTAAGAATGCCGGCATTGCTGTTACTGCGCGACTCACAATAAAATCGAAGGTTCCAGGTACTTTCTCTGCGCGTTCATGAATTCCTTTAACATTTTCTAGTCCAAGTGCTTCGGCAACTTCGTTTACCACTTTAATTTTCTTTCCAATTGAATCCACCAAGGTGAACTTACAATTCGGGAAAAGAATCGCAAGAGGAATTCCAGGGAAACCACCACCAGTTCCAATGTCAAGGATTTCGCTTCCGTCTGCAAATGGCATTACTTTCGCGATTCCAAGCGAATGAAGCACGTGACGTTCATAGAAATTCTCCGTATCCTTTCTAGAGATTACATTGATTTGTTCATTCCAAAAAGTATAAAGTTCTTGCAACTTCGCGAATTGTTCGATTTGCGTTTCCGTTAAATTGGGAAAGTAATTTGTAATGATTTGCATGGTGCAAAAGTAAGAGAAATGGGTAAGAAAACATGAATTAGATGATGAATTACTGAAAGATTGATTAAATCGTGTCTTTCGTTTTTTCAATCATATTTGCCAAGAAGTCGCGTGCACGGAACAATTGCGCTTTCACTGTTCCCAATGGCAGATTCAGTTCTTCAGCAATTTCTTCGTAGCTCAATTCTTCGAAATACCGTTTTTCAACCAATTCGCGGTAACGCGGTTTCAATTTACTAACAAGCATGCGCATGTGAACGACTTTTTGTCCGTAAACCATTGTTTCTTCAGGATCCATGGTTTGAGAACGTGCATCAACAAACAATACTTCGCCGTCATCAGTTGTGATTCCAGTATCCATGGAAGTGACTTTGATGCGTTTTTTGCGAATGAAATCGATACAGTTATTGGAAGCAATTTTGAAGAGCCAAGTACTGAATGCAAAGCTCGGAGAATATTGGTCTAAACGGCTAAACGCTTTACCGAATGCTTCGATTGTTAAATCATCAGCATCGTCGGCGTGTTTTACCATTTTAAACATCATGAAATAAATAGATTCACGGTAGCGATCCATCAATTCTGCATAGGCAGCTTGATTTCCTTTCTTCGCCGCTTCCACAAGAATTAAATCCTGCTTCGCTTTGTCTGATAAATGCTCTATTTCTACCATTTATTTTGCTTCCATTTTTCCCGATGAATAGTAGTATATCAGAAATAATCTGACAATCACAATTAACGGAACTCCGTAATAAGCTTCAAAATAACAAAGGAATTTGCCTGTTTCGACACGGCATTGCTAGATTTCCTAACAAGGCTTTTTTAATAACGTGAAAAAGTTAAATGATTCGTACGAATGAAGAAAGTGGAATTACCACTTATTCACTTCCTTCTTATCAGAAGAATAATAAATAACAGGCATCAAAACTGTGTAGAACAAATCCCACAACGGCAAGTATTTCACAAAACTATTTTCGTTCAACTTGATAAAGCAACGTCCTTGAATCCACCATTTTAGGAAGGTTAAGAATAAGAACGAAGCAAGTGTTAACCAACGAAAATCAGCATCGAACATCAAAATAATGAACGAAAAAAGAACCAGCAATAAACTCGCGGGATATACGCCTAACATTATTTTTTTGAAACGAGAATAACGATTCGAAGTGCTGTAGTGACGTGTCTTTTGTCGAATCCATCCTGACCAAGTGCTGTGAGGAGAAGAATAGGAATATGAATGTTGATCAAGATTGATTGCGTAATTGCGTTTTTTTGCCGCTTCTTGAATGAATAAATCATCATCGCCTGAAGGAAGAGAATAGTGTGATTTAAATCCGTTAACCGAATTAAACAACGTTTTTGTGTAAGCCATATTTCTTCCAACGCCCATGTAAGGAAGTTTTGCCAAGGACATTGAAAAATAACTCACGGCAATCCAAGAAGTATCAAAACGAATCACGCGATTCAAAAAGCCTTTTTCTTTTGTGTAAGGGCCGTAACCAATCACCAATTCTTTGCCTGTAACGAAATTCGAAGCCATGCTTTTGATCCACGTATTTGAAGTTGGCTTGCAATCCGCATCGATGAACAATAAATGTTCGTATTTCGCTCCTTTGATTCCAAGTGTCAAGGGTAATTTTTTCCCTGGTTTGATATGTTGACTTCTGCTTACCTCGATAACGCGCACATTTTCGAATTGCTGTGTGAAGGCATTTAACAAATACGCAGAATCGTCAATCGATTGGTTGTTGATGACAATAATTTCGTATTCAGGATAATTTTGTTGCAATAAATACGGAAGGTTTTCATACAAATTGTCCGACTCATTTCGTGCAGCAATGATGATGCTTACTGGCGGCAATTGTTCATCTGAAAGTTTTGCAGGCTCTTTAAAAAATGCTAATCGACCATAAATTACAAAGGTGTACAACAAGTTAATCAACGCCATGAAGGCGAAGAATAGGAATAAAATGGTGATTAAATTAAATTCAAATGTGGGGAAAAATTGCATTCCTTTTTAAAGCTTTAGTGCAAAGATGGGGTGCTTAATGAAATACATGTATCTTTGTGGCGTTTATTTTTCAACAATTTATGCACTTTAATTTACTTCACACCGATTCAAAAACAAAAGCAAGAGCAGGAGTTCTTCAAACAGATCATGGTGCAATCGAAACGCCAATCTTCATGCCCGTTGGTACGGCTGGGTCAGTGAAAGGTGTTCATCAACAAGAGCTTAGAGAAGATGTCGAGGCGCAAATCATCCTTGGAAACACGTATCATTTATACTTGCGACCAGGGTTAGAAGTGCTTGAAAAGGCAGGTGGTTTACATCAGTTTATTGGTTGGGAACGTCCAATTTTAACAGATAGTGGCGGTTACCAAGTGTATTCGCTTTCGGGTTCACGCAAAATTCAAGAAGAAGGAGTGAAGTTTCAATCGCACATTAACGGAAGTTATCATTTCTTCACGCCAGAAAAAGCAATTGATATTCAACGTACTATCGGAGCTGATATTATTATGGCCTTTGATGAGTGCACGCCGTATCCGTGTGATTACAATTATGCGAAACGTTCGATGCACATGACGCACCGTTGGTTGAAACGTTGTTTTAATCAAATGGACGAGACAGAACCGAAATATGGTTATGAGCAAGCTTTGTTTCCAATTATCCAAGGAAGTGTTTACAAAGATTTGCGAACTGAATCTGCTGAAACAATTTCTTCTCACGATGCAGTTGGAAATGCAATTGGTGGTTTGTCTGTTGGTGAACCAGATGAAGAATTGTACTCAATGACTGATTTGGTTTGTTCGATTCTGCCTACTGAAAAACCACGCTATTTGATGGGTGTTGGTACTCCAGTGAATTTATTGGAATGTATTTCAATGGGAGTTGATATGTTTGATTGTGTAATGCCAAGTAGAAATGCACGCCATGGAATGTTGTTTACTTCTGAAGGAATCATCAATATTAAAAATGAAAAATGGGAACTTGATTTTTCGCCAATTGATCCAAATGGAACAGCGTATGTAGATCATGTTTACACAAAAGCATATTTGCGTCACTTAGTGAAAGCAAAAGAAAATTTAGCCATTCAAATTGCGACAATTCACAACTTAGCGTTTTATCTTTGGTTGGTAAAAGAAGCACGTAGACAAATTCTAGCAGGTACGTTTAGTGAGTGGAAAGATAAAATGATTCCAAAATTGAAAAACCGATTATAAGGAAATGTTAAAGATTTTAGATCGTTACATCATTCGAAAGTTCTTAACGACTTTCTTCTTTATGCTAGGAATTATTATGCTCCTTGCTATGGTGTTCGATTTGTCTGAACGTTTGTCTGAATTTATCAATAATCAAGCGCCAATTTCCGCTATTATATTGGATTATTACGGGAATTTCATTCTCTATTATGGGAATATGTTTTCCTCGATGATCATTTTCGTTTCGGTTATTTGGTTTACTGCAAAATTAGCGCAAGACACGGAAATTATCCCGATGTGGAACAGTGGACGACCATTTCATCGCTTTTTACGCCCTTACATGATTGCAGCGACTGTACTGATGTTGATTTCCTTGGTCATGAATCATTTTATTTTACCGCGTTCCAATCAAACACGTTTGGAATTTGAAGAGAAATATTACCGTGATGCGATGAGTGTTGAAGATTACCATGCGGAATATCCAGGGAATCAAGTTGTGTACTTTTCGAGCTACTTGCAAGAAAATAATACAGTAAATGACTTTGTGCTGGAGAAATGGGATAAGAAAAAGGAACGTGAAATTTACTTTTTAAAGGCGCGAACTGCGGTGAATATACCAGGAACAAACAAATGGAAATTATCCGATTACTACGAGCGTTATCTTGGTTATCCAAACGATAGTGTTATCGAGGGTAAGAGTAAAATTGTTTCGTTTAATTTTAAAATTGAAGAAATGGCAACGCGCGACAATATTGCAGAGGCGATGACATATAGTCAATTGAAAAAGTTCATTGAACGTGAAAAAGAAAAAGGTTCTGGAAATGTGCCGATGTATGAAATTGAATTGTACCAACGTACTTCCTATCCTTTTGCAACGTATGTCTTAACCATCATTGGTGTTTCTGTTTCATCACGAAAAAAACGAGGTGGAATTGGTGTGAATATAGCACTTGGATTAGGAATAATCTTTATTTACATCTTTGCGATGAAGGTTACCACAGTTGCGGCTATGAAAATTGGATTCCCGGCTTATTTGGCAGTTTGGGTCCCAAATGTCCTATTCGGTTTTATCGCTTACATACTTTATAAATTTGCGCAGAAATAGATGACGAGAGTTGTTTTAATAGTAGTTCTATTTCTATGTGATTCGCTGTTTGCACAAGTTGTAAATATTGAGAATAAGCGTATTTACGATGATACATCGGGATGGAGTGGTGCTTTGGATGCAGGTTTCTCTGCTGTACAAAACAAAGATTTATTGTTAAATGGAAATTTTCGTCCGCGTATACAATTGAAGACAACAAAGCATTATTTTCTCTTTTTGACTGATTGGTATTACTCAAAAGGAGCAGATCGCGTTTATGCGAATACGGGAATGGCGCATTTTCGCTATGCTTATCGTTTACAGCGCAAAAATGCAATGAAGAAAAGTCCATGGAAATGGGAGAGTTATGCGCAAGTGCAATACAATCAACTATTGGATCAGCGTCTAAGAACACTCGTTGGAACAGGATTACGTGTTAAAGCCTTAGACCAAAAAGGGTATCGAATTTTTGCTGGAACCTCAACTTTTTTTGAGTACGAAGATATTCAGTCGTCAAATGAAATTATTCAAGGTTTTCGTTGGAGCAATTACATTTCGTGGTATTTCAATCCAAAATCAACATTTTCTTTTTCAGCGGTGACGTATTTTCAACCTTTTTGGTCCGATTTCAAAGACTACCGTTTTATGGGACAATACGCCATTAATTTTCATGCCTTCAAACGAACAGATTTTAAATTTGAAGTGAACAATTACTTCGATTCCAAGCCACCTAAAGATGTCCGAAATTGGATGTTTAATGGTATGTTTGGAGTGCATATTCGCTTGGGTGAATAAATCCATTTTCCTTTCTAACAATTCATTCCTTTCTTGTTGTTAATAAGTCCACTTTTCTGTAGACAAAATCGGTACAGTACAAAAAATAATTCATTACTTTTGTGCAACATTTTGTATTTATGGAAAGCACATTACAGCAAGAAGCAACATTAGAACAAGCGGTCGATTTAGGATTGCGTCCAGATGAGTTTGAGATGATCAAAGGGATTTTAGGTAGAACACCTAATTTCACTGAAACTGCGGTTTATTCCGTGATGTGGTCAGAACACTGTTCGTACAAGAACTCAATTTTATGGTTGAAAAAACTTCCAAAAGAAGGCCCACACATGTTGGTGAAAGCTGGTGAAGAAAATGCTGGTTTAGTTGATATTGGTGATGGTTTGGGTTGTGTATTCAAAATTGAATCGCATAATCACCCAAGTGCATTAGAACCGTATCAAGGTGCTGCAACTGGAGTTGGTGGAATCAACCGTGATATTTTCACGATGGGTGCGCGTCCAATTGCTCAATTAAATTCATTGCGTTTTGGAAACATCGAAAACGACCGTACAAAATGGTTGGTAAAAGGTGTGACAAAAGGAATTGGTGATTATGGAAATGCTTTCGGTATTCCAATCGTAGGTGGTGAAGTGTTCTTTGATGAGTCATACAATACAAATCCATTGGTGAATGCGTTTTCTGCTGGAATTATCGATTCATCAAAAATGATTTCTGCTAAAGCAACTGGACCAGGAAATCCTGTGTTCATTGTTGGTTCAGCTACTGGAAAAGATGGAATTGCTGGAGCTGCTTTCGCTTCAAAAGATATTACAGAAGATTCTGCAAATGATTTGCCATCTGTACAAGTTGGAGATCCATTCATGGAAAAATTATTGTTGGAAGCAACGATGGAATTGGCACAAACAGATTGTATTCGTGGAATGCAAGACATGGGAGCTGCTGGTATCACGTGTTCAACAAACGAAATGAGTGCTGCAGGAAATGTTGGAATGGATATTCATTTGGATCGTGTTCCAACACGTCAAGATAACATGTTGCCATACGAAATTCTTCTTTCTGAATCACAAGAACGTATGTTAGTTGTGGTTGAAAAAGGAAAAGAGAAAGTTGTAAAAGATATTTTTGACAAATGGGATTTACATGCTGAAGAAATCGGTGTTGTTACTGATTCTGATCGTGTTCGCTACTTCATGGAAGGTGAATTAGTTGGAGATGTTCCTTGTCAATCATTGGTTTTAGGAGGTGGAGCGCCACAATATGAGCGCGAATACAGTGAGCCTGCTTATTACCAAGAATATAAAAAATTCAACATTGATTCAATTAAACAACCAGAAGATTTAAAAGAGGTTGCTTATAAATTGTTGCAAATGCCAAACATCGCTTCTAAGCGTTGGGTATATGAGCAATACGATTCAATGGTTGGAACAAAAACAATGACAACCAATCGTCCTTCGGATGCTGGAGTTGTAAACATCAAAGGAACAAACAAAGCATTAGCAATGACCGTTGATTGTAATTCACGTTATGTGAATGCTGATCCTGAAATTGGGACAATGATTGCTGTTTCTGAAGCTGCTCGTAACATCGTTTGTTCAGGTGGTGTACCAAGCGCAATTACAAACTGTTTGAACTTCGGTAATCCTTACAATCCAGAATCATACTGGCAATTTGTTGGAGCGATCAAAGGAATGTCAGCTGCGTGTTTGAAATTCGAAACGCCAGTAACAGGTGGTAACGTTTCGTTTTACAATCAAACAGTGAAAAATGGTGTTGAAGTTCCGGTTTTCCCAACGCCAACAATTGGTATGATTGGAATCGTAGAAGATAAAGACAAAGTAATGTCCTTGGATTTCAAACAAAAAGGTGATTTAATTTTCATCATTGGAGAAAGTACAAATGACATTGCATCATCAGAATATTTAGCTACTTATCACGGTGTAAAAGCGTCTCCAGCTCCATATTTCGATTTGGATAAAGAGTATGCAATGCAGCACATGGTGAAAGGAATGATCCAAAATGAATTAGTGAATGCAGTGCACGATGTTGCAGATGGCGGATTATTTGTTACTTTAGTGGAAATGTCTATGCCTCGCGAACTTGGATTTGATATCGTAACTGATTCAGAAGTCCGAGAAGATGCGTTCTTATTTGGTGAAGGACAAGGTCGTGTTGTTGTTACAGTTAGCGAAGATCAAGAAGAAGAATTTATTGAATTTATGATGGATTCAGGAGTAAGTTTCACGCTACTTGGTCATGTTACGAAAGGAAAATTAATGGTCGATGACGAGCATTATGGTTTTATAACTGAGGCGAAAGATTTGTACAACAATGCTTTAGGTAAACTATTAGAAAATTAATATTCAGGTTTAACCCTGAATGAATGTAGCTTGAATGGAGTATAATACAACAAGAGGGAAGTTAATTTTGCCGGAATACGGTCGAAATGTACAGAACATGATTGCACATGCAATGGAAATTGCAGATCGTGATGAGCGTAATCGCGCAGCACAAGCAATTATTGAGGTGATGGGACAATTGAATCCACATTTACGTGATGTGGACGATTTTCGTCACAAGTTGTGGACGCACCTTTTTGTGATGTCTGATTTTAAATTGGACGTTGATTCTCCTTACGAAATTCCAAAACAAGAGGTCTTGAATGAAAAACCTCAAATTATGGAATATCCAAAAAGTTCAATTCGTTACGGACACTATGGAAGTTATACCCAGCGTATTTTGGAATCTGCGAAAGATATCACAGATGAAAAAGAACGTGAGTACATGAAAAATACCATGGCCAATTTCATGAAAAAGCAATTCTTGGCGCACAATAATGATGCGGTAGAAAACAATGTAATTGCTGATCAGTTAAAGGAACTTTCAAAAGGAGAATTAATCCTTGAAAATCCAGATGAGTTGGTGAACACGAATACGATTTTACGTTCAATGGGTATTGGTCAAAACCAGAACAAACGAAACAAATCGAACTTCAAGCAAAAAAATCAAAAAAAGAAATTCATTAAAAAGCCATAGGTTTTCAATTTGAATGCAACTACTTATTCTTATTTACAGTCTAAGTAGTGCATTTCAAAATTGAATAATGAAAAATCTATTTCTACTACTCGCGTTTATTACGTCTTGGTCATTCAGTCAAACTCCTCAAACATATAATTACGTTACAGAAGCGCAGTATCATTACTTGAAAACTCACAATGGTTTAACAGGTAATGAAGTTGTTCTTTCTGCTGGAATGGTGAATCCGAATGATTACAAAGGAGATGTTTATGTAACACATTTTTCTCCTCAAAAAGCAACAGGTTGCTCTGGATATTTTCCACCGCCTGGACCATCTTTACCTTCTACATCAATTGATGATGGTTGGGCGGCGGCAAGTCCATTCAACTTACCATTTCAATTCTGTTTTTACGGAAATCCTTACAACCAAGTTTGGATGAATAACAATGGAAACATCAGTTTTAATAGTGGTATTTCTACATTTAGCTCAATGGCTTTTCCTTCAGCTGGTAACACGATGATTGCAGCGTTTTGGGCAGATTTCTACCTGACAAATGGAGGAACAATGCACGCTACAATAACTCCAACTGCTGCAATCTTTAATTGGGTGAGCATGGGGTACTTTAATAATCAAAGTGATAAGGTTAATACCTGTCAAATTGTAATCACCAACGGCTTGGATCCTCTTGTAATTGAAGGAAATACTGCTATTCATTTTGCAGATATGCAATGGACAACAGGTAGTGCATCAAGCGGAGTAGGAGGTTTTTTAGGAACTCCAGCTACAGTTGGTGCGAATGCCGGGAATGGAGTTGATTTTATTCAAATTGGACGATTTGATCATGCTGGAGTAGATTATGACGGTCCAAATGGAAACAATGATGGCGTATCTTGGTTAGATAATAAATCGTTCTATTTTGACTTTTGTTCGACTGGAAATATTGCGCCAATCGCACTACAAACATCCTATTGTGATACCATTCAAATCTGTAACACAGGTTCGTCACAGATCGTTTTTCCTTTTAGTTCACCAGAAACAACGCAATTAACACATGTGTATGTTGATTCCACAACATTTCTAAATTATACAACACAAGATTCCATTGTGGCAGCAAATGGTTCTATTACTGTAAATATTAATGGTGCGCAAGAATCACTTGGGATACATAGTTTAACAATAAGTGCAGTCGATAATTATACAACTCCAGATACAACAACGATAACGTATTACTTTGAAATCGTAGATGGGTCGGGCTTTTTCACGCCTCCGCCAGTAGTTTCATATACTGCGGGTTGTGCACCAGTTGATTTTACAGTGTCAGGAACATGGGACAGTTATTCATGGCAAGAAACGGGAAGTGGCACGAATCCAAATAATACATCGAATGTTTATTCTGTTGATGGAGTATATGATGGTATTCTTTCGGTGACGGTAACTTCAAATGGTTGTTCATATACAATTGACACCTTGGTTACTGTAAATCAGCCACCACCATTTAATTTCTCTGGAAGTTTTGATTATTGTTCAAGTGAATTTTTCACGCAATTAGCTTTGTCGGATTCTGTTTTATTATCGAGTGTGAATTGGTTTAATGCAACGGCACCAACGATTCCTATTTCGTCCAATTTTTCTATCAATCTAGTGAATGGTCAATACGTAGTAGAGATTTTTGATAATACTGGTTCGTGTTCAAATGACACGACAATTACAATTTCAATGATTCCTTCTCCCGCAATATTTATCGATTCGTTTGCTTGTGATTTTAGTTTTCAAGTGTCAAATACGTTTTCTGCTGGTGGCGGAATTTGGTCGAGTTTAGATCCTGAAATAAGCTTTAATGATCCAACATTGGCAAATCCAATTGTTACAAGTACTTCGGTAGGAACGTTCCAAGTTAGTTTTACAGATAATGTTTGTAATGAAACCTTACAGAGTTCGATTGAATTCATTCCATATCCAACGATATTTAGTGATACGCTGATTTGTAACGATACACTCAACGTCGTCAATATAAGTGCGTACGGAAATTCGGTCACCTGGACTTCTTCGGATCCAACTAATGTGCATTTCTCACCAGATAATGCGACAATGTTGGCTACGGTCGTTTTTGATCAACCTGGAACGTATAATTTGGTAATGGAGGATAAAAAGTGTTTAAATTCCGTTGACGTGGATGTTACCATTGCAGTAGTGCCTCAAGTTATGCAGGATACAATCGCATGTAACAATCAGTTGATGGTGATTGGAACAGTTGCGAATAGTGGAGGTGTTTGGACGAGTTTGTCACCTGAAATTAGTTTCAATAATGCGACATCACAGAATCCATTAGTTCAAACAACAACACCGGGAGTTTATACAATAACGTTCACGGATAATGCATGTCAAATTTCGGAAGATATTGATATTGATTTTATCGCCAATCCTGTCGTTTCAACTTTTGATACAACAATATGCAGTGGTGATGTTGTTACATTGGTAGCACTCGGAGTACTACAAAACGATTTATATACTTGGAGTAATGGCGTTACAGGTATTTCCACTTCTGCTTCTGTGGATGGAGATTATATTGTTGAAGCAAGCAATGAGTGCGGAGTGGCGGTTGATACTGCCACGGTGCTTTCTATCCCTTGTTCGATCAATGTTCCAAATATCATTGTATTGTCTTCCCAAGCTGGTAATAATGCCTTGTATATTGATTATGCAGGTGTACAAACATTTGAACTTTCCATTGTGAACCGATGGGGGAATGTTGTTTTTCAAACATCGGATCCTTTAATTGTTTGGGATGGTACACAAAACGGAACCGTATTGGATGAAGGTGTTTATTCATACATTTTGAATGTTACACTTATGAATGATCAAGAATTGATGAATCAAGGGTTTATCCATTTAGTTCATTAGAAAAATAGATTGAAATTTAGAAGGGTAGTGAGAGCTACCCTTTTTTATTAATATTGAATTGTTGAACATTTATTTTTTAAAATGAGTTCCGAACAGTATTTATTTGTTCTTTTGATTTGTAAAAGCATAATATTATAAGACATGTCTTCATTTGAAATACACGGTGGTAAAAAATTAAAGGGTGAATTGATTCCGCAAGGAGCTAAAAACGAAGCGTTACAAGTACTTTGTGCGCCACTTTTAACCGCTGAAAAAGTTACCATATCGAATGTTCCTGATATCATCGATGTCAACAAATTGATTAGTTTGTTACAAACGATGGGTGTGAAGATTGAAAAAGTTGAGAAAGGAACATTTATTTTTCAAGCAAAAGACATTGATTTGGCATATTTGGAAACGGAAGATTTCAAAAAACGTGCTGGTTCATTGCGTGGTTCAATTATGATTGTCGGACCATTGTTGGCACGCTTCGGAAAAGGATTTATTCCAAAACCAGGAGGAGACAAAATTGGTCGTAGAAGATTAGATACACACTTCGAAGGATTTATGATGTTGGGAGCAAAGTTCAATTACGATGCAGGTGAACATTTCTATTCAATCGAAGGGAAAAAATTAAAAGGAACGTACATTCACTTGGATGAGGCTTCAGTAACAGGAACTGCTAACATTTTGATGGCAGCTGTTATGGCAGAAGGTAAAACGACGATTTACAATGCGGCGTGTGAGCCTTATTTGCAACAATTGTGTAAAATGTTGAATTCAATGGGTGCGAAAATCACTGGAATTGGTTCAAATATGCTACACATTGAAGGTGTGAAAGAATTGGGTGGATGTTATCACCGCATTTTACCAGACATGATTGAAATCGGAAGTTTCATCGGATTGGCAGCAATGACTCGTTCAGAAATTACGATTAAAGATGTTAGTTGGGAGAATTTAGGAATCATTCCAAATATTTTCCGTCGCTTAGGAATCAAATTGGAACGTCGCGGAGATGATATTTTTGTTCCTGCACAAGATCATTATGAAATTGACACGTTTATTGATGGTTCCATTTTAACAATTGCTGATGCTCCATGGCCAGGATTTACACCAGATTTATTATCAATTATTTTGGTTGTAGCAACGCAAGCGAAAGGTTCAGTGTTGATTCACCAAAAAATGTTTGAATCACGATTGTTCTTCGTCGATAAATTAATTGACATGGGCGCGCAAATTATTTTATGTGATCCGCACAGAGCCACAGTTATTGGACAAGATTTCCAACATTCGTTGAAAGGAATTCAAATGACATCACCGGATATTCGCGCAGGAGTTTCCTTGTTAATTGCTGCACTTTCAGCTGAAGGGAAAAGCGTTATTCACAATATTGAACAAATCGATAGAGGTTACCAAGACATTGAAATTCGATTGAATAATTTGGGTGCTGATATCAGAAGAATTGGATGATGAAAAAGATATTATTTGGATTGTTACTGGTTTTGGGAGTTGCTACAGCATTTATCCCGCGAAAAGAAATTCCTCAAGGCATTGAGTTAAATACAAAAGCGCCAGATATCGTTTTGGTGAACACAAAAGGTAAGACAATCAAACTCTCTAAATTGAAAGGTAAGATGGTATTGATTGACTTTTGGGCATCTTGGTGTGGACCATGTAGAGCAGAAAATCCAAATGTTGTTGAAGCATATAATAAATATAACAAATCAACTTTCAAGAATGCAAAAGGATTTGAAGTATATAGTGTTTCGTTAGACCGTAACGAAGAAGCATGGAAAAAGGCGATAACTGCAGATAAATTGATTTGGAAAAACCACGGTTGGGATAAAGACAATGTTGTTGCGACAGCGTATCAAGTTTATTCCATTCCTTCTGGATTCTTAATTGACGGTGAAGGTGTGATTGTCGCTAAAGGACAATCATTACGTGGAATGGGCTTGCATTTGGAATTAGACAAGCAATTGAAATAACTTACCTGTTTTTAAACTGAGCAAGTGCTTTCTCCAACTCTTCACGTTTTTGGGTTCCGATCAATAATTTTTGACCATTCTTAAAGATGAGTTGAAGACCAATTTTTCCTTTTACGTTTAAAGCTCTGTTTGAACCGAATCCTCTGATTCCCCAGCCTCCGTATTCCATGATTGGTTTATATTCACGGATTTCCATCGAGGCAAGATCGTCAAAAGCGAAATAACGTGTTTTTAATTGTAAAGGAAAAAAGCGAACAGCTATTCCTCCTTTGTAAATTCTTGTTTCTAAGCGGAAGCTCAAAAAGACGGCTAAGATCAGCGAACACATAAACGCGCCAAAAATAATCCCACCATCACTTGCTGGATTGTCACCAAATGGTTTTTTGAATGCTATTTGCTGCAGCAAGCCGTAAATCATGACAGCATTCACACTTAGAAGAATAACCCAAATCCACCATTGATTAAAACGTTGTTTTTCGGTAAAAAGAGCGTGTGTTTCCATGGCTGTTGTTTTTTGTAAATGTACTTTTTTTGTTGATTCGAACATTTAGAAATTCTAAAATTTTGGAAGACTAGATATTTAGTCTATTAGCAATCTTTGTTTATCTACATCTCTAAATTCAACATTCTAACATCTATATTCTAACTTCTTTCGTACTTTTGCACCATGGTTAAAATTCGTGATATTGAATTGGGTGAATTCCCACTTTTGTTGGCTCCAATGGAAGATGTGAGCGATCCACCGTTTCGTGCCTTGTGTAAAAAACATGGTGCCGATTTGATGTACACAGAATTTATATCCTCAGAAGGTTTGATTCGTGACGCTGCAAAAAGTGTTCAGAAAATGGATATTTACGAGTACGAACGTCCAGTTGGAATTCAGATTTTTGGCTATGATATCGAATCGATGCGTGAAGCAACGAAGATTATTGAAAAAACGAATCCGGATATTATCGATATCAACTTTGGTTGTCCGGTGAAAAAAGTTACCTGTAAAGGTGCTGGAGCTGGAATGCTACAAGATATTCCGAAGTTGGTTCGAATGACTGATGAAATTGTAAAAGCGACGAATCTTCCTGTTACCGTAAAAACACGTTTAGGCTGGGACGACCAATCGAAGTTTGTTGTGAGTACAGCTGAGAAACTACAAGATGTTGGAGTAGAGGCAATTTCGATTCATGGTCGTACACGTGTTCAGTTGTACAAAGGTGATGCTGATTGGACGTTAATCGGTGAAGTGAAAAACAATCCGCGTATGCGTATTCCAATTTTCGGGAATGGCGATATTGATACACCGGAAAAGGCGGTTGAATACAAAAATCGTTACGGTGTTGATGGGATCATGATTGGCCGTGCAAGTATTGGTTATCCTTGGATTTTCAACGAAGTCAAACATTTCATGGAAACGGGAACTCATTTGGCTCCTCCAGGAATTCGTGAGCGAGTAGAAGCAACCCGTGAACATTTATTAATGAGTGTCAACTGGAAAGGCCCAACATTAGGTGTTGCTGAAATGAAACGACATTATACGAACTATTTTAAAGGAATTTCTCATTTCAAAGAGCTCCGCATGAAATTGGTGACGTCTTTCGATTTAAATGAAATCTTGGAAACATTGGATTACATTGCAGAACACGAAAATGAGTTTCAGTTTGTGTAATTAAATTGAGAATTGTTTTATTAAAAAACGTTCTATTTCTTAAATGCGTGTTGCATACTTCTGAAAATTAAGTAAGATGAGCAAACTAGTATGATTTGGAAGGATAGAAATAATTCATAATCTCCAATTTCACTTATAATGTAAGTATAAAGTAAACCGAGATAAAACAAAAGTACCAGAAGGATTACGGAAATGTTTTTAACAGGCTCTTTTGTAAAATGTGCAATAAGGAAAATGGATAGAATTAACCCAATGGCAAAGTAGAATTCCACCGATTCATAACCAAAATAAGTTGTTGTATAATGAATTTTGGATTCAATTTTCTCGACTTCTTTACTCGAATTGTCAATTTTGTGAACTGAATAAATTGATTTGAACGGCAGAAATGAAGTAGCAATTAATAGTATTACTGTTAGTATTGAAAGGTAATTGGATATTTTTTTGTGCATTCATCTAGATTCTTGAACTAAATTAAGGAATTAATCACAAATCACAAATCACAAATCACAAATCACAAATTGTCAGTTCCTAAACGCTTCAATCCACTCATACGCTTTATCCATCGACATAAACACCTTCGTTGGTTTAACAGGATTGTTGAAGCGAATATAGAAATCGGCTAGAATTTTTTGAGGTAAGCTGTTAATTACAATTGCATCTAAAATAGTATATGAATTATTTGTTGACGAAGCCGACCATTCGCGTACTTCTGGATCAACGTCTGAAAATGAGTGAAATTCATACACATTGTAAAATAAACCACCGCCGTTTTCATTCAAGAATTTGTAACCTTCTTCAACAACTTCCATTGTCACGCGTTCACCTTTTTTGATGATGACATGGTAAATGCGGTTATCATACAAGCGAAAAATCGTTGTACCAATATCCTTTTCAGATACCAAACGCGTTTTTAACAGTTCGTTGAACGGCATGTTCCGTAGTTAATTTAATCTTGTTGTTAAGTGGTTCTATAGGTTTGAAAGCACAATATTGTTAATTTTTCCTCCAAATTAAAACATATTCTCGATTAAACCAAATATATCTTCGATTAAAAATCGATGAATTGCTGTCAATTTATATTCGCTATTGCAGATAGATTCACTAATTTTAGTGCTCAAAATTGAAGTTTATGCAACGATATCAAAGTTACGCTCTTGGTCAATGGATTGATGGCGATGGAACAGAAACAAATTTATACAATGCAATCACGGGTGAAAAAATCGGTGAAACATCAAGTATTGGTTTAGATTACGCTGCTATGTTGGAGTATGGGCGCAAAACTGGTGGACGAGCATTGCGCAAAATGACATTCCAAGAACGCGGTCGTATGTTGAAAGCATTAGCAATGCATTTGATGACGAAAAAAGACTTGTATTATCAAGTAAGTGCATGGACTGGTGCAACAAAAGTTGACTCGTGGATTGATATCGAAGGTGGAATTGGAAACGTATTTGCAAATGCATCTTTGCGTCGTCAATTTCCCGATTTACCTTATTACGTTGATGGTGTAGCTGCTCCGTTATCGAAAAATGGTTCGTTTATCGGTCACCACATTATGGTTCCAAAAGAAGGTGTTGCTGTTCATATCAATGCTTTTAACTTTCCAATCTGGGGAATGCTAGAGAAAATCGCGGTGAATTTAATGGCGGGCGTTCCTGCTATTGTGAAACCATCTGAATATACATGTTTCCTTACAGAAGTAATGGTGCGCGACATCATCGATTCGAAAATACTTCCAGAAGGATCGTTGCAATTAATTTGTGGTTTAGGTCGCGGATTGATCGATAGCGTTTCTTCCGAAGATATTGTTACGTTTACGGGAAGTGCTGCGACAGGAAAAATGTTGAAAGCACATCCACGCATTGCACAAGAAAGCGTTGCTTTTAACCTAGAAGCGGATTCGTTGAATGCAACAATCCTAGGGAAATATGCTGTTCCGGGGACAGAAGAATTTGATTTGTTCATCAAGGAAACGGTGAAAGAAATAACGGTTAAAGCAGGTCAAAAATGTACGGCAGTACGACGCATTATCGTTCCTGAAGATTTAATTGACGAAGTAGAAAAAGGAATTGCAGCGCGCTTAGCAACAACGAAAATTGGAGATCCAAGTGTAGATGGTGTTCGCATGGGTTCTTTGGCTACACGCATGCAAGTAGATCGCGTTCGTGCAAGTGTTGAAGAATTAGCAAAATCGCAAGACATCGTTTTTGGAAACATGGATGAGTTTGAAGTGTTCGGTGCAGACAAAAACACTGGCGCATTCTTCTCACCAATTTTGTTCAGAAACAATGATCCATTCAACAAAACTGCATGTCATGATATTGAGGCTTTTGGTCCAGTTTCAACGATTATGCCTTACAAAGAAATTGACGATGCAATTGAATTAGCGAAAATGGGGAAAGGTTCCTTGGTTTCATCAATTGTAACCCCAAATGATAAAGAAGCGGCTGAATATGTTGTTGGTGCAGCAAGTATGCACGGACGTATTTTGGTTTTGAATAAAGAGTGTGCGAAAGAAAGTACTGGACACGGTTCGCCAATGCCATTGCTAACACATGGTGGTCCTGGTCGTGCTGGTGGTGGAGAAGAAATGGGTGGAAAACGTGGTGTTTTACATTATTTGCAACGCACTGCCATTCAAGGTCATCCAACGACAATTACACACATTACGCAACAATTCCAAGTTGGAGCAGAAATGCCAGAAGCGAATCCACATGTCTTCAGAAAACACTTTGAAGAATTAGTGATTGGTGAAACGGTATTTACGCATAAACACACTGTTACAGAAACAGACATTGTAAATTTTGCGAATGTTTCAGGCGATAATTTCTATGCACACATGGACGCAACTTCTTTGGAAGGAACAATTTTCGAAGGAAGAGTAGCTCATGGTTATTTTGTACTGTCAAAAGCTGCCGGATTATTCGTAGATCCTAAAAAAGGTCCAGTTTTATTGAATTATGGATTGGATGAAGCACGTTTCACAAAACCTGTTTATCCAGGAGCAACAATTGGTGTACGTTTTACAGTAAAGGAAAAAGTAGATCAAGAGAAACATTCAGAAGATGATATTGCAAAAGGAATCGTTAAATTCTTGGTTGATGTATATGACGAAACTGGTGAAACGGTAGCGTTAGCAACAATCTTAACGATGGTGAAAAAATTGGATCAGTCGAAGTAAATGATAATTTATTGTGAGTCCCTCTCTGCGAAAGTGGAGAGGGATTTTTTTGTCAAAGCTTTTTATTTATACCAATTTTTGGTATTTTAGTGTAAATTTGAGTTTATGAGTAAAAACACATCCATTACGTTAGGTGATTATTTTGACGACTTCATTCAAACGATGTTGAAGGAAGGGCGATACAAAAACACAAGTGAAGCGGTTAGAGCTGGATTGCGATTATTGGAGGAAGAAGAACAAAAATCATCCAATCTAAAAAGTGCTATCCAAAAAGGACTTGATAGTGGAATGGTTGAAGATTTTAATCCAACCGAATATTTGAAGGTTTTGAAAGCGAATCGTAAAAAATGAATCAGCTTAAATTTTCCACAAAGGCGATTGAAGATTTGACGTCAATTTACCATTATACTGCTGAAACATGGTCTGAAGAGCAAGCCGAGTATTATTATTTAATGATAATTCAGGCATGCAAATCGCTCGTAAAGGATGGGAATAAAGGAAAAATCTATTCAAGTATATTGCCTGATTTATTTGGTTACCCCTGTATGAAACACATTGTTTTTTATCGAATAACAATTGAAAAAGATATTGAAATCATTCGTGTTTTACATGAAGTAATGGATATTAAGAATAAGTTTTAAATTGAATAATTTGAGAAAATATAGCGTATTTGAGCTTGGTTTTTTGCTTTTGATGGTATTCTTTATTGACTCCTGTTCTTCTCCCGCGTCCGTTAAAAAACATAAAGAACAAGGTGAAAAAATCACTTCTTCCGATTTTATTTGCGAAGGAAGCTATGTTGGTCCAGAATTTATTGAAGGTGACGATGTGGCGCATCAATTTTCCAACGAAATGTCCAAGAAAGTGGGCAATCAATTGAAGAAATTGTACAAAGCAGGTAAATACGCAAAAGTTGATTTCGATCACATCCACATGTCCACCAAAGGAATGGGAACTGGGCAAGTAACGTACAAATTGACAATTCCGTTTAAGCGCGTAAAGTACAAATGTGAAGCGTTTACTTCATTTGATCATTCAGGTGGTTGGAATCATCCTCCGGCAATTGAACTGCGTACAGAACAACTTTCAACCATTCTTTTACCTGGTGACAAATTGAATATCAGTGAACTTAAAACAACCCCAGAAGGACTTCAAGAATACTGGATTCAATGGAGAAATAAAGAGGTTCAGGCAGAATGTAGATAGTCCTCCGCGACGGAAGAACTAGAAGTTAGAGCTAGAATTTAGAAGATGGATTGAAGTGGTTGTCAAACTTAAATTCTTTTCATAAAGGAAAGTGTTTGCTTTAGTACAGAATATTAAAGGACTCGAAGACTAGATGTTTAGTGTTTGTAAAATTTAAATATTTAAATTTTGCAAAGTATTAAACCCATAAATTAACTTCATTCGTAATATTGCGAATTT
This sequence comes from uncultured Flavobacteriales bacterium, assembly GCA_903945495.1. Taxonomy (GTDB): domain Bacteria; phylum Bacteroidota; class Bacteroidia; order Flavobacteriales_D; family Crocinitomicaceae; genus M0103. The sequence goes on along the minus strand of CAJAVU010000045.1, from coordinate 3,183 downwards.
GCGAATTTGCGAATTTGCGAATTTCCAAGACACCTAACACCTAAATCACATCAACGATTTTAAATTAACTAGCACCTTCTTAAAAAGCAAAATAAACAAAGGGCTTAAACGTATCCGAAACCGCTTGATACATCACAAAGATGATGATCGAAACCGCAATCGCTTGAACAGGCATTGGGAATTTCGCAAATAGATTCTCCCAACTTTTCTTGATGCTGTCTGGTAACCAATGTACGATGTAACCAACCAAGATAACCCAAAATACACTTTGATACGTCACTAAAACTGTAACAAACGTATTCCAGTCAAAATCGAATTTATTCCAGATGTGTTGCAACATTTTAACTGGTTCACCTTCGCCATCCAAACGGAACCAAATACGCGTAAACGTAATGAAATTGAAGGTCAAGAAGATCTTCCAGAAATGCACAATCAACCATGATTTGTTTTCGTACGGTGAAATTTTCTTCCAGTAATTATACAAGACCAACGCGGCGCCATTCATGGCTCCCCAAATAATAAAATTCTCACTTGCACCGTGCCACAATCCACCAACAACCATTGTAATGAGTAAGTTTAAATCACGGTGAACGTATTTCTTGAAATTCGGAAAGATGAGTGAACCAATGATATAAATGGAGGTCAATCCAGCGTATACAAAAATCAATTCATACCATTGAAGAATGAAGAACAGGAAGACAAAAATGATTGTTGTTGCAATGTACGTTGCGAATCCACCTGATTTATTTCCACCCAACGGAATGTACAAATAGTCGCGTAACCAAGCTCCCAAAGATTTATGCCAACGTCTCCAGAAATCCGCAACACTGTTGGCTTTGTACGGAGAATTAAAGTTTGGTAACAATTCAAATCCCATCAATTTGGAAAGACCGATAGCGATATCTGTATAACCTGAGAAATCACCGTAAATCTGTAATGAATAGCCCCACATTGCTAAAACACTTACAAATCCTGGATAGGCTTCGGGTGCATCAACAACTTTGTCAATGAAATGAACGGCAATGTAATCGGCCAGTACTACTTTCTTAATTAATCCTTTTACAATATGAATAATTGAAGCAGAAAATTCGTCTTTTGTCAGTCTAAATGGTTGATAAATCTGTGGAATAAAATCGCGTGCACGAACGATTGGTCCCATGATCACGTGTGGGAAATACGTCACATAAAAAGCGTAATCAAAGAAGTTTTTTACAGGTGTAATTTCCTTTCTATAAATATCAACAACATATGAAATTGATTGGAAGGTAAAGAAACTAACTCCGGCAGGCAATAAGATTTTCGTTTCAAAGAAGCCATCACCAAAGAATCCGTTCCCCATTTGCGCGAACCAATTGACAATTTCGTATTTGGTGTGGAACAATTCGTTATACGATTCAGTAAAGAAATAAGCGTATTTGAAATAGGCAAGGAAGAAAATATTGAAAACCGCGGAGAGTGCAATAATCCATTTTCGTTTGGTATTGCTGTCAACAGTATGAATCCATTTTCCGAGTAAATAGTTGAAGACAATTGAACCGCCAAGCAGCACAACAAACAATCCAGATGTTTTATAATACAAGAACATGCTGACAACTGTGAAGAAAATACTGCGCACCAATTGGTGTTTGTGCAGTACAGAAAACACAATCATAAATGCTAAAAAGAACAACCAGAAATCCAAACGGTTAAAAACCATTCGATCGGTTGCTGCAAAAGAAAATACGTCGTAAAGTCTTTCCATTAGTTCGTTTTTAAATCTTCAATTTCTTTCATTTGAATCAGAAACTTTCTAAAAGCATCAATCATCAAATCACCTTTAATATGATAACCTTCTGATGTAAAGTGAACCATATCACCTTGCATCAATCCACGATTCATCCACAAGCGTGAAGAACCTAATTCTCCCATAACGCCATAAAAATCCCAAACTGGCATTTTATATTGTTCGGCTAATTCTATAATCACTTCGCGCTCGCGGGCTATGTTTCGATTCAAATATTTTCGTTTGTAATGCGCGTCATTTGGAACAGTCAACAAAATTGCACACTTCGGATTTGCACGCAAAACCATCTTCATCATCTTCTCGAGGTTACGTTTGTATACCTGAGGATCAAAACTTTCATACGGTACGTTTCCATCGTTAATTCCAACCGCAAAAGCAAAATAATCTGGTGGATAAGCAGCTAATTGTTCTTCGAAATTCTTGTTTTCTAGATAAGTATACAATCCTGCACCATTGATTCCAATCGATGTATAGGAAATACCTGGATCTTCATTCATGAATTGAAAACCATAAATTTCGAGTTGAGCAGCTTCACTTGTTTTACGCGAAAATTGTAAATCCAAATCATTCAATGGATCGGTAAAATAAACCTCGGTAAACCCTAATTCTTGGTTTTGTTGAATGTGATAAATGAGAATTTCATCTTCTCCAAAATTCAATTCATAAGGCAATTCACCTTTGTTATGGTAAATCCGTATACTGCAAAATGGCGGTTTAACAGTTGTACGATCATGTTGAAAGGTAATATTGATCATAGAATCTTTGCAAACAACAGCCGCGCCCATCATTCCATATTCGATTCCTTCAATTCTATGCGTGACACTTCTGAAGCCGGTCCAAACATTCGGTGAGGCAAATTGATAATTCGCTGGATCATTCGTATGTGCTAAATTCAACGGGAAAACAACACCGCGTTCACCTGTTGCTTCTGGCCAGTTACTTTGCAAAAACGTACGCATGTCATGTGAATAAATATCTGCTTGAATGTGCGAGCCACCAATGTGATAAAAATTCAACTTACGATCTTTGAAACGAATCATCGAATCCATTTCATTGTAGAAATGTTCCCAATTTGGACTGTTGACAGAATAGAATTGAAAATTGTTTTTTTCGATGGAGACGAACGGATATTGATGAATGAAATTCGTATCAATCTTAACAAAATCGGGAAAGCAATATTGGTTTAGCGAATCACTTGTTGGCGGGACGTAGCTTTCCTGTGCCTTCAATTGAAGGACTAACATCAAACAGAAAAGTTGAAGAGTGCTACGTATCAAAATGCTTAACTATTGCTTATTTAGTTTGCTGCCATTTGGCAAATTCTGCTGAAAATGCTTCAAAGAATTTCTGTGAAGCAATACTCGATCCTTGGACTGTAAAGTGAATGTAATCTTTACCTG
>CAJAVU010000044.1 GCA_903945495.1 uncultured Flavobacteriales bacterium | reverse complement strand
GTGATTCTTTCACAAAACCATATTCAGATGAAACGGCTCATGTAATAGATGAAGAAGTAAGTAAATTGATTGAATCTCAATACAAACGAGCACTTCAAATATTGACTGAAAACAAGGATAAATTAACTTTGCTTGCTGAGAAACTTCTTACATCTGAAGTGATTTTCAAAGAAGATTTAATTGATATTTTTGGAAAAAGAGCATGGGAAAAAGAAGATGACACTGTAGTTGAAGCTATTGTTCACGAAGACACAAATGAAGAAATTATGGTTGAGCACGCTGCTTCAGAACCTTCTATTAGTGAAGAGAAAGTAGAAGCTGAAGAATCAAAGGTTGAAGAAACGAATGCGGACGAAGTGAAAATTGAAAAATTAAAAACTTCTGAGGACGACGAATCATCTGACGAAACAGAAAAATAAAACCTATTCCCTTTTCGAGGGAAATAAGCAACATTAACTCCCAGTTTGTTCGACAGATTGGGAGTTTTTTTATGCCTCATGAGTGCATTCGCACTAAAGAAATTAGGCTGTAAAGTTCAAAAAGATTAAATTTGCCACATGAACAACCTCTTGCTTCGTGCAATCACAGGAGCGATATTCGCAATCGTCGTGTTAGGATCCATTTTGTGGGGACCTTATGCGCAAGCGATTGTCTTCTCAGGTTTCATGATACTAGGTTTATTGGAATTTTACAACCTTTTTAGAGAACATACAATTGTTCAAGTAAGTCGTGAAATCGGAGTTTTCATTGGCTTATTCATTTTCATTTTATTGGTTGGTTACAGTTTAGCTTGGCTACCAATCATTTCCGTCCTTATTATTTTCCCTTTGTTTTTCACGCTTATTCTAGCTGAATTATGGCGTAAGAAAGAACATCCGTTGATCAATATCAGTGTGCTCGTTTTCGGAATTATTTATGTCGTGTTACCATTTTGGTTGACAATTGATTTAAACTTGCGCGAAACGGAAAACAACTTTATGCCATTGGTCATTGGAATGTATTTATTGATTTGGACAAACGATACCTTTGCATACATTTCTGGAAAGTATTTTGGTAAAACAAAATTGTTTGAACGTATTTCACCGAAGAAAACATGGGAAGGAACCATTGGAGGAATATTGGTTACCTTGATTGTTGGATACGTTTTTGGAGCTTTTGTGAATCAAGGGAATGAATTATTTTGGACTGTATCAGCGGCATTTATTGCACCATGTGCCATTTTCGGTGATTTGCTTGAATCATTGTTTAAGCGCAGTTTAAAAATAAAAGATTCAGGTTCTATATTACCAGGACACGGAGGAATTTTAGATCGTTTTGATGCCGCATTATTTGCTATCCCATTTTTTTATTGTTGGGCAATGATGTATGAATATTTTTGAGAAATAAGTTATGACATTACACAGAGAAGGATATTTAATTATGGCCACTGGCCTAATCTTGTTAACAGGAATACAAATTGGTAATTACTTTTTATATACTGCTACAGGCTGGCTTTGGTTGTTTTTAGTATTGACTCTTGGCGCTTTGGTAATGGCGTATTTAATTATCCAATTTTTCAGAGTTCCAGCACGAACATGTGTGTATTCTGAAAACGACATTTTTTGTCCTGCCGACGGAAAAGTGGTAGTCATTGAAGAAGTTGAAGAAGGAGAATATTTTAAAGACAAGCGCATTCAGATTTCCGTTTTCATGTCACCAATGAACGTACATGCCAACTATACTCCTATTTCTGGATTGGTGAAATATGTCAAATATCACCCAGGTTTGTTTCTTGTTGCATGGCATCCAAAAAGTAGTACTGACAATGAGCGTTCAACTGTAGTTGTTGAACATGTATCTGGAAAAGAAGTGTTGTTCAGACAAATTGCTGGCGCTGTAGCTAGAAGAATTTGTTATTATGTTCAACCAGGACAAAAAGTTAAAACAGGAGACGAATTTGGTTTCATCAAGTTTGGTTCACGAATTGATATCTTTTTACCCCTTGATTCTCAAATAAATGTTAAAATTGGCGATGTTGTAAAAGCTAAGTTGACAAAAATTGGAGAATTGAAATAATTTATTGTAAATTCACAACAAATAAACACAAATAGCTATGAAAAAAGTATTTTTTGCACTTGCGTTGATGACATTTGTAGGTTCAATCGCTACAACGGCTTACGCTGCTTCTAACGGAGTTTCAACAGAAATTAAAAAAGACGATAAAAAGAAGAAAAAGAAAAAAGGAGCTTGTTGTTCTGCTGAAAAAGGAACTGCAACTGGATCTTGCGCAAAACCAGGAGAAGGAAAAGCTTGTTGTACTAAAAAACAATAATTCTTTTTTAAGATAATAAAAAAGCCATTGGTCAATTGACGAATGGCTTTTTTAGTTTAGATGATTTCTATTCCAACTGGACAATGGTCTGAGCCCATAATCTCATTTAAGATAAACGCTTCTTTTACGCGCGGCATGAATGATTCTGACGCCAAAAAATAGTCAATCCGCCAGCCAATGTTTTTGCCTCTTGCACCTGCTCGGTAACTCCACCACGAGTATTTTACCTCATCACCATTCATTGAACGAAAGGTATCCACTAAACCATTTGATGTAAAGGCATCCATTCCATCAATCTCTTCTTGCATGTAACCAGCGGCTTTGTTATAGTTTTGTTTTGGTCGTGCTAAATCAATTTCTTTGTGAGCCACATTGAAATCCCCACAAACCAAAACAGGTTTCTTCGCTTCCAAACTTTTCAAATACGACAAAAACTCTTGATCCCACGTTTGGCGATACCCCAAGCGCAACAATTCACTTCCTGAATTTGGCACATAAACCGTAATGACATAATATTCATCAAATTCTGCACAGGTTACGCGACCTTCATTATCATGTTCTTCCTTACCAATGTAATACGTCACAGAGATTGGCTGATGTTTGGTCAAAATTGCGGTTCCTGAATACCCTTTCTTTTCTGCTTCATTCGCATACACATGGTATTCACCTAGCGCAGCAACTGCTTCTTTCACTTGATCGACCGTTGCTTTTGTTTCTTGTAAACAAATTATATCGGCATCCACCTTTTGCATATCCTCAATAAAACTTTTTTGAGTGATTGCACGAATACCGTTAACGTTAAAAGATATCATTTTCATAGAAACAAAAATACATTTTTTCTGTTCATATACTTTGGGAAGAGTGCTATAATCTTCGGATTCTATAAAACACTCAATTCATTTAATTACTTTTGTAGCATGCAACAATTCGATGAGCAAACACTTCATGACTTAGAATTTTCAACGATTCGAGAATGGTTGGTGGAATATGGTGTTGGACCTACGGCTAAAGAAAAATTGGCTTCGTTAAGTCCTTCCAATCACTTCCCTTCCATAGAACTCGATTTGAAGAAAGTCAATGAATTGTTGTCCATTCGAAATGATGGAGAATCCTTTCCAGCACTAGATTTTGAAGAGCTACAAATTGAACTTCGCTTATTGGGAATTAAGAATTCTGTTCTTTCACTTGAGGGTTATATTCGTATTTCACGTGCATCTGAATTGGTGAATAGTCTAATTTATTTCTTCAATAAGCGCGAAAAGGAATATCCCCTTCTTTCTAATTTGTTTGAGAGTGCTTATTTCACAACAGAAATAATTGATGCAATCGAAAAAGTCTTTGATCGTGCTGGAAATGTAAAAGATGACGCTTCAAAATTATTGTACGAAATTCGTCAGAAGATAAAAACGGTCCGCAATCAAATTAATCGCAACTTTGATAAGGAAATACGCCGATTAGTTAAAGAAAATGTGCTTGGTGATACAAAAGAAGCGTTTGTAAATGATCGACGTGTATTAACAATTCTTTCTACGCATAAGCGCAAAATTTCAGGAACTGTTGTTGGTTCGAGCAAAACTGGAAGTTTAACGTTTATAGAGCCACAAGTCAATATCGAACTGAACAACGAGTTAGAATTACTACTTGATGATGAACGCAAAGAAATTTACCGTATTCTTCAAGCGTTAACAAAAGAAATTGCTGTCTTTCTACCTTTGATTCAAGCGTATCAATCGATTCTTACACAATTGGATTTCGTCAATGCAAAAACGCGTTTAGCGATTGAATTGGATTGCGTTTTACCTGGAATTGAATCCGATACACACATCGAATTAATCAATGCTTATCATCCAATTCTTTGGAAAAACAATAAAGCGCTTAAAAAGAAAACACTTCCGCAATATGTTCGAATGGATAAGTTTTCCCGAATGTTGGTCATTTCTGGTCCGAATGCAGGTGGAAAAAGTATCACGTTGAAAACAATTGGTCTACTTCAATTGATGTTGCAATCAGGCTTATTGGTTCCAGTGAATTCGAATAGTAAGATGTGTTTCTTTCAACAAATTTTGACGGATATTGGCGATAATCAATCGATTGAAAATGAATTAAGTACTTATTCCTATCGTTTGAAACGCATGAAACATTTCTTGGAGGTTTCAAACAAGCGAACATTGCTTTTATTGGATGAATTTGGAACTGGTTCAGATCCTGATTTAGGAGGCGCTTTAGCGGAAGTATTCTTTGAAGAATTATACAACCGCAAGAGTTTTGGAGTTATTACAACGCATTATTCCAATATCAAATTAAAAGCAGATCAACTGAAAAATGCGGTCAATGGTTGTATGTTGTTTGACACAGAAACATTGGAACCGTTGTATAAATTCTCGATTGGACAACCAGGAAGTTCGTTCACATTCGAAGTTGCACAAATCAATGGAATTCCGATTGGTTTAATTGAAGAGGCTAAAACGCGATTGGATGAACGAAAAGTGAAAATGGATCGTTTGCTCAGTGAATTACAAAAAGAAAAAACCTATCTCGAACGCTTAAACAAGGAACACATTGAGGCGCAAGCCTTAGCACAATCGGCCAAAGAAGATTTCCTTGACCGCAAACAACGTTACGAGGATAAATTACGTGTGCAACAAAGTACAATTGAACGCGACAATAAGTACCTAAATGCTGGTAAGAAAATGCTTGGTTTCGTAGATCGTTATGTAACTAAATCACGCAGAAAAGATGCCAATCAAGTGCTTTTAGGTGAAATCACGAAATATCTTGCTGTTGAAAAGGCGAAAATTGAAGATCTAAAACTTTCTGAAAAATTGAAAGCGGAAGCCAATGCAAAACGTCCTAAAAAAATAAAATTCGTTAAGCCAGAAGAAGATCCGTATAAACGCCACAAAATTCAAATCGGATCAACCGTAAAACTCATTTCTACCAAACAAAGTGGAACTGTTGAATCGATGGACGGTGAAAACTTATCCGTTTCCTTTGGATTCATCCGAATGAAAGTGGAAAAGGAAAAACTGATGTGGATCAAATAAATTAGAATCGCGCTGTTAGTCCTGCACTTAACAGTGGACCACCCAAACCGACTTCAGTGAAAACACCAATGTTTTCAGTAAAATGATAGGAATATCCAGCTGACATTCGATACGCAAGCGGCATTGAAATTGTGCCCAAACGTTTGCTGAAATCAATCAAGTTATCGTCTAAATACAAACGCGCTCTCACTTTGTTAAATCCAATTCCAAGCGTGAAGTACAAATCTGAACGACTTTCAGCTGGCAACACATGGAAATTGGCTAAAATCGTTGTTCTGAAGCGTGGAACTTTCATAACGTAGTGACCAAACGGATCAAATCCGCTTAAATCAATGTTCCATTTGTCATCAATTTCTTGAAAAAAAGTTGAATCTTCCACCGTAAAATCAATTTGACCATAACGATAGTTCATATCGATACCCAGCGACAACCAATCAAATAATTTATACCCAACTTCGATTCCCATTCCAGGTTTTCCTTGATAATTTACCTTGTCTTGAAATTGATTTGAAAACTTAAACGCCAATTTCAACATCGATGGACCACCGACGTATGTCTGAACGCGAAAAGGTTTATCCGCTTGACCAATTTGAGCAACACTTTTCATCGTAAAAAAAAGTGCAAGAAGGAGAAATAGATGTTTCATGATTTTCATTTGCTAGACTTAGCGGCTTTCAATTTTTATGCCATAGAAAACTCCCGACTCAAAAAGACGGGAGCTTCCTATTCATTTTGTATTTAGTTAGTTCTCCATCATCTTAATCAAATTCAAGGCAGAACCCGCTTTGAACCATTCGATTTGAGAATTATTGTATGAATGATTTAACAGAATAGTTTCTTTTGATCCGTTGGCATGAACCAATTCCAACGACAATGGTTTTCCTGGAGCAAAGGCTTCTAAATCAGTGAAATTAAAGGTGTCGTCTTCTCTGATTTTATCGTAATCATTTTCATTCGCAAACGTTAATCCCAACATTCCTTGTTTCTTCAAGTTAGTTTCATGGATACGTGCAAATGATTTTACGATTACGGCGCAAACGCCTAAGTGACGCGGTTCCATTGCCGCATGTTCACGTGAAGAACCTTCGCCATAATTGTGATCTCCCACAACAATCGAAGGAATTCCTGCGGCTTTATAAGCGCGTTGTATGGCTGGCACTTCGCCCAATTCTCCAGTTAACTGATTCGTAACGGCATTTGCTTTTCCGTTAAATGCATTTTCGGCTCCAATCAACATGTTGTTTGAAATATTGTCCAAGTGTCCACGGTAACGCAACCACGGTCCAGCCATCGAAATATGATCGGTCGTACATTTTCCTTTTGCTTTGATCAACAATTTCGCACCCATGATATTCTTTCCATTCCACGCTGGGAAGTTCTCTAATAATTGTAAACGTGAAGAATCCGGGGCTACAGCAATTGTAACTTCACTTCCATCTTCCGCTGGTGCTTGATAACCGTTGTCATCCACTGCAAAACCTTTACGAGGCAATTCATCTCCATGCGGTGGTTCGAATTTTATTTGTTCGCCTTTATCGTTGGTCAATGTATCGGTTAAAGGATTAAAACCTAAATCTCCTGCAATTGCAATCGCTGCAACCATTTCTGGTGACGTTACAAACGCATGTGTATTTGGATTTCCATCCGCACGTTTCGAAAAATTACGGTTGAACGAGTGAATAATTGTATTCTTCTCTTGCTTCTCTGCTCCTGCTCGATCCCATTGTCCGATACACGGTCCACACGCATTGGTAAACACTTTCGTTCCCATTTTCTCAAAGGTTGAAATGATTCCGTCGCGTTCAATTGTGTAGCGCACTTGTTCTGAACCTGGATTGATTCCAAATTCTGCTTTCGGAGTGATTCCATGTGCCACAGCTTGTTCAACAATCGATGCAGCACGCGCCATGTCTTCATACGATGAATTCGTGCATGAACCAATCAATCCCCATTCTACTTTCAGCGGCCATTCGTTTGCAATGGCTTCTGCTTTTAACTTAGAAATTGGTGTTCCACGATCTGGTGTAAAAGGTCCGTTTACATGCGGTTCCAATTCTGAAAGGTTAATTTCAATCAATTGATCAAAATAGTTCGACGGATTTTCATACACTTCTGCATCACCTGTTAAATGTTCTGCGATTTTATCCGCTGCCTCTACCACTTCTTTTCGTCCAGTTGCTGTTAAATAGCGGCGCATTGAATCATCGTAACCAAAGGTTGATGTTGTTGCACCGATTTCAGCACCCATGTTACAAATGGTACCTTTTCCTGTACACGACAGCGATTGAGCGCCCTCACCGAAATATTCAACAATTGCTCCAGTTCCACCTTTCACAGTTAAGATATCTGCCACTTTTAGAATCACATCTTTTGATGAAGTCCAACCGTTTAATTTTCCTGTCAATTTCACGCCTATCAACTTCGGGAATTTCAATTCCCACGCCATTCCTGCCATAACATCAACAGCATCAGCACCACCAACTCCGATGGCTACCATTCCCAATCCGCCGGCATTCACCGTATGCGAATCTGTTCCGATCATCATTCCTCCTGGGAAGGCGTAATTCTCTAACACCACTTGGTGAATGATTCCTGCACCTGGCTTCCAGAATCCGATACCATATTTGTTTGAAATTGATGATAAGAAGTTAAATACCTCGTTGTTTTCATTGAATGAACGCTGTAAATCCGCTGTTGCGCCAATTTTCGCTTGAATCAAGTGATCACAATGCACAGTTGAAGGCACTGCTACTTGCTTTTTACCAGCTTGCATGAATTGCAATAAGGCCATTTGAGCAGTTGCATCTTGCATAGCCACGCGATCGGGAGCAAAATCTACGTACGATTTCCCTCGACCGAAGGCTGTTGTAGGATTTCCATCCCATAAATGTGTGTAAAGAATCTTTTCGGATAATGTAAGTGGTCTTCCCACCACTTTTCTCGCTGCTGCGATGCGTTCAGGGTATGTTTCATACACCTTGCGAATCATATCTATGTCAAATACGCTCATGTTGAATTATTTTGGTTGATATAAATTTAAGCATTTCAGAAGAAGGGCGCGTATAAATTGTAGTGATAGTTAAATCAATTTGATTGATAGGGAAAGGAAAGGTTTTAACGCGGAGTGGCGGAGAGAAAAGAGGACGCGGAGAGAGCACGTTGCTTGTTTATAAATTTTCACCACACCGCGGAGCAGCCACGAAGTGATAGGCACAGAGAACAAAGAATTAAAAAAGTTACTTGATCATTTTGAAATTAATCATTGAATCCTACGAATGCTATTGCACAAAATTCAATATAAACCCTGTTACCAGATGTTAAATATATAAGTTTCATTGCGACTCTGCTTATGAAAATTCTACGTATACTATCTATTTTGATTAAGGACGATGATGCTGATTTTGGGAGTTCTTCTTTTCTCTGTGACCTCTGCTACTCTGTGGTAGAAAAATCACAAAGTGTCATATTTTGGTTTCCTGTTGGATACACAGAATTTTGCGAAACTGAGTTTCATAAATCAACTTTTTCACTAACTTAAAGTGAAAATTATTTTAAGATGATACCGATTATAAACCTAAACCGCCAAGAAATTGGCTTGAAAACGTATTATTACGCCACGTTTTCGTTTAACAAACAAATTTATACCATTTTTAGAGACTTACCTTTCTCACGCTGGGATGCAACAGAACGCGCATGGGTATTTGAAACGCGTTCCATTGGCTTGGATGAATTGCGTCCATTGTTTGAAGGCATCGCCAAAATAGAAACAGTGAGTTTTCCTTTAGCTTCCGTTGAACGAAAAAGAAAACAATTACAACCTTCTGATTTTCTACTACCTCTTAGCGAGCAAAAACAACAGGACTTGGAAGCATTTCGGAACTGGTTGCAATCCAGGCGTTACAGTCCAAACACCATTAAAGTGTATACCGATACATTGGCCATTTTTCTGCGGTATTTTTCGTCGAAGCAGGTCGAAGAAATTGAAAACGAAGATTTAATTGATTTCAACAACAATTACATACTAAAGAACAATTTTTCATCTTCCTACCAGAATCAAGTAGTGAATGGTATTAAGTTGTTTTACCGTTCGATGCATCAGACAAAGTTTGATGTGGAATTGGTTCATCGTCCGAAAAAGGAGAAAACGCTGCCGAATGTGTTGAGTAAGGAGGAGGTGAAGAGAATTCTTGACGCACCCTATAATTTAAAACATCGCGCCATGTTATCAATGATTTATTCTTGTGGTTTAAGGAGGAGTGAATTATTGAATTTAACTAAGCTTGACATTGATTCAAAAAGAATGGTTGTAGTTATTCGAATGGCGAAAGGAAAAAAAGACAGAATCGTACCATTATCACCTAAAATTCTGATTTTATTGCGTGATTATTACAAGTGCTATCAACCAAAACATTATCTTTTTGAAGGTCAAAATGGTGGTAAATACAGTGAGAAAAGTTTAGAAAATGTATTTAAAAAATCGCTTTTCAAAGCCAAGATTGACAAACCAGCAACCATGCATTGGTTGAGACACAGTTTTGCTACACATTTACTAGAAAGTGGCACTGATTTAAGATACATTCAAGATTTATTGGGACACAAAAGCAGTAAAACCACTGAGATTTACACACATGTTAGTACGAAGCAAATTCAAAACATACGAAGTCCATTTGACGATTTGGAATTAAATTAAACCTTATATTTAACTAATGAATACTATAAAATTATTTGACAGCAAGAACATCCGTTCTATTTGGAATGAAACAGAAGAGAAGTGGTATTTTGTTGTGGAGGATGTGATAGCAATACTCACAGACAGTAAAGATCCAAAGCAATATATTAAACGCATGCGCATGAGGGATTCAGAACTTTCAAAAGGATGGGTACAATTTGTACCTACCCTTAAAGTTGAAACGAAAGGAGGCCTTCAAAAAATGGGGTGTTCGGATTCGAAAGGTTTATTGCGCATCATTCAATCCATTCCTTCACCAAAGGCTGAACCATTCAAACGTTGGCTGGCACAAGTTGGTTCTGAACGAATTGATGAAATTGAAAATCCAGAATTAGCAATTCAACGAACGAGAGAAACCTATAAGCTTAAAGGATATTCGGAGGAATGGATTGAAAAAAGAATGCGGAGTATAGCAATTCGAGAGGAACTTACCGATGAATGGTCTCAAAGAGGGGTAAAAGCCCATAAAGAATATGCGATATTAACGGCTCAAATATCTAAGTCAACATTTGGATTAACACCTGCTGAATACAAAGAAGTAAAAAGTTTGAAGAGAGAAAACCTCCGTGATCATATGTCGGATCTCGAATTAATCTTTTCAATGTTAGGTGAAGCCTCTACAACTGCAATTGTAAAGACGCAGAATCCAACAGGATTCATAGAAAACAAGAAAGTTGCTAAACAAGGTGGTGAGGTTGCAGGAAATGCGCGCAAGGAATTGGAGAAAAAAACGGGAAAAACGATTATATCCTCTGAAAATTTTCGGCAAATAGGAGAGAAAAAGCAAAAGAAATTAAAATAAATTGTAATTTTAGTAGCCCTCACAATACGAGGGTTATCCGCTCCATTTGAGATATAAGCCTCAAAAAAAAGCGGTTATAGATAAGTTATGGCACATTTAAAAACAACATAATATGAAAAAGAAAAACAAAACTTGGACAATTATTTTAGGATTTTCTTTGACAGCTTTCAACGTGACAGCTCAAGAAAATCTGCAAACTGACCCTTTATTGAATTACAAAAATTTCTATGAAATTGGGCTTTCAGTTAATGGAACTAGAGTGAACACAAATCACACTGTATTCAACACTTCAAAAGGTCAATATAATTTTCAGAAAAACAACTATTTACCGACAATTGATGCAAGTTTCAATTATGGTTGGTTATTTAAAGACAAAGAAAATAACAGTATTTGGACACTAAAAACGGGTATTAATATGTTAAGTAGAACTGCAAATCTAACGGATAGTGTTGGCTCTAACCTAAGGCTCTATTCAGGTTATTTGCAAATACCAATTCAATTTGGTTTTAGAAGTCCTCTAAAGTACAACACTGTTAAAAACAACTTTTATAGAGCAATTGAATTTAATGCTGGTGTTTATGCTGCAACTCCATTAACGCAAAAACTTGACAATCCCGACAACTTGGATGCACGAGGTAAAACTTTACCAACAAATTACTTTAAATTTGGATTTATAGGTGAAGTCGTTTTTACCGCACTAGACAGTAAAGGACACGGACATAAATTTGGAATAAAAGTTTCAAGCGATTTCCCAACTATACTTAAAGTAAAAGAAACTCCTAATGAACTATATCCTTACTACTCTACAATTGGAATATTTTATAACATAATGAACATATACAAATAAGAAAAACGAAGCCATAACACGGGTTTGGCAAAAGTGGCGGTTCAGTGCTCCGCAGACACATTTGTGGTTAATCAAAGTTTGGTTCTCCGCATCAACATTTGTGGTGAAAATCGCCACCTTCGCCAAGCCCGAAAACGTTATGCACAACCATCCACTCCCGAAAACACAGAGTAATATGACATATAAGATATTATTAATTTTTGCTCTACTTTATTTTACACTTTCATCATGTAGTTCGGCAATTTCAGATAGAATTCAAAATATTGACTTTAAAAACACAAACATACAAGTTGACACATTTCCTGTACATAAGAAGGTGTCTATTGATCTTGAAACAAGAAACAAATTCCATTATGGAGATAAGAAGATACTGATTTTAATAAATAGTACGTATGTGGTGTTTTACGGAACATATTCTGAGTTGAAAAAAATAAAAATCCCATTACCTAAAGCAAATGACTATTCTGAAAATTCTTCTGAATATCTTGTTTCGGTTGAATTCCATGATATTTATGAAACAAAACGATATAAGTGGGCTTCGGATGAATTGAATTACTTCGATGAAAATAAAATGAATTTGATAAAATTACTTTATACAGGAAATCCAGAGGAAAGTGTAACATTAAAAGTAGAGCAAATAGAATAGAATTTAGGCTGTGCATAACACGGGTCAAGCTACATGCCTCAGTTCTTTCTTCGAAAAACAGTTTATATGTAAGAAAATAATTTAACTTCGAATCTGGGTTTACTTTAAAAAGTTCGGCACGCCGCCAGGCCCGAAAACGTTAGCTGCAACCTAAAATCAAGAATATATGAATGTACAAGAAGCAATTAATTTTATCAATCAGAAAATTCAAGAACTGAATCTTCCTGGTTTTGACCCAATTGTTTGGACTGACAGCACATGTGATTTACTTAGACGTATTTTTCCTCTATCTCATGAAAGAAAGGTTGAAAGCATTGAGAGTATTAATTATATGATATTAGCTCCGATGGCAGGAGCGGATTTACAAGCGAGACAACGTCAACGGGGCATTACACAAGCCCAGCAATATTTGACGGGATACATTTCTGAAATAAATAATCACGGCTTAGAAATTTTAGGAAACAATGCTGAAGTCATGAATAACAACGAAAGTTCAGATAATAAAATTATTGCTTTGTTAAAAAATCTATATTTCTGGGGTGTATTAGTAGTGGTGATTGGAGCATCCTTTGCAATTGGAAAAGAATTTGGTTCTGCAAAATTTGACAAAGAAAAACAGGAGTGGTTCAATGAAAATCAAAAATTAAAGCAAGACAATGAATCTT
>CAJAVU010000043.1 GCA_903945495.1 uncultured Flavobacteriales bacterium | reverse complement strand
CCTTCATCCTTCACGCGGCATGGCTGGTTCAGGCTTGCGCCCATTGACCAATATTCCTCACTGCTGCCTCCCGTAGGAGTCTGGTCCGTGTCTCAGTACCAGTGTGGGGGACCACCCTCTCAGGCCCCCTACCCATCGTTGCCATGGTAAGCCGTTACCTTACCATCTAGCTAATGGGACGCATGCCCATCCTGTACCGTAACCTTTAACTTATGAATGATGCCATTCTTAAGTGCTATGGGGTCTTAATCCGAATTTCTCCGGGCTATCCCCCAGTACAGGGTAGGTTGCATACGCGTTACGCACCCGTGCGCCGGTCGCCACCAAACAAGCAAGCTTGTTTTATGCTGCCCCTCGACTTGCATGTGTTAGGCCTGCCGCTAGCGTTCATCCTGAGCCAGGATCAAACTCTCCGTTGTAAAAAACTGTGAATTTTGTTGTGGCTTAGTTTAATTTAATTCTTACGCTGTTTCCTTATTTCTCAATCTTTCAAAGAACTCTTTTGCGATCTTTCTGTCTTTTCAAACTTTCTAATCTTAATAACTTTCGAACCGTTGTTCTAATCGCCTTTTCTTTTTATTTATCTTCCCGTGTCTCGTTTGATTTGGGAGTGCAAAGGTAAGCACTTATTTTAATCTCGCAAGCTTTTTTTAATTTTTTTTCGATTTTTTTTCAAACTCCTCTTTTCGACTCATCTGAAACTTCTTCTACTCCTTAAGCTCCAATTTTGTTACCTTTCTTTCAATCTTATTTCCTCTTACCGTTGTAAGCGGGGTGCAAAGATAGACACTCTTTTTATTTAAACAAGCGTTTTGAACAATCTTTTTTTGAAAAATATTAATCTCCTACTCTAACTCACTGATAAAGCATCAATTAATACCCGAACTTTTTTTTGATTATTTTTAAGAAAGCCCCCAATTCATTGAACTAATTCGGTAAGTTCCTCTTCAGAATTGCATAAATTTCCGGGAAATGTCTTTCTAATTTTTCTGGTGTTTCTCTGTAATATTCCATAATTACTGCGAAAAACTCAGTTTTACCCGTATATGCGTAATTATCTATTTTGTTTTGCTTGATACGTTTTCTCAATTCTGTTTCAATTAATTCATTCCATAAATTCTGATCATCAATTGAAAACAACCCTGGCACACCATCAATAACATCATCATTCTTATCTATTAAATGTGAGAACTCATGAATCCCCACATTGTGTCCATCCAAATTTTTGAATCCTTTAATAAGTGATTCCAATGAAAGAATCATAGTTGAATCCATTAAGCCTCCATGGTGAACCTTACCTTGAAGATACCCATTGTCGACAATCTCATTTGATTCATTAAAGTCTTTCGGATAAACCAAGACTTCTGTTAATTCTCCATAATTCCAATAAGGCAATCCCCAAAAAGCGATAATCGCAGAACTTGCAACATATAGACACGTTTCTTTTTCTGGTATTTCTTTTCCGATTTCAGTAATTCTGATTTCAGCAAGGAACAAACCTAGACGATCTTCAAAGATAATTTTATTCGATTTCGACAACGCCTTATAATAAGGTATGTGTTCATTCAACCAAAAACGATCATTTAGATTTAATTTAATGCGAGCTTGTTTTTTTAAACTTCTTATAGTTTGCGTTCTCCAAAACCATAAGGCTACAGAAAACAAAACGACAATTGTAACACCAATTATTTTGGCCAACACCTTATAATCAGAAGTCAATAATAAAGGGACAAACAATAAGGAAACAAAAAGGACAATCAACCAAGCAGAGAAACGTGCTTTACCTTCTAAGAATTTTAAATAGTTATTCATAGGACAAAAATAAAAAAGGCCTTCTTACGAAGACCTTTTATTTAAGTTTTAACATTCTACCCATTTATCATTTCGCATTTCTCCGCGAATTGTAACGAACTTTGTTCGTGCGTAATCTTCTGCAGCAAGAAGCATTTGTTCTTTCGTGTCTCTTCTAACTAAAATGGCACTACTTCCTTGTGTTTTAACTTCAATGTAAAATCCGTTACGCAATCTTGCTGGCTTTGTCGCTGGTCTTCCCATTTGTGTGTGCTTATTTAAAATATTTCTAAATATAACACAAAAAATCGGATTTTGTTTGATTTTATGAAATTTTAAGAAACGTAAATTCTTGAAATAGAAGCAAATTTCCTTTGCTATTCCCCTATTTCCTTAATTCTATAAAAAGTGCCATCACTTTGAAAAATCATTTCGACCAAATCCCAACAAATGAATAAAACGATCAGTCGGTCAACTTTTCTGAGTGGTAAATTCGCTTTTCGATACAATTTACTTAATGTAATCATCCCTTCTTCTCGAATCAAGCGCAAAATAGATAATTCTTCGTCATCAAATCTCTCCGGACGAGCTTGTAACTTCTTTTGTTCCTTCCAAACATTTTCAAGAATCTTGTTTGCCGCTGTCGTATGATCTTCAATTCGCACATATGGTTTCCATCGTCCCTCATCATCTTTCGCCTTGTGCGGTTTTATATCAGAAGGCTCAACATTAATTTCCAAGACCAAACGAAAATCATCTTGCCACACTTTTGACGTAAACTTCACTTCCGGCTGACAGAACAATTGCGCAGCGCCTTCAATCATGTGAAATTCTTCTTCTGGATTGCAGCCTGCTACTTTTCGATTGTCCTTCACTCCTATTAATAAGCGTCCACCTTTTGTATTAGCAAAAGCACATAATGTTCGTGCAATCTTTTTTTGATCGTCGATGCGAAATTTAAAATCTTGCTGTACATGCTCACCTTGAGCTATCAATTCTTGAAGTGTTGACATGAAACAAAGATAAAGGAAACTTAAGAATAAAAATCAGCGAATAAAAGGCATTATTCTTTTTCATTCCAGATTGACCAAGCTTTTAACGCTTGCTCTTTCAACATTGATTCACCATTTAATATAGTTGCTCCATTTTCCTGAGCTTTCAATAAAAAGGTCGTCTTTGGAGGATTGTATACCAAACCCACTACCAAATGTTCTAACGTTAAGTGCTCAAAAGGTAATTTAATGTATTCATCTGTATTAGGAAATGTTCCAAGCGGAGTACAATTTACAATCACCTTGCACGCCTTCACCATGTGTTCATTTAACAAATCGTATGAAAATTCTTTTGGACCTTTTGGGTTTCGTGAGCAATAAATCACATCTATTCCAAGAGATTTAAAAACATGTGCAACCGCTTTTGAAGCGCCACCAGTCCCTAAGATCAATGCACGTTCATGCTGAAATGTCAAAAATGGTTTAATCGATTGGTGAAATCCGAAAGCATCCGTATTGTGACCTATCCTTTTTCCTCCTTTAAATTGAACAACATTTACAGCGCCAATAGCCTTTGCTTCGTCTGATAATTCATCTAAAAAAGGAATGATTGCTTCTTTATAAGGAATTGTAACTGTTAAACCCGATAAATTTTCTTGAAAAACGTCAGAAACTTTTTCAATTGAATCTATTTCAAAATTATCGAATTGGGCTTCAATTGCATGTTTCTCAAAATACACTTCGAAGAATTTCTTGGAAAAAGAATAACCTAGGGTTTTACCTAACAAACCGAATCTACGCATTTTTTGCTGCCATTTTCGATTTGATTACACTAATTAGCATTGGTAAAACAGAAATAAAGATGATTCCTAACACAACTTTTTCATTGTTGTCTTTGATCCATTTTATTTCTCCCAAGAAATATCCCGCTAATGTCATTGAACAGATCCAAAGCACTCCACCGATAATATCAAACAATAAGAACTTTCGGTAATTCATTTTTCCAACTCCAGCTGCAAAAGGTGTGAATGTTCGAACAATCGGAACGAAACGCGCCATGATAATTGCAAAAACTCCTCTTTTCTCAAAGAAGTCTTCTGTTTTCTTCAAATAGCTTTCTTTTACCAATTGACGTCCGCGGATTTTCCATTCAAAAACTCCTAAACCAATACGTCTTCCGATCCAATAGTTAATATTGTCACCCAATACTGCAGCAATACTTAAGAAAAATAATAAGTAACTTAAATTCAACGGATCTATTTTCGAATTCGCATACATTCCTGCCATAAATAACAAGGAGTCACCAGGTAAAAATGGCATCACCACCAATCCAGTCTCAATGAAAATCACCAAAAACAATACTACGTAAATTGAATCACTGTAATTACTTACAATCCATTCAAAATCTAAATTAAATAAATGTTTGAATAATTCTACCATTTCAGTCTAAATCAAGTGTATTGTCAATATTTTCTTTCCAAGCCAAAATTCCGCCATCCAAAATATAAACGTTGGATAAAGAATAATCTGTCATTAATAAATTAGCAACTGCTTCTGCACGTTTTCCTGAACGACACATCACAACAATGTTTCTGTCTTTTGGAAGTTCATCAATTCGCTGATTAATCTCACCCATTGGGATATGTTTCGAACAAATATTCGCTAAATCATATTCATAAGACTCACGAATATCGATGATTTCAAATTCGTTTCCTTTTTTCATTGCATCGTGCAATTCTAAAGCAGATATCAAACGCATAATTACTAATTTGGTCCAAAGTTAACTTTTAGAACTGATAAATTAAGCCCTTAACGCTTGATTTGTTGAATTCCTATTTATCTGCACTTAACAGAAACGATCATTTCAAAGGTTGCAACAACTTCTTGGTTTTGATCTATCGCTTTCACTTGAATGGTTTGATTCACTCGTTCACCTGATGATTTACTAAGTTCAATCGCCTGTTTCACCAATAATCCTTCGTTACTTTCAAAAAGAATATCACTTTCTGCACGTTTAATAAAATCAGCTTTCATTCCTTTAAATGCAAATGAAACTTTCGAACCTGCTTTTTCAGCGAAGTAAAATGCATGAATTCCACCAGCGACATCAGCGCCAACAGCCAATGCTCCAAAGTACATCGATTTCAAGTGATTTTTTGTTCGACGACGCAATTTGATTTTAACGCGTACTGTCTCGTCATCTATTGTAATTAATCGAGGACGCACAAAACCGACAATTGGTATTTTCACCAATCCAAGCAAAAACAACATCCAACGCATTTTTCTCAAGGAGATTTCTTTAGCTGGCATTGTATTCATCTTTTAATTGTTGAACAATTTCTTGAATCGGTCGAATTGCATTTACATATTCAATCGATGGACCTGCACACCAAACTGTTTTATAAGTAGAACTGAATGCTGCTTTTTGTAAACTTTTCATTCCTTTCAAGAACACAAGTGCTTTGACCCATTTTTTCAAACGTTTGTTCTTATTTAATAAACGTTCTAACCAATTTTGTTTCGTTCCGATTTTCTGAACATACGGCGTATTGATAACAGAACAAGGCGTTCCTGATAATTTGGTCGTCATTACAATATCTTTTGCGCCGAAATCGACACAGGCTTGTTTGTATTCTTGAGAAACACCAGCTTCAGTAGAGGCAATAAAAATACTTCCCATCGAAAGTCCTTCTGCTCCTAATTTCACCATTTGCTTGATTTGCTTTCCTGTTCCAACTCCACCAGCAGATATTACCGGAATTTTTACCGATTTCACTAATTGCGGAATAAGTTCAGAAAAAGGAATATTACCTGCGTGGCCACCCGCTTCTTTGTTCACAGCAATTACAGCATCCGCACCCAAGCTTTCAACTTTTTTTGCATAATTGACATCCGTAACATCACAAAATACTTTCACTCCTGCGTTGTGTGCTTCGCGAATGGTTTCCTCAGGTGAACCAAGTGAGGTTATTATGAAATCAATTTTTTCTTCGCAACAAACTTGTAGTTGTTCCTTGTATAAGAAATTCGATTTATTAACGATTAAATTAATTCCAAATGGTCCTTTCACCTCTGATTTAATGAATTGAATCGCTTTTCTAAGTTCGTCCGTATTTCTATAATTCAATGCTGGAATGGCTCCAGTAATTCCCGCTTTAATAGCCTCAATTACCATCTTTTCATTGGACACCAAGAACATTGGCGCCATAATAATTGGAAAATCAATTCCCAACATTTCGCATAAAACTGGTCTCTTTACTTCGTGTTCCATTCTTCGAATTTACATTATTTTTATTATGTATGCAGAACTTTTTAAAAATATCTTTGTTAACAAAGAACAATGGTTTTTCTAATTTCTTAAAGTACATTTGTGTTATGACAAAATCACAAGCTTGGGTAAAAGCATTGCGTTTGCGCACCTTACCTCTTTCTTTATCCGGAATTATTCTGGGATCGTTTATTGCAAAATTCAACGGTCATTGGGATTGGGTCATTTTCGCCCTTGCGATGTTCACCACAATTACATTTCAAATTCTGTCCAATTTAGCCAATGATTTAGGTGATTCATTAAAAGGAACGGATAATGCGGAGCGAATTGGCCCAATGCGTTCAGTTCAATCTGGTGTTATTTCTAAAATAGAAATGCGAAATGCTGTGATTGGAACCGCGATTTTAAGTTTTGTATTAGCGGGAAGTTTAATTTTTGTTGGGACAAAGGATTTAGCTCAAGGAATTGTTTGGTTTTATATTGGACTAGCAATTGCATGTGTTTTGGCTGCAATCACTTATACAGTTGGTAAAAAGGCTTACGGTTACAATGGCTTCGGCGACATCATGGTGTTTTTGTTCTTCGGAATTGTAAGCGTGATAGGCGTTTATCCTTTATTTTCTAAAACGATCGATTGGAATTTGCTATTACCTGCTTCTAGTATTGGATTGCTGAGTGCGGCCGTATTGAACTTGAACAACATGCGCGACAGAGCCAATGACGAAAAATCAAACAAGCGAACATTGGTTGTGATGATGGGCGCGAATTTGGCAAAAATGTATCATACCTTATTAGTACTTGGCGCGTTGGTTTGTCACATTGTATTTATTACACAACAAAATCATCCAATGGCATTTATCGGATTGGTTCCATTTGTGTTGTTGTTGTTGCATGTTCGAAAAGTAATGGCAACAAAAGATCCTAAAGAATTTGATCCTGAATTGAAAAAAGTAGCTTTATCAACTTTTGCTGTTGCGATTTTGACCTCGGTTGGGTTGATGATAGGGTAAATACCCGCTTGTAAGCCACTGTTTTCGGGAGTTATTAGCAACATTGTTAATTTGCAAAGTTGTAATGTTGCAAAGTTGTAATGTTGTAATGTTGTAATTAATGAAATAATTTTATTTTCTAAAATGAAAGCAAACGTGACCCATTTCCCACTCACCTTCAAACGCCCAGCAGGCACAAGTCGTGGCGTGATGAACATTAAAAACAGTTGGATTCTTTCCCTAGAAAAAGATTCAATCGTTGGGAAAGGTGAAATTTCCATCATTGAAGGACTTTCTGCTGAATTTGTCGATGTTACAAGTTTTGAATCCACGATTCAAGCATTTTGCGAAGCAGTGAAAAAAGATGATCACGATTCAATTCAAACAATTCTCACTACAAATTCCTCTATTCGTTTTGCCTATGAATGTGCTTTGGCAGATTTAAAAAATGGAGGTTTAGGCATCATTTTCAACAATGCTTTCTATTCTGGAAAACGCAAACTACCGATCAATGGACTCATTTGGATGGGAAGTGAAGATTTCATGAAGGAGCAAATTGATGCGAAACTTTCGGAAGGATTCTCAACTATAAAAATGAAGGTTGGTGCAATCGACTTTGAAAAGGAGCTAGAACTTTTGCACTCGATTCGGAAAAATTATTCCGCAACGGAAATTACACTGCGTGTTGACGCAAATGGTTCTTTTGAACCTCATCAAGCTGTAAAAGTCTTGGAACAATTAGCGGAATTAGAAATCCATTCGATTGAACAACCAATTAAAGCTGGACAATGGAACGAAATGCACAAACTTTGCTCTTCTACTCCTACTCCAATTGCTTTGGATGAAGAATTGATTGGAATCAATGATCGCAAGTTGAAAATTGAATTATTAGAAACTATTCAACCGCAATACATTATTCTGAAGCCAAGTTTGCATGGTGGGATTTCTGGAACGCAAGAATGGATTTCACTCGCTGAAGAACGCTCAATTCCCTGGTGGATGACCTCAGCCTTAGAATCAAACATAGGATTATCTGCCATTTGTCAATTAACGGCTGAATATTCTAACAATCTTCCTCAAGGATTAGGAACAGGTTCCTTGTACACATCGAATGTAGAAAATGGTTTGGTTGTGGAAAATGGATTCATTTATCGTAACTAAAAAAGGAACAACTTTCGTCATTCCTTTCATTTATCCTTTATGATTGTGTTTTCAAAAAATCTTCAAGATTTAGGCGTATGAAATGTTTAAAAAACGGAGTTTACATTCGTAAATGAGTTTTTAAAATATGAATACAACGAAGATATTGAAGCTTTTTTAAACACAATTTAGTATCTGTCGCGCTTTCCGAACCAAGTCTTCTTCCCCTTCTTCTTCGCCGCATCTACTTTTTGTTCTGTTGTTGGACGTGGTTTTTTCGTTTGTGCTCCTTGATTTCTTGGAGGACGCGCGCCACGTTGTTCTTTTTTCTCGATTACAAAAACTTCCATCGGATAAGGATGTCCTTCAACCACAGGAATTGTAGTATGAATCAATTTTTCGATATCCTTCAAGTACGCTTTTTCTTCGTAATCACAGAATGAAATTGCCGTTCCTTTGTTTCCCGCACGGCCTGTTCGTCCAATTCGGTGAACATACGTTTCTGAAATATTCGGAAGTTCGAAGTTGATTACCAATTCCATTTCTTCAACGTCAATTCCACGAGCAGCAATATCTGTTGCTACTAATACGCGAATTGTTTTGTCTTTGAAATTACTCAAAGCACGTTGACGATTGTTCTGGCTTTTGTTTCCGTGAATGGCGTCCGATTTAATTCCATGTTTCATTAAGTGTTTTACCACTTTGTCTGCGCCATGTTTCGTACGTGTAAAAACCAATACCGAGGTTGCAGGTTGTTCGCTTAAAACATCAACCAAAAGTGCATTCTTATTTCCTTTATCAACGAAGTAAAGAGATTGTTGAATTATTTCAGCAGTTGAAGAAACAGGTGTTACCTCTACGCGAACAGGATCTTTTAAGATTGTACCCGCTAATTTCAAAATCTCAGGAGCCATTGTCGCTGAGAAAAATAAATTTTGACGCTCGTCTGGTAATGCTTTAATTAATTTGTTGACATCGTGAATAAATCCCATGTCTAACATACGATCTGCCTCATCTAAAACGAAGATTTCAACGTCACGTATAGAAATAAATCCTTGCATCATCAAGTCCAATAATCGACCTGGTGTTGCAACTAGAATATCAACGCCTTGTTGAAGTACGCCTGTTTGTTTGTTTTGGTTTACACCTCCAAAGATTACTGTACTTGCTAAACCTGCGTGACGACCATATGCTTTCAAACTATCTCCAATTTGGATGGCTAGTTCGCGGGTTGGCGTAACAATCAAGGCTCTAATCTTACGTTTACCTTTGTATTCTTTGTTCTTACTTAAAAGTTGAATAATTGGAATTGAGAATGCTGCTGTTTTTCCTGTACCGGTTTGGGCGCATCCCATTAAATCGTTTCCAGCTAAAACAAGCGGAATGGCTTGCTCTTGTATTGGTGTAGGTGTTGTGTAGCCTTCTTCTTCAATCGCTTTGAGAATAGGCTGAATAATGTTTAATTCACTAAATTGCATGTATATTTTGTTGTCAGAAAATGACTTTGTATTATCAAAAGGAAATTCTGTATTAGGTGCAAAGATAGGCTTTTTAATTGGTTTATTGCATTTTATCTAATATTGAGGCTGGTCCAACAATAAAAAAGGCGATCCAACAAAATGTCAGACCGCCTTTAAAATCTTATGTTAATTGAATTATTTTATCAATTTCGCTGTCATTGTTTGACCGTTCGCAACGATTGTCAAGAAATACGTTCCTGCTTGAACAGTTAATGTATTCATTGAAATTGACGATTCATTGTTGAAGTTCATTTCAGCAATTGTTCTTCCATTCATATCAACTAATACAGCTGAACCAGAAGTTGCTTCATTGAATTTCACATTCACTTCATTTGAGAATGGTTTAACAATATTCATTGCATTTGAAGTATTTTCTGTAATACCCATTTGACTAATGTTCAAATAAATTTGATCATGAATTTCGATAGTGTTGTAATTCATTGATTTTTGAGAACAGAAAACGATTAACGTAGCGGCAAAAACACCAGATGCTGGATTTGTAATCAACGTTGGAATGTTATAAGTTGCAGCTACATTTCCTAATGTATCAACTAATGTCCAAGTGATCATAACTGTATCAACCGTTAAATAAACATAATTTGTAATGCTTGCAGATGCGATAGCATTGTAATCAATTGTACAATCTTCTATCCATGAAGTCGATAATGTATCTATTGTTGTTGTTCCTGGGTAACTTACATTTGTAAATACTAAAACTGAATCTAGTGTATTTACTGATGCATCTGCAACATTTCCAGAGCCATTTGAAGTACATCCATTTGCATCTGTAACATAACAATCATACGTTCCAATACATAAATTTCCAATTGAACCACCAGTTTGACCATTAGACCATTGATAAGCATACGGTGCAGTTCCTCCAACTCCCATTACAGTAGCTGTTCCATCACATGTCGCCATGTCTGAAGCATCTGTTGTTGTCACATACGCTATCAATCCTGCACACGGATTAGTTGTTCCTGAACCAATTGTAAACGTTGTAGTAACGTTATTTCCAAAGAAATCCGTATACGTTAATGTATATGTTCCTGCACACAAACTAGAAATGTAATTCCCACCCGTTTGATAGATCATTCCATTCCCTGCCCAAACTTGGTTAGTTACAACAACATTTGAATCAATGTATGCTGATCCATCACAAGCTGCTGGTGAAGACGTATTACTCGTCCAAATTAAATTTTGTCCAAATGAACTTGTGCTAATCATTACTGTAAAAAGCAATGTTAAAATAGTAAGTAGTTTTTTCATAATTTATCTTTTTAATTTCCTTAAGTACAGATTAAAAATAGAATGGTTGCCTAGCGGAGCAAATTTAGTTGATAATTCTTTTTAATCCAACTCTTTTTCTTGAAGCGTCGACTTCTAATACCTGAACTTCAACATGTTCATGTAACGAAATAAACTGTGCAGGATCTTCCACATAGGTTTCAGCTAATTGTGATTTGTGTATTAAGCCATTTTCTTTAATTCCAATATTCACAAATGCACCAAAGGCTGTCACATTTGTAACAATTCCAGGAAGAATCATTCCAATACGCAAATCATCAATTGTTCGAATGGAATTATCAAACTCTAAGACTTTCGCTTTTTTACGCGGATCACGACCCGGTTTTTTCAATTCTTTAATGATGTCATCAAAGGTATAACCATCAATGTCTGGAAAATCTGTTTTCTTAATTGCCTTCAACAATTCTTCATTACCAACCATTTCTTTAATATCAACTTTCAATTTTTTCGCCATCGACGAGACCAATTTGTAGCTTTCAGGGTGAACCGATGAATTATCCAATGGGTTATCGGCATCACGCACGCGCAAGAATCCTGCAGCCTGTTCGAAAGCTTTATCACCCAAACGCTTCACTTTCTTCAATTCGTCACGTGATTTAATTCCACCGTTTTCTGTTCGATAAGCAACAATGTTTTCTGCTAAAGTTGGTCCAAGTCCAGAAACATAACTTAATAAATAAGGTGAAGCCGTATTCAAATCAACACCAACTGTATTAACGCATGAAACGACAACATCGTCCAAAGCTTCTTTCAACTGTGTTTGATTTACTTCATGCTGATATTGTCCAACGCCAACCGATTTTGCATCAATTTTCACTAACTCAGCCAATGGATCCATCAATCGGCGACCAATCGAAACTGAACCACGCACTGTCACATCAAAATCAGGGAATTCTTTTCGTGCAATCGGACTAGCTGAATAAATCGATGCGCCATCTTCACGTACAACGTATACTTCTAAATCTCGATCGAAACGCGTCTTTTTGATAAATGCCTCGGTTTCTCTTCCTGCTGTTCCATCGCCAATTGCAATCGCTTCAATTTTATAGGCTTGCACCAATTGCGCAATTTTTCCTTGTGCTGCCGAACTTTCATTCTGTGGTGGATGCGGATAAATTGTCGCATTGGTCAACAAATTCCCTGATTCGTCCAAACAAACGACTTTACAACCCGTTCTGAATCCCGGATCAATTGCCAAAACGCGCTTTGAACCAACTGGCGGCGCCAATAACAACTGACGTAAATTCGTTGAAAAGACTTTTATCGCTTCTTTATCTGCTTTTTCTTTTGCTTCGTTCAACAATTCATTTTCTAACGATGGACACATTAAGCGTTTGTATGATTCTTTGCATGCTTCTGCTACAATTTCAGCACAGGCATCATTTCCTTTCACAAAAAAGCGTTCCAAGGATTCAATTGCTTCTTGTTGATCTGGTTGTGCTTTTAAGGAAATAAATCCTTCGCGTTCTGCACGAATCAAGGCTAAAAAACGATGTGACACACATTTATATAATGGTTCTGAAAAGTCAAAATAGTCGCGGTATTTGGCACCTTCTTCTTCTTTTCCTTTTACCAATTTCGACGCTAGAACGGATTTACGTTGAAACATTTGACGCATGCGTGCACGTGCTGCCGAATTTTCATTCATCCATTCCGCCATGATATCTTTTGCTCCCGAAATAGCCATTTCTTCATCCTCCACATCGCCTTTCACGAATTTCTCTGCCATAGTTTCTGGATCTCCCCCACGTTGCGCCATAATCATACGTGCCAATGGTTCTAATCCTAATTTCTTTGCTTTGTCTCCCTTCGTTTGACGTTTTTGTTTGTACGGTAAATACAAATCCTCCAAAACTGTCGATTCGAAGCACGAAGTAATTTTATCTTTTAATTCTTGCGTTAATTTACCTTGTTCTTCAATTGAACTTAAAATCGTGTTTTGTCGAGCAATTAATTCATCATGCTTTTTAGCCAAATCACGAATCGTTGTAATCTCAACTTCATCTAAACCACCAGTCATTTCTTTCCGGTAGCGCGAAATAAACGGAACTGTTGCTCCTTCATTTAATAAGTTAAGTGTATTGGTAATGGATTTTCCATTTAATCCGGAATTCGATTGAATAAATTCGTGTTGTTGCATTGTTGAATTGTTAGAGCGGTAAATCTCGCAAATTGCTTGACGTTTTGCAAGAAAACGATAGAAATCATTGATTGTCGTTCAATAAGTTTAGTTTATCAAAACGTTTAGTTTTCAAATCCATTTTTGTTATTTATTCTCAGCTAAAATGGTATTCTTGAGACGCTTGTGCTTAGCATCCAATACACTAAAACACGTTCCTTCTTTCCTGTTTTTTGCATTTAATTGTTAATCTTTCCGTAAATTGCGCCCTCATCTATCGATGTTTCGAAAATTTAAAATATATTTACCATGGTAATGAAAGTAGTTAGTTGGTCAATAATATGTTTGCTTTTATGTAGTTTTGTTTATAGCACTACATTTCAAACTGGCAAAGCAAGTTATTACCATAATAAGTTTGAGGGAAAGCGCACCTCTTCAGGGGAAGTTTTTCGTCAAGATTCATTAACAGCAGCGCATAAAAGCCTTCCATTTGGAACGTTGTTACGTGTGAAAAATTTAAAAAACGATTCTATTGTAATTGTTAAAGTGAATGATCGTTTGAGTCAAAAATCAGGACATGTAATTGACTTATCATTGAAAGCCGCTCAACAATTAAACTTTGTACAAAATGGAATCACAACGGTTACAATTGAAAAAATTAATTAGTATGAAAAAAGTATTTATTGCATTTGCTGCTTTAGGATTCTTCGCAGCTTGTCAACCAAAAACAGCAGAGATTGTTGAAGAAGTTAAAAAAGTTGAAGAAGTTAAAGTATCTACAATGTTAAGACCTGGTACAGATGCAGAAATGGCTGGAATGGCTCTATACACGAACAATTGTGGCAAATGTCATGATTTGCCTGTGATTTCTGAACACTCTATCGAACGTTGGAATAAAGTTTTGCCTCCGATGATTAAAAAATCTAAGTTGGATGAAGCTCAAGGAGCAAACGTTACAGCTTACGTTAACTGGCAATTAGGATTGTAATTCCTTAAATGGAAAGAAGTAATTTTCTGAAACTTATGGGTGGAACAATTTCTCTTGGAGCCGTTGGTTCTGTGAGTGTTTTAAACTCACTAATGGATACCTTGCCGGAAACAGACACAAAAATGCCTGTGCTTTTTGTTGGACATGGTTCACCTATGAATGGAATTGAGGACAACTCTTTTTCACAGTATTGGAAAAAATTAGCTTCTGAAATTGAAAAACCGAAAGCCGTTTTGTGCGTTTCAGCGCATTGGTTGACGAAAGGAACATATATTACTGCTATGGAAAAACCACCAACCATTCATGATTTTGGTGGTTTTCCCCAGGCGCTTTTTGATGTGGAATATCCAGCACCAGGTGATCCGAAATTAGCTGAAGAAACAGCGAAACTTTTCACAACAACTACTGTTGGATTGGATCACGAATGGGGAATGGATCACGGAACATGGACAATCGTTCGACACATGTATCAAGATGCCGATATTCCAGTTTTACAATTAAGTATCGATTACAATCAAGCACCTCAATATCATTACGATTTAGCAAAAAATCTTCAAGCGCTTCGCAAGAAAGGTGTTTTGATTATGGGAAGTGGAAATATGGTTCACAACCTTGGAATGGTTGCTTGGGATAAATTAAACGAGCCTTTTGGATTTGATTGGGCAATCGAAATGAACACCATTTTCAAACAAAAAATTGAAGCAAACGACCATGCTGCGTTAATTGCTTATGAAAAATTAAACGCTGCATCAAAATTAGCCATCCCAACACCGGATCATTATTACCCACTTTTATATACCTTAGCATTAAAAGAAGAAAAGGATGCTATTTCTTTCTTCAACGATGAACCAATGGCTGGTTCGTTGACGATGACTTCGGTAAAAATTGGATAAAATGTTTTCAAATCTTGTTGTATTAGATTTATCTACTGTACTCGCTGGTCCTTCTGTTGGAACGTTTTTCGCAGAATTGGGTGCACGCGTAATCAAAGTGGAGAATCCTAAAGTTCCTGACGTAACACGATCATGGAAATTGGGAAGCGAAGAACCAACTTCTTCCGTTTCGGCTTATTTTTCATCTATCAATTACAAGAAAGAATACCTTCAACTCGATTTAAAAAACAACAACGATTATCAGCAATTCCTTGAATTGGTTGCTCAAGCAGATATTCTTCTATCCAATTTCAAATTGGGTGATGATGTGAAGTTCAATATTCAAGATACAGTTCTTAGAGCAGTTAACCCTCGATTAATTTGTGGTAAAATCACAGGTTTTGGCGATGAAAGCGATCGTGTAGCTTACGATTTAATCCTTCAAGCGGAAACGGGTTTTATGTCAATGAACGGAACAACAGAAAGTGGTCCTGTAAAAATGCCAGTTGCTTTTATTGATGTTTTAGCTGCACATCATTTAAAGGAAGCATTGCTCCTAGCTTTGATGGAACGATCACAAAATGGAGTTGCGAAAACAGTTACAGTTTCCTTGTATGATGCTGCTGTTGCCAGTTTAGCGAATCAAGCGTCGAATTATTTAATGGAAGACAAAATTCCACAACGCATTGGAAGTTTACATCCGAATATAGCGCCTTACGGTGAAATCTTTGAAACGAAAGACAAGGCCTTGATCACTTTTGCTATTGGAAGCGACGTACATTTTCAAAAGTTATGTGCATTTTTGACGATAGCAGAATTGATTGCGGATCCTAAATTCGCTTCAAATGTGAATCGTGTTGAACATCGAACAGAATTACAAATAATTCTACAAGATAAATTGGCACATTATTCAAGTGATGAAGTTCTTGCAAATATGTTGGAGAACAATGTGCCTTGTGGGAAAATCAAAAATCTGGAAGAAGTGTTCAATAATGCATCAGCCAAAGAACTCATTCGTTCGGAAGAGATTGAAGGAATAGAAACGAAACGTGTTACATCTCTCGCTTTCAAATGGATATAAGATCACCACAAACAGAACGTGAATGGGAAGATTACTTCGATTTACGCTACCGCATTTTACGTGAACCACTGAACCAAACAAGAGGCAGTGAACGCAATGATGGTGATGCAACAGGAATTCATTTTGCGCTTTATGACAATGACATTTTAAAAGCAATTGCTCGCTTGGACCAACAAGATGCTGAAGTATTTCAAGTGCGCTTTGTTGCAGTTGAAAAAGCAGAACAAGGTGCTGGTTACGGTCGCAAAATCATGGAAGCAACAGAAGAAAAAACAAAAGAACTCTTTGGACAAAAAATCATTTTGCATGCCCGCGACTATGCTGTTGACTTCTATTTGAAATTAAACTATACGCTGATTGAACCATCCTACAAATTGTTCGATGTATTGCAACATTTTTTAATGGAGAAAAATCTATAAGTTGGAAATTACTTCCCTTGATACAAAATCGTTGCAAACAGAACAACTATTGCAACTCATGGAACTCTGGAACCGAGAATATCCTGCAAGTCTTGCGCATAAAACGCTTGAAGATTTTGAAGCCTATTTAGCAACCTTATCCTATTGCAAGCATTATTTGTTGGAAGAAAATAACGCAATTTTTGCTTGGGGATTTGAGTTTGACCGAAATGAAGAACGCTGGTTTGCATTGATTATTGGCAAGGCGAAGCAAGGAAAAAGAATTGGTTCACAACTGTTGAACTTCATGAAACAATCCAACAAGCAATTAAATGGTTGGGTGATTGATCATGGAAATGCTACAATGAGCGACGGAAGTTTTTATTGTTCTCCTTTAGCTTTTTACCTTAAAAATGATTTTCAACTTGTTTCGCATCAGCGCATCGACAATGAAGTCATTTCAGCTGTGAAAATTCAATGGAATTCATAATTAATCAGCAAATCGCATCAATTGCGTTGATTTAAAATCCCACTCTGGTGTTTCCAATACATCACCAAACTCAGTCGAGAACCAAGGCGAATTAGTTGCTTCATTCGGATTAATCAATACTTGAATTTCTTGCGCAGGCATGTAGCTTTGTGCCAACATGAACACTTGTTTTCCTGTTGTTGCATTTGTCGCTTTATCAACCACAATTACTGCGTGACCTGGTGAACCGCCCAAGATAAAGACATCTCCAATTTCCATGTCTTTTACTGCTACTACTTTTAATTCTTTCGACAAAGAAAGTGTTCCTGCGTAATTAAAAATCATTTCCATGTACGCCCATAAATCAGCAGAAGTATTCGAAGCTGGCTTTTTTTGTACCCAAGAAACGCTGTTACCATTTACAGTAATTCGGTTTCCTTTCATCCATTCGGAATAATTCGCCCGAAAGCCACTTGTAAAATTAAAGTGAATCGATGTATACTTCTTTTGTGACCACAAATATTCAGCACGCAAACGCATTACCGCATCGGCACATTGGTGTAAATCGCGTATTCCAATTGGTAAATCAACAACGGCACAATAGACATTTGGTTTTGTTTTCTCACGTCCATCGTAGAGTTTCACGAATGAACCTGCTGGTTTTAGGGGTAATTTTCTCAAATAAACACCGAAAGAAGTAGAATCTAAACTGTCTCGCACGAATCCTTCTGGAGCATTAAAGCGTTCTTGAAGTGTCTTTCCTTCTGGATTTTCAATTACAACTTGCTCATTTTCGGTGGCACCTTTTGTAACTTGCTGATACGAACAAGCCAAAAATAGTACAATACCTACAGAGCTAAAAAGGAGAATTTTCATGGTGAAATTTTAACTAGAACTTCTTTCACCAAGAAAGGTAACAAAGATTTATCAATCTTTTTTCTTTTTCATTTTTTCTTCGATCTTTTTCGTAATCAAATTGAAAAGAAGTCTGGCTTCTTTCTCTTCCAATTTACGACCAAAACGAATGACTTTACCCATGTATTCAAATTCCAAACGTTCCCCACCTCGAACCCAAGGTGATGCCTCCCAAATCGCTTGAAAAGAACGATCTTTTGGTGTTGACATGGTAATTTTCTTAATGTTTTCGAAATAATACGGTGTTGCCTTCCCGTAATTTTTCACCGACTTTTTATAGGTAAACGAAGCCTCATTGATCTTCACAAGTTCCTTTCCCCACATTAACCAAGCGAATGAGCGAAATACTTTGACGGCGTAATACAACCAAAACACCATGAAAATGTAAATGATTAGATTTTCTTGATCGGTTAATTTAAACGTATAATACGACCAAACAATTGTAGCACCGATTACAGTCCACATGGCAACCCACGCACCCATCAATCCTTTTACCCATGTAACATTTTCAGGATAAATTACAATTGTCGTCTTTACTTTATCGTCAACAAAGCTAATACGTTCACCAATCCATTTCATGCCGCAAAACTACCGAATATTTTTTGGATTTGATCATTCATCGTGGTTTGGAAAACAATTTTAATTCTAATGCCTTGCGCGGACAGATGCAATCTGTCCCTGCATTCGATTCCAATTTCATTCCTCTCGATGGGTACGGACAGGTCGCGACCTGCCCCTGCGTTCATTTGGAATTCGATATTATTTCTTGGGGGCTAACCCAGACCAATGCATTCTGTCCCTACGTTCGATTTTAATAGTATTACTGTCAATTCTTGTCACTTTAAAAACAAAAAAAACGGACAGGTTAACACCTGTCCGTTTTTGATATATCATTAAATCAACGAGCTTATTCGATGATTAAACGTTTGATCATTTTTTCGTTATTGATTGTTACTTCAACAACATAAACTCCAGCAGTTAACTCAGCAGTGTTCAATTGAATGTTAGAAGAACCGTTCATTGATCCGTAATTTCTAGCAGCTATTTCTTGTCCTGCCATGTCAATTAAACGAACCTCAACAGTTGATTCTTTCTGTAAGTTCAATGCAACAGTAGCATTTTCACTTGTTGGATTTGGGAACAATTGGAACATTGCATCAATTTGAT
Source organism: uncultured Flavobacteriales bacterium (assembly GCA_903945495.1). Lineage (GTDB taxonomy): Bacteria > Bacteroidota > Bacteroidia > Flavobacteriales_D > Crocinitomicaceae > M0103. The sequence continues at coordinate 15,273 of CAJAVU010000043.1, read as the reverse complement.
CCAACGACAATTCTTCTGTACCAACAATAGTTCCGCTTACATAACCATTTGCAACAGCTTCAGTAATTGTCGCTTTTCCAGCATTATCAATTCTACCTGCTGGATCCATCATCATACCAATAATATGAATTTTTGTCTCATCCCAAGTAGCTGGTAAAATGTATAAGAAATTAACTGTGTAAACATCTCCAGCGTTCACTGTTGCTGGAAAGCTGTTTGCATATCCTGTGAATGATGGTTGAATTGCACGAGCAACATGGTCATATACCATTTGTGCTGCGGGAACTGGATTAGGTAATGCTTCGAAACCACCCATAACTCCATTTCCACCACCTGCATAAGCATTCGATTGGTTGTAAGCTGATGTTGTTCCTGTTACGCCATCTTCAGTTAAAACACATGCGATTTTGTAGTTGTTATTCGCTACTGCTTGAAAATCTGCAGAAACAGAAACATACAACATACGAGTTGCTGGATCCCAAGTTGCTCCATTTGTAATCAAGGCTTTTGGTGCAGTTTGCAAACGAGAATAGAAATCTGGTCCCATTGATGAAGGATCAATGTCTGTTCCACGATCGACCAAAGCACTTGGATAACCTCCAATTAATGATCCCATTCCAGCATCATATTCTGTTACTGTCATTGGATCTGCATTGTGCACTGCAATACCAGCCCAGAAATCACCAAACTCTTGCTCAAACAAATCCATGTAAACGGCACCACGTGGACACCATTGACACCATGTACCTGTTCCTTCTTCACCAACAACCATTTTACCAGCTGCGGGAACAACAGGATTGACTGTAATTGATGTTGAATTATCCGCAGGATCATTGTCTGTTCCACCATTCACGTTTGACACTGTTGCAGTAGCTACGTTTGAACCTGGAGCCAATGTAATGTTTGTAAATGTTACTTGGTAAGAAGCTAAAGAAGCTAAGTTTTGTCCTGTAATGTTTTGTGTGTATGGAGTTCCATTGTAATCCAAAACAACATCAAAAGATGTTAAAGGAGTTGAACCACCATTTAAAACACTAACAACTGGATTTACAACTTGAGTTGCAATGTTTCCACCCATGTCAATACCGCTTAATGCAGCATTCAATGTTGGCAAAGCATACGTTGAATGATCGTAGCTAACATCATCCACATAAAATTGAGATCCTTGTAAGGGGAAAATATCAATAGAACGAATTGTATTGATACTATTTTCCCAAACACCAATTGAGTTGCCATCAATAAATGCTTCCCATAAACCAATTGTTAAGTTTGCTTTAATTTCCAATGTGAACCAAGACGCATGTGTAAATGCTCCAGTTGCTAATTCAGCAGTAACACCATCGTCAATTGTCAACACTCCATTTGCGAAGTTTGCATTCATTGCCCATGTTGTTCCAATTGGCGCAACAGCTTGAAAATTAAAATATGCCGATTTACCTGTGTTTACATAAAAATCTGCTTGAAATGTGAAGATTCCACTTGTGTACGTTGAACCGAAATCCAACACACAATCTTGTGGTCCACCACCTGAAGCAGTTGAGTTAAAATAGATTGATTTTGTACCACTAGAAGCTTGAGCTGTTGATACTGTGCCATCCTCTGTTCCTCCCTCTGTTCCACTCCATGTAGTCCAGTTTGGAGATTGAGGACCTAAGGCCCCTGTGTTGTATGCTTCAAAATCGTCAGAGAAAATCTGTGCATTGACAGTTCCTGCGAAAAATAAAGCGCCTAACAAATAGGTAATTTTTTTCATAAGCGTATGTTTGTTTACGGTTTTAACAAGCTAAATGTACGATAAGATTTTGTACTAAGCTGTTTTACATGTATTTATTTGAGCCTCTATTCTTGAAATCCAAACTATTTAAAGTAACGAAAATCTTGCTCTTTCTCAATGGTTTGAACCATTTCATAAATCAAGCGAATGGTGTTTTCCACGTCCTCTTTACGCACTGTTTCAACTGTGGTGTGCATATAACGCAATGGCAATGAAATCAAGGCACTTGAAACACCTTCATTCGAATAGGCAAAGGCATCCGTATCTGTTCCAGTTGCTCGTGATGCAGCTGCTCGTTGAAATGGAATCTTGTTCTTTTCAGCAGTTTTGATAATTTGCTTCAACAAGTTGTTTTGCACCGCAGGACCATATGTTAAAACAGGTCCATCACCCGATTTTAAATCACCATTCTCCACTTTATCAACCATTGGCGTATGCGTGTCGTGACAAACATCGGTGATAATCGCTACGTTTGGTTTGATTCTCTGTGCAATCATTTCCGCTCCACGCAATCCAACTTCTTCTTGAACTGAATTCACAATGTATAAACCGAAAGGCAATTTGATGTTGTTTTCTTTTAATAAACGTGCTACTTCAGCAATCATGAATCCACCAACACGATTATCCAATGCACGACCAACGTAACGATTTTTGTTCAAAATCATGAACTCATCTTCAAACGTTACAACGCAACCAACATGAACTCCCAATTTTTCAATTTCTTCTTTTGAACTGCATCCACAATCCAAGAAGATGTTCTTCATACTCGGTGTTTCTTCTTTTAGAGAACGCATGTGAATTGCTGGCCATCCGAAAATTGCTTTCACAATTCCTTTGTCTGTATGAATGTTTACACGTTTTGAAGGTGCAATCATGTGATCTGAACCACCATTTCTGCGTAAGTAAATGAAACCATCTTTCGTGATGTAATGTACAAACCAAGATATTTCGTCCGCATGTGCTTCAATAACAACTTTGTATTCCGCTTTTGGATTAATCACACCAACGACTGAACCGTAATTGTCGGTGAAGTATTCATCAATGTAGGGCTTAATATAAGACAACCACAATTTTTGTCCTTCTGATTCAAACCCAGTTGGACTCGGATTATTCAAATATTTTTCAAGAAATTTTTCTGATTTCGGTGTAATCACTTTTTTCATCTGTGTTGATTTTTTGTCTACACAAACATACTGTTTTGAAGGGACTTTTAAAAGTTAACCCTAATTACTTCATCAAGGTAATATTCCCTTTGATAATTGATTCATCTCCGTCGATGCAGATAGCCTTCAAGTAATAATCATAGACATCAGGATCCATGGCTTTTCCGCGGAAAGTTCCATCCCATCCAATCAAACGATCTGTTGATTCAAAGACCATTTCTCCCCAACGATCAAACACACGGAATAACATTCCTTCAATGAGTTCTCCTCTTACATACAAAACATCGTTTTCACCATCACCATTTGGTGTGAATGCATTCGGAACATAGATATAAGAATCATCACACAAAAAGGTGAAAATGCGCACCAATACAGTGTCTTGACGTGTACAAATTCCATCTGTTGCCGATAACGTATAAATCGTATTTTGGTCCACAACCGCAGCTGTTGTTTGTGCTGTTGGATTTGTCACCTGTTCTGTCGGAAACCATGAATACGCAAGTCCATTTGGTTGAGCGGATAAAGTAGTTGTACCTCCTGCTGGAACTAACAATGGATTCGCTGAAGCAATAACACTTCCCGGTGCAATCGAACTTACAGCAATGAAGAGTGAATCTTGCACAATACAGCCGTTCGTTGCAGTTGCGGTCACATAAACATATTGTGAAGTTGGTGGTTGAACCGTCACTTGATTGGATACACTTGGCGTCACAATAATCGAACTTGGCGACCAAACATACGAAAATGAGAATGCTGGATTTGTATTTGTTGCTGTAACAACCGTCATTTCTCCAGCACAAATTGAATCATTGGCGGATAAGGAAATAGCGGAACTTACAAAATCGACGACGACACTATCCTTCTTGTAACATCCAGCATTGCCCACCATGACGTAATAGGTTGCACTTCCACTTGGTGTGATTGTCAAGACGGAATCGCTCACGGAATTGTTTAAGGTATCTGAAAACGTATTGTCCGATGACCAAATGAAAAAATCAGCTGTACCAAAACTATTCGCGGTTAAGGTAACAGGAACTGGATTACACAATTCGATCGTATTGTTCACATTCAATTGAACTGAATCAGTTACAGTAATTGAGATCAAGGCTGTATCTGTCAACAAACATACACTATCTGTAACATATAAATAGATATCGTAAATGCCAGGCGTGTCGTATGTAATTGTTGGATTAAAAATAACTGATGTTGTATCACCATTTCCGAAATCCCACAAGTACGAATCGGAAGTGGTTGAGAAATTATCCAATGTAACTGTAAAACTGGCGCATCCAAGAGTTTGATCTGCCGTAAATTCAGCATTTGGAATCAATTGGAAATCAAATTTGAAAACAATGTTGTTACAGTTCGAACTTAAATTAGTATTCGACCAAGCACCAGCTGTTGTTGGAAAATCAGAAAAGCCTCCACAACCTCCACAAACGGATTGATAGACAACGCCATTTTTATCAAAGCGCGACGTTCCACCATCAACATGTTCATTTGCTTGGTTTCCTCCTAAATACGAGCCATAAAGTAAACCTGTAAATTCACGTGCAATGACTATCAAGTAAAAATCATAGCCATTTGGCGGAGTTGATTGAAAAGCATTGGTAGAAACAGGCATTCCTGAAAGTGGTGTTCCTTGTAAAATATTTGCGCCCCAACCTGAAATGTACATGTTTCCGCAGATATCCACCAAGAAGGCTGAAGGTGAAATATTGATGGATGACATTCCATTACCAAAGGTCGTAGAATTCAAATTCGTTGTTAAAGCTGGATTCAATTTTATCACAAACTGACTACTGTTGATGTTTACAAAGCCAGCATTGAACACTGGGAACATTCCACCAGCTGATTGTCCAACTGCGAAAATGTTGTCGTTGCGGTCAATTTCCACAAAGAATGCTTGATCATAATTAACTGTTCCGAGGTAGGTTGCATTCGTTACAGCACTTGCACTTGGATTCAGCTTCACAATAAAACCATCCGTTTTCCCACCGTTGTAAGTTGGTTGAAATCCACCAGAAGTAAACGGTAAATTGGAAGAACTTGTTCCTCCTGCAAAAACGATGTTTAAACTGGAATCGATTTTCACAGAATAACAGGCATCGTTGTTACTTCCACCATAATAACTTGACCATTGCAAGGTCGATAAGTTGGAAGATAATTTAAAGACAACACCATCTTGCATTCCAGCATTTGTCGGTTGGAACGCATTTAATACAGGGAAATTCACAGATCGTGAACACGAAGCAACGATGCAATTCCCAATGGAATCCAACATAATTTCTCCACGAAACTGATCACCATAATTGGACGTCAATGAATCGTAATTGGCCACTGTATTGTAGGTTCCCGAAGTGACTTTCGTATTTATTCCGTCATTGAGAGTTCCACCCATGTAGGTTGATCCCAATAAATTATGTCCGTTCGGAGAAATTTTGGCAACGTAAATATCCGTTCCTTGAGACGTGAAATAAACACCATTGAAATAGAAATCAGCATTTGCCGTACCTCCAGAATGTGTTGTTTGATAACCATTGACAATTGGAAAATCGGTACTTGACGTTGCACCATAGATGTACAAATTATTCAGCGGATCACAAATTAAACTATGAGCTGTTTCGGAACCTTGATTTCCATCTCCACCACCAAGAAAGGTAGTCCAAAGCATGTTCGTTCCATCGGCAGCATATTTCGAAACAAAAACATCTGTAATACCATACGTTGCATTGGTTGGAACCGTAAAATTTGAATTTGGATCAAACACAGCATTGTCCGGCGTTGGATAAGCATTGCCAAAAACGGTTCCTGCAGAATAAGCGGTTCCATCATAACCATAGGTCGCTGTCATTCCAAAATTATCCGTGATCGAACCAGAATAAGTTGCGAAAACCAAAATTGGATCGATGATTAAAATGGCGTTTTTGTTGTACTGTCCTAATTTAAATTTCACATTGTTACCATTCAGAACGAACTCACATGGAACTTCAATTATTTTACCGTTCACAACTTGATAGGAATATGGTTTTTGCTCCATGATAGTACCAAGCGGGGTTTTCACAAGCAAATTTCCTTTTTTGTCGATGCTTAATTTCTCTTGACCAGCATAATTCAGCACCAATTGGGCGGCATCAACATTCGGTTGCACATGAAATTCATATTTCAGTTGTTCATGTTCTTCAATCAATTTTAAATCAATTCCATTGTACAAGTTTCGCAAAGTTGCTTCGCTGTATCCATGCACATCTGAAGTCCATTCTGATTGGTCATTACCTAAAAAATAATTGTAATATTCCTTGGTTGGAACTTGTTTTTCAAATTGTGTCACTTCATTGGCACCAAGAAAATTTAAATGGACGACGGTTTGTGGTACAACTGTTTCAACTTCAATATCACGCGGATTACCGTGCAATTCTTTTAAGGCTGAAAAATCCTGTAAATGAAAAACGAATTTCTTTTGCTGAATCCAAAGGTTTCCACCTGTAAATCGTGCTTTGAAAAGAATTGGATCTTCCCACTGGCCTTTGTTTTCAATAAATGCATGATGAATAGAATGTGCATGCTCTATTTCCTGCGCAAACAAGGAAAATGTAGAGCAAATTAGAAAAGTAGCAATTAGTTTTTTCAAGCGCATTCGATGCATTAGTTTGTGAACTAAATTAATGAATTTTCATTTAAAGACGGTAAAAAATGAAAGTTGGTGCAGTTTTAATGAGAATTCGTGAATAAAAAACAGCTTTCCACGCCATTTTATCGGTCAAAAATTTTAATTTCGTAAGTCTCTGAAAACAGAGTTTTTTACACGCTTTTATTACGCTTTATGAAGAATCGAATTACTTCTCTTTTTAATATTCAATATCCCATAATTCAAGCAGGAATGATTTGGTGCTCAGGCTGGGAATTGGCTTCGGCTGTTTCAAATGCAGGTGGATTAGGAATTCTTGGCTCAGGTTCAATGTATCCTGAAGTATTGGAAGATCAAGTAATAAAATGTAAAGCAGCGACCGATAAACCTTTCGCGGTGAATTTGCCAATGCTTTATCCTGATATCGATAAACACATCGAAACGATTATCAAACACAAGGTTCCGATTGTTTTTACTTCTGCAGGAAATCCAAAAACATGGACTGCACATTTAAAATCGCACGGAATTACAGTCGTTCATGTGGTATCAAGTGTAAAATTTGCCTTGAAAGCGCAAGATGCAGGTGTTGATGCGATTGTTGCAGAAGGATTTGAAGCGGGTGGACACAATGGTCGCGATGAAACAACGACACTTTGTTTGATTCCAATGGTTGCGAAAGAATTGTCTATTCCTTTAATCGCCGCAGGTGGAATTGGAACAGGACGAGGAATGTTGGCTGCAATGAATTTAGGCGCTGATGCCGTGCAAATTGGAAGTCGCTTTGTCGCAACGCCAGAATCAAGTGCACACGCTAACTTCAAAAAAGTAGTTGTTGACTCAAAAGAAGGCGATACATTGTTAACTTTAAAAGAATTGACACCTGTGCGTTTGGTGAAGAATGAATTCTTTCATCAATTGGAAAAAGCATATGAAAACTGTGCAAGTCCTGAAGAATTAACGGCATTATTAGGTCGTGGTCGTGCGAAAAAAGGCATGTTTGAAGGAGACATTGTGGAAGGAGAATTAGAAATTGGTCAAATTGTCGGACTAATTGACGAAATAAAACCTGCAGCGGAAATAGTTGCTGAATTACTTACTGAATTTAAAGCTGCTTTGAGCGAACAACAAACTGAAAAATATCAATTTTAATGATCAAATTCGAACGATTTAAATTAGACAACGGACTTACCGTTCTTTTTCATAAAGATCCAACTACGCCCTTAGCTGTTGTGAATACATTGTACGATGTAGGTGCACGCGATGAAGTGGAAGAAAAAACAGGATTCGCCCATTTATTTGAACATTTAATGTTCGGTGGATCAGTGAACATTCCTGATTTTGATGCTCCTTTGCAAATGGCAGGTGGCGAAAGCAATGCCTTTACCTCAAACGATATCACCAATTATTACGACGTTCTTCCAGCGAACAATTTGGAAACTGCTTTGTGGTTGGAAAGTGATCGTATGTTGTCATTGGCCTTCACTCCGAAAAGTTTGGAAGTTCAACGCAATGTGGTAATTGAAGAATTTAAGCAACGCTACCTCAATCAACCGTATGGTGATGTTTGGTTAGAATTGCGTCCATTGGCGTATGAAAAACATCCGTACAAATGGGCAACGATTGGGAAAGAAATCAAACACATTGAAGATGCAACAATGGAAGATGTGAAGGATTTTTTCCATAAGCATTACAATCCATCGAATGCCATTTTATGTGTCGCTGGAAATTTTGAATTGGACTACGTAAAAGAAGTTGTTGAGAAGTGGTATGGCCCAATTCCAGCTGGAATTAAACCTGCACGCATTCTTGAAAGCGAACCTGAGCAAAACGAATTCAGAGAAAAAACAATCGAACGACCAGTTCCGACCGATGCGTTTTATTATGCTTTCAAAATGCCAGAACGCAGAAATGAAGGCTTTTACATGGCTGATGTATTGTCCGATGCTTTGGGTCGTGATAAATCATCTCGCTTGTATATTTCCTTGAAGAAAGAACAAAAGTTGGTTTCTGAAATTGGCGCATACATTACAGGTTCAATGGACCAAGGACTTTTGGTGGTTTCAGGAAAACTGAACGATGGCGTTTCATTTGAAGATCTTGATAAAGCACTTTGGAAGGTATTGGATAAAATTCAAACGCATCCAATTTCGCAAGAAGAATTAGATCGCTTGATGATTAAAATTCGTACATCAAAAGAATTTCAAGAACAAGGATTGCTGAACCGCGCAATGAACTTGTGCGTGTTTGAATTGCTTGGCGATGCTGAGGGAATCAATACAGAACATGAAATCTATCATGCGATTCAACCAAGTCATTTGCAAGAAACGGCTTTGCACATCTTAAAACCAACCAACTGTTCATTATTGAAAGTTAAAGCTTCAACCAATGCTTAATAGAAAAGAGACACCGGCAATTTTGCCTATCGAGAAAATAAACTTTGTTAAACCACAAGTATTCGATATTTCGACGAGCACGAAGTTGTTTTTCATGAAGGAAGTACCGAACGAAACAACGCGTTTGGATTTGTATTTTGATGCAGGAACAATCAAAGGAGACATTGGGATTTCTTCATTTGTAAATGGTTTATTGCTTTCTGGAACAAAGGATAAAACATCGATTCAAATTAACAGTGAGATTGATAATCTTGGTGGATTTTTCGAATCGGGTATTTCAAACGAAAATGCTGTCATTACGATTTATTCCCTTCGAGAAAATATTTTACCGATTCTTCGCGTGATTCAAGATGCGATTCAAAACCTTGCATTTATCGAGCATGAAGTCGAAGAATTGATTGCTGATCGTCGTCAGAAGTTCAAACAGAACATGGAAAAAGTGAGTTTCTTGGCACAACGTGCATTTCAACAACGTTTGTTCAATGACTCAATTTATGGACGCATTACGAATGAAGCAGATTTCGATTCAATCACCATTCCAAAATTGAAGCACTTTTTTCAAGAAAATTATTTGAATGGCTTGAGTAAAGTTGTGGTTGTAGGAAACTTGAACCAAGACGAAATTGATGAAATCATTGATTTGACTGGAAGCTGGTCTTCCGAAGTTAATACGCAATTTGAAAATTCAATCAAAAATCTTCGCGGTGGAGCACACATTGTAAAAGATGGAGCCGTACAAACTGCTATTCGTGTAGGAAAAATACTCTTCAATAAAACGCATGAAGATTACAATGACTTCTTGATTCTAAATACCATTTTCGGTGACTATTTCGGTAGTCGCTTGATGTCAAACATTCGTGAAGACAAAGGTTATACCTATGGAATTGGAACGATGGTGGCTGAGTTACATGAAACAGGTTATTTCCTGATTGCAACCGAAGTTGGAAAAGATGTGAAAGATGCAACCTTGAAAGAAATTCAGTTTGAAATGGAACGTTTACAAACCGAATTGGTGAGCGAAGAAGAATTGTTGTTGGTGAAAAACTACATGTTGGGACAATTATTGAAAAGTGCCGATGGACCGTATTCCATGACAGATTTATACATGAGTGTTGAACCGTATGATTTGGATTTAGACTTTTACAATAAGTCGATCGAATCGATTAATCATATCACGCCTGAACGCATTCAAGAATTAGCGCAAAAATATCTTCGTTGGAACGACATGACAGTTGTTTCTGCTGGATAGCAACTTGGTCTAGAATTTTTCGTCTGCATACTATAAAGCATGATTCTACGTTAACAATACGATGCCAAGACTGTTACTCATTCTCCTGATTGTTGTTGGATGTTCATTTTCATCCAAAGCTTCCCATGTTATGGGCGGGGAAATCACGTGGAAATGTCAGGGCGGAAATTACGTTTTTCAACTTGTTTTTTACCGTGATTGTAATGGTGCTGACGTCAACACGATTTCAGAAAATTTACGCGTTTGGAATCATCCTACTTTAACATCAATCACACTTCCGTTTGTATCACGAACAGATATTTCTCCAAGCTGTAATCCTGTTGCTGGCTCACCTATTCCACTTGCATGTGGTTCTGGGACGAGTGGTGGAAATGGAATTGGAGCTATTGAAAAAATTGTCTACCAAAGCGCACCGATTGCCATTGCAGGAACGCCTCCCGCAAATGGATGGGTTTTTACGTATGAGAATTTTTCACGAAGCAATGCACTGACAAATGTCTCAAATCCTGGAACGTACGGAATTACCTTGGCCGCAAAAATGTATGCCATCGGAACAAGTGCCGGAACATGTGTCGATAATTCGCCTGTTTTTCTTCAGGCTCCGAATTTCGTTACGTGTGCTGGTTCTCCATACGTTTACAACATGAATGCAGTTGATCCTGATTTAGATTCATTAGCCATTGACTTTGGAATTCCCTACAACAATTTCCCAACAGGCGTTTACAATCCGCCAATCAATCCAATTCCTGTACCGTTTGAACCAGGATTTTCGTTTTCATCACCAACGCCAGATGCGAGTTTAAACGCAAGTAATGTAGCGGCTCAGATAAATAGTTCTTCCGGAGAATTGACGTTCACTTCGTTCAATTTAGGAAATTATGCGGTTAAAGTTTCTGTTAAATCGTACCGAAATGGAATTCTCATTGCTGAAGTTGAACGCGAAATGCAAATTGTTGTAACAGCTTGCGCAAATGCTAACAATGCACCAATCATCAATGCTCCTTTCGCAGGTGGTTTGTTTGAAACAACGGTGAATGCTGGAACGCTGGTTAACTTTAATTTAAGCTCAACAGATGTTGAAGTGTTGCAAGATGGCTCACCACAATCGAATTTGCTTTCTGCTTCTGGACCAATGTTCGGTACCAACTTCACGAGTACTACTGGATGCGGAATTTCTCCATGTGCAACCTTAAATTCAACGCCGATTATTTCGGGAGTTCAAGGTGTTTCAACAACATTCAATTGGCAAACCGATTGTGATCATTTGGTTGGAGCCGATGGAAACGCGCAAGATTTAATTCCCTATCATTTTGTCTTTAGAATTCAGGATGATTACTGTCAAGTGCCAAAAGTGAGTTACGCAACAGTCACAATCAATGTTGTAAATCCAGGAGTTATTCAAGCACCAGCAATTAATTGTATTCATTCAGATGCTGCAGGAAACGTAACGATTGAATGGAATCCAGTAGCGAATCCAAGCGGAACATTTATCGAATACCAAATCCATTCTGTGCAAAACGGCTTATTGGCAACACTTCCTGCGATTGGCACTAATTCGTGGATTGATCCACTCGTTACGCAACAAAATGATTATTTCATCGCGGTAGTTTCTGGATGCAATGGAAACACAACGCGTTACAGCGATACGGTTTCAAATATTTATTTGGCGTTAACCAATCCTGCGAATGGAACTGCTATTTTACAATGGAATGATCCAACAGTTACGCAACAGGCGAACATGAACGATTTTTATTACATCTATCGTGAGTATCCAACTGGAACGTGGACAATGGTGGATAGCGTTGCTTACGGTGTAAATTTCTACAAAGACACGATTGACATTTGCGAAGCCTTTTTGAATTACCAAATTGTGTTAGAAAATCAACCGTGCGATTTTACATCAAATGTAGAAGGTGATGATTTTGAGGATATGCTTACGCCTTCAATTCCGGTGATTTCTAATGTAAGCATCGACACTTTGACAAATAATGTGAGCATCAATTGGAATCAAAACAATCAGCCAGATACCTATGGCTATGTTATTTACACTTTTGACGCCAATGGATTCTTGTATGAAATGGATACTGTTTGGGGAATTTCCAATACGAATTACACCTATTCACCAGATGTTAGTCTAGGACCACTTTCCTATTCTGTTGCTGCCTTTGATTCTTGTTTTACACCTTCCATACCACCTACTTATCAGACTTCTGCAAAAGCGGATGTCAATACTACCATGTTCTTATCAAGCAATTTGTTGATTTGTAGCAATGAAGTTGAATTAACGTGGACAGATTACGTTGGCTGGTCAGGAATTGATCATTATGATATTTATGGCAAAATCGTTGGTGGACCGTGGAGTTTATTAGGGACTTCAACAACACCAAATTTCACTGCTGATGTACTTCCGCTTCAGGATTATTGCTTTTTTGTTAAGGCCTATTCGACCACTGGAGATTCATCCTTTTCGCAGAGAGCTTGTTTGAGTATTATTGCTCCTACTCAGCCTGATTTTCACTATTTACAAGTTGCAACAGTCAATGGAAATCAAGTGGATATTAAACATTTGGTTGACGTAAACGGAGGTATTACAGCAATTGCTATTGAAAAAATGAACGATTCAGGCATTTTTGAAGAAATCACACAATTACCAGCCATTTCAAACAACTTAAGTTACACAGATGCTGATGTCGATGTCAATGCGTTTAGTTACACGTATCGCGCTCGTATCATCGACAGTTGCGGTCAACCAGGAGCTGTATCCAACATTGGTAAAACCATCTTATTGAAAATTCAAAAAGATGACGTTCGTCTCATGAATTATTTGACATGGAATGAATACACCGATTTTGATGGTGCAATTTTAGGTTACAATCTTTACAGAGGAATTGACGGCAATTTCAGTGGAGCGCCAATAGCTTCCTTACCTTCATCTGCTCGTTATTTCGAAGACGACTTGAACAATGTCTCGTTTACTGGTAAAGTATGCTATTACGTTGAGGCAATTGAAGGAAGTAATTTATTCAATGACCCGCAAATTAGTCGATCGAACATAGCGTGTGAAGTCTTTGAACCACTTATTTACATTCCAAATGCGTTCACACCAGAAGGATTGAATCCAAACTTTATTCCTGTTATCACGAATTTCGACCCAACAGATTATCGTTTTACAGTAATTGATCGTTGGGGACAAGTCGTTTTTCAAACAGATTCACCGCTAGAAGGTTGGTCTGGATATATTGAAAGTACAGGGAAAATGGCCGAAACAGGAACGTATATTTATATGGTTGTGATGCATGATGGCAATGGAATTGAAATCGTGAAACGTGGTCACGTAAGTTTATTAAAATAGACCTATCTTTGCGACGTGAAGCGCATACTTATCATCCAAACAGCCTTTTTAGGAGATGTCATCTTGGCAACACCAGTTGTATCTGAATTGAAACGCATTTTTCCTTCAGCAGAAATTGACATACTGGTAAAAAAAGGAAACGAATCGCTTTTGCAAAACAATCCCAATATTCGTTACTGTGTCACATTCGACAAGAGTAAAGGCAAGTATCGTTCGATGATTCAATTGATTAAACAATTCCGTTCGCAAGAATATGATTTGGTGATTAATTTACATCGTTTTGCAAGCAGTGGAATCATTGCAGGATTTTCAGGAGCGAAGAAGAAATATGGATTTAAAAAGAATCCTTTTTCGTTCATGTATAGTAAAACCTTTGTACATGAAATTAGCTCCGCTGCTGACACTGTTGGAGGGAATGGAACACATGAAGTAGAACGCAATTTATCCATGATAAAAGAATTTGGTGCTGTTGCGTTGAAACGTCCTGAGTTGTATCCAACAAAAGGACATTTTGATAAAGTGAAATCCTTTCAAAACACTCCGTATTTCTGTTTTGCTCCAGCGAGCGTTTGGTTCACAAAGCAATTACCGAAGGAAAAATGGATTGAATTAATTCAACGTTATTCTAATTCAGGTCGAATTATTTTACTTGGAGGAAAAGATGATAGAAATTTATGTGAAGAAATAATTCAAAGTTCTAAAATTACGAACGGATTAAATCTTGCGGGTGAATTGAATTTACTCGAATCTGCTGCATTAATGAAAAGTGCACAGCGCAACTTCGTGAATGATTCTGGTCCTTTGCACATTGCCTCAGCGATGAATGCACCAGTAACTGCCTTTTTCTGCTCAACGATACCAGCGTTTGGATTTGGACCTTTATCAGAAGATTCAACAATAATACAGGTAGAAAAATTAACTTGTCGACCTTGTGGCTTACATGGACACAAAGCGTGTCCAAAAAATGATTTTAAATGTGGAAATGAAATTATACTCGAATAAATGATTCATGCATTTTTTTTCCATAAACACTAATTGCATTTAGCTGATGTTCGTTTAAATTTGATTTCTTTTCACCTTTCAATTCTTCAAAAAAGCTCAAACAATTTTGAATTTTCGTAACATTCAATGCTTCCAAATTCGAAATGTTATCCTCAAGAAATAAACTTAAAAACCCATTTTGAACTAAATAGTTTAACTTCAAGTACGTTACCAATATTTCACAACAAACAGTACCTTCTTTTGAAGCTAGTAATTCGGTAACATTAAATACTAATTGAATTGACAACGTATCCTTTTGGACAAAAAACATTGGACCTTTTTCAATTGAACTAATTTCAAAAAGTTTTTCTTTTTCTTTAACACAAAGAGAAGTGTCGTTTAACAATCTGTTGATCAAATCCGATCTAAACATTTTAATTAATTATGTGATTTCAAAACAAACCTATTGAATTAAGCATTACAAGCAAAATAACGACTGAATTTTTTCAGTCTTTCAGTAAATTTTTTAGCATTTCAGTAAATCAAAAACAAAAAAGCACATCAAAACTGATGTGCTTTTTTGTTAGACCATTAATTACTAAACTAGCGAATACTATGTTTAACTCTACTAATTGTTTCTCCGATTCTTACTTGAATGAAGTAAATCCCTGGAGCGACAGTTAGATTCTTTAGTTGGAAGGTATTACTACCTTTTTCACAATTTTTATTTTCT
>CAJAVU010000042.1 GCA_903945495.1 uncultured Flavobacteriales bacterium | reverse complement strand
TAGAAATAGAAACTACCTAGTTTGATTTACATAAACCATCTAGTTTCTATTCACGTGTCACTAGTCATTGGTATCTAGTCACTAGAAAAAAGTTATATTTGAAAAAAACAAAAAAAACATAAGTGAATCAAAGTATAGGAGATTTAATTAAACTGGATCGTAATTATTTATTTTTTACACCGTTAGATATCCTTGCAACTGTTTTCACTTTTGCCGTTTTGTTAATTTTCATCTATTACAGAAGTAGAAAAAATAGGAATGAAACTTATTACAAATATCTTCTTCCAGCGTTTTTATTTAAAGTACTCTTTGTTTTAGCAAACGTCATCTACTATGTAAATTATGGTGGTGATACAATTGCCTTTTGGGATGGAGCAGTAAAATTGAATAATCTTTTCTGGAGCGATCCATTTGCTTATTTTTCTGAATTGATTCAATCCCCAGAAAACCGAACAATTTTTGATCACTTCAATTTGGAAACAGGATATCCAGATTCATCCATTTTTAATGAACCGCAAAGCTATTTTATTTCCAAAATTTGTTCAATTATTGGTTTGTTTACTTTCAAGGGATACATGGCTATATCGTTGATTTTTGCATATTTCACTACAATTGCTACATTTCGATTATTTGAACTTGTTCGAAGCTATCGGCTCCATTCCGATTGGCATTTGGCAATTGCGCTCTTTTTTATTCCCTCTGTCAGTTTTTGGTGTGCTGGAATATCCAAGGATACTGTTATTTTTGTTTCAATTTGCTATTTTTTACACCACTTATTTCAAGTTTTATCCAGAGAAACTAAAACCCGTTTAAAGAATTGGCTAATTATGTTATTATGCCTGTACGTAATACTGCAGGTTCGATCATTTATGATCCTTTGCTTAATGGCACCTTTACTTTATGCATGGAGTGCGTCACTCGTCAAAAAATTTAAAGATCGAAAGTTTGAGAAAATTTTAACCCGTTTATTCTTTACCTTAATCATTATTTCTGGGTTCGCTGCATTTTTTGGGACTTCATTAGCAGATAGTTTTGTTAATGAAGCATCTGTTATTAACCAGGACATGACATCCAATAAGACCTATGGAACAAATCGCTATTCTCTAGGGGAAATTGATTATTCGCCAATCGGAATGGTAGCTGCAGCTCCAATGTCCATTTTAGCTGGTTTTTATCGGCCTTACATATGGGAAGCACTGAGTTTTTCTTTGCTTTTAAATGGCATTGAAAGTATTGTCTTGCTCTATTTTACCTTCCGCTTTTTTGCGAGCCGAAAAATTGGACAACGTATCAAACGGATTCGAAAGCATGAGTTTTTAATTTTCGCCTTCTTTTTCGCTGTAATTCTCGCTTATTTCGCTGGTTTTACGTCCATTTTATTTGGGGTATTGGTGCGATTTAAGGCGCCAGTATTGCCTTTCTTGGTAATTATTTTGACTTCGCATTTTATGGGGGAGCGTTCCGATAAACGAGGTGAGATGAGCGATTCCGACACTTCGACAGGCTCAATGGATTCCAAGCTCGATGACCAATTTCTCGATGACCGAAGTTCAATGACCGAAGTTCAATGACCGAAGATCGACATCTCGGCAAGCTCGATGACCGAAGTTAGATTACCGCGTACCACCTCAAACCCTATTTCAATACAACGAGACGATACAACTCTGTTTTTCCATCTACCGTGAAACGCAAAGCGTATGTACCATTCGCAATCGAGCTTAAATCAAACACATAGGTATATTCGCCTGATGCAAGCGTGAACGGATAAATCAGTTGTCTGACCACACGTCCTTGATCGTCCACTAAATCTGCGGTAACATCAGCACTTTCAGGCACAATCAATCCCATTGTGATGGAAGAACCTGCTGGATTCGGATACAATGGTTTCAATACAACTTCACTGTTTTCAATGTTCATGCACACTTCATTGTTTGAGAAGTCCGTTTCAGTTTCCGTATTTGCATAACCGGTGCCTCGAATACAATAGTATGATAATACGTCGTCTTCAGTATTCAATGTCATTGCTGGTTGATTTGAGAATACATAAATCTCAGTTTGATTAGGCAACAATGTTCCGATCCAAACCTCGTGCAAAACAAATCCTGTTTCTGAAAACACATCTAAATCAATCGTTGTGAGCGGAGCTGTTCCTAAATTCTTTAATTCAGCGCCCAGAATCGCATTCGCTCCATTTGCTTGAAAATAGATGTTATCAACCTGTAAATCAACTGCATATTCCCCAACAAAAATAGAGGCATTCGCTGTATCTATGCAACCAAGTGAATTGGATGCAATTAATTGTATTACTACAGTAGAATCTTGATAACTACAATTATAGATGGTTGCAGGATTTAAGGCATTTGAAGTTGAATCATTCCCAAAACTCCAAGCATAATTCGTTGCTCCTAAACTTGTATTGGTAAAAACAATAGGATCACCACATGCCACAACCGAACTTGGTATTGTAAACGCTGCATTTATGGCACCTTCAGGGTCAAAAAATAGGTTTTGCTCATCCGAACAGCCAAAATCAGATGTTACAAACAATTGAATTTGTTGTTGATTGATACTGGTGATTGTATAACCAGTTGTATCTCCATCAAGTGTATCTGTTAAATTCACCACCCAATATAAATCAGCTATTGATCCTGAACCGATGGTTGAAGTCGATTGAACTTCAGTGTATGCACCTTTACAGTGTGGACCTAAATCAAAACTTGCAATTGGAATTGCATGAACAGTCATTTGAATCGTATCAGAGGTGAAACAACCGTTCGCAGCCGTTACTTTTACGGTAATGGTTTTAACACCTTCTGTTGGATACTGTTTCACCGGTGAAGGTAAAATTGAATTGGTATTATCCCCAAAGGTCCAATAATACAAAGCAGGTGCTTCTACCACGGTATTATTCGTGAATACAACTTGCTCATTCTGACAAACATCTGCTGCAAATACATCAATGATTGGGGTAGCATTCACTGCAATTTGCATTACCGTATCATCTACACACAAATGTGCATCGGTAACAGTTAACGTCATCGGAAACGTTCCACCAGTAGGAAACGTTCGATACGGATTTAGAACGGAGGAAACATTTTGGGCTCCTAAACTTGGTTGACCAAAATTCCAGGCATATTGATTAATAACAGCCCCTCCCGCAGTACTTTGATTCGTAAATTGCATCACTTGATCAGAACATGAACCTGTATGTGTGTATAATGCGACAGGCGGTGCGTAGATTTCCACTTGCTCAGTGTAATAAGCGCCACATCCTCCTTGGGATAATGCATATAATTCAACGTTGTAAACACCAGGTGTAACAAATACGTAATTTGGGTTTTGAGCATTGGAAATGCCTATTCCATCACCAAAATCCCACGTCCAAGAAGTCACTGGATCACCTGAAATTCCAACACTAGCATCTATAAAGTTATTGGCTATTCCCAAGCATTTATTTTGACCAGTAAATGACGCTGTTGGGGCTGTACCACTTACAATTACATGAACAGTATCAAAAGCTAAACAACCATTCACATTGGTACTTTCGAGCCAATAATCGCCTGTAGTAAAAATTGCCAAATTCGTTAATGAGGAATTGTCGATCCATGTATAACTTACTGTTTCTGCAGCACCAGAAACAAGTTCAATTAGGTTTGAAGAACACAAGGTCGTGTCATTTCCCAAGCTCATATTTGCCGGGTATTGATCTACAACCACATGCATTGTATCTGAGACAATTGAGCATCCAAATAAATCAGAAATTGTTACATAATAATCTCCGGATGTACTGATGGAAAGAGTATCATTTGTTGAATTGTCTTGCCACTGAAACGTAAAGTTAGAAGTGGGAAAATCAGTTACCCAATTAATTGTATTCCCCAAGCAAACGGTAGTATCCGCTGCTGGTAAATTCACATCAAATGGTGAATAAACGACTAATGTATCCTTTGACACAAAACCGAAAAAATCGGTAGTTTGTAGCCAATATTCTCCGGGTGTTGTGATTGTTATCGTCTTTGTTGTTTGCCCTGTTGACCATAGATACGATAAAAATGGTTTTTGCGGACTCAAAGCAATTGAACCGCAAAGGTTATTACCCGCCAAAATTGTATCGTTTCCCAATGATACAGGTGGAGAGTATTTATGTCGCAAATATGACTGAACATCATCTTTTTCATTTGATGTTAAAATATTATTGTACATTAAAATCTCGCCTATTTTACCATTCATATAACGCGTCGCAGTCCCTCCGTATCTTCCTATTTTTACGGAAGCAGTAGAATTCGGTAATGTTGACCCGAAACCAGCAGAAATACCAGCTCCAACCAAATTAAAATCTTTAAAAAATTTCATCTTATCAATTGGTGCAGCACCATTAAATTCTAATTCCAAAAAAGTAGGCTTTAATGTCAAATCAGCATTTGTTGTAGTAACACTTGATGGCGCCGCTTCCGTTAAATAGGCCGCGGGACTATATAGCATTTCATCAGTAACATTGTAGCCTGTCTGCCATGCCCATGAACCTTGAGTTGGATAATCCCATTTGGATAAGAATGTTTTATTTACGGCAATCACAGTTGGTTGGTACAATAGAAAAAAGGAGAATTCAGAGACATAATCCAATGCATTATTATCCAAAATTTCCATAAAATCATTAGATCCATCATATTTCATTAATGACTTGTAATTGATTGTCGAATCATTAGAGATGAGTGTTGGCTGCAGTGTTGAATTCAATTGGATTGCATTATTATTCAACCCACTTTGGTCACTAATTTGCTGAATACCAATACCATTCATTAAAACATCATTATTCGGATCAATCCAAGCTGTTAAGCCACCTATGCTTACTGGATTAAAAATTTTAAAATGGCTTGTGATTGACCAATTAGAAGAGATTGTACCATTATTAAATCGAACCCTCCAATAGTAATCTTGATTATAAAAAGGTAGAGTATAATTAATGAAATTGGAAGTGATTAAAGTTGAATCTAGGGTTATAATTGAGAAATTTACATCTGTACTCATTTGTAACTGAAAACTCTGAGCAGAATAAAAATTACTTGACCATTTAATCTGAATATTTGTATCCATCGTTACCATATTTTCAAAAGGCAGAATTGGACGAGGCTGCAATTGAGCAAAAGTTTCAAAAGATAGAACAATGAAAAGTAAAATAAGTATTTGCTTTAACATATTAAATAGTGTTTAAGTCAGACTGCTTTTTAGTGGTTTAATGTAAAAATACAACTTAAGTTAAACAAAACAATTAAATTTTCAAGATGAAATAATAAATGAAACATTTTAACCCTTATTGCTAATGGCGGTTGGCAATAAATAAAAAAAAACTACCTTTATATCACACAAAATATCACATGGTTCACTTAAAAAAAATTGCAGTTATTGGTGCTAGTTATCTTCAATTGCCTTTAGTATTAAAATGTAAAGAACTTGGCTATAAAAGCATATGCTTCGCATACCTTGATGGTGCCGTTTGCAAAGATTATTGTGATGAATTTTATGAGATTTCCATCTTAGAGAAAGAAAAAATATTAGCAATATGTGAAAAATTAAAAATTGATGCAATTCTCACAATTGCGTCTGACGTCGCGGTGCCAACGGTTAATTTTATTGCTAATTCTTTAAATCTCACCAGTAATCCTTTAGAATCTTCATTAGTTTGTACAGATAAGAACAAAATGAAGGGTAATTTTAAAAAATCTTGCCTTCCAATAGCTAACTATATTCAGATTTCTGACAAAGAAGAATTATTCAAAGTACAAGAATTAAATTACCCTCTAATTGTCAAGCCCTCAGATCGATCAGGTAGTTTAGGTGTTACCAAAATCACAGAAGAAAGTAAGCTATTAGAAGCATTTGAAATCGCTCATGCTTATTCATTGAATAAAACTGTAATTATTGAAGAATTTATTATTGGAAAAGAAATTAGTGTTGAATCCATTTCATACAAAGGGCAACATTATATTTTAGCTTACACAGATAAAATAACTTCCGGTTCTCCTCATTTTGTTGAGCTAGAGCATCATCAGCCTTCATCAATTTCACCAGAAATGAAAGATGAAATTGTTTTCCTTCTTTCAAATGCATTAAACTCTTTGGGTATTACAAATGGAGCAGCTCATAGTGAATTTATCATTGATGAAAACAATAAATTATTTATAAATGAAATCGGAGCACGGATGGGAGGTGATTTTATCGGTTCACATTTAGTTGAATTATCAACAGGGTTTGATTATTTGAAAGCTGTAATTGATGTTTCACTTGGGATTTTTTCCCCAACACCTTTAAAACAATTAGCTCATTCTGGGGTTGTATATTTGAGTAAAATAAACCAAGAACGATTCAATAGCATAAACAAAAGTGAATCATATATTATTGAACACCAAACTCAAGGAACAATTTCAGACCAGTTGACAAAAAGTAGTGATAGAAATGGTTATTTCATTTATAAAAGTCAAAAAAAAATATAGGTTAATTTTATACATTTGACTATTCTAAAATTAGTATATTCGCAATAGTTCTGAATTGCTGATAAATAACCACTTTATATAAATCTATGACAATATTAACAGTTGAAAAATAAACAATGGAGTTAAAAGAAAACTTAGACAATTACGACAGTGCATACAAAGCAAGTTTCAAATACAACGACGAAAATAGTTGGTTTTTATCACGCTATGCAAAGTATATGAGTGAGTCGATCACTGTGAACGACTATAAAAGCATATTGAGTCTAGGAATTGGTCATAATATTGTTAGTGATGCTTTATCAGCACATCTGAAAGAGAATGTTACAAAATATGATATTTTGGAAGGCTCTTCCTCTTTGATAGAGAACTATGCAATCTTGGATGAATACAAATCTAAATTGAATCTTATTTTGACTTATTTCGAAGATTTTGAAACCTCCGAAAAATACGACGTGATCGAAATGGGCTTTGTTTTGGAGCATGTTGACGACCCTCAATTCATTATCAATAAATTCAAGAGCTTTCTTAGTCCGAATGGTCGCATGTTTATCTCTGTTCCAAATGCAACTTCATTACATCGACAAATAGGATTCGAAGCAGGGTTATTAGAAGATTTATACAAACTCAGCGAGTATGACAAAGAACTTGGTCATAAACGCTATTTCGATACGAAAATGTTAACTGATATGGTCCTTAATTCGGGCTTATCAATTGAGAATACTGTTGGTTTACTATTAAAACCAATCACTGCCGAACAAATGAAAACTCTCGGATGGGGTGAAAATATTGTTTCAGCACTTATCAAACTGGGAGAGACGAATCCGGAACTTTGTAATTGTATTTTAATTGAAGCCAAATTATAAGGAATGAATCTATTATTACTTGGAGGAACTGGTTTTGTTGGTACCTACTTAAGAAATCAGCTTTCAAAAGTTCATAGTATTCAATTTACATCACAAGGGTCGCATGAATCAAGTATTGTATACAATGCTGAAAATGACGATTTAAGTATGTTTTCAACTAATAATTTTGATATAATTATCAATAATATCAACCCACAAGGGTTATCTTTTTCAGGAGCCGCAAAAAATGCAGAATCTCTAGCGCAATTAGTAAAAAACACTTCTACACGAGTTATTCATGTTTCATCATTTTTCGCTTCGCATTCAAATCGCCTAATGAACGATTATTCTTTGAAAAAGGCAATCGCAGAAGATATACTAACTGAACAGCTAAATTATAACCAATTAACAATCTTGCGCTTTCCGCAATTATATGATTTCCAAGGTTTTTCTAGAAAAAGTCAAGGTGGTTTATTTTATATCGCTGAAAGAATAATTAAAAATGAAAAAATAGAATATTTTTCTAATGCTGAGAATTGTATTCGAAACTATATGCCAGTCGATTTGTTAATGGATATTATGGAATATGTAATAGACAATAAAATAACAGGGATGCATAACGCGTTTTTTGACGAATTTAATGTCTCATTTCTTGAAATAATAAAGGTTTTTTTAAATTGTAATCCCGATTACCGTTCTGAAAACATACAAGAAGGTGAAGTTGTTGGAATGACTTATGATATTGAAAGTGGATCACCTCTTTTCAACCATGAAATTATTAGACAATCTGCGCAATTTTATTTTGAGAACTTTTACAAATGTTTAAATCAGCATAAATGAACATACTCATTACAGGTATTGGAGCAATAATTGGCTATGGAATAATTGAGAGTTTGAAACTTTCAAGTCTCGATGTGAAAATAATAGGAACAGATATCTTCCCAGAAAATTATGGCAAATATCAATGTGATGTGTTTCATCAAGTACCTCTCACAATTGATCCTGACTATTTTGAGTTTATTCAAAAAATTATTCTTGAAAATTCAGTTGATTTAATATTTCCAGGAATAGAACAAGATTTACATTTTTTCAATCAAAATCGAACTAAATTTGATACTGCAATTGTTCTAAATAAGGCAGAATTGATAGAACTTTCCAAGGATAAAATGGAAATGTACAATTTCCTTAAAACGAATGATTTTAAACATTTAATTCCAACTGAAGAAAATTTAAATTTTGAAGTTGCAAAGAAACGTTTCGGTTTACCTTTCGTAATTAAACCTAAAAAATCATATGCATCAAAGGGATTCTATGTTATTAATTGTGAAAAGGATTTCATCAATATAGCACACCAAATTTCTTCGGAGACCCTTTTTCAACCGTACATTGGCACTAATTCGGAAGAATACACAGTTTCAATTTTTGGTAACGGGAAAGGTGGTTATTTTGATCAAATTATTATGAAACGAACATTAAGTGCTGCAGGTGCGTCGGAAAAAACAAGCGTCGTTTTGAATGACGAACCTATAGAATCAGCAATAAACGATCTCTGTAAATTATTTTCACCAGTTGGACCTACCAATTTTCAATTTAGAAAAGATAAGGGGCTCGCTTATTTATTGGAAATTAATCCGCGTATATCAAGTGCTTGCTCAATCCGTTCAAAATTCGGTTACAATGAGCCTCTCATGTGTATTGACTTTTATCTTCAAAATCAACAACCAAAAATTGAAGACAAATTAGCAGGAAGGGCAGTTCGATTTATTTCAGACTTCATTATTTATGAATAAAATTGCTATTATATCTGATATTCACGGAAATTTACCTGCATTAGAAGCAGTCTTAAATGATATCAAAGAAAAAGGAATAAATGATATATTCTGTTTAGGGGATTTAGTAGGTTATTATTGTTTTCACAATGAAGTGGTTTCATTAATTCGAGAAAGAAATATTCGATGCCTTCTGGGTAACCATGATCTTGCAATTATTAAAAACAAGGGGGTAATAGAAAGATCCAAAACGTGTACAAAAATTTTAACGTGGCAATTAGAAACTCTTACAAAAGAGAATTTTGAATATTTAAACACTTTACCGGATAAAATAGAAGAAACTATTTTTGAGAAAAATCTATTTTTTGTCCATGCTGGGCTTATTGATTCAATAGATGAATATATATTTGATATTAGTGCGGAATACTTAGAGAAAAATAACTTCAAGCAAGATGTTCTCATCAATGGTCATACCCACTTGCCAAATTATAAAACATTCTTTAACGGTAAGATTTGCTTTAATCCAGGATCTGTTGGACAACCAAGAAATGGTGACCCACGATCATCTTACTTGATTATTGACAGCAACTGGAATTTTGAATTTGTTAAAATTGCATATAATGTTGATTTAGTAATTCAATCAATGAAATCGAATGGTTTTGAGGATTACATTACACAACCATTAATAACTGGAAAAAAAATAGGACTTTAAGATGATACCATTTAATAAACCTTATTTATCAGGTAAAGAACTTCAATACATTGGAGAGGCTGTTAATTCAATGAAAATTTCCGGTGATGGAATATTTACAAAAAAATGTCATGACTTCTTTGAAAGCAATTTTGGATTTAAAAAATGTCTATTGACAACTTCATGCACTGACGCTCTTGAAATGGCAGCTATTTTGATTGATATACAGCCAGGAGATGAAGTAATTATACCTTCTTTTACATTTGTTTCAACGGCTAATGCATTTGCTTTAAGGGGGGCTAAAATTGTATTTGTCGATTCAATGACAAATCATCCAAATATGGATGTTTCGAAAATTGAAGCACTTATCACCGCTAAAACGAAAGCAATTGTACCTGTTCATTATGCTGGAGTAGCTTGTGAAATGGATGAAATAATGAGAATTGCTTCGAACCATAATCTTTACGTGATTGAAGATGCTGCACAAGCAATTGATTCGTACTATAAAGGAAAACCTTTGGGAAGTATTGGGCATTTAAGTGCCTTCTCATTTCACGAAACGAAAAATATCATATCAGGAGAAGGTGGCATGCTTGTCATTAATGATTCTAAATTCAATGATCGTGCGGAAATTATTCGAGAAAAAGGAACTAATCGCAGTCGTTTTTTTAGAGGTGAAGTAGACAAATATGGATGGGTTGACATTGGATCCTCCTTTCTTCCTTCAGACATAATAGCTGCATTTTTGTATGCTCAATTGGAGCATATTCATCAGATTCAAACGAGAAGAAAAAATCTTTGGAATCTTTACTATTCTGGACTTCAAAAAATAGCAAATACCGGAAAAATTCATTTACCTGAGATCAATTCCAACGCAACAAATAATGGTCACATGTTCTATATCTTGACTGAGAGCTTTGAGCAGCGTACCGCTTTGATTAATTATTTGAAGGATTGTAAAATTTATTCAGTTTTTCATTATTTATCTCTTCATGTTAGCCCTTATTTTTCTGATAAACATGATGGTCGCGAATTAAATAATACAGAACAATTTGAGCAACGATTATTGAGGCTTCCTATGTTTTATGAATTAACAGAAGAACAGGTAATGTATACTTGTGAAACAATAGAGAAATTTTATGAATCAGGGTCAAATTAAAATTCTTCATATATACGATGATGACAAAATTACCGAGGCATCAATTCGATTATATAATGAGTTGAATAAATTCCCACAAACTTTCATTATTCTTACTGATCTCAGCGATAAATGGGCTTCACTAAAAGAGCAGTTTTTAAATGTTCAACTGATTAAAAACAATCCTGTAAATGAAATTCTACTACTCAAAATGATAAATGAGTTTGATGTAGTATATTTCCACCCATTAAGTTTTCAAAAGGCGAAAATAATTTCCAAAATAAAAAAAACAAATCAACTTTTTATTTGGGTACTATGGGGCTATGATTTATATAATTTTCTTGATGCATTAAATTCAAATCAAAACTACAAAACTCAACTAGAAAAAAAATCCTTAATCAAGTGGTTTAAAGATTTCTATACGTTCAAAATAATTTACAAAAAAGCTATTCGTAAAATTGATTTTTGTTATTTCCTAATTGATGGCGATTATTTTCTTTTAAGAGAAAATTTTAAAATCAATGCAAAATGGATTTCGAACATTTATCCTACAATTGAATACTATCTCCAAAATTTGACGAATTCGACTGTTAGTAATAACAAAATATTAATAGGAAATTCGGCAACACCAAGTAACCTTCATTCACAAGTATTCGATTGTATCGATTCTAATATCAAAAGAGAGATTATTTGTCCTTTGAATTATGGTGACCCTAATTACAAAAATCACATAATTGAGGTGGGGCATAAAAAATTTGGTGATTACTTCAACCCCTTAGTTGATTTCATGCCCTTAAAAGACTATATGTCACTTCTAGAGAATTGTTCACATGCGATAATGCCGCACGAAAGGCAGCAAGCTTTTGGAACAATTGTGATAATGCTATTTCTTGGAGCGAAAGTTTTTCTATCTGAAAAAAGCACAATTTATAATTGGTTTATTCAAAATGAAATTACAATATTTTCTTTTGAAAAAGATCTCACTAACGAAATTGATTCATTCCTAGATGAAAATACAGTTTTAAAAAACAAAAAGAATATTGAAAAAGTGCTTTCAATTCAATCCTTTATTGAAAAAGAAACTGCAATTCAAGAGAATTTCTATAAATTGCTGACCATTTAATTGACCCTATGAGCAAAGCAAATATTGAAATAAATATGCCTATTGGAAATGTTTCTTATGATTCATTATTAGGAAAATATTATCAAGATTTCACAGAGGCAATTGTTCACTACAATGACTGTTATTTTGGCGAATTTGATTCCAATGGAATACCAATGGTTGGTTTTGGAAAAGATGCCCATTATAGCCAAATTTATATTATTCAGTTAGGATTGATTGCTCATGATTTAATCCTTAAAAATATAAATCAAGAAGAAAATTTAAAGATTCTAGAAAAATGTATCAATTGGTTGTTAGAAAACGAAGAAATCTTTCATGGAAGTATTATATGGAGGAATAACTTTACAAACGAAAGGTATTCTCTTCAATCCGGATGGGTTTCATCAATGTATCAAGGTCAAATAATTTCACTCTATCTCAGATATGGTCAGTTGACTAATCAATTAGATTATTTCACAGAAAAATCTCTTAAAATATATTCCTATTTCAACTTTGACTACTCTCAAGGTGGGGTTAAACGAAGAGATGAACGGAACTATTTATGGTTCGAAGAATACCCGAGTCCAAAACCATCGTTTGTCTTAAATGGGTTTATATATACGTTATTTGGTATTATTGATTTGTATAGAATAACAAAAGATGATGCCATAAAAGATGTAATTGATGAATGTATTTTAACATTGGAAGTTAATTTAGAAAAGTATAGTCTGAACTATTGGTCAATTTATGATCAGCTACACAAAGAACTAGCTTCTAGATATTATCACAAAAACATCCACATACCTTTAATGGAAATAATGCATCAACTAACCGATAAACAAATTTTTCTTGATTATAAATTGAAATGGGAAAAACAACTTAATAATCCATTTAATCATTTTATTGTGGAAATAATGTACCGTTTGAGACCACGGTTGTTGAAATTGAAAAAATCGTAATTATGAGAATCTTACACTTATTTAAAACTGTTATTAACATACTTAAAGGGCCTTCTAAATCTTATCCAAAAGGTATGAATAGTATCATGGACCCATTATCAGATTTAGTCGTAATTGGAGAAGGCTTTATTTCTGCACCTGGCTCAATTATTTTAGCACATGACGCAAGTACAATTATTCATTGTGGCAAAACAAGAGTTGAGAAAACAATAATTGGCAAGCATGTTTTTTTAGGTGCTAACGCTGTTATTCTACCTGGTGTCGAGGTTGGTGACAATGCAATAATAGGTGCAGGTGCAGTGGTTACAAAAAATGTTCCTTCTGATTCTATTGTAGTTGGTAATCCAGCCAGAGTAGTATCGACTGTACAAGATTACATTTCAAAATGCGAAGAAAGAAATGTTCTTTACCAAGTTACAGACGAAGTGTTAAAAAAACATGGAACCGGAATAAAGGCAAGCCCTCAAGAAACAAAAGAATTACTCGATTCAGTGTACGCAGAATATAATCAAAGAAATGGGAAGTAAGCTAAAAGGTTTTATTGGCGAAACAATTATTTATGGTTTTGCAAATGTCTTTTCGAGGGTATTTGCAATGCTATTAATTCCATTCTATGCCAATTATCTAGGAAAAGTTGATTACTCCAATTTGGTTATGCTCCAATCCATATTCACAATTCTTACGTTTCTTTTAGCCCTTAACACAGGTGTATTCTTTTACTATTACGAATACGAAAATCCAAAATACAGAAAAATCGTTTTTACCTCTTGGTTTTACTACGAATTGGTGCTATCGCTCATTTTTATTCTGCTCTTATTAGTTGGTTCAAGTGGTATAAAAAATTTACTCATTGTGAATTCTTCGAATTCATTTGAACTGGTCGTTTCCATTTTACTCATTGGGTTGCAGCTAATTCCATACACGTTCAACAATACGAATATTAATCTTTTTAGAATAGATCGTAAACCAAAAAAGGTAATGGTCATTGTTTTCTTTGAAGCGTTATTAACCCTCATTTTTGTCTATTTCACACTCTACATATTTCATTTGGGATTAATTGGAGTGATGCTTGGACAAATTGCAGCTCGAACTGTCATTGCACTTGCATTTGCTAAAACGGCACAGTTTTATATCAAATTTCGCAATTTTTCAAGTCGACTTTTAAAGAAAATAATTCTTTACACATGGCCATTTTTCATTATCAGCATTTTTGGATGGGTAATAACGAGTATGGACAAATTCATCGGTACACAAACACTAACGGATAAGACAGATGTTGCTTTGCTTTCACTTGCCATGCAGTTAGTCATTCCTATTGCAGTCTTAGCGGATATGATTCGTATGGCTGTGGGGCCATTTGTAATGTCAATTCATAAAGATGCTGATGCCGATAAAACCTATCAACAAGTATTTGATTTGAGCGTATTTGCAGCTACTTCCGTTGTTGTTGTTGTGATTGGAGCAACACCGTTGTTAACCTTAGTACTAACGAATGAAACTTTTCTAACTGTTATTTATGTTGTTCCTTTAATGGCAATGGCCAGTATTTTTTCTCTAGCTGCCAATCAATTTACAATTAGCTTTAATCTTGTTAAGAAAAATACAATAATATTGTATGTTACTGTATTTGCTGGAATTATTGGTATTTTGATCAACTATTTATTTATGGAAAAATATGGTTTCGTTGTTTCGGGTTTTTCACAACTTGCATCTTATTTCATCATGGGACTTTTATTATTCTTTATTGGTAGAAAGGTAGCTAAACTTAAAATTAAATTACTGAACAGTTTTTATATAATTGCAATAACAGCAATTTTTGTCTCAATCACCTATGCCAAATCAGCTTTGGTGCTTTCTGGAGATTATTACTTTTTAATTAGCTTAAGTGCAATAACTTTAATATTTTTAGCCATCGTGTATTTTAAAACACAGCGTATTAATGTTATTTCCATCATAAAACAATTAAAAGGAAAATGAAAAAAGTGCTAATTCTAGCCTATGATTTTCCTCCATATGTTTCGGTGGGTGGCTTGAGACCGTATAATTGGTATCGTCATTTCAAAGAATTTGATATTGAACCTATTGTTATCACGCGTCAGTGGGGAAATACCTTTGGCAATTCTTTAGATTATATTGCTGAAGGAAGTTCTAATGAATTAATCACCGAATCGAATGAATTGGGGACTATTTTACGCACACCTTATCATCCAAATTTAAGTAACCGTTTGTTATTGAAATATGGTGAAAAAAGGTTCATATTTGTTAGAAAGGCAATTTCTGGATTATATGAATTTGGGCAATTTATCTTCCCTATTGGTCCAAAAGCTCAATTGTATAAAGCGGCTAAAAACTATTTAAAGACAACTAAAGTTGATGTCATCCTTGCTACTGGTGATCCATTTGTTTTATTCAGTTATGCCTCTAAATTGAGTAAAAAATTTGACACCCCTTGGATTGCAGATTACCGAGACCCATGGAGTCAAAGTTTTAGTGCTAAAAAGGGCTTTTTTCAGCGGAAGTTTGACTTATTCTTTGAAAAACGTATTGTAAATACTGCACTGCAGATAAATACGGTTGATCAGTTGTTCAAATTAAAATTGAATCAGCTTTTTCCAACCAAACAAATTGAAATTTTCCCGAATGGATACGACGCGAATGAAATAGCGAAAACAAATTCTATTCAACAAAACGCTGAAATTCTAACCTTCTCCTTTATTGGAACAATTTATTTGTGGCATCCAATTCGTGAATTACTCAACGATTTTTTACTCTTTTCCGAGCGTCATCCGGAAAAAGATTTTCAAATAAAATTTTACGGAATC
>CAJAVU010000041.1 GCA_903945495.1 uncultured Flavobacteriales bacterium | reverse complement strand
GATACTTATTACAATCAAGGTAATATCTTTTTTAAACAAGCGATTGATCCGTATTTGGAGGCAAATAAATTTAATCCAAATAATGCCTTACTTAATTTTAAAATTGGACAATGTTATTTGTACTCGAATTTTAAATTGAAAGCCATTCCATTTCTTGAAAAAGCAAAAAGTTTAAATCCATCTGTTGATCAAACTTTAAATTTCTATTTGGGTAGAGCGTATCACTTGGACATGCAATGGGATAGAGCGATTGCAGAATTTAGTGTTTTTCAAAAAAATGGCAATGCCGGTGGAGATCCAGAAATGTTGGCTACTGCAGCAAAATCGATTAATGAATGTTACGTAGGAAAGGAATTGTCTCAAAAACCAATTCGTGTTTTTATCGATAACTTGGGTAAAGAAGTGAATTCTCAATACACGGATTATGGTCCAGTTATTTCTGCGGACGAATCTGTTTTATTGTTTACATCAAGAAGACCAAATACGGTCGGAGGAAGAATTGATCCAGGATTAAATGAATATTTTGAGGATATCTATATTTCGTATAAACAAGCAGATGGAAAATGGTCTTCTGCTGCAAATATGGGTGAACCTGTGAATACGGAGGATCATGATGCAAATTCTGGTTTATCAGCGGATGGTACAAAGTTTTTGATTTACATTGGAAAGAACAATGGTGATTTATACGAATCAGAATTGTTGGGAGATAAATGGTCGAAACCAGAAGCGATGAATAAAAACATCAATACAGATAAATACCACGAATCTTCAGCTTGTTATTCTCCAGATGGTAATTCAGTTTATTTCGTGAGTGACAAACCTGATGGTTTAGGAAGTCGTGATATTTGGATTTCTCACAAAGATGAAAAAGGTAAATGGGGGAAAGCTGAAAATCTTGGACCAACTGTCAATACCAAATATGGTGAAGAAGGTGTGTTTATTCATCCTGATGGAAAAACCTTGTATTTCAGTTCTCAAGGTCATAAAGGAATCGGTGGATATGATATTTTCAAAACAATTTACAACGATTCTACAAAAACTTGGTCAACTCCAGAAAATATTGGTTACCCGGTAAATACACCAGATGATGATGTGTTCTTTGTTGTTTCAGCGAGCGGACGTCATGGATATTATACCTCGTTTAATCCAAATGGTTTTGGTGAAAAAGATTTGTACATGATTACATTCTTAGGGGTTGAAAAACAAATGATTATGAACAATGAGGATAATTTGATTGCTTCACAAGCTGCTCCTGTTAAAGAAACAGTTGTGGCTCCAGTAGTTGAAATCAAAGAGGCTCAATTGACAATTTTGAAAGGAAAAATCACTGATGCATTAACGCAAAAACCGTTGGATGCAACGATTGAAATTATTGACAATCAAATGAATCAAGTAATTGCAACGTTTACCTCAAATAGTACAACTGGTAAATATTTGGTTTCTCTTCCTGCTGGAAAAAACTATGGTATTGCCGTAAAGAAAGAAGGTTACCTTTTCCATTCTGAAAATTTCGATATTCCAGCAACTTCAGCATTCCAAGAAGTAACAAAAGATGTTGAATTAAAAGGAATCGTTGTAGGAAGTAAAATCATTCTTAAAAATATCTTCTTTGACTTTGATAAAGCTACGTTGCGTCCTGAGTCAACAAATGAATTACAACGTCTTACAAAATTGTTAACAGATGTTCCAACGTTGAAAATTGAAATCTCCGGACATACCGATTCAAAAGGTGCGAATGATTACAATTTAAAATTATCTGATAACCGTGCGAAAGCTGTTGTTGATTATTTAATTAAAGCAGGAATTTCTGCGGATCGCTTAACGTATAAAGGTTATGGTGAAGACCAACCCATTTCAACAAATGATACGGATGCAGGTAGACAATTAAATCGTCGTACTGAATTTAAGATTATAAGTATGTAAGCTATTTTGATAAATAATATAAAGGCTCTGAACATTCAGGGCCTTTTTTTATATGTATTTTCGCCGATAATACATTGCTGTGTAACAATTGTAACCGACTGTTTAAGATAATCGGACCAATTTTACCTGAAATTAATGCACATGGAATTTTTAGGCTATTTTTTAGCAATACTTGTTGGAGTTTCGTTAGGACTTGTTGGAAGTGGTGGATCCATTTTGACGGTTCCTATTCTTGTTATGGTTATGGGGGTTGATACCACTTTGGCAACGGCATATTCATTATTTATTGTTGGATCTACAGCGTTAGTTGGAGGTATTCATAGTGCAATTCAGAAAAAAGTTGACTTTAAAACAGCATTGATATTTGGTGCACCATCAATTGTTGCCGTTTATTTGACGAGAGCTTACGTAGTTCCGTTAATTCCTAAAATTGTATTTACAATTGGGGGATTTGAAGTGACGAAATCAATTCTTTTGATGTTACTTTTTGCAGTTGTCATGGTTGCTGCATCAATAACAATGATTCGTCCACAGAAAAAAACTGTTGAAATTCAAGGTGATAAAAAATACAACTTCCCTTTAATTTTTATTGAAGGAGTGTTAGTTGGCGCATTAACAGGATTAGTTGGAGCGGGTGGTGGATTTTTAATAATTCCGGCACTTGTGTTATTGGCTAAAATCCCAATGAAAGAAGCTGTTGGAACTTCATTGTTTATTATTGCTTCAAAATCATTGATTGGCTTCACAGGCGATTTAAAAGGAGATGAAGTAATTGATTGGCATCTGTTGATTTACTTCACATTGGCAGCAATCGTTGGTATCTTCATAGGTTTACTGTTGGCTAAAAAAATACCTGGAGAAAAATTAAAAACTGGCTTTGGTTGGTTGGTTTTAATCATGGGAATTTATATCATTGTTGATGAACTCTTTTTGAAGTAAACGCAATCAATGCTAAAAATCGTATCTCTGTTATTATTCATTGGTTTAACCTTTTACGGGATTTCACAAAAATCTGAAGTGAGAGATTCTGCTAGCTTGTTTTCAAGTTTTAGGAATGGAAAGGTTAGTGGTCAAATCCGTAATTTTTTCATGGCAACCGACAATGAAAAAGGTTTATCTGATTATTATGCGGATGCTTTCGGAGGCAAAATCACTTATTCAACTGCAAAATTCAAAGGTTTTCAATTGGGTGT
This sequence comes from uncultured Flavobacteriales bacterium, assembly GCA_903945495.1. Taxonomy (GTDB): domain Bacteria; phylum Bacteroidota; class Bacteroidia; order Flavobacteriales_D; family Crocinitomicaceae; genus M0103. The sequence goes on along the minus strand of CAJAVU010000041.1, from coordinate 3,714 downwards.
GTCGCAATCGTTTATTTTTAATCTTGCTTCATCCGATTTTTCGCAGAAAGATTCTTTAACAAATGCAGCAAACCGCTATGAATGTGCTTTGTTTGATGTGACAGATATTTCTAATAAGTATAATTTAACACGTTTGGATGAATTGTACCTGAAATACACATTTAAAAAATCAAGTATAACAGTAGGACGTCAATATCTGAATACTCCTTTTTTGAATACGCAAGATGGACGCATGATACCAACTGCCTTTGGTGGGGTTTGGTTCGAATCTAGCTTCAAGAAATGGAATGTTTCTGGTGGTTGGTTGGTCTCTGCAAGTCCAAGAGGTACGACGAAATGGTATTCTATTGAAAAGTCCTTAGGTTTGTTGTCCAATGGAATAAATAACGATGGCACATCTGCAAAGTATCTTAATAACATTCAATCGGAAGGAATTGGAGTTTTTCAAGTCAAAAGAAAATTCGGTAACTTTTGGAATGTCAATTTTGCTGATTATCTTGTTGAAAATGTGTTTAATACTGCATTTGCTCAACTAGATTTTTCTGTTCCCAACAAGTGGTTTGGTGGAATTCAATACATTCATCAAAATGGGTTAAATGTTGGTGGGAATGCAGATCCACATTTAGCCTACTTTGAAAAAAACGGTCAATCGAATTCTTTTGGTTTACGATTCGGTCGAAATATCAAGCAGTTCTCTCTTTCTTTAAATTATAATCACATCACAAAGGATGGAAGATTTTTATTACCACGAGAATGGGGAAGAGAACCATTGTTTACTTTTATTCAACGCGAACGATCGGAAGGATTAGGAAATACACACGCCTTTGTTTTGAAAACAGAATTCATTAATAAACATAAAACAATTGGAGTTAAGCTTTATTCAGGTGCTTTCTTAACACCTGATATTTCTGATTTTCGATTCAACAAATATGGACTTTCATCTTATTGGCACACAGACGTAGAACTGAAGTATCAACCATTGAGAAAAATCAAGAATTTTGAGATTTCACTTTTGATTGCGAACAAAATGTCAATCGGGGAAACATATGACAACCCTAAAAATGTCATTAACAAAGTAAACATGTTCAATTATAATCTGATTCTGAATTATAATTTCTAGAAGAATTCAAGAATGAATCCAATTATGTAACAAATGTTTCGTTAGTTAAAAAAAATAAACGAAATTTGTTTAGATTAAATCCAAATAAAACACAAATACACACATGACAATAGAACAAATCTACACAGGTTGTTTAGCGCAAGGAGCGTATTACATCACATCGAATGGAGAAGCAGCAATTATCGATCCTTTAAGAGAGATTGAACCATACATTGAACGAGCAAAAAAAGACAACGTTCAAATCAAATACATTTTTGAAACACATTTCCACGCCGATTTTGTTAGTGGACACATTGATTTGGCAAAAGCGACAGGAGCGACTATTGTTTACGGTCCGAATGCAGCGCCAACATATGATGTTCATGTTGCAACAGATGGTGAAATTCTTAAAATGGGTGATATTTCATTCAAAATATTGCATACTCCGGGGCATACAATGGAAAGTACGTGTTTTCTGTTGATTGATGAAAATGGAAAAGACCATTCGTTATTCTCTGGAGACACCTTATTTATTGGTGATGTTGGACGTCCTGATTTAGCACAAAAAGCTGCTTCTATGACGCAAGAGCAATTGGCTGGAACCTTGTTTCATTCTTTACGTGATAAAGTAATGACATTAGCGGATGACGTTATCGTATATCCTGCACACGGAGCTGGTTCTTCTTGTGGGAAAAACATGAGTAAAGAAACTGTAAGTACTATCGGTGAACAAAAAGCGAAAAATTATGCTTTACGCGCTGATATGAGCGAAGAAGAATTCATTAAAGAAGTTACAGATGGATTATTGCCTCCTCCTGGATATTTCGGGATGAACGTAATGATGAATAAAACAGGTTATGACAATATTGGTGATGTAATGAAACGCGCCAATCAAGCATTGTCACCTTCAGCATTTGAAGCAGCGGCCAATGAAACTGGAGCGGTTGTTTTAGATACACGAAACGCTCAAGTTTTTTCAGAAGGTTTTATTCCAAACAGCATTAATATTGGTTTGGATGGACAATTTGCACCATGGGTTGGAGCAATGTTACCAGATGTAAAACAAGAATTACTGCTAGTTACCGAAGCAGGCAATGAAGCAGAAACAATCAAACGATTAGCGCGAGTAGGATATGATCACGTTATCGGATTCTTAGATGGCGGTTTTGATGCATGGAAAAATTCTGGTAATGAGGTTGATACTGTTACTAGAATTACAGCTGATGAGTTTGCTGAACGATTCAAAGCTGCTCCAATTGTAATAGATGTGCGTAAACCAGGAGAATTCGCTGCGGAACATGTTGATGGCGCGAAAAGTATTCCACTTGATTTTATCAATGAAGATATGGCCCAATTCCCGAAAGAAGAACCGTTTATTATTCATTGTGCTGGAGGATATAGAAGTATGATTGCAGCATCTATTTTAAAATCAAGAGGATACGATAACTTTATTGAAGTGTTTGGTGGGTTCAGCGCAATTGCAAAAACAGATGTTCCAAAAACAGATTACGTTTGTCCTTCAACATTAAGAAAAGCATAGATTTCGACAACTTATAGAATAAAAAGCCCCGCACTTGTGGGGCTTTTTTTATAACCCAAAATCCCGAATTATTTGATAGGTAGAATAAAAATCAACATCTTTTGTGAATATGGATTGCGTTCCACCTTGACTTTCTGCTGTTCCAGGGTCAATGGCAATTTGATGTTTCAATGAAGCGATCTTGTAAACGATTACTTTTTTGTTAGATTTTTGATTTGAATAGATAACTTGTTCGATTAATTCATTTGAATTATAAGCGCTTGTTTTTAAACAATCATTTGCTTGAATTGACAACAAACCAGTCCATTGTTTCACTAGTAAATCTGCATTGATTGGGTCAACAACATTATCGTCTAAACCTTGGTAAACAATCAAACTGGGGAAAGACATTTTGCCGCGATTAACGAGTGCAAGTAGTTCATTTTGTGATGGATTTATTTTTCCATTCATTACTTTTAATGCATCGCCTGGTGATTTTGCAAGTCCATGCGCCGTTCCTGCATATGAAACTCCCGAATGAAAAGTAGCTGGTGAAATGGCTAAAAGAGAAACACTCATTGCTGCGCCGGCAGAATATCCCACAATAAAAATCTTCGAAGTATCAATATTCATTTTGGTTTTAGCAAAGTCAATCATTTGAAGAATTGATTCTGCTTCTCCATTTTTAAGAGAAATATCGTCTTCTTTAAACCAATTAAAACAGCGACTTGCGTTATTTGATACTTTTTGTTGTGGAAATATCAGTTTGAAATGATGCTGTCCAGCTAATGTTCCCCAACCTGCAATGCGTTCAATCTCTTCGGCTGTTTGACTGCATCCATGTAATACAACAATCAAAGGTGCTTTAACTTTTGAATCCAAGGAATCTGAAAAGGTATACATTTCCAAATTACCTGGATTTGTACCAAATTTAGGGATAAGATTCAAACTAGTTTGAGCTGAAAATAAAGTTAAAGAGAAAGAAAACAGAAAAGTTATGAATTGTTTCATAGCATCAAATATAGTGTAATTTACAATCGATTATAAAAGACAAAGATTGACATTGATTAGCCAAAAAGATGCCAAAAATCATATT
>CAJAVU010000040.1 GCA_903945495.1 uncultured Flavobacteriales bacterium | reverse complement strand
AAGAAATCAAAATAAAAACCTATAAAAACAAATATCCCAGTAAACACGTGTTTACTGGGATATAATTAGTTATCTTAGTCTTTAATAATCTGTATCGTTTATTTAGGACTAGTCATATGAAACGTTTTAAATATGCTAATCAATTTCTCAGGTGGAACAACTTTGTTTTCATAATCATTCATGATTGTCAAAACTTCATTTGTCGCATTTGGATGTAACCCCATTTTGATTCCCAACTCACGGATATAATCAAGTTCATCTTGTGCCATGTCAGTATCCACATTCATGATCAAGATTAAACGCTGAAATTGCAAAATGCGTTCACCTTCTAATTTCGGTGGATGAAAAGCGATATATTGTTCAAACAAAAGTTTAAAATCTTCTTTTGATACGCCCATTTGTTGAGCCAGAATCAACAAAAATTCAAATTCGATTTCACGAACTTCATTGTCTACTTTTGCCATTTTAATGAGTTCAGCCAATAAGCTTAAATGCTCATTATTGTTGTCTTCTTCCATTTTATTTAGGTTTAGTTGGTGTAATCAATTTCAAAAAAGCCTTCTGTTAGCATACACACTTTCTGAAGATGTTCGGGCATTTCTGCTTCTGTCCAAGGTTGAGTTGCTCCATACGTATGATTGGATTCTTCAATCTCAAATAAACGCGTTTTCAACCAAGTAGCTATGTGTCTTCCTTCTTCAATCTCTACAGAAGTATCCAAATCACCGTGAATCACTAATGTTGGTTTCGTTGAATTTAGACACGCATTTTCAATGTTTAACAAATCTCTATTAGCATCAAAATCTTCGAATTGTGAGTAGGAGTGAGGCATTTTTTGTAAGGTACGACTGTTTTCAGTATAGCGTGTGCCTTGCGTTTCCCATACTTCCAATTGTTTTCCTGTTGGGAAACGTTTTTCAATATCACAAATTGCTGACCAAGTAACAATACGCTGAACGCGAGGATCATTCGCTTTCAAAAGAACAATTCCACCACCACGTGAATGACCAACTAAATAAATTTCTGGTAAGGTATCAAACTGTGTTTCAATCCAATCCAAAACGGCATTCAAATCAGTTAATTCATTCGTGTACGAATTTTTCGCAAAAGCTTCTAAATCTGGAAAGTCAACTGGATTTTCAACAGTTCCGCCGTTGTGAGAAACATTGAACTTACAAAAACCATATCCTTTCGAAACAAATTGGTTTTGTACTAAATTCCAACATCCCCAATCCTTATAGCCCATGTAGCCATGCATAAAAACAACTAATTGTTGATTGAAATTGGCTGGTACAACTAAATCCAAAAGACTTTTTCGACCATTTGCACCTGTATATTGCTGATTAATAAGAGTTCTTTCCATGTTAATCCCAAAAATAACATTTTCGTAAAACAACACGGCGATTTTACTATCTTTACCTTGCAAATTTTGAAATTACCTGCATGAAAATATCAGCGTCCATTTATTCTGACAAAAAAAGATCCTTACCAGAAGTGATTACTGATTTAGTGGATCACCAAGTGGATTTATTGCATGTAGATTGTAATGATGATTTGGCTGTTTTCGATGATATTCAATTGATTCGTTCGATGTGTAATTTGCCAATTGATTTGCATATTATCACGAAAGATCCATCTAAATATTTTGATTTATTGCGCCAAAATCCTGTTGAATACATCACGTTTCAATTTGAAGATTTACCAGGAAAACTTGAAATTCCTTCAGATATTGCGGGAAGAAAAGGCTTGGCAATCATAACACCAACGTCTATTGCCGCATTTGATGAATACGCAAGCTTTGATTTTATTTTAATCATGGCGACGATTCCAGGTCAAAGTGGTGGTGTTTTTGACAAAATTAACTTCTCAAAGATTCGTCAGTTTAGAAAGAAATATCCAGCAAAATCAATTCATGTGGACGGAGGAGTGAACGGTGAAGTTTCATTCATCCTCAGAAATATGGGCGTTAGTTCTTCTGTTTCTGGTTCTTATTTATTCAATGCGCCAAGTATTGGTCACGCGTTGATGAATTTGACGAAACGAGAAATAGAATCCCAATTCCATGTTGGTGATTTTATGATGCCATTGGATGAATGTCCAGTTGTTAATCATGAATCGATGGATTTGAAAACAACTTTGCAAACGATTGAAGATGGAAATCTTGGTTTCTGTTTGGTGGTTGATAACAATGAAAAATTAGTAGGTATTGTTTCCTCAGCAGATATACGAAAAGGTGTGTTAAAAAACTTAAGTGATTTGAATGCACTCGATGCAAAATCAATGATTAATTCAACACCCGTTTCAATTTCAGAATCATCAACTGTTGTAGAACTTTTACAAACGATTAAGAAATGTGCGTTTCCGGTGATGTATTTACCAGTGTTAAAAAACGATGGAAAAGCGGTTGGAATTGTTAACTTTGTTCATCTTATCAAAGGAGAATTATGATATTACATTTAAAATCATCTGTTTCACAACAAGATGCTGCGGCTTTGGCAGAACAAATCAAAGCATTTCACATTACTTCAAACGGAACAAATATTCTGATTACTGGTTCAGGTGTAAAAGAAGTTCCAACTAGCATAGAAAATAGTGTTGATCAATTTTGGGTGTTCCCAAATGACATGCAATTAGCTTCTAAAAATTACCGATCAGAAAAACGTGAAGTAAAAATTGGAAATGTTACAATTGGTGGAAACACAGGAAATACATTATTAATTGGTGGACCTTGTTCAGTTGAATCGGAAGAACAAATTCGTGAATCTTCTGAATTGTTAATCAAATTAGGATTGACAACTTTAAGAGGTGGTTGTTACAAGCCAAGAACGAGTCCATATTCGTTTCAAGGTTTAGGTCTTGAAGGATTGAAATTATTGGCGAAGATGCGCGAAGAATACGGTTTGAGTGTAATTACTGAAGCACGCGACGCTACGCACATCGATGAAATTATTGAATACACAGACGTTATACAAGTTGGTGCAAAAGCAATGTACGATCAAGGAATCTTGAGAGCATGTGCTAAAACCAACAAACCAGTTTTAATTAAACGCGGTTTCGGAACAACTTTACAAGAATTTGCTCAGGCGGCTGAATTTGTGCTTTCTGGAGGAAATGAAAATGTAATTTTGTGTGAGCGCGGTTTACGCACATTCGAAACAGGAACACGTTTTACATTGGATTTATGCGGTGTTGCTTGGATGCAAGAATATACAAATCTTCCAATCATTTTGGATCCATCACATGCGATGGGTTACGCGTATGGAATTCCAAACTTAGCGAAAGCATGCGTAGCAATGGGTGTTGATGGTTTACTAATTGAAGCGCATCCGAATCCAAAAGTGGCGAAGTCTGATGCTTCACAGCAATTGGATCATGCACAATTCGAACAGTTATTAAATTCACTTCGTCCAGTTGCGGAAAGCGTTGGTTATAAAATGATTTAAGATGCATTTACAGCAAAATTTAAAAGGACTTTGTGCAAAATTCGGTGTTGATTACAACGAGTTTTTGAACGATTTAGACGTGGATGATGTAAACGAATTAACAGTGTACGATTTGGAAGCAGTTTGCGAAGAATACGACGTTGATATGTTGTCGTTGATTTTCAAACCTATGTATCGTCCTGATTTATGGAACAAGAAAATTGAAAAACTAAAATTGTTGGTATTGGATGTTGATGGCGTTATGACCGACGGCGGAATGTATTACACAGAAAGTGGAGATCAATTTAAAAAATACAATACCAAGGACGGAATGGCAATTCAACACTTGGCGAAAGATAATTTTCAAATGGCAATCATTTCATCGGGATTCAAAGGTGAAATGGTAAAAGCAAGAGCTGAGCTGTTGGGAATTCAATTCTGTTATGTTGGACGTGATCCGAAAATGGAAATATTGAAACAACATTGTGCAGATTTAGGGATTTCATTGGAAAATGTTGCTATTATTGGTGACGATATCAATGATTTGGAAATCATTAAAAATGCTGGTTTTTCAGCTTGTCCAAGTGATGCAGTAAATGTTGTGAAAGGACACGTTGATGTTGTGTTAACGAAAAAAGGAGGCGATGGATGTGTGAGAGAATTCATCGATTCATACATATTAAAACAACCATTATCTTAAGATAATTACAATGGAAAAAATTAAAATTGGCTTAATTCGAGAAGGAAAAGTTCCACCAGATCATCGTGTTCCACTTACTCCTAAGCAATGCAAATCGATTCAAGCAATCTACCCGAATGTTGAAATTATTGTTCAGCCAAGTCCAATTCGTGCATACAAAGATGAAGAGTATGCTACTGAAGGAATGAAGTTGAATGAAGATTTGAGTTCTTGTGACATTATCATGGGAGTGAAGGAAGTCAACATTTCAGATTTAATTCCGAATAAAAAGTTCTTATTCTTTTCGCATACATTGAAAAAACAACCGTATAACAGAGATTTGTTGCGTGCTGTTTTAGAGAAGAAAATTCAATTAATCGATTACGAAACCATTAAAAACAAACAAAATAAACGTGTAATTGGCTTTGGTCGTTACGCTGGAATTGTTGGTGCTTACAACGGTTTCCGTGCGATGGGATTGAAAACAGGTCTGTTTGATATTAAACCAGCAAATAAATGCGCTGATCGCAAAGAGATGGAAGCAGAAATGTCGAAGATCGTTTTGCCTGAGAATACTAAAATCGTTTTGACTGGCTTTGGTCGTGTAGGACACGGTGCAAGAGAAATCATTGATATTTTGCCAATTAAAGAAGTGACTCCGGATGAGTTCATGAAAAATAAATTCAATGAGCCAGTTTTTACACATTTAGAAGTCGAAGATTATTACGGTAGAAAAGATGGGAAACCATTTGATAAATCTGAATTCTACTCAAATCCTGAATTATATAAATCAACATTTACACGCTTTTTACCTGAAATGGATATGTATATTCCATGTCATTTCTGGAGTAATCGTTCACCGTTTATTATTACGCGTGAAGATTTGAAAAATGAAAATGTACGTTTGAGCGTTGTTGCTGATATTTCTTGTGACATTGATGGTCCTGTTGCTTGTACAATTCGACCAAGTAAAATTGCAGATCCAATTTATGGATACGATCCAATTTCTGAAACGGAAGTTGATTTCACAGCAAACGGAGCAATCGCGGTTATGGCTGTTGATAATTTACCATGTGAATTACCTTTGGATGCTTCTGAAGATTTTGGAAATGAATTAATGCGTCATGTTTTACCAGCTTTATTGAAAGAAGATCCAGATAACATGATTGCACGTGCGAGCGAAACCACTACCGATGGACAATTAACTGAATATTACAGTTATTTACAGGATTACGTTGACGGAAAAGAATAAACGTCAGTTCAATTGAAAAGGTAAGTTTATGGAAAAAGGAAATAAGAAAATAATTCGTGGTTGGGTAATGTATGACTGGGCAAACTCGGTGTACAATTTAGTAATCTCTTCGGCTATTTTTCCTATTTTTTATGATATTCAAACAAAGCAATCGTATGCTTCGGCAAAAGGTTATTTGGATGCGTCAGGGAAAGTGGACATTTCGCAAATTAAGGATGGTGAAGCAGTTATGGTAAAATTCTTCGGAGTTGAATTGTCGTCATCTGTTTTGTTTTCTTTCATTCTTTCGGCTTCCTTTTTAGTAGTTTCTTTTTTATCACCACTTTTATCCGGTGTTGCCGATTATACAGGAAGTAAGAAAAAATTCTTGCGATTCTTTTGTTATTTGGGAGCTTTATCGTGTATGACATTGTATTTATTTGATGCGAATCGAATTGAATTAGGAATGTTGTCCGTATTTCTTGCAAGCATTGGCTATTGGAACAGCTTGGTTTTTTACAACGCTTTTTTACCTGAAATTTCTGAACCAGAAGATCATGATCGAATATCAGCACGTGGTTTTACTATGGGATATTTAGGAGCGATGCTATTATTGGTTGTATGTTTAGCAATGATTATGTCAACTTCAGTAGGCGCAGAAAAAATGCAATACATGCGTTATGCCTTCATTCTTGTTGGACTTTGGTGGATTGGTTTTAGTCAGATTACTTATCGTGCTTTACCAAATAATGTGTACAACAAAAAGCCAGAAAGTGGTTATATCTGGAAAGGATTTCGCGAATTGAAATTAGTATTTAAAGAATTCAAAAAAACGAAACGTTTAAAGCGATATTTATTGGCATTTTTCTTTTTCAATACAGGTGTTCAAACGGTAATGTTGATGGCGACTATTTTTGCCAATAAGGAAATCGCCTGGCCTGAAGGAAGCGGTTCTTCTGGATTAATCATTGCAATCCTTTTGATTCAAATACTTGGTGCATTAGGTGCATTTATCATGTCGCGTGTTTCAAGTAAAATTGGAAATATTCGTACGCTGTTTATTTCTGTTTCTATTTGGATTGTAATCTGCTTGGGTGCATTTTTCATCAAAACACCTGTTGAATTCTATATTCTTGCAAGTTCTGTTGGACTTGTAATGGGTGGTGTTCAAGCAATTGCTCGTTCAACGTATTCGAAATTTTTACCTGAAACGACAGATCACGCGAGTTACTTTTCATTCTTCGATGTTACTGAGAAAATCGGAATCGTATTGGGAACATTGTTCTTTGGTTTAATGGAATTCTGGACAGGATCTATTCGCTATTCGGTAGCGTCTGTAGCCTTCTTCTTCGTATTTGGATTGATCTTCTTGATGTTTGTTCCGAAGCACGAAAGAGAATTGGAAAAGCAGCATTAAGCAGTGCTAAAACTCTGGGCAATAAAAAAAGGTTAACACCGAAGCATTAACCTTTTATCTATAATTCTGAAATATATTATTTCTTGTAGAAAGGTAATTTAACAACTTTCGCTTTAACACCTTTCTCACGAATTTCAATGAAGATTTCGCTTTCCAATGCAGCATTTTCTGTAGTTAAGTAACCAAGACCAATTCCAAGTTTCATTGATGGTGACATTGTTCCTGAAGTTACTTTTCCAATAACATTTCCGTTCGCATCTTGAATAGGGTAGTCGTGACGTGGAATTCCGCGGTCAACCATTTCAAAGGCAACTAATTTACGTTTTACACCTGCTTCTTTTTGATTTTTCAAGAAATCTGAATCTGTAAAGTCTTTCGTGAATTTCGTAATCCATCCCAATCCAGCTTCAAGTGGAGAAGTAGTATCGTCGATGTCATTACCGTATAAGCAGAATCCCATTTCTAAACGCAATGTATCACGTGCAGCTAATCCAATTGGTTTAATTCCAAAATCAGCTCCAGCTTCAAATACTTTGTCCCAAACGTGATTTACATCCTCATTTTTAACGTAGATTTCAAAACCACCTGAACCAGTGTATCCTGTTGCAGAAATCATGACATTTTCAATTCCAGCAAAAGTTCCGTGCGTGAATGTGTAATATACCATGTCTTTCAAGTTGACATCCGTTAACGATTGCATTGCTTCTGCAGCTTTCGGTCCTTGAATTGCTAACAATGAATAGGCGTCAGAAAGGTTTTCCATTTCAACGCCTAAATCGTTCAATGAAGAAATCCAATTCCAATCTTTCTCAATGTTAGATGCATTCACAACAATGAAAAATTCATTTGCGTTCACACGGTAAATAATCAAATCATCAACGATTCCACCTTTACCATTTGGCATACATGAATATTGTGCTTTTCCATCAAACAAAACAGAAACATCATTCGATGCAAACTTCTGAATTAACGCTTCAGCATTTGGTCCACGCAAAACGAATTCACCCATGTGAGAAACGTCAAAAACACCAACAGCATTGCGAACTGTTTCGTGCTCAGCATTCACACCTTCGTATTGAACAGGCATGTTATATCCAGCGAAAGGAACCATTTTTGCTCCCAAAGCGATGTGTTTGTCAGTTAAAGCAGTATTTTTCATTTGTATAAATTTTGTGTCAAAAGTAAGATTTTAATCGAGATTTTGAGTAATTCTAATTCAGATTTACTTAAATAGTTCAGCCAATTCTTTTCCTACCAAAGTTCCAATTGCAACTCCCATTCCGCCCATACGAACACCAATACCAATTTTATCGTCAATCTTTTCAATTATCGGAGCTTTCGTTTGTCCAACTCCCATGATTCCTGCCCATTGATATTCAATTGAATAGGATTGGTTGGGTAAAATAACAGTTGAAAGTAATTTTTCTAAAGCTGCCATGATTTCTTGACTCGTTTCGAGTTGCGTTGTTGTTTCTGCTTCAAAGTTTAAATTGCGTCCACCACCTAATAAAATTCGGTCTTCAACATTTCGGAAATAATAATAACCTTGTTGATAGTGGAAGGTTCCTTTTACTTTCAAATCTTCTATCGGCGTCGTAACCAAAACTTGAGCACGTGCAGGTAAAACATCTCGATTTGGAATAAATTGTTGTGCAAATCCATTCGTGCAAATCAATACATTTCGTGCTTTCATGTAGCCGATTGACGTTTGAATTCCAACGTTGTATAAATGCGTTTGCAAGGCAATAGCCTCGATTCCGAACAAACAATTGATACCTTTTTCAATGGCTATTTGATAGAGTTTTGTTATCAATTTACCGGTGTTAATTTGTCCCTCCAAACGATTGTAAAAACTTGTCGCCAAACCATCAAATCCAAATTTTTCGGCGCAACTAACATCTTCTGAATAAACTTCTTTTTCACCTGTTATTTTTTCCAATTGTTCATTGAGATAGGGAAGATGTTTTCGGAGATTTTCTAGTTGATCGGCTTCTTCAGGAAGAATTAAATCCCAGGAACCATTCACTTCTAATTCGAAATTTTCTTGACCGACTAAGCGCTTTAAATTTTGCAATCCATCCCAACGTTTTTTTACCGTTGCAAACACCTGTTCTTCATTCGATTTTGTCAAATCATCGAGTAATTCTGTTACACTCCCAAAACAGGCAAAACCGGCATTTTTTGTACTCGCACCACTCGGTAAAAAACCTCTTTCAAGCACTAATATTTTTGCAGTAGGATGCAAATTTCTCAACTCAATAGCTGTTGATAAACCTACAATTCCAGCGCCGATGACAACAAATTCATTGTCTTCAAAATAGGTTTTGCGTTCCCAAAAGCTTAATTGTTCAATGTTTAATGGATTCATAGGGCAATTAATTGAACATTTTTAGTCATATTTGTATATAATTTGATGTCAAATTTAAACCAAATCTGTAACTAGGTGTACAGCGGTACGTTTAAACCAAAAATATGAAGCAATTTTTGTCTTTACTGTTCCTTTGTTTGAGCTCTTTGAGCTTTGGACAAACTATGAAATTTCACGTAGATGGAAACATAAAAAATAGTTCGTTAGCCAAACCAGAAGCCGGAATAATTGTGGAAGTTATACAGAATGGCACAAGTGTAGGTCAAACTGTTTCAGCTACAAATGGCAAATATGATTTAATTGCCAGTGTAGATTTAACAAAACCATTTAATCTTGTTTTTAAAAAAGATGGATTCTACAGTAAAACAATAGCTTTCGATTATACAAAAGTAAATCCAGAAGACCTTCCAGCCGGTGATTTACAACCATGGAAAAATGGCGCAATTGATATGTATCCCAAATCAATACCTGCAGATTTATCATTTTTAGAAACTGAACCAGTAGCGAAATTTGGTAATGGTGCGGATGCAGGGCCTCAAAATGCTTATATCAATTCTGTAAAAACTAAAATTGACAAATTACTTTTAGCGGCTGAACAAAAAAAGACAGCCGATGAAGCGAAATATCAAGCTGCAGTAACTGCAGCTGATGCCTTTTATACCCAGAAAAAATACGAAGAAGCGCTTGCTAAATATGAAGAAGCGAATGGGATTAAACCAAAAGAAACACATCCGATTCAACGAATCACAGAACTTGATGCCTTAATTGCAGCGAATAAAAAAGCAAATTTGGAAAGTCAACTTGCAGATTCAGAATATCAAAATTTAATTACCGCAGCGAATACCTTGCGCGATCAAAAGAAATATGAGTTAGCCATAGACAAGTACAAAGAAGCTTTGGCAAAACGCGATGAGCAAATGCCAAAAGACCAGATTGTTGCACTTGAAAAGATTTTGGCAGATCAATTAAAAGAGAAAGAAAATGAAGCGAAATATCAGGAAACAATCAAGTTGGCTGATATGCTTTTTAATCAAAAAACCTATGGTAAGGCTAAAGAAAAGTACACCATTGCAACTCAGTTAAAACCTTCGGAACAACATCCAAAAACACGTTTAGCCGAAATTGAGAAAAAGTTGGCTGAGCAGAATGTTGCGAACGAGAAAAAAGTAAAATACGAGGAAGCACTTGCTGCTGCGGATGCTTTGTTCGCTGAACAAAAAAATGAAGAGGCGAAAGCAAAATATACAGAAGCATTAGGATATGAACCAGCTTCAACTACTGCGGAAGAAGGAATTCAAAAATGTAACACCATCTTAGCTGAGAAAGCGAAGGAAAAGGAAAAAGCGGAAAAAATTACGAAGCTGTTAACTGAAGGAGGAACACTTCTTACTGGTAATAAATTACCTGAAGCGAAGGCGAAATACTCTGAGGTTTTAACGTTGGATAACGCTAATGCAGAAGCAACCGCTAAGCTTGCTGAAATTGAAACGAAATTAAAGGATGCAGCTGCGTTAGCTGAAAAAGAAGCTCAATTTACGAAGTTAGTGACTGAAGGTGATGTAGCAGCAAAAGGTTTAAAATATGCGGATGCCAAAGCAAAATATGAAGCAGCATTGGCCATTAAAACAGATCCTGCAACTCAAACAAAACTAGACGGCGTTAATACAAAATTGACTGATTTAGCATCAGCTGCTGAGAAAAAGCAAAAATTTGATCAAGCTATGTTGGATGCAGATGCGCTGTTCAAAGAAGAAAAATGGGAAGAAGCGAAAGTGAAATATACAGAAGCTATTGCATTAGATGCTGCAGCAGCCTTGCCAAAAGAGAAGGTGAAACAGTGTGATGCGAAATTGTTGGCTTTGTCAAAAGATAAAGAGAAAACCGAAAAAATAAATGCACTGCTTGCTGAAGGAAATCAGTTGTTTACAGCTGAAAAATGGAATGATTCTAAGGCAAAATATACGGAAGTACTTGGATTGGATGCATCAAATGCTGAAGCGAAAAGTCAATTATCTGAAATAGCAAAAAAAATACAAGAGTCTGCCGATAAAGAGGCACAAGAAGCGAAGTTTGCCAAATTTGTCGCTGATGGTGATGCTTTAGGTGTAGCTTTAAAATATCCAGAAGCAAAAGGCAAGTATGAAGAAGCATTGAAAATTAAAGCGGATGCAGCCACTCAAACTAAGTTAGATGGAATTAATGCGAAAATAGCTGAACAAGAAGCATTGAGCGCAGAAGCTGCTGCGAAAAAACAAAAGTTTGATCAGGCAATGGCTGAAGCAGAAGGACTTTTCAAATCGGAGAAATGGGAAGAAGCGAAAGCTAAATACAATGAGGCAATTGTCATCGATGGTGCAGCAGCATTGCCGAAAGAAAAGGTGAAGTTGTGTGAAGCAAAAATTATAGCTTTATCGCAAGACAAAGAAAAAACGGAAAAAATCAATGCGCTATTGTCTGAAGGAAACACCTTGTTCGGATCAGAAAAATACATTGAATCGAAAGCAAAGTACACGGAAGTTTTAGGTTTAGATCCAGCTAATTCAGAGGCCAAGAAACAACTTGAGGAAATCGCGAAAAAACAACAAGAGATTGCTGCAAAAGAAGCAGAAAAACAAAAGTTTGATAAGTTCGTGGCTGAAGGTGATGCCTTTTCAAAATCAATGAAATATGCTGATGCCATCGCGAAATATCAATCAGCGATTACTATAAAAGCAGACGCGGAGGTTCAATCGAGAATTGATGAAGCGAACGTGAAATTAAAAGAATTGTCCGACAAAGAATCAGTTGAGCAACAATTCCAACGATTAAAAACTGAGGGAATGAAATTAGCGGCAGAGCAAAAAAATCAAGCCGCAAAAGATAAATTAACAGAAGCTCTAGCTATTAAAGAAGATGCCGCTGTTTCTGCGAAAATCAAAGAATTGGATGATAAAATTAATGCTGAAACGGAAATAGCTAAAGCGGAAAAAGAATACCAAGATATTTTAACCGCAGCTAAAGAAAGAGAATCAGCTAGTGACATTGATGGTGCAATTGCAAAATACAAAGAGGCATTGTTAAAACGTCCAAATGATGTATTTCCGAAAGGTAAAATTGCCGATTTAGAAGTGATTAAATTGAATAGTTTGAAGCAAAAAGAAAATGACGCAAAATATGCTGGACACTTGAAAAAAGGTGATGAGTTGTTTGCACAAGACAATTTTTTAGGAGCAATTCAAGAATACAATAAAGCAAATAGTTTAAAGCCAGAAGAAAAAGAACCTATTGAGAAAGCTGCTTTAGCTCAACAAAAAGAAGAAGAAAAAGGATCTGAGGATAAAAAGAACTATGAGAAAATTATTGTTGGTATAAATAAAGCAATCGGAGAAAAGGATTATACCCGCGGAAAAGAATTGGTTGAACGTGCAAAAAGTTACAACAAACAATTTAGTATCATGCCAAATGATACACGACCAGACGATTTATTAAGACAAATTCAATCGATTGAGTTAGCCGACAAAAATTATTCTGATAAAATGAAAGAGGCAGAAACGTTTGCGTCTGCGAAGGATTATCAAAAAGCCTTAGTTGCTTTTGAACAGGCGAAAATCATTAAGCCTTCTGAAGATTTACCACAAAAAAGAATTGATGAAATCAACACGCTTGTGAATGGTATAATGGATAAACAAGCGAAAGAAAAATTGTATTTAGATCACATGGCGAAAGGTGGTGTGAATCAGTCTGCAAAAAGTTATGAGCAAGCATTATCTCATTATCAAGATGCACTTTCTGTAAAACCTGGAGACCAAATAGCTACTGATAAAATTAAAGAGCTTCAGCAAATTTTAGATGATATTGCAAATAAAAACAAATCGGATTTAGAAAAGAAAAATCAATTTGAAGCATACATTACAGCAGCAGATAATTCATTTTCTTCGACAAACTATCAAGATGCAATAGATAATTACAAGAAAGCTTTGCAAATTGATAATTCAAATTTATATGCAACAAAACAAATTGAAGAGGCGGAAAATCGTATCCGTTTAAGCGCTAATAGTGCGGCTGAAACTGAGTACCAAATGATCTTGGCAGGAGCAAATGAATATTTTAGTTTGGCTTCTTATGATAGGGCTAAAGAAAAATACAATGAAGCAGTGGCAAAGCGACCGACCGATCCTTTCCCTAAACAACGTTTACAAGAGATTGATGCTATATTGAATCCTGCAATTGTTAAATCTACGACACTTCAACCACTTGGAGATCCGTATGACAATTCGATTATGGATGGTTATGCAGCCTTGATTAAAGCAGATTTAGAGCGTAAAAATGCCCAAGCAGATGCTGTTGTATCGCGAGTGGAAGATGTTGTTATTCAGCAAGATGAATTGATGGTAGGTAAAACTACCGATCAACAGGAAACAACAAACGAAATTTACTTGCTTAGAAATAAAATAGCATTGGACGAGGAGGAATCTGATTTGAATCGTCAAGGAACTGTTGATGTGCTTAGAGCTGATGAAAAGGTAAGAGATGAAAAATCATTGGAAGATGATTTTATTGAAAAAGCGGATAATATCAGAACGCAAGGTACATTGCATGAAGCTATAGTTTCCACTGAAAAAGATGCAGAAAATCGTGATGAAGTTCATATGGCAAATACGGATGTAATTACAGATGTGAATTTTAATCAAGCCGAATATGAGCGAGCACAAGCTCAAAAAGACGCTTTGGCAAATGTGAAATCAGATCAAACTCTTGAAGATGTGAAATTGTCACTTGCGGCAAATGATTCTGAACGATTTGATCAACGAAAAGAAATCGAAGAACAAGTCAATACATTGCAAGTAAATGCTAGCGATGTAATCGATAATTTATCCACATCAAAAACTGAGACACAGCAAGATACTAAAAAAGGAATTGAAGGTGTGAAAATCAATGCAGCAGAATTGGATAAAAATAGTGAGATTCAAGCTGCTAAAAATGATGATAAACTAAAGATTCTTGAAATTGAAATCAACAATGGTCAGCAAGATTTGAGTTTCAAACAAATTGAAAATTCGAATGAAATTAATAAAGGTGTTAATGATATTAATTTGTCAATTGAGGAGAATTCAGTTGATCGAGATTTGGATCGCCAAGCAACAGAGGCTGTCATTAAGAACGAATCAAGAGAAATTGATAATCAAGCGTATGAAGATTATAATAATGAAACCGTAAAATATTTAAAAAATCAAAATGAGTTGAGAAATGTTTCAACGACGCTAAATGATATTGATGGTTTAGCTGAGGATAAACATGCAATTAAAGTACAAGAGGTAACTAAAATTGATAAAAACTCAACAATTGTTTCTCAAGAATCGAATTTAAATGATGAAGAAACGCGTCAAAAAGCGAAATCATCAATTGTTGTTGCGAATACAGAAGTGGAATTAAATTCTACAACATCGACAAAGAAACAAGAAGCTAATTCTGCTAAAATGTCGGATGTTAGTAAAGCAAAAGATGCTGATAATTTAAATCAGGATAAAAAAGATGTTGATAAGCATTATGCTGCGCAAAAGCAATTGTCAAGTGTAGACAACACAAAACCAGAAAAGGTAATTATTGCCAATACGTTGGGTCAAGAATATCCTGAAGGAGTTAGCCAAGAATCGTTTACTCAGTCAGATGAAAATGGTTTGATGACAGCAATTATCACTCGTCGCGTTGTTGTCATTAATGGCCAAGGAAACGTTTACGTGCGTACTCAAACATTGAATGCCATTACTTATACAAAAAATGGTCAAGCCACAACTGAATATACTTGGCAACGAGAAACGCAAGGACCGCATCTTGAAAGACATTATTAATTAGTTTATTCAATTGTTATTGTGAGTAACTCTTTGTTGTATCTTTTTTTTTCGCTGTAAATTGATGTAAATTCACATCAATAATGGAAAAGAAAAATTTGATAATTGTTCTTGCGACACTTGGTAAATTGATTTTATCAGTTTTACTGTTGATGTATTTTTGGAAAGCAGAGGACTTTATTACTATTAAATATATTGATATTGCTATAATTCTTTTGGCGATTGTTTATATCCTTTTGCAATTATTGACACGTAAATTATCCTCCGCACCACACTGGTGGGATTGGGTGTATTATATTGGTTTATTGTGCATCATGATTGCTTCAATATTCATTTCACAAGAAACGTTTAACGTATTTCACATGCTAACACGAATTGGAACAGTTTTTTTAATCCTTCCATTATTCGCTGATATCTATCAACTGTTTTTGAAAAAAAATCTCAAATGAACGTACATTTTATAGCAATAGGAGGAAGTGCAATGCACAATTTAGCAATCGCACTAAGTAGAAAAGGAGCGAATGTAACAGGTTCCGATGACGAGATTTTTGAACCTTCAAGAACACGTTTGGAGAAACAAGGAATACTTCCAACTTCAATTGGTTGGGATGCAAACAGAATTTCAAGTGAATTGGATGCTGTAATCCTGGGGATGCACGCTCGTGAGGATAATCCGGAATTACTCAAAGCGAAAGAATTGAATATTCCAATTTATTCGTATCCTGAATATTTATACGAACAAAGTAAAAATAAAACCCGCGTAGTTATTGGTGGTAGTCACGGAAAAACGACTATAACTTCAATGCTTTTGCATGTTGTAAACGAACTTGGAATGAACGTTGATTACATGGTTGGGGCTCAACTAGAAGGATACGACTGCATGGTGAAATTGACGGAAGATGCTCCAGTAATGATTTTAGAAGGAGACGAATATTTGTCTTCACCAATTGATAGACGTCCAAAATTCCATTTGTATCGCCCGAATGTTGCCATCATAAGTGGAATTGCTTGGGATCACATCAATGTGTTTCCAACGTTCGATAATTACGTTGATCAATTCGATATTTTCTGTTCGTTAATTGAACCGAATGGAACCTTGATTTACAATACAGAAGATGAGGAAGTCAATAAACTTGGTGAAAAATATGCATCAACCTTAAACGCTATTCCATACAAAACGCCAACATACGAAGTCGCAGAAGAAGGAACGCGTTTGTTCTTTGATGATGAAATTTTTAATCTGAAAATCTTTGGAGGACACAATTTGCAAAACTTGATGGGTGCAATGCGCTTAGGTGAAGCAATTGGAATCGAACCAAAGGAATTCTTTAGAGCAGTTCAATCCTTTACTGGTGCAGGAAAACGTTTGCAAAAAGTAGCTGAAAAAGGTGCGTTTACGATGTTTAAGGATTTTGCACATTCTCCTTCTAAGTTAAAAGCAACAACAAAAGCGGTAAAGGAGCAGTTTGCTGAACGTCACGTTGTAGCTTGTATGGAATTACACACGTTTTCTTCTTTAAAGAAAGAGTTTTTACCTCATTACAAGGACGCAATGAAAATGGCAGATGAAGCGGTTGTTTATTATAGCCCAGAAGTGGTTAAGCATAAGAAACTTGAACCAATATCAAAAGAATTGGTTGCAGAAGGTTTTGGTGGAAATGTAACAGTAATGAATGAAACCGAAGAAGTACTACAATTTATACGTTCAAAAAAATGGAACAATGCTGTACTTCTAATGATGTCTTCAGGAAACTTTGATGGTATTAATTACGAAGCACTTGGTGAAGAATTATCCAATATCTGATTGTTTTCTTTCAATCGTTTGAATAAGATTTTTCTGAAAATCATTGTGACAAGCAAACTGTAAATTGTTGCAAGAACAGTCAACGATAAAACTGAAAGAATAGCAGTGTTTTTTGCTGAAGCACCATTTTTATTATTGGCAATCAATTTCTTTTCGATTTGTTCTTTTGTCATAACTTCAGCGTCTGGTTGTGAAGCTTTGAATTTCTTCAATTGAACGGGATCATTAACCATTTTATGAATTGTCATTTCATTTTCTGCAATCTGATGCTTGTAGAAATCTGGATTGATGTTGTTATAATAGATGTAAATAAAAACACTAACGATTACGACATATGGAAATCCAGCGGTCATTGCATTTTTAATATCCAATAATGCGTTTGTTTCTTCAGTATCACGCATTTTTTGAATGAATAAGCCAATTGCAATGGCAAGAAGCAAACCTAAGATGTTTAATAAAACAGCTGGAGCAATTGATGAAAACCCGATAGCATGAAAAATCATTTTAACTCCAATCCAAGCAAAAGCTGCAATAATTCCTGTTTTAACTGTGATACGCATAGTACAAAAAATAAAAATCCCGGTATGAAAATCACACCGGGACAAAAGTATAGTTTAATATCGAATTAACTGTTCATTGATACAAGGAATTCCTCGTTTGAAAGCGTGTTTTCCATGTGATTTTTCATAAACTCCATTGCTTCAACTGGATTCATGTCAGCAATAAATTTACGAATCAACCAAATACGTTGAAGAACATCTTTGCTAACCAATAAATCTTCACGACGTGTACCAGATGCAGTAATATCGATTGCTGGATAAATACGGCGATTGGCAATTTTACGATCCAATTGTAACTCCATGTTACCAGTTCCTTTAAATTCTTCGAAGATAACCTCGTCCATTTTAGAACCTGTCTCAGTCAATGCTGTTGCAATGATTGAAAGCGATCCGCCATTTTCGATTTTACGAGCAGAACCGAAGAAACGTTTTGGTTTATGCAATGCATTCGCATCAACACCACCCGAAAGTACTTTTCCTGAAGCTGGAGAAACGGTATTGTAAGCACGCGCCAAACGTGTGATTGAATCTAACAAGATACAAACATCATGTCCACATTCTACCATACGTTTTGCTTTTTCCAACACCATATTGGCAACTTTTACGTGGCGATCAGCTGGCTCATCAAATGTCGATGCAACAACTTCTGCGCGCACGCTTCTTGCCATATCTGTAACCTCTTCAGGACGTTCATCAATCAACAAGACAATTAAATATGTTTCAGGATGATTCGCCGCAATTGCATTGGCTACATCTTTCAACAACATTGTTTTTCCTGTTTTTGGTTGTGCAACGATCATTCCACGTTGACCTTTACCAATCGGTGCAAACAAATCCATTACACGTGTTGAAAGCGTTTCTTGTTTGTGTCCAGTTAATTTAAATTTCTCATCTGGAAACAATGGAGTTAAGTATTGGAAAGGAACACGGTCACGAATATATGATGGGTGACGTCCGTTGATTGATTCAACTTTTACCAATGGGAAGAATTTTTCACCTTCACGTGGCGGACGAATTGTTCCTTTAACTGTATCTCCCGTTTTCAAACCAAACAATTTGATTTGACTTTGAGAAACATAAATATCATCTGGAGAAGGCAAGTAGTTGTAATCTGATGAACGTAAGAATCCGTATCCATCTTGAATTACTTCTAAAACTCCTTCTGCTGTAACAATTCCAACTAAATCATACGCATCGTCTGGTGTTTTGTCTTCAACTGGTTTGTTTTCGTGTTGAGGACGACGATTTTGTTGATTTGGATTGTTATTGTTTTGATTGTTGTTATTTTGATTCGGATTGTTTCCTTGGTTGCGGTTTGGGTTCTGATTTGGATTGCGATTTTTCTCAAAACGCTCTCTTTTTTCTTGAACTGGTGCAACAACTTCTCCTTCAACAGCACCTGCTTCTTTCGCTTCACCTTCAACAGGTTCTACTTTTTCAGTTGGCGTTTTGATAATTTCCAATAAGTTTCTTCCTGGACGATCTGTTCGTTCTGGACGATTTTTAGGTCCTTGTTGCTTTTTAACCGGTGCTTCTGCTTTCACTTCTTCACCTACCGTTTCAGCTACTTCAGCAACTTTCGTTTCAACAATTTCTTTTACTTCAGGCGATTCAGCAACGATGGCTGGTTTTTCTTCTGAAAATAAACTTGGTTGTTTTTTACCGATTTCAACTTTTTCAACACGCGTTCTTTTGCGTTTAGGGTTATCATCTGAAGATTCGGAAGAAGCTTCCGCAACTGGCTCTGCAACTACTGCAGCTGCAGGTTGTTCTGAAGCGTTTCCAGTCAGTTGATTAATTAATTCGGCTTTTTTGTATGTGTCTGCATTTTCAATTCCAGCTGCTGCTGCAATTACTCGCAAATCAGAAAGTTTTTTGCTTTCTAAATCTTTTTTATCCATAAAATACGGTAAAAGTATTATAAACTAAATTGGGGTATTTCAAATCTTTTCTTTGGATTGTTAGGAAACAGAAAATTGTTCCTTTTTTGATAGTGCAATAATACAAATAATCATTCAATTAACAATACAATCCGAAAAAAAACAATTTAACTCAATAGATGTTTTTTGGAGGTTAAAATACTGTATTCGTGTTAAATTGCATGATGTATATTTTTTGATTGGACGATTTTAGGGGATTTTACTATATTCACGACATGAAAATTTTTAAATCAATGTTCACCGTTTTCTGGTATGTTGTGATATTCATGCATATTGGATTGGTATTTTTTGTTCAAAGCTTTGTACCAAACATGGATCCAACTGGATTCAAAATGGCCCGATTTCTATTAATTGCCTTGCTTTTTGTGATTGCATTTAAGCGCAAGAAATTGTCTTTGTGGATTTTCTCTTCCATGATTTTAGGAATAGAAGTGGGAATGGATTTTCCATCATTTGGATTGGAAATGGAGCGATTTGGAAAGATCTTTATTCGTTTAATCAAATCACTTGTTGGACCATTGATTTTTGCAACACTTGTTGTAGGAATTGCTGGACATTCTAATTTGAAACAAGTTGGACGAATTGGTTTAAAAAGTATTCTGTATTTCGAAATTGTAACGACAATCGCTTTGTTTATTGGACTTTTGGCGATTAATGTATCGCAAGCTGGAGTAGGAGTTAAGAAGCAAGCAAGTCAGCAGGAATTGGATAAATCCGCCGAATTGTTAGAACAAACGAAACAACATAAGGACCATTTAATTGAAATTTTCCCTGAGAATATAGCGAAATCGATGGCCGAAAATCAAGTGCTACAAATCGTTGTTTTCTCTGTGATTTTTGCAATTGGTTTAAGTATGGTGAAAAATGTACAACATAAAAACACCATGTTGAGTTGGACCGAAAGTCTTTCTGAAGTAATGTTCAAGTTTACAGATATCGTCATGTATCTAGCACCAATCGCTGTTTTTGGGGCCTTGGCAAGTACCGTCGCCAAGTCCGGAGTTGGAGTACTCTTTGATTTAATGAAATTGGTTGGAACATTATATGTCGCTTTAATTGTATTTATCACGGTTGTTTTAGTTCCAATTGCATTGATCGCGCGAATTCCTTTAATGAAATTTGTGAAAGCAATTACTGAACCAGTTACGTTAGCATTTGCAACAGCAAGTAGTGAAGCGGCTTTACCAATTGCGATGGAGAACATGGAGAAATTTGGTGTTCCAAAGAAGATTGTTGCGTTCGTACTACCGACAGGCTATAGTTTTAACTTGGATGGAACGACCTTGTATTTATCAATGGCAACAGTATTTGTAGCACAAATGGCTGGAATTCATTTAACAATAGGAGAACAAATTGGAATTTGTTTTACCTTGATGCTAACGTCCAAAGGTGTAGCGGGTGTTCGAGGTGCTTCATTCGTTATTCTTGCTGGAACCGTTGGCGACATTGAAGGATTGAATCCAGAAAGTGCAAGTATTATTCTTGCTGTTGATGCCTTGATGGACATGGGACGAACATCTGTTAACGTACTAGGAAACTGTTTAGCATCAGCGGTAATCGCTCGAAGCGAAAAAGAATTGTTCGTGAAAGAAGACGATTTGTTTGTAGAAAAAGCTTAATACTTTACTAAACCATTTTCGGTTTCAAGAATTGTCCTGTTGAATTATCAGTTTGTTTGATTAATTCTTCAGGCGTTCCTGTGAATAAGATATTTCCTCCATTTTTCCCGCCTTCAGGTCCCAAATCGATGACATGATCTGCACATTTGATCACTTCAGTATTGTGCTCAATTACCACAATTGAATGACCAGCATCAATCAATGAATTGAATGCAATAATCAATTTGTCGATATCGTGAAAATGCAAACCTGTTGTCGGTTCATCAAAGATAAATAGGGTAGAAGGTGCGTTAATTCCTTTTGATAAGAACGATGCTAATTTTATACGCTGTGCTTCTCCACCAGATAAGGTACTTGAGGATTGTCCAACTTTCAAATACCCCAAGCCAACATTTACCAAAGGTTGTATTTTCTCAACAATTTTATCTTCCAGTTTATCTTTTCCTTCTTTGAAAAAATCCAAGGCAGTTTGAATATCCATTTCCAATAAATCGGCGATGTTGATTCCTCTGTATTCAACTTCTAAGGTTTCTTGTTTGTAGCGTTTTCCAGAACATGTTTCACATTCTAAATGAACATCAGCCATGAATTGCATTCCAACTGTGATTTCTCCTTCTCCTTCACACATTTCACAACGTCCGCCTTCAACATTGAATGAGAAAAATCCAGGTTTGTAGCCACGCATTTTCGCTAAGGGTTGTTTTGCAAAAAGATCACGAATGTCGTCAAACGCTTTAACGTAAGTAATTGGATTACTTCTTGACGATTTTCCAATTGGATTCTGATCCACAAATTCAATCGCTTTTACCAATTTTATATCACCTGTAATTTGACCGAAGTTTCCGATTGAATCACCAAATACGCCTAATTCTTTGCGCAAAGCTGGGTAGACAATTTCCTTTATCAACGTCGATTTTCCAGAACCACTCACACCAGTTACACAAACCAAATTGAACAATGGAATATCAACTGTTATGTTCTTCAAATTGTATTGACGAGCACCAGTTATCGTTACTTTGTTTTTAACTGCTCTTCGTTTTTTTGGAATTGGAATTGAACGTTTTCCAGTCAAATAATCCGCTGTTAAACTATTGGAAGCATGAATCAATTGATCGTGTTTTCCTTGAAAAACAACTTCACCACCAAACATTCCTGCCATTGGACCAATATCCAAAATTTCATCGGCAGCTTGCATCATTTCTTCTTCGTGCTCAACAACGATTACGGTATTTCCCAAATCGCGCAGATTATGAAGAACTTTTATCAATCGAGCCGTATCTTTTGGATGTAAGCCAATTGAAGGTTCATCCAAAATGTACATGGAACCAACCAAACTACTTCCCAAAGAAGTCGCCAAGTTAATGCGTTGTGATTCTCCACCAGAAAGTGAATTCGATTGACGATTTAAGGTCAAATATCCCAAGCCAACATCTTTCAAAAAGCTTAAACGACTTATAATTTCAGGTAAAATACCTTTTGAAACTTGGCGATCATAATCGCTTAAATTCAATCCAGAAAACAACGCGTGACTTTCTTCGATTGGCATTAAAACAACATCCGTAATTGAATGTCCGTCAACTTTCACATAGTTTGCATCTTTTCTTAAACGCGTTCCTTTGCAATCTGGACATTCCGTTCTTCCACGATATCGAGAAAGCATCACACGGTATTGAATTTTATAGGTTTGACTTTCTACAAATTTGAAAAAGCCATTGATTCCTGTAAAGTATTTGTTTCCGTTCCAAAGAACGTCTTTTTCTTTTTCTGTTAATTCAGAATATGCACGATGAATCGGAAAATCAAACTTTTTCGCATTGAAAACCAATTCATTCAAGTATTCACCCATCGATTCACCTTTCCAAGGCGCAACTGCTCCTTCGTAAACAGATAAATTCTGATTTGGAATCACTAAGTCTTGATCAATTCCTATTACTTGACCAAATCCTTCACAGGTTTTACATGCACCAAAAGGATTGTTAAAAGTGAAAAAATGCTCATTCGGCTCTTGGAATTCCATTCCGTCCAATTCAAAGCGATTTGAGAAATCTACCTTTGAAAAGTCTTTCATTAGAATTATCGAGCAATCACCATGACCTTCCAAAAATGCTAAAGAAATTGAATCCGCATAACGAGATTCATTCTCTTCATTAAAAACAACCGATAAACGATCGATTACTAGCAAGGCATTTTCAATTCCTTTTGGATGAGTCGCAATTGTTTCATCAAGGTCCAAAATCTCATTGTTCAACATCAAACGAATGTATCCTTGTTGTTTTAGCAAATCCAATTGACGCTCAACGCCGTATTTTTCAAAACCATTTATTGAACAAACAATCAAGGCTTTTTCTCCTTCAGGCAATGTCTTTAAATAATCAACAACATCAGAAACGCTGTGTTTTTTTACTTCATTTCCAGAAATAGGAGAGATGGTGCGACCAACACGAGCGAATAAGATTTTTAAATAGTCATAAATCTCAGTTGTTGTTCCAACAGTAGAACGCGGGTTACTTGAAATAACCTTTTGTTCAATCGCAACGGCTGGAGCAATTCCTTTAATATAATCTGTTTCTGGCTTATTTAATTTTCCCAAAAACTGACGGGCATAAGAAGATAAACTTTCAATGTAGCGACGCTGGCCTTCTGCATACAATGTATCAAACGCCAAAGATGATTTACCCGACCCCGATAGTCCAGTAATAACAGTCATTTTCCCGTGAGGAATTGACACGTCCATGTTTTTTAAATTGTGAACACGGGCACCTTTAACTTCAATAAATTTTTGTTTTGACATAACTGTTTGCGAAGGACTTCAAAGATAAAACAGTTTTAGTTATGACTTGTTCTAAACGCAATAAAAAGAAAAAGTTTCATTTTTTTTTGGAAAATTCATTTTAGTTTGTACTTTTAGCAAATATAATTCTAAAAAAACGGTCGCCTATAAAACACGTATACGCTTAATAAGTTCTAAGATTTAAACTACTAAACGAGAAGTTATGATTATGAAGCGTATGGATGACCGTGAGTTGATCACATCATATATTGACGGAAATGAAAAGGCCTTTGAAGTATTATTAATGCGTCATAAGGATAAGATTTACAGATTTGTGTATTTGAAATTACGCGATGCTGATTTGGCACAAGATATTTTTCAAGAGACATTTGTAAAGATCATTAATACATTAAAAGCTGGTTCTTACAATGAAGAAGGAAAGTTCTTGCCATGGGCAATGCGTATTGCGCACAACTTGGTAATCGACCATTTCCGTAAAAGCAACAAAGTGCGATTGATTTCTGAATCTTCTTCTACAAAGGATGATTTCAATATTTTTAGCACACTTTCTTTGGAAGATAAAAATATTCAAGAGACAATGTCTTATGATGAATTGGAGAAACAAATGGTTGATTTAATTGATCATTTACCAGCGACGCAACGTGATATTTTGAAGATGCGTATTTTTAGAGATATGTCGTTTAAAGACATTGCTGAAGCAGAAGATATTAGCATTAATACAGCTTTGGGAAGAATGCGTTATGCTTTGATTAATATGCGTAAGTTGATTGAAAAACACCAATTGGTAACTGATATTTAATGAAAAAGCTCATTGTATTTTTATCGTTCGTTGGACTTGTTACCGCTTGTTCAACGGATGATGCATGTAGCGGTTCTGTTCATGTGAAAATGCGCAATAAAACTGGATTGGATGGTTGTGGGTGGGTTCTACAACTGAATGATAATTCCTATTTAGAAGCACAAAACTTAAACGAATTTGAAATAGAATTTGTTGAAGGAAAAGATTTACATGTTAAATACGAAGAAGTCAACGGAGGCTCAGTTTGTATGGTTGGTAAAATTGTAAAGATTACCTGCTTAACCGAGGATTAACCTAAGAATTTAGATTTTTTCTAAATGCTTCAATTGCTATGATTACCTCTTCCAACGATTGATCGAATTCATTTTCTGCAATCACTACAGGACTTCCTAACGGTTTGATATTTGAACGCATTAACAGTGCAATAGCTTTGTTTTTATGAGACAATAATTCTTCTGTATTCGTTATTTTGAAGACTAAAATTCTACTTTGGGAGGCTTTTACAATTTCTAAACCTTCAATGAATTTCCATTCAACTAAACCGATTGCATTTGTGCGACAACTAATTCCTTGATCATTCAGTATTAGTGTTCTCTTAGAACGCAAATTTCGTAGAAAAAGCAAAAGTCCAAAAACGATTAGAATCACAAAAAATATGACTGGAAAGTATGCTTTGTTCTTGTATTGAGTCATTGCCAGTTTTAGCGGAATAGCAACAAGAAAAAGCCCGATAAAAATCTCTATAATTTTATTTTTTCGACTCTTGTAAAACGTTTCAATTTGCATCTTGTAAATATCGTTTAAAGTTGCATATGACGCTCTTTTTTCTCTTCGAAAATATCTGCTATCGTTACTAAAATACCTGTTTCTTCCACATTTCCAAAGTCCGGATTCACAGCTGTACCGAACGTTTTCATTGTTGGTGATAAATTCATGTAAATATTTACCAATGGTGGAATAAACTCACCATTTTCACGAACTGCGCTATTCAATACTTTGAATCCGTCTTTAAAATCTAATCCTTTCAATTGTCCTTCAACATAAGCGCGATCGTAATCTTGTAACAAAGGATGA
Source organism: uncultured Flavobacteriales bacterium (assembly GCA_903945495.1). GTDB lineage: Bacteria > Bacteroidota > Bacteroidia > Flavobacteriales_D > Crocinitomicaceae > M0103. The sequence continues at coordinate 8,032 of CAJAVU010000040.1, read as the reverse complement.
AACGGTTTCATTAAATTTTCTTTGTCTGGGAAATAGTGGTTCATGAAATGCAACAAGAAATCACGACTAGCTGTATTGTAATTCGGATACATCGTTACTTTTCCGAAGAAATACTTAATTTCTGGATTGAAAATCACCAATGCTCCTAAGCCGTCCCAAATATTATCCAAAGCGAATAATCCCTTACGCGGATTCACAGTTGGTTGAAAATTTGGCTGAACCCAAGAACGTCCTAATTCAATCGTGTACGGCAAATAATCATTGATAAATCGATCTGAAAAATCAAAGTAATGCGTTGTTGAAAGTAGAATTTCACCTGTTGCATCATCAATTGCTTCTGAACATTTGATGTAACGATATCCACCGACAATTTCTTCGTCTTCAGGAGACCAAACGATCAATTGCTTGTAGCATTTTTCATTCGTATCAAATTCATCTAAATCTACAGATAAACCTGTCCCACCGCCAGATGCACGGAACGTCACTTCGCGTAAACGTCCAATTTCTTGCAAGGTATTTGGTGCATTGTGTTGATCAATGATGTAAATTTCATTATCACCTTTGCGTGTTTTACGCACAAAACGGTCAGGAGATAATTCTGCTTTGATGATTTCTTTATTTATTGGTGCAATAATGTTTTCCATAATCTTATTTTTTTGCAAGGTCGTAAACCGTTGCTTTTACATCTTGGGCTAAATCTCGTTCAGAGCGATTTTTGTCAAAATCTCCTGGTAAGATAGGTTTTCCAATTGTAAACGTCATTTTTTTATTCTTTTGTTTAAATAACTCATTGGAAAGATAAAGCATTTCAATATTAGCCTTGATCCCGATGAACTTTCTAAAATTAGCTAAACGATAAAAGAAGTTCGATAATTCACCGTCAATAAAAACAGGAATAATCGGCTGATCCATTCGAATGGAATAGGTAACGAAGGTTTTTTTCCAATCCAAATCGCGTACTTGGCCATTAATTTTTCTGCTTACCAATCCAGCAGGAAAAATACAAACGGCTTCATCACTTTCAAAAACATCATGAATTTGTTGACGAACAGAACCTTCATTCTTTCCATGTTTGTTCACTCCGACAAATAGTCCACGTAGATTTGTTAGGTTCATCAATAAATCATTTACGATAAATTTTAAATCTGTTCGATGATTTTGCAAAGCTGATACAAATGCAATCGCGTCCATTCCACCAAGTGGATGATTCATTGCGATGATTATTTTTCCCTCTTTCGGAATGTTTTCAATTCCTTTTACTTCGATTTGAATATTAAAATACTTGATGACCTCGGTACAGAAATCGGTATTGTAATCTTCTTTGTGTTTGATTAAAAAGTCGTTGATTTCGTCTTGATGAAGAATGCGTTTAAGATAAGAAATAACAAAGCCAGGAAGCCATTTTGCAAGCCTCGGACTTTTACTTATAATCAAGCGTTTTATGTCTATAAATTTTTCCTCACTCATAGTAAGTGCAAATTTACAAATATAAGATTGATTGAAATTTTATCTGAATTGACTTTTATCCACAAATTAGTATTGAATTCTTCCTGTAATTTTAGTTGTGAGAAGGTTATTCTTCCTTCAATATTGCTTAGATTTGCATGAAAATTACGCACCAAGAAATGATACAATTGTCTGAGCGCCTGTTGGCAATGGAAGAATCGGCTACGATTGCGATGTCGAGAAAAAGTAGAGAGTTAAAAGCAGAAGGAAAAGATATTATTTCCTTGAGTTTAGGAGAGCCTGATTTCTTTACTCCTCAATTTATAAAAGATGCCGCTGTTGAAGCAATGGAAAACAATTTCACAATGTATACACCTGTACCAGGTTATGACGATTTGCGTGAAAGTATTTCATTGAAATTCAAACGTGATAACGGCTTGGATTATACGAAAGATCAAATTGTTGTTTCTACCGGAGCTAAGCAATCGATTGCAAATGTTGTTTTGTCAATTGTTGGTCCTGGTGATGAAGTAATTGTTCCTGCACCATATTGGGTTTCATATGTTGAGATCGTTAAGGTTGCAGAAGGAACTCCAGTTGTAATTAATGCTGGAATTGAAAATGATTTTAAAATCAATGGAAAGCAGTTGGAAGCAGCTATTACGCCGAAAACTAAAATGTTGATTTTCTCAACGCCTTGTAATCCGACTGGTTCAGTTTATACGAAAGAAGAATTAAAAGATTTGGCGGATGTATTGAAAAAATACCCGCACATCGTTGTAATTTCTGATGAGATTTATGAACACATTAATTTCATTGGTAAACACGAAAGTTTAGCGCAATTCCCGGAAGTTTACAATCAAGTGGTTACCATTAACGGTGTTTCAAAAGCTTGGGCGATGACAGGATGGCGTTTGGGGTATATTGGTGCTCCAAAAGTAATTGCAGATGCATGTAATAAAGTACAAGGTCAATTTACTTCAGGAACGTGTTCTATTACCCAGAAAGCAGCAATTGCAGCAATGAAAGCTGATCCTTCAGTTTTGAAAGATATGATTGCGGCCTTTAATAATCGAAGAAAATTGGTTTTATCAGCATTAAACGAAATGCCTGGTGTGAATGCAAATGTTCCTGTTGGAGCGTTTTATGTCTTCCCAGAAATCTCTTCATTCTTTGGTAAATCATACAATGGATTCACTGTACACAATGCAGATGATATGTGTTTGTATTTGTTGTCTGAAGCATTAGTTGCCTTAGTAACAGGTGATGCTTTTGGAGATCCAAATTGTATTCGCATTTCTTATGCAGCTTCAGAAGAAACATTAACTGAAGCAATGAAACGCATTAAAGAAGCTCTAGCAAAATTAAATTAATGGATTTTAAATCAGTATTTGAGCAATTCAATGGAAAACGCATTCTCGTAATCGGGGATGTGATGATTGATGCCTACATGCGTGGAAAGGTGAATCGCATTAGTCCTGAAGCGCCAGTTCCAATTGTTAGCCTTGAAAAAGTAGAAGATCGCTTGGGCGGAGCAGCAAATGTTGCAATAAACCTTGAAGCGATGGGTGCAAAGCCAATTATCTGCTCTGTAGTTGGAACCGATTCATACGGAACTGATTTGAAGAACTTGTTGGAAGATGCCAATATTTCTTCTGAAGGATTGGTGTTTAGCGAAGGACGAAAAACAACTGTAAAAACGCGTGTTATCGGTAATAATCAACAATTGTTGCGCATCGATTCGGAACAAACAAATCCGATTTCAGCGAACGAAGAAACTGCTTTGTTAGAATTAGTCAAACAATTAATTGCAGCTGGACTGGACGGAATTATTTTCGAAGATTACAATAAAGGTGTGTTAACGCCGGTAATCATTTCGTCTGTGATTCAATTGGCGAATGAAAATGGAATTGTAACGACTGTTGATCCGAAAAAAGATAATTTCTTTGAATACAAAAATGTCACCTTGTTTAAGCCAAATTTAAAAGAATTAAAAGAAGGTTTAGGAGTAGATTTTTCATTTGTGAAAGAACCAAAGAAATTTGAAGAAGCAATTGATGAATTGGAATCAAAATTGAATAATCATATTTCATTTGTGACGCTCTCAGAACATGGCGTTTTTATCAAGAAAGCAGACAAGAAAAATTATGCGCAAGCTCATATACGCAATATTGCAGATGTAAGTGGTGCCGGAGATACAGTTATTTCAATAGCGACCTTGTGTTTAGTGATTGGATTAGAGGCTGGATTGATAGCAGAAATTTCCAACATTGCTGGTGGATTGGTGTGTGAGAAAAGTGGTGTTGTTTCAATCAGTAAGAAACAACTGTTGGAGGAAACAATAAAATTATTGAACTAATAAACTTTATCCTTAATTCAAGTGTTTAAGGTATAATTGCAACTCTTTGTTGCAGAAAAAATATAGCATGTCAGAAAGAAAAGTAGTAAAGCCATACGGTGATGTTGATCGTTCGAAGAAAGAAGAAGTGGCAGAGATGTTTAACAACATTTCGAAAAAATATGACTTTTTAAATCATTTTTTATCCTTAGGAATTGACAAGATTTGGCGTCGTAAAGCCGTAAATATGCTGCGTGAAATCAAACCAGAACGTATTTTGGATTTGGCTAGTGGGACTGGTGATTTTGCGATTCAAAGTTTAAAATTGAATCCAAAAGAAATTGTTGGAATGGACATTTCAGAAGGAATGTTAGAGGTTGGTCGCCAAAAAATGAAAAAGAATGGCTTCGATAACATTATTACAATGCGTTTAGGTGATTCTGAAGATTTGCCATTTGAGGATAATTACTTCGATGCGTTGACTGTTGGTTTTGGTGTTCGTAACTACGAAAATTTGGAGAAAGGATTAGCTGAGATGCTTCGCGTTGTTCGTCCTGAAGGGAAATTAATTATTCTTGAGTTTTCTAAGCCTAAGAAATTCCCAGTTAAACAGTATTATGCTTTTCATTCTAAATACATTATTCCTTTCTTCGGAAAGCGTATTTCTAAAGATGAAAAAGCGTATGCTTATTTACCAGAATCTGTTGCAGCGTTTCCTGAAGGAGAAGATTTTAAAAATATCATGAAATCGCTAGGCTATAAAAATGTTCAATCGCGTTTGGTTTCTGGTGGAATCGCAACAATCTATAGCGGAACAAAATAATGTGTTCTTCCAATGAAATACAATATCAAAATAGGACATACGTTTTAAACGGTATGAAGAGTTTCCTGTTCTTATTTTTGATTTTGATTTCATTGAACACATTTTCGCAGAAAGAAAAGCCAATGAATTATCGTCGTTTTGACGAACGAACATTGCACTTTGGTTTTATGTTAGGTTTTAATTCAGCGAGTTTTACAGCTTATCCAGTGGAAGATGCCTATGCTCAATTCGGTTTAAAATCGTTGATTATCAATTCACAACCGGGGGGGCAAGTTGGCATTGTTTCAACATTGAAACTGGGAACACCAGTTGTACGTTTACGATTTTTACCAACATTGTCTTTTCAAGAACGAGCGATTGAATATTCCTATACGAATCCTGATCCAACTGAAACATTTGATTTAAAAACGGAAGAACGTGTGAATTCAACCAACTTGGATTTCCCTCTAATGTTTCAATTTAGAACCTTGCGTTTCAATAATTTTGCGTCTTATGTACTTTTAGGGGGACAATATTCAATTGATTTACAATCGCAACAAGACGCATCACAAAGTTTCATCGACCCTTTTATTAAAATCAAAAAACATGATTTTCAAGGTCAAGTTGGCGGAGGAGTTGAATTTTTTGCAGCTTATTTTAAGTTTGGAATAGAGTTGAAATATTCTCATGGTTTTATGAACTCTTTTATTCAAGATAATACTCCATCTTCAAAACCAATCGACATGCTTTATAATCGTGTTTGGTGGGTGTCTTTTATATTCGAAGGATAACATGAGTTTAAGTGTTCAATTTCAAATTTTACCTGAGCAAATTGATGATCTTGATTTAATTAAATTGAGAATTCAACAAGAATTGGGTCTGAAAAATACTGATTTTTCGTTCGAATGGAAAAAACGAAGTATTGATGCACGAAAACGTCAAATTAAGCTCAATTGTTCTTTCGATGTTTATTTAAACAATGAAGCTCCAATTAACGAAACAGTTTTTAATCCATCAGATTGTTCGAATAAAAAGCCAATTGCAATTATCGGAGCAGGACCAGCTGGATTGTATGCTGCTTTGCGCTGTTTAGAAGTTGGGCTAAAACCAATCGTTTTTGAACGTGGAAAAGATGTACGTTCAAGACGACGTGATTTAGCAACATTGAATAAAGAAGGTATCGTAAACGCTGAATCCAACTATTGCTTTGGTGAAGGAGGTGCGGGGACCTATTCAGATGGTAAATTGTACACACGTTCTAAGAAAAGGGGCGATGTTGAGAAAGCGCTGAAATGGTTTGTGAATTTTGGAGCTGATAAAGATATTTTGGTTGATGCTCATCCGCATATCGGAACAAATAAATTGCCGAGTATCATTGTAGCAATGCGCGAAGAAATCATTAAATATGGCGGGGAAGTTCGTTTTGAATCCAAATTAACCGATTTAAAAATCGAGCAGCATGCAATTAAAGCGATTGAAATAAATTCTTCTGAATGGTTGAGTTTTGACACTGTGTTATTGGCTACAGGTCATTCAGCACGAGATATTTTTGAATTGTTACACAGACGTGGAGTGCGCATAGAAGCGAAACCATTTGCTTTAGGTGTAAGAATAGAACACACGCAGGATCTAATTGATTCAATTCAATATCATGGTCGATTGAATGATGATTTTGTTCCACCAGCTTCGTATTCATTGGTTACCCAAGTCGATGGGAGAGGAGTCTACTCTTTCTGTATGTGTCCTGGAGGAATTGTTGCTCCATGTGCAACAGAGCAAGAAGAAGTTGTTACAAATGGATGGTCACCTTCAAAGCGCAATAATCCGTATTCTAATTCTGGAATTGTTGTGAGTGTATCTCCAAGTGATTTTCCAGGAAAAGAGAATGATCCTTTTGTTTGTTTGAATTTTCAGAAAGAAATAGAAAAACGGGCGTGGGAATTGGCAGGTAGCACGCAAAAAGTTCCAGCACAGCGAATGTTGGACTTTGTGCAAGGAAAAAAGTCGAAAGATTTTCCAAGATCGTCGTATCAACCAGGAATTGTGAGTGTAGAAATGGATCTGTTATTCCCGAAGTTTATTGCTGAACGGTTACGTCAAGCATTTATAGATTTTGGTAATAAAATGAAGGGCTATTTGACAAATGATGCTGTTTTGCATGCCCCAGAATCGCGCACTTCTTCACCTATTTCAATTCCTAGAAATCCAGAAACGTTAGAGCATGTTGTAATTTCAGGTCTTTATCCTTGTGCTGAAGGAGCAGGATATGCTGGAGGAATTATTTCTGCGGCCATTGATGGAATGAAATGTATCGATTCAATAGTTCAAAAAATAAAAGATGAAGCAGTTAAATAAGTTAACTCAATCAAATTCGATCTTCGTTTTAATTCAGTTTTTTTTCGTTTTAACCTCCTCTTTATTTGGACAAATAGATACGAGTAAGGTGGATTATTCCAATCCAAATAATTGGGCGGTTTTGCCAGATCATTACCCAAAAGAACTGGAAACATTCGGTTTAAAACGATTGAATGATTCAATTGATGTGTTTTACGTTTATCCAACTTTACTAACTGATAAAAAAGACGAAAGATGGAATGTTGAAATGACTGATTCAATTCAACATGAAAAGGTATTGAAAGGAGCGATACAGTTTCAGGCATCTGCTTTTACTGAAGTAGGAGCAGTGTATTCTCCATATTATCGCCAAGCACATTTGCGTGCATATTATGAATTGGAAAATGGTGGCAAGGAAGCACTATTATTTGCGTATGAGGACGTTAAATCTGCCTTTGATTATTATTTGAAAAATTATAATAATGGTAGAGGGATTATTTTGGTAGGACATAGCCAAGGATCAACACATTTAGGGTTTATTTTAAGAGATTTTTTTGACAACCAACCACTACAAAAACAATTGATTGCTGCGTATATTCCTGGGATTGGATTTGATAAAGATCAGTTTAATACGATACAATTGATGATTGAACCGAATGCAATCGGTGGTTTTGTTACATGGAATACATTTAAACGTAAAATTGATAATGAATCGTTTAAATTTTATAAAAACAAGGCATGTATAAATCCAGTTACATGGGATACAACTTCATTTGCTCCGCGTGAAACACACAAAGGTTTTTTGTTTTCGAATAGCAAATTATACGAACAAAGTTTCGAAACACATTTAGGAAATGGAATCATATGGATTAGCACACCACATTTTCCGTTTAGATATTTAGCTTTTACAATGAAACATTATCATGTTGGAGATATCAATTTATTTTGGGAAGATATTCATCAGAATGCATTGTTGCGCTCAAAAAAATATATTGAAGGTTGACTAGTCCTAAATAAACGATACAGATTATTAAAGACTAAGATAACTAATTATATCCCAGTAAACACGTGTTTACTGGGATATTTGTTTTTATAGGTTTTTATTTTGATTT
>CAJAVU010000039.1 GCA_903945495.1 uncultured Flavobacteriales bacterium | reverse complement strand
TGCTAATTGTAAATAAATTAAACAACTCAAATGCATTAGAAATAACAAGTCCATTTGAACCAATACCATTAATCAGAATTGTTGAAAAGAAAGGTTTTGAGACACTAACTATTGAAATAGACAAACTGTATAAACTCTACATCAAAAAAGATACACAGACTCCGAGTAGAACGCAAAATGAAGATACTTTTTCTTCATCAGAAATACAGCCGATTTTATCCAAATTTAAAGGTAAAATAAAAGAAATTGACGTTCGCAACTTGGAAATGCCGTTACCCTTTGTGACGATTCTTGATGAATTACGAACTTTAAACGAAGAACACGCCCTTTTCGTTCATCACAAAAGAGTTCCCCAATTTTTACTGCCTGAAATTGGTGAAATGGGGTTTACGTATCACGTTTTTGAAATAGATCATGAAAATGTTGAACTTGTTATTCATAAAAAATGATGATAAATCTGCAAAGCCAAAGTAGTCCTTCAAAAAATATCATTGTCCCTCATTTTGTTATTGGAAGCATTAATTGGACAATCACAATTCTATTTCTCCTTTTAAACTCGGATCTTTTACTTGGCCATCATTTTAATCATAAATTGATTGCAATAACACACTTGATAACATTAGGTTGGATATCGACTGTAATTTTTGGTGCAATTTATCAATTAATTCCAGTTATTTTTCAGACAACTTTATACAGTGAAAACTTGGCAAAAGCATCATTTGTTTCTCTACAAATTGGCACGTGGGTATTTTTCTTTTCATTTTGGTATTCAAACACTTCTATACCGTTAGTTATCTCCGCAATCATACTTGCCATCTCACTATTAATTTTCGGAATAAATATTTTAAAAACTATCCTTTTATCCAACTTAAAAGCAATTGAAAGGATTTTTATTTTTTCATCAATTATTTGGTTGATTTTCACAGGAATTATAGGGACAATTCTGGCTATTAATTTAAGTTTTCCGTTTTTATCTATCTCCCATTTAGAGCTTTTAAAAGTTCACGCTCATTTTGGAATTATTGGTTGGTTCTCTCAATTAATCATTGGTGTATCTATTGTTTTATTTCCTATGTTTTTACTTTCTCACAATCAATCAAAATCACCTCTTAAAATAACATTGTTATTCAGCAATTTTGGATTAATCATTGGATTTTGTTCAATTGTTCTTTTTTCTAATTACCTACTTATAACAGCTTTTATATCTGGAGTAATCGCGCTGCTGCCTTATCTTCATTTTATTCTATTTACCTACTTAAAAAGAATTAAGAAAAAAGTTGATATAGGGATGAAAAAATCATTGTTTTCGTTCATTTGGATTTCAATAGCACTAATCGTTTCTTTTCAGATTTTTCTGAATTTTTCAGAGATCAATCAATGGCAAATCAACCTATATATCACCCTTTTTCTCTTAGGATTTATAAGTAGTCTCATTATGGGTCAAACGTTTAAAACCCTGCCTTTTATAATCTGGTTAAGCAATTACAAGAGTACCCCGTCACATTCCAACAAAATACTTCCAAAAGACCTGTACTCACATACCATTTTGACTTGGCAATATTTCAGTTATTCAATTGGATTAATTCTCGTAGCTTTTGGAATTTTCAAATTAAATAATCCAATTCTCATTATAGGCTTTTCATTACTATTGATAGCTGTTCTCCTATATGTCTTAAATATTTTCAAAATAATCACACGTAAAAATTTATCAAAATGACATTAACTATATTAAGTGAAGACGAAAAAGAGGTTCTCAATGTTCTAAAAGATGTTATTGACCCAGAAATCGAATTAAATATTGTCGATTTAGGTTTAGTATACGGAATTCAGCGAAATTCAAAAACCAAAGGAATAATCGTAAGTATGACCCTAACTTCGATTGGCTGTCCAATGGGCGATGTAATCATGGATGATGCAAAAAGTGTACTTTTTAATCATTTTCCAGATTACAAAATCACAGTTCAATTTGTATGGACACCTAAATGGACACCTGAAATGGCCACAGAGGAAGGTCAACTTCATTTTGAAACACATTAAAATTACTGCAATTACACTTATGAATTCACAACTTTTCGAAGAACTTAAATTAAAGTACTCGCTTCCATTATTGGACTTACTATACGAGGCGCAACAAATACACAGGGCTAACCATGTTCAAAATGAAATTTTTGTAAACTCATTAATCAACATTAAAAGTGGTGGTTGCAGTGAAAATTGCTCCTACTGCCCACAATCAGTTCATAATACTGCAAAGGTACCAGTAGAGAAGTTGATGAATAATCATGAGGTTTTAAATAAAGCAAAAGAGGCTTTAAAAAATGGAGCCTCAAGAATTTGTCTCGGTGCAGCCTGGAGAGAAGTGCGATCGAATCGTGATTTTGACAGGATTTTAGAAATGATTCGAGATCTTTCACAGTTGAACCTTGAAGTTTGCTGCACTTTGGGAATGATTAATCAAAAACAGGCTATTCAATTAAAGAAAGCTGGTCTCACGGCTTACAATCATAATTTAGACACATCAGACACTTATTACAGTGAAGTTATTTCTTCTCGTGAATATGAGGACAGAATAAACACTCTCCAACATGCAGGTGCAGCAGGTTTATCACTGTGTTCCGGAGGGATAATTGGTATGGGAGAAAGTATTGATGATCGCATATCCTTAATCATTGCTTTAACCAAACTAACACATACACCTGAATCTGTACCCATTAATTTACTTGTTCCCGTTGAAGGAACACCATTACAAAATCAAGAACCTATTCCTAGTTGGGAGTTAATCCGAATGATAGCCCTAACAAGAATTGCATTGCCCAAAAGTAGGATTCGGCTCTCTGCAGGGAGAAACAAATTATCCCATGAAGCACAAACACTTTGTTTTTTAGCTGGTGCAAATTCTGTGTTTTTAGGTGAAAAATTACTAACCACCGAAAACAATTGCATGGAAGATGATTTCCAACTATTCAATGCTTTGGGATTAATCTTGCACAAAAATTAAAAACTAATACTATTATGATTTAAATCATAAACAAGCACGAAAACTTCTGGCATTTTTGCGTTATTCTTTTAAATACATAACGCATGTCATTAAAATCTAAAGATCTATCAATAAAATTTCGATTCTGGATAAATGTTGATGGCGAGAAATTACTTGGAAAAGGCCGTGTTGAAATGTTGGAACTAATTCGAAAACATGGTTCGATTTTAAAAGCCTCTCAAGAAATGAAAATGTCGTATAGACAAGCATGGCAAATGGTAAAGGAAATGAATGATCGAGCTGAATCTCCCTTCGTTGAAAAATATATGGGCGGAAAAAATGGCGGGGGTGCTCGTTTAACAATTGAAGGTGAAGATGCCATTAAAAAATATCATGATCTTGAAAAACGTATCAATTACTTCATTGATGAACAACTTGAATCCTTCAAATAGTTTTTTTTCTCAGCATTATTCATTTCAAAACATACTCAAATGAAACAAATAATCTTATTCAGTATTATTTCCGCTGTATTTTCATGCCGCGCACAAGGTATCGACACGTTAACCATTGTTCCAGACACATTAAAAATCAACGAAATTTCCGAAATAATTGTTACAGCTTCACGTGTACCCGAAGCCCTGCTACGCTCTCCAATAAGCATCGATTTGTTAAAGGCCTCCGAAGCAAAAAATCTTGGTGCCCCTTCTGTTTTTGATGCACTTGAGCTAGTAAAAGGAGTTCAGATAATTACACCTAGCCTAGGCTTTAAAGTCCTGAATACGCGTGGCTTCTCAAACACAACCAATGTTCGATTTGCACAGTTGGTCGATGGAATTGACAACGAAGCTCCTCATATTGGTGCTCCTATCGCTAATGCACTTGGAGCCAATGAACTAGATATCGATAAAATTGAAATAATACCCGGCACTGCATCGGCGCTTTACGGAATGAATTCAATTAACGGACTGGCAAACATCCGGACAAAAAGTCCTTTCGATTATCAAGGTCTTAGCATTCAGCAGCAAACTGGTGCAAACCATCTTGGTGCCATTGATCAATTTTCTCCAAAACCATTTTCACAATCAAATTTCAGATATGCTCAATCATTTAAAAATAAACTAGCATTTAAAGTGAATGGGGCATATACTACTGGCACAGATTGGGTTGCTAACAACCATCATGATCTCGCACCATCACTCAATTCCACAACAAATCTCCTTGGTGAGGAAAATCCTGCATATGATGCAGTTAACAGCTATGGAAATGAGTCTTCCAATAGAAAAACACTAACATTAGGAGGCAAAAAATATGTTGTTTCACGCACTGGATATAATGAATCGGACATAGACGATTATTCAATCCATAATTTCAAAGGAGATTTCGGAATTTACTTTCGCCCCAAACAAGGCAATGAAATGAATATAACCTATAAGGGAGCACTTATAAACACGATTTACCAACGCTCTAATAGATTCCGATTAGATGACTACACACTGCATCAATATTCAATCGATTACAAAAGTCCTGTATTTGAACTTAAAACGTACCTCACACAAGAAAACACAGGTAAATCTTACAACATTCGATCTTTGGCAGAGAACATGGATCGGGCATTCAAGTCAGACACGAAATGGTTTGCAGATTACACAACAGCTTTTTATACTGCTCAAACAAATGGGCTAAGCGTTTCGGATTCACACAAGTTTGCGAGAGGTTCTGCTGACGATGGCAGATACCAACCAGGAACGGACAGTTACAACCAAAAGAAAGAAGACTTGATCAACATCAACAATTGGGATTATGGAGCTGCATTAAGAGTAAGATCATATTTATACCATGCCGATGGAATTTTAAACTGGAATAAGTTATTCAAATCATTCTTTCAAAACATTAATTCAGAACTATTAACAGGCTTTGACTACCGGAATTACATAATTATTCCTGACGGAAATTACTTTATCAATCCCGTTGATTCGACAAAAAACCTTACTTACAGTAAGATAGGAGGATTCACACAGCTGAATAAAAATCTCTTTGATAACAAGCTCCGATTAAGCGCTACTATCCGCTTTGATAAATCTGATTATTTCACCGTTAAAACCAATCCACGGTTTACAGTTGTGTACTCCCCTACTAAACTTTTTAATTTCAGATTTGCATACCAAAGCGGTTACCGTTTCCCAAGTATTTTTGAAGGATTTTCTAACGTAAATAGTGGTGGAGTTAAGCGTGTTGGAGGATTGGAGATTATGTCAAGGGGAATATTTGAAAATTCATATACAAAAGCTTCAATCGACATCTTTCAAGCACAAGTCAATGCAGATGTCAACAACTTAGGACTAACCCAACAACAAGCCATTGACAAAAACAAAGACCTGTTAAAGAAAAACCCGTATACCTATTTAAAGCCGGAGTATGTTCGTTCGTTAGAAATTGGTTTCCGAGGTCTAGCAATTCAGAAAAAGTTATTCATTGATTTTGACATTTACTATAATTCGTACACAGATTTTATAGCCCAAGTGGAAGCCAGTATTCCAAAAACGTCAAATCTTGATTCTATACCTACTTATCTTTATTCCAAATCAACGCAAGACCGATACCGATTATGGACCAATTCAACTTCTAAAATTTACAATTATGGAGGTAGTTTAGGTCTAAAATATCGCTTTAATGATCACTTTTTATTTCAAGCTAATGCCACCTATGCTAAACTTGATCGAACAGACAACAAAGATGGTTTGGAGGATGGGTTCAACACTCCAAAATGGATGATAAATGGTACGGTAATTTGTGAAAACATTTGGAAAACACTTGGTTCAAGTATTTCGTCTCGCTATCAGACCCAATATGATTACGTTTCTTTCCTCGTAAGCGGAGTGGTTCCCAAATACTGGACGATGGATGCTCAAGTGAATTACACCTTTCAAAAGCCTGGAATTATGATCAAACTTGGGGGAACGAATCTCTTCAATAAAACGTATTATTCAATTTTAGGAGGCCCCAGCATCGGAGGGTATTATTATTTGAATATTTCATATCTGATTCAAACAAAAAAACAGATAATTCAATCAAATTTAGATTAATAATTTGATTTGTATTTTTATATTTCGGATATTTATGTCCGAAATATAAAAATACTACACATGAAAAAACTACTACTATCAATTTCAGTAGCACTATCTGCAAATTGGTGCTCATCTCAAATCACTTTTAGTTCACTAGATTTACAAGAAAGTGGAAAAACGTATGTCACAAAAACTGACACAATAACAATTGTTGACATTGGTTCAGCAAGCTCAAGTTTTCAATCATGGGATTTTTCTGCATTAGGAATGCACTATATGAGTGGCCCATCATTCGATCTGACAACGAATACTCCCTATGCCTTTGATTATCCAAATTCAGACTTATACACTTATGGTCCCGCTATGATGTTCGGAGGATTCTTCGGTGGTGCCCCCGTAAACTCACAGGGAATGGATAATGGATATATGTTCTGGAGAAAAGATGCTACAGGATTCTGGACAGAAGGATTTATGGCAGATGAAGGTCAATATGCAGGTAAAAAAGTTTATACTATTCCACAAGAGATGATTTTAGGAACGCCAGCAAACCTTGGTTCAAATTATATAAATTCTTCAGAATGGATATTAGAATACAATGACAATTCTCTGGATGTTGACACTCTTTACTCTTCTAATACAAGCAAAGCACAAGAATGTGATGCTTGGGGTTCTCTTACGACTCCAACTTCAAATTATACGGATGTCCTTAGGATACATGAATATGGAATTAAAATCGACAGTGTAACCGCAACACTTGCAGGAAACAATGTGTACTCAATCGAATTACTTCGGGATACTTTTAACAATTATCTCTTCGTCACGAACGGAATACATTATCCTTTAGTTATTGTCAAATGCGATAAAAATAATTTAATTCGAACTATTGAATATTATTATAATCAGGGGTATTTAAATACAAGTGATTCCGATTTGAATTCAAATGATTTATCCATCTATCCAAATCCTTCAAAAGGAACATTTACGTTCGAAATAAACTTTCCGATCGAATCCCATTTGCCACTGAATATTTACAATTCTTCCGGTAAACTCTGTAAGTACACTTCATTGCAAAACAAGATAAGTAACATAGATCTTTCAGATTTAGTTGATGGATTGTATTATTATGAAATTCAATTTGATGACAAAATGGTGCATGGTACTTTAATTAAGAACTAACAACCATTTTGAGTTTAAGCAAAAGCCAGGTAAAACTGGCTTTTCATGTTTTATAACATCCTTCTTTTTCGTTCTTCAACAAGTAGTTCATACTCTCGAGACACTTGTCCTTCAATGGATGAATTTTCTTCTGCCCGTCTCAGTAAATAAGGAATCGCCTTTTCAACTTCGCCATAAGGAACATACTTCGATGCATTGTATCTTCCCTGAGCCAAATTAAACGTCAAGTTATCACTCATTCCAAATAATTGAGAAAAATAAACCTTATTATAATGGTCCTCGATTTTAAGTTTCTGAATTAATTCAATTGCTTTTTCCACACTCAATTGATTATGTGTTGCTAGACAAGTATTAATAATTTCATGTTCAATTAAACATATTTCAACAGCTTCATTAAATGCTTTATCTGTATATTCCTTATTTTCGAAAACTGGACTTTCAACACCTTTAAACTTTGCATATTCACGCTCTTTTTCAACGTACGCACCCCTTACCAATTTGACTCCTAATTTTGTATTCGTTTCCTTAGCATTTTCAATAATATTTCTCAAATAAGTAATTCTATCCTTCATATACATTTGAAGAGTATTGTATACAATTACACTTTCAGCATTATACTTTACCATCATTTTTTCGACGATAAAATCATACACATCTTGGGTTCTACGTTCCTCTGCATCAAAATACACTTTCACACCTTTTTCCAAGGCTAGTTGACAAATTTCATCCACCTTATATATAAAATCCGCTATTCGCTTTTGCTTAGCTAAATCAGATGAAATAGATTCCATATTAACCGATTCTATAAAATCCACATCCTCGAGTCCTGAAAGTTTTACACCAACAAAAGACTCCTTATTTTCTTGTGAAACAAATTGAATATTTTCTAAAATTGTCTCTAAATTTCTTTCATAACTTATATCCGACTTATCACCTTCTGCAACATAATCTAAAACCGTATGAACGTGATGTTGTTTTAAATGATTCATCGTTAGGCGGGCCTTTTTCCTATTTTCACCAGCACAAAAAATTTCAAACACCGTTTTTCTGATAAAGTATTTAAAAGGTAATTTATACTTTAAAACTAAATTCGTCAATTTGGTCAATGATTTAACAATTAACGGCTTTTGAAGAAGGTTATAAATGAATATAGCTTTTTTTAAATCACTATTTGATTTATACTTGAATGCAACTTGTACATTATTAAGGTCAATTTTATTTTCCATTTTTCAAGACTTTTTTCAACAAATACACTATAAAAACAGTAAAGGATGACATTATACCGATCCCAGAAATCACCAATAAAATGAACCAAGGTCTTAGCGTTTCCATCATAGTACCAAATGACGATTGGTTCGGGTCGAGTTGCCATTGCCCCTTTTTGAATCCAGCAATATCGAGAGATACAAATAATAGTACCAAACTAATTTGTAAAGACCAATATGCGATTGACAAAATTCTGGCAGGTTTATTAGTTTGTTCAGTTTTGGGAATTAAAAACATAAAGCCAGCTGCCAACAAAATCATTGAATTAATTCCAATAGTAGTCCCCATAGAATGAGCAACTGTGACATGCGTTCCGTGTGTGTAAAGATTCAAAACAGGTATGGACATGAGTATTGCTTGTCCCATATTAACGAACACCCAAAATTCAGTTGCCATTAAAAATCTGTAAGGAAAGAATGAATAATATGTTTTAAACTCTGTTAACTGTTTTTTCCAATTGTAGATAATTTTCACGAAGAAAATCCACTCTGTCATACTTACAATATATGCTACATATCGAATATAATTATCTGTCGGCAAATTATAAATATGATGTCCCCAATTGAACATTAAATTGGTTAAACCCAAAAAATACATACCAAAAGCCAATTTGCTAAATCCAATTTTTGCATTTTCGTTTTTAGAAATTCGATCCATTAAAAAGAAGGACGTTCCGTACAACAATTGATTCAACGAACCAACAAGCGAACCATTCACTTTCCACTGTATTGTCATGTCAGTGACAAAATTTTCTCTGAAATAAGGAAATATCCATAGGTAGTTTTCACTAAAAATAAAAAGAAAGAAAATAATCCCTGTTAACCACATCCAGACATAAACAGGCCACCTTTTAATTGATTTAGCCATAGAGATAAAACCTACTAAAAAGACAACCCATGAAAGAGCAATTGGTAAAGCCCAAACAGGATTGAATTCCCAATATTCTCGCCCTCCAAAATTTCCCGTTAGATAAGAACCATAAATCCCTATTAAAGCAATTAACCACATAGCCATTTGGATTTTAGACAAGACTTTAATAACCGGTTTTCTAGCCAGATACCACATCCCAGAATAAACACATCCTGTTGCGCCGATAATTATCCAAAACATGACAGAAGATACGTGAAGTGGTCGCAATGAGATAAAACCTAAAGACTCTTTTAAGAACTCTGGAACAATGTAAATCAAACCTGATAATACACCTGCAATAAGCCCAATACTTAACAAAAACAGCGCTAAGACAATAAATTGTTTTCCCGGATTTTTTACTTTACTTTTCATATTGCTCAGTCATTCCATTTGACAAAATTTTATATTTTCTTGGATCAGCATTTCCAGTCGCGTCAGTGGATTTTAGAAATTCTATTAATTGAATTTCTTCCTCCTTTGATAAATTAAACTGGGGCATTTGCTTCATACCTCCTTTAAAAAAGGCACGAAGAGCATCCTCATTTTTATTCAATTTTCTAAACTCATTTGTTAAATCTGGTCCTAAATAACCTCCCAAACCATATAATTGATGACAAGCTTGACAATTGTATTTTTGCCATACTAATCGACCTTTTCCTGCCAATTCAAATTCATTTTTCTGAAATGTCGATATGGAATAAGGTTTCAAATAAATACTAAATGAGAACACTAAAAAAAGTAGGCATAACGCGATAAAAAAAATCGCAGGCACTGATATTTTAATACTTTTCATACGAATCAATTTTTATGCGAGCATCCACAACAATCAAATCATTCATTGATGCTTTAATTGGATTAAGATCCAATTCACTAATCTCCGGAGCAACCTGCACAAGTGCTGCCACTCTCCTAATTAATTCATTGAACTTATTTTCATTTATTCCTTCTTTATTTCTGTAACCTTCAATGATCGGATAGGCTTTTAAATTATGAATCATTCTATACGCTTCAGATTCACTAATTGGCGCAAGAGAAGAGGAAGTATCATTCAATAGTTCAAGAAAAATTCCTCCTAAACCGCAAATAACTAGATGACCAAAACCACCTTGTCTAGCGGCTCCACAATACAATTCCTCTCCTGATTGCATTTCTTGAATAAGTACTGATTTAGCACCCACCACTTGCATTAGTTGATTAAACGCATCAAACGCCTGCTCATCGTTGATAATATTTAAGCGAATTCCATTTACTTCTGTTTTATGAAGTGGGCCTACAACTTTTAGAACATAAGGCTTTTTCAATTGTAGACAAGCAACTTTTACCTCCATAGTTGTTTTACATACAAACTGTTGTGCATTATTAATTCCTGCCGCAATCAAGAGTTCATTTGTCAACTCAGCATTTAAATATCCTTGAGGAGCCGCATTAATAATCGATCGAATCGCAAAAATGTCCATTTCTGGAATTGGAATTTTATCAATAGTTGATTTCGGCGTATTATACACATGCGCCAATGCTTGCCCCAATACAACCTCATCAGGAAAATTCACTTTTCCACTTGCTAAAAAGAATTTGATTTCTTCGGCAGCATTGATAACTGAAGGTAGAACCGGATAGATTGGCTTTGTACAGCTTTCCATTTTTTCAAGTAGAACTTCATACACTTTCCTTACATTTATAAGTCCAGGACTGCCAAAAACAACCACAATTGCATCAATTGAGGATTCTGCTTCACAAAAATCAATAATTTCAGACAACTGTTCAGCCGTTCCTGTTGCTAAAAAATCAATTGGATTATCAACTGATGACCCTGGATTCAACTTAGTTAGTAATCCCTTTGTTCTTGACTTTTCTAAGTGTGGGACATTTAAATTGTTAATCGTAAGGGCATCAGTAAGCATAACAGCAGATCCTCCAGCATGGGTAACAATTGCTATGTTATCACCGTTCATTTTTTTTGTTTGAAAAATTCCAGCAACAGAAATCAATTCTTCTCTCCCACTGCAATAGACGATTCCACACTTTCTAAACAATGCTCTGATAACTGCATCTGAAGAAGCCAAAGCGCCTGTATGCGAAGAAGCAGCTCTGCTACCGGCCTCAGAGACACCTGCTTTAATAGCTGCAATTTGACAACCTTTATTAATTAATGAAGTTGTGTGTTTTATGAATTTGAAAGGATTTCGAATTGTTTCAAGATATAATAATTTAATTTTCGGACTTATTCCTTCACTATACGTCAAGTCCATGTATTCAAGAATTTCCTCTACACCCGTTTGGGTTCCATTTCCAATTGAATATATGTTGGAAAACCTCAATCCATTTTTAACAGCTGCTTCCATAATAAAAACGGCAGTTGCTCCAGAACTTGACACCATCTCACAACCATCTTTGTGGTAAGCTGGTATAGGTGTTGTAAAGACTCCTTTATATGATTCTTGTATAACACCTATACAATTTGGACCTATTAATGTGGCTCCAGCTTCAGATATTAGCTCCTCCAACTCAATCTCTATCAATCTACCATCATCTCCAATTTCTGAAAAACCTGCAGAATAAATGATAAAAGCTTTTGTTCCAATTTTGAGTAGTTCTTGTATCGCCGAAAAACAATCGTGCGCTGAAATGGCAAGAATTGCCAAATCTAGACTTTGAATTTGACCAATACTTTCAACCCAAAAAACACCACTTGTGGTCAATTGTTTGGGGTTTACGGCATAAATCGATCCTTGAAAGCCATGTTCTAATAAATTCTTAAGCACCTTACCGCCAGGTTTCTCAACATTGTCTGATGCTCCAATAATTGCGATACTTTGGGGCGATATTAATTCTTTGGCTAACATTACAACTTATCAAAACGTGCTTGAAAAAATCTCAAATATTTCGGTTCATAAATCATGGTAAGTCCTTTAATTTTTTTTCTTCGATCATAAACCATTGCTGTTGATTCAGCAATTACATCCATGTGTGCTTGGGTGTATACTCGGCGTGGAATTGTGAATCTTACAAGTTCCAAATCAGGGTAGTAATTTTCTCCATTTGCTTTTCTTCCTGCAGAAACAATCCCTCGTTCCATCGTTCTTACACCTGAATCTAAGTATATTTCAGCTGCCAAAGTTTGAGCAGGAAATTGATCTTGTGTTAAATGAGGTAAAAAAGCTTTGGCATCAACAAAGATTCCATGCCCTCCAATTGGTTTTACAATCGGAATACCGAATTCCTCCATTTTTTTCCCAAGATATTCAACTTGTCCAACTCTAGCCCGTTGATGATGATCATCTAAACTTTCTTTGATACCAACAGCTATTGCTTCCATATCACGTCCCGCTAAGCCACCATAAGTGTGTAGGCCTTCATATACAACAACTAAATTTCTTGCTTCTTCAAAAACGTCCCATTCATTTGTTGCTAGGAACCCACCAATATTTACTAGTGCATCTTTTTTTGCACTCATTGTAGCACCATCAGTCAAAGAACAAATTTCAAATACAATTTCTTTTATTTTTTTATTGGCATAGCCTTCCTCTCGTTGTTGAATGAAATAGGCATTTTCGGCAACACGTGTCATATCATGTATTATTCGAATTCCATGTGTTTTTGTATATTCACGAAGAGCCTTCAAATTTGCCATGGAAATTGGTTGACCACCCGCCATATTGACATTTGTTGCTATACTGACATAAGAAATTTTCGATGCACCATGTTTTTTAACTAGATAATCCAGTTTATTTAAATCCACATTCCCTTTGAAAGGAAATTCACTCTTTGCATCATGTGCCTCATCAATAATAATATCTTCAAATTTTCCACCTGCTAATTCTTGATGAAGTCTTGTAGTTGTGAAGTACATATTACCTGGAACAATATCCCCTTTTTTAATCAGAATTTGAGATAGAATATTTTCTGCTCCACGGCCTTGATGTGTAGGTATCACGTACTTATAACCATAAAACGTTTGAATCGCTTTTTCCATGTTATAGTAACTTTTACTACCCGCATAAGCTTCATCACCAGTCATAAATGCAGACCATTGTCTATCACTCATGGAATTTGTTCCACTATCTGTTAATAAATCGATATAAACATCCTCTGATTTCAATAAAAAGGTATTAAATCCTGCTTCTTTCAGAGCTTTTAATCGTTGGTTTTTGGTAGTCATTTTAAGTAATTCTACCATTTTCATCTTATAGGGTTCTGCCCAAGATCTATTGTTAAATTTCTTTGTCATACTAAATCTATTTTATTGGTTCAAAATGTGCTGTGAAATGTCTTAAAAAGGGTGGTTCATAGGTAATTTTATAACCTGTATTCGCATCCTCCATTTCTAAAATATCATCAAAAATATCCAAGACATAATCAATGTGACTTTGTGTATAAACTCTTCTAGGAATTGCTAATCGAACTAATTCATTTGGTGCTGGAATTAGTTCGCCTTTTTCATCATATTTACCGAACATAACGCTACCCACCTCGACGCAACGAATTCCCCCTTTAATGTACAAATCACAAACTAACGCTTGCCCAGGATATTGATTAACTGGTATGTTTTTATAAAGTTTCTTTGCATCAATATAAACAGCATGCCCACCAATAGGCCAAACCACAGGTATTCCTTTTGCTTTTAAATGTTCACCTAAATAAGCAGTAGAACGAATTCTATAATGCAAATAATCTTCATCAAACACTTCTTCCAATCCAATTGCCAAGGCTTCCATATCTCTACCTGACAATCCACCATAAGTTGTAAAACCTTCAGAAATGATCAACATATTTTTACATTTGACTGACAACTCCTCATCTCTAAGTGTCAACAATCCTCCCATGTTCACCAAGCCATCCTTCTTAGCACTCATGACAAAAGCATCAGCTAGACCAAGCATTTCTTGAGCAATCGATTTGAATGTTCTTTCTGAGAATCCGTGTTCACGATGATGAATGAAATAGCTATTTTCTGCTATTCTACAAGCATCTAATACTAGGAGTAAATTGTGCTCATCACAAATTTTCCTAACCTCCCGGACATTCTCCATACTCACTGGTTGTCCACCTGAGGAATTATTTGTTACAGTCATAATAATACAGGCAATATTTTCTTTTCCATATTCCTGAATTAGCTCCTTCAATTTGAATAAATCAATATTCCCTTTGAAAGGAAGATCTATTTGATTATCCTTCCCTTCTTCACAGACAATGTCTATTGCTTTTGCTCCAGTGTATTCAATATTAGCTCTTGTCGTATCAAAATGAGTATTACTTATAAAAATCTTGTCCTTCCCTCCCAAAATAGAATATAAAATTCTTTCTGCAGCTCGTCCTTGATGCGTTGGCAAAATGTATGGCATTCCTGTTAAATCTTTTACAACAGTTTCCAAATGTTCCCAACTTCTAGCTCCAGCATAACTTTCATCACCCATCATAATTCCACTCCATTGACGATCACTCATAGCTCCTGTTCCACTATCTGTCAATAAATCAATAAACACATCCTTTGAACTTAAAAGAAAAGTATTGTAGCCAGCTTTTTTTAAAGCTTCAATTCTATATTCTTCAGTAGTCACTTTTAATGGTTCTACCATTTTTATTTTAAATGGCTCTGTTAATGTTCTCATTTTATTCACCATACCTCTTTCTTTAATCGGATACTTTTATCCTATTTTAATTTAATTTTTTTTAACCTCCAATTCTTGAATTTTTGCATCAACGATTGCTTTTGAAACAACAAGACAATTGTATGTACGTAAATAGGGTTCAGAGATAACTAACTTTTGTTCAATTAAACGAATGAACGATTCGCAATCATTCAATATCATTTTCACAACATATAAATCTTCAATCAACGAGTGTATTGTCGCATATTTTGACATTGCATTTTTAATTATATTTTGCAGTTCATTGAATTCTAATTCTCTTTGATTTGACAACTCAAATTGTTTGAGACTAACATCGTCATGTTCAATTTGGTCTATGGTTAAGGCTATATAGTCTGATGCTTGATGGGCAAATACCAATGCCTCTAACAATGAATTTGACGCCAATCTATTTGTACCATGCAATCCAGTTTCTGCACACTCTCCAATTGCGTACAAATCTGCTACCGAAGTTTGAGCTCTCTCATTAACCTTCATTCCACCACACTGATAATGTGCAGCAGGGATTATTGGAATGAGTTCTGTTTTTGCATCGATTCCATTCTTATCAAGTATTGAAGTAATTCTTGGGAACTTTAATCTGATTTCGTCTACGAACAAGTGTCTGATATCTAAAAAAACTGATTTTTCATGACTTGAACTCAGCTCCTCAAAAATAGCTTTTGAAACAACATCTCTTGTTGCCAATTCACCTCTTGAATCATAATTCAATAAAAATCGTTTCCCTTTTGAATTTAGAATATATGCACCTTCTCCCCTTAATGATTCTGTAATCAAATCAAGTTGAACTGAACTATCACTGTATAGTGCCGTAGGATGAAACTGAACAAAATTCATATTTGAGATCATTGCTCCGGCCTTAATTCCTAAACTGACTCCATCACCAGTTGCACAATTAGGGTTCGTAGTATATTTATAAACTTGACCAGAACCTCCAGTTGCCATTACAACTACTTTTCCTTTAAAAAAATCAATCCTATTCTTAATCTTATTTAATGTTTGAATCCCCTTAACACTGCCATCATCCGCTTTCAGTAACTCAATACATTGTTGATTTTCATGAAAAGTGATATTCTTTTTCCGTTGGGAATAATTGTGTAATGCTGTAATAATGTCAAGACCAGTATGATCATTCGAATGAACAACTCTTTTTGTAGAGTGTCCTCCTTCTAACACTAAGTCCAACTGACCATTTTCGTTTTTGGTAAATTCAACTCCAAACCCCATCAATTCTTTGAGTCTCTTTGGTCCATGTTGAATTACCATCTTGACAACATTCGGATCTGACAATCCCCCCCCACTTTTTATTGTATCCTGAATATGCTCTTTGATCGAATCTTTTTTCAAATCTGTTACAACTGCAATTCCTCCTTGTGCATGAATAGAATTTGAATCTTTCCATGAATTTTTAGAAATGATAGTTATTTTGAGATCTTCTCGCAAATCGGCAAGTTTATTTGCAAAATATAATCCTGCAATACCGGAACCAACTACAATTACGTCGCTTTCAAATTTCATTTTCGGTAATTTTTATCATTTTATCTATTGGCCACCTTGCTGATTCGATTAACTCGGGTGTAACATCAATTACAGGTGATTCATTTAATAAACAATCATAAAGTTTTTTAAGCGTATTTACCTTCATATATGCGCATTCACTGCATGCACAACTATTTTCTTCGTAAGCAGGTGCTGGAATTAATAACTTATGAGGTGCTTTCTTTTTCAAATCATGAATAACTCCTATTTCTGTAGCAATTATGAATTTATCGTCTGGACTGTCTACAACAAAGTTTATCATTTCAGTTGTAGAACCAATAAACGTTGCAAGCTCTAATACATCCGCATTTGACTCGGGATGAGCCACAATTTTTATCCCTGGATTTTCGTTAATAATTTCTACTAGTTTATTAAATGAAAACGATTCATGCACGATACACACACCATCCCACAGCAACATTCTTCTGCCCGTTTTCTTTTCAAGATATTTTCCTAAATTTTTGTCGGGCGCAAAAAGTATTTCTCTGTTTTCTGGAATCGAATTAATTATTTTCTCAGCATTAGACGATGTGCAAATGACATCGCTCAATGACTTTATCTCAGCAGAACAATTTATATAAGTTACAACCACATGATTTGGATGCATTTCTTTCATTTTTTTAAATCGATCATACTCACACGATGCAGCCAGCGAACAACCTGTTTCCAAATCCGGAACAACAATTTTTTTTGTAGGGTTCAATATTTTTGCTGTTTCAGCCATAAAATGAACTCCCGCAAAAACAATAATATCAGCATTAGAATTCATAGCTTTTATAGAAAGTCCATAACTGTCCCCTACAAAATCTGCACAAAGTTGAATAGATTCATCTTGATAATAATGCGCCAGAATAAGAGCATTCTTATCCTTTTTAACACGCAAAATAGTATCTATTAATTCAACGTCTGTCATGTTAAATCATTTTAAAGTACAACCAACCACTTCTAATTTATTGAGCTTCATTTTCAATGACTCTATTTGAGAAGCCATCAATTCAATTCTAATTTTCGAATTTTCCTTAACTGTGGAAATCAATCCACTATAATAGTTCAACCCTTTTTCTAAATTATCCTTGAATCCTTGCAAATAAACGCGTGTCTTTTCAGTCATATCTTCAGATTTATCCTCAATTTCCTTCTTTAAATAATCCAAGTAAAGAATTGCCTCATTATAAAAAATATGTGGACGATTAATTTTTGTCAAAATATTGGCCCTTCCATAAATATGATCCACCATTTCTTTGAGTTTATATGTCTCCTTAAAAAAGTATAGATTAGGTCCTGGACAAATACTTACTGCAGTTAAATTATGAGATAATTGACCTTTATTCGTTAAAATAGCCGATGTTCCCAAGCCTTCACACAAACATTCTTTTTCTAATGTTTTGTAAATCTGTTTTTGTTTAGATTCTGGTGAACTATTACTTTCTTCAATTTCTTTGATTTTCAACATCTGATACTGTCTTGATGCTGTACAAATTGGTCTTTCTGTAAACTCAGTATTGAACGACAGGAATTTTTTATAACATGGACTACCGGCTCTATTTTTCGCAATACGTTCTAAGCGTTGCAACTCAGACGTACAATTTTTAAAATTATTAAATGGCACACCTAATGGAGACGAATTACTTAAGTAAAAATCTTCTCGTTTTGAGTTGATAAGTGCAGAAAGAGTTGAATCATCTACATTCGTACTTTCAGGCACTAATAAAAATGGGCTTCCCCAACCGGTTCCATCCAACTGATATTGTTGGGTTAGAAAATCATTTTCTTCTGAAGTACCTATTCCGCCTTGCACTTTTAACGACATCGATGGTAATTTTAGCATTGGATTTCTACCACTTTTCATTAAAGACTCTTTACATAATTCATAAAGTTCATAGAATAACTCGTCTCGCTTTTCTTTAAATTCTTCTAAAATTGGACCCAATAAAAGACCATTTGTTGCAAATGCATGCCCCCCACAATTCAATCCAGATTCAATTCTAAATTCAGATACCCAAATTCCTTTTTTAGCAAACATTTTACCTTGGACTTGGGCAGATCTAAAATCACTAACTTTTAAGATGACTTTTTTCTTAATCTCACCTCTTTCGTTAGGAAAAAAATCATCAAATTGCTCGCAATAACTGAATAATTTAGGATTCATTCCAGCCGAAAATATTATAGAGGAAGAAAGATCACTTAACGCAAATCCTTTTAATGCACTTTTTGCATCCGAATAAATTTCCGGCAATTCATTTCCATTTTCGTCCAAATTAGTATTATCCAATTTGGTCATAATATTCACATCAATAGAGCCTGGCAAAACCATCGATTTTAATTCCTTTTGCATTCCTCTTTTTATTTTTGTATCCTTCATTTCACGCATGCGACGATACAATTTCTTTGCATTTGTTTCTTCAGGCAATAATGAAAAATACTTGGTCAACTCGGAATTCTCTGTGAAATCACTTTTTCTTAATTCAACAATTTGGTCTTGAACGATTTCATTCATAAGGTTTAAATAAGACATTATCCTCTTATATCTTCGATCAATATCTTTAGCAGAAATCGGATTATATTCTTTATTGTAATTTTTTGAATGAACTTTTCGCATTTCTTCTATCAAGTGATCTTCCATTATAGAAACAACTGATGATATTCCATACTTTGCAACTTTTATGGGTGTATCAATGGTAAAACCTAATCCCATAACTGGTATGTGAAATGTATGTGCAGTTGAATTATTCATAATTTGAAAATTGAAATTTCATGTGTTTGAGCAAAGGTAATTTATTTTTGTATTTCGGACTATTTTATCCTATTTAATTTTTTAATTTAACTTTAGTTATAATAATCAAATACAATTCGACTAACTATCTATTGATTATCTTTACAGAAAAAACATGTTTTCGAAAGCCTGTGAATACGCAATTCGTGCTAGTATATTTATCGCTACAAAATCACTTGATGGTGAAAGAGCTAGTTTAAAAGATATTTCTAAACAAATAGATTCTCCAGAAGCATTCACTGCAAAAATTCTTCAACAACTCGTTAGAAATGACATTATAGATTCAGTAAAAGGTCCAACCGGTGGTTTTATAATTGATAAAGAAAAATTAGATCAAATAAAACTTCATCAAATTGTTTTTGCAATTGATGGTGATAGAGTTTACAGTGGCTGTGGATTAGGTATGAAAGCTTGCTCAGAAAAGCATCCTTGTCCCGTTCATAACCAATTTAAAATTGTTAGAAATGGTCTATGTGAAATGCTTGAAACAACAGATCTTAAGCAATTGTGCTTCGGACTAAAAAATGGGTTGACATTTTTGAAGATATAAACGACTCAGAAGTTTAAAGACACTCTTCTATGTTTTTTTTAAGTTTTAAACGAATTGAATCAATTAAAAAAATACTTTGATGACTTTCATGTCATTTCCCAAGATTCTTTCGAGAAAATCGAAAAAATCACAACGCAATTAAATCTCAAGAAAAAAGAAGAGTTACAAGCAATAGGTAAAACTTGTAAAACCATTTATTTCCTTGAAAAAGGTCTAGCACGTATTTACTACTTGAAAGACGGAAATGATATTACGGATAATCTAATACTTGAAAACAACATGATTGTTAGAGTTGAAAGCTTATTTCGAAATCAGCCAAGTCGAAAAGCCATAGAAGTATTAGAAGATTCAGAAATAATTGCAATTGATGCTCAAAAATTAATGAACCTTTACGACGAGAACCCTCAGATTGAAAGACTTTTTCGTAAAATATTTGAAGCAAGTCATGTAGAAACAATCAATCGAATTGAGAGTTTACAATTTCATTCAGCTGAAGAACGTTACAAAGAGCTGATTGAAAAACACCCAGAAGTCATTAAAAGGGTTTCTCTAAAACATATCGCTTCATATTTAGGTATTACACAAGTCAGTTTAAGCCGAATTCGTGCAATTCAAAATTGACCTTCTTTTTTATCATTTGTTAAAGGAATTTAATCCTGCATTCAAGAACTTTGTTCCATAAACTTGAAGGCATGAACAATGTAAAACTTGGATTAAAAGAAAACTGGAAGCAATTTACACTTCTTGTAATTATCAATGGATTTGTTGGCGGAATGGTTGGTTTGGAG
>CAJAVU010000038.1 GCA_903945495.1 uncultured Flavobacteriales bacterium | reverse complement strand
CATCGATTCGTTGTTTGAAAATTATTCAAACATTTATAATGGTGTAACTGCTTTAATTTCAAACGGAAATTCTGATTTACAGTACAAATTTGACACTGATACTGAGTTAATTAAGACATATTACTCAAAACCGAAGTTTGTTGAAAATTTGCGAAAAGCAATTGATAATGAGTATTATGATGTTACATTAACTGGAACTTCGGTAGTTGCCTCGGAAGGAACGCAATACTTAGTAAACAACTTACTATCAAGTATCGTTTTTGCCATTATTTCGATTGCCATTTTGATGAGTTTCTTATTCTCTTCTTTCAGAATGGTGGTTGTATCAATGATTCCGAATATCATTCCAATGATTGTGACCGCGGGGATTATGGGTTGGTTTAATATTCCATTGAAACCGTCAACTTTACTAATCTTCTCAATTGCTCTTGGTATTACAGTTGATAATACAATTCACTTCTTAGCGAAATACCGACAAGAATTAAAACAGAAAAAATGGGATTTGAAAGATTGCGTTGCAATGTCAATTCGTGAAACTGGTTTAAGTATCATTTATACTTCTGTAATTCTATTCTTCGGCTTTATTGTATTCATTTTCTCTGATTTCGGTGGTACTCAAGCGCTGGGTTATTTGTCAGCAATTACTTATTTTGTTGCCTTGTTTACCAATTTAATTTTACTTCCATGTTTATTATTGTCCTTGGAAAGAAGATTGACAACAAAATCATTTGAGGAACCATATTTCGATGCATATGCTGAGGAATCTGAATTAGACTGGTCTGATTTACAATTAACGGCAGAGGATGGCACACCAATTTCTGGAAGTGATGTAGAAAATACAAGTTCAGAAAATCCAACAGAAAAAGAATAGTATTCAACATTTGATTCATTCACTATCACTATGAAAGGAATTATATTAGCAGGAGGTTCTGGAACCCGATTGCACCCCCTAACATTGGCTGTTTCGAAACAGTTAATGCCAATCTATGATAAACCAATGATTTATTATCCGCTTTCAATATTAATGAGCGCGGGTATCAAGGAAATATTAATTATCTCGACACCTCACGATTTACCTCATTTTGAGAAATTATTGGGTGACGGAAAATCTTTGGGTTGCACTTTTTCCTATGCCGTTCAAGAAATTCCAAACGGACTTGCCCAAGCATTTGTAATTGGTGAAGAGTTTATTGGAAATGATAAGGTTGCTCTAGTTCTTGGAGATAATATTTTCTACGGAGTTGGAATGGACAACTTGCTAAAAGAAAATAATAATCCTGAAGGTGGAGTTGTTTATGCTTATCACGTTAGTGATCCTGAACGATATGGTGTTGTGGAGTTTGATGCAGATATGAATGCTGTTTCTATCGAAGAAAAACCAAAACAACCGAAGTCAAATTATGCGGTTCCTGGTTTATATTTCTATGATAATTCTGTAGTTGAAATTGCAAAAAACCTACAACCTTCGGCACGAGGAGAATATGAAATTACAGATGTGAATGCTGAATATCTTCGCAGAGGAAAATTAAAAGTTGCGGTTTTAGATCGTGGAACTGCTTGGTTGGATACTGGAACATTTACTTCATTGATGCAAGCTGGACAATTTGTACAAGTAATTGAAGAACGTCAAGGTTTAAAAATTGGTTGTATAGAAGAGGTTGCTTATCGAAATGGATTTATTTCTAAAGATCAATTAAAACAAATTGCCGAACCACTTGTTAAGAGTGGATACGGTACGTATTTAATGAACTTGATCAAAGACTAATGCAAGATTTAGCTGTTTATTCTATTCTTCTTGAAAAGGAAATCGCTCAGATAGATTTCCCAAAAACACCTTCAAATTTGTACGACCCTCTGCGTTACTTTATGCAATTGGGAGGTAAACGAATGCGTCCAGTTCTTACATTTTTAGGCGCTGAATTGTTCGGTTTAAAAAAAGAAGAAGTTCTGAATGCAGCGCTTTCGGTTGAAGTGTTTCACAATTTCACCTTGATTCATGACGATATCATGGATGAAGCACCTTTAAGAAGAGCGAAAGAAACAGTTCACACCAAATGGAACCACAATATTGCCATTCTTTCTGGTGACGTTTTGTTTGTTAAAGCATATCAATTATTAGCGAAGCAAGATCCAAAACACTTAGCTGAATTGTTACATGTTTTCAATCGCACAGCACAAGAAGTATGCGAAGGTCAACAAATGGACATGGATTTTGAATCGCGTTCAGATGTGAGCATTGACGAATATGTGGAAATGATTCGCTTAAAAACATCTGTTTTACTTGGATGCGCTTTGGAATTAGGCGCAATCGTTGCAGAAGCGTCAACGGAAGATCGCCAACACTTGTACGATTTCGGTCAACACCTTGGTATCGCCTTCCAAATTCAGGATGACATTCTAGACTTATATGCTGATCCAGAAAAATTTGGAAAACAAGTTGGTGGTGATGTGATTTCCAATAAAAAAACATTGTTGAATTTAAAAGCGAAAGAATTGGCGAATCCTGTTCAACGCGAACTATTAAGTCAACTAGAAACGGAGCAAGATTTAATTTTAAAAGTTTCTAAAACGAGAGATTTATTTTCCGATATTGGTGCTCGAGAAGCATGTGAAGTTGAAATGCAAAAACATTACGATTTCGCAATGAACTCGTTGAAACAAATTAATGTTGCAGATCAAAACAAACTTAGTTTAATTGCTTTAGCAGATTTTGTGATGCAGCGCGATAACTAAGTGCATCTATGAAAATCCTCCTTTTCCTATTTATTTCTTGTTTCATTCTACCAGCGTTTGGTCAAAATTCAGCTGAAGAATTACGCGGTGGAAATGGTGAAGGTCGTAACTGGTGGAATCTTGAACATTACGATTTATCCGTAAATTTCGATATTGCCAATAAGCAGATTAGCGGTAAAAATAGCATCACTTTTCGCACAACAAAAGAGGTTGTTAATCCTATTTTTCAACTCGACTTACAACAACCAATGATTTTGGACAGTATTGTCATAATTGAACGAGAAATAGCCATTAAACAGATTGTTCCAACTGAATTTCGTTCCCAAAATGCGTATTTAATTCCTTTGAACATTGGAACACTTCAAGCCGAATCGGAATATCGCATCCATGCCTATTTTCATGGTTCGCCACGTGTTGCAAAAAACGCTCCGTGGGACGGTGGAATAATTTGGACAAAAGACCAAAACAAAAAAGATTGGGTGAGCGTTGCTTGTCAAGGATTGGGTGCTAGTGTTTGGTATCCGTGTAAAGACATACAATCGGACGAACCAGAACAAGGAGTTGAAACGCATTTTACGTGTCCATCTGATTTAGTATGCATCAGCAATGGACGTTTAATTTCAACCGAGAAAAACGAAGGAAATACCACAACCTATTCGTGGAAAGTCGTCAATCCAATTAATAATTATTGCATCATTCCGTACATAGGAGATTATGTTTCGTGGAAAGATCCGTTTCAAGGTGAAAAAGGTGAATTGGATGTTGAATATTGGGTGTTACGTGCCAATGAAGAAAAAGCCAGAGAGCAATTCAAAGATGTTCACTTAACCTTAAAAGCGTTCGAATATTGGTTTGGACCTTATCCTTTTTATGAAGACGGTTACAAATTAGTGGAATCTCCGTATTTAGGAATGGAACATCAAAGTGCCGTTGCTTATGGAAATAAATACAAAAAAGGTTATTTGGGAAATGACTTGAGTGGAACGGGTCAAGGTTTGTGGTGGGATTACATCATCGTACATGAAACAGGACATGAATGGTTTGGAAATAACATTACAACAGCAGATATCGCAGACATGTGGGTTCACGAAGGATTTACAACCTACAGTGAAACCTTATTCGTAGAATATCACAAAGGAACAAAAGCTGGTGCAACTTATTGTCGTGGTGAGCGCAGAAGTATTGTAAACGACAAACCAATTATTGGGACTTATGGAGTAAATGAAGAAGGAAGTGGCGATATGTATTACAAAGGAGCCAACCTTATTCATACCATTCGCACAATCGTTAATAATGACACGCTCTTTCGTGAAATGTTGCGTGAAATGAATCAAACATTCTATCACCAGATTGTTACGACTCAGCAAATTGAGAACTTCATGAGTCAAAAATTAAAACTGGATTTATCCTTGATTTTTGATCAGTACTTGCGTCAAACGAATCCGCCAACCCTTTCGATTAAAGAGAAAGGAAATCGTATTTTCTACCGTTGGGAAAAATGTATTCCAAATTTCCAAATGCCATTGGTTACGGACAAAGGACAATTTAATGTTACAACTGAATGGGTCGAGCTTCCAGCTGAAATTGGATTATCAAATAATCAATACTATTTCAAAAACGTTCAAAAGAAGAACAAAAAGAAACGCTGAAAATAATAAGAATTTCACATCCTAGCGCAAGTTTCTTATCTTCATGACATCTAACGAACAAAGTTCGAAATTTGGAAAGTCAAGAAGAAATTAATGCGTTGAAAGAAGGAAGTCAATTGGCTTTCAATCAACTCATTGATACCTTTTCCTCAAAAGTGTATAATCTTTCATTCAATCTGTTGCAAAATCAGGAAGATGCCGAAGATGTAACACAAGAAATTTTCACGACTGTTTTCACATCGATACAACAATTCAAAGGAGATTCAAAATTATCTACGTGGATTTATCGCATTGCTGTGAACAAATGCAAGGAACATTTTCGTAAAAAATCACGCAAAAAACGTTTTGGATTTACGATTTCGATTGAGCAAAATGACAATGCTGAGAATTTATTAAAACCACATCTTGAGCATCCTGGCATCGTATTGGAAAATAAAGAACGTGCAAGTATTTTGTTCGCGGCAATTGAGCAATTACCTGAAAATCAAAAATTGGCTTTCAGTATGCATAAGCTCGAAGGAATTCCCTACGAAGAAATTGCTGTGATTTTAGAAACTTCACTTTCCTCCGTCGAATCGCTTATTTTCAGGGCTCGACAAAATTTAAAACAAAAATTAGCACGCTATTACGATGAAAATGAACGTTAAGCGCAAGAAAAAAACAAATAAATCATCTTAAAGAGTATGGAAACAAAAAAAGACAATTGGATGAATACTACATTGGAAAGTACCGAAGGGTTGCGTCCTGTAGCTTTGTCTGAACAATTGAAAAGTCGTTTAAAAAACATTCCGTCCGAAATTACCGTTTTTGAAAAAACGATTCCATTAAGCGCAGTTTGGTTAGCTGCTGCAAGCATTGCTTTGTTAATATCTGTAAATGTGTTGGCGGTCAGAACCATAAAAAAAACTAAGAAACAACAAGAAACCACGATCTACTCAGACTATTTTTCATATATAGAACAAGACTTATGAAATCAACACGTTTTTATAAAATTGTAATTAGTATCCTCGTTATTATTAACGTTACAACACTAGTATTCCTTTGGTTGACGTTTAATCGTCAGATGGGTCCACCACCGCATCCTGGCAGATTAGATTTAGTGGAAAAATTAGGTGTGAAGGGTGAAAATCGCGCTAAAATAATTCAGCTTCAAGATCAACATTTCAAAACAAAAGATTCGCTCATTAGCAAGGGAAGAGATTTGCATGAACGATTGTACCGCTTTTTCAATAATAGCGATAAAGATACTAGTGATATTACTCAACTTATCGATCAGATTGTAGAAAATCAGCGTGAGACAGAACAAATGACTTTCGACCATTTCAAAGCGATCAGTGAATTGTGCACCCCAGAACAGCTGAAATTATTGGATGAAATAATCCATAACGTATTTAGCAGACACGGTCCTGAAGGCCCTCCTCCTCCAAGAAAATAATGGATAAAATAGTATATGGTTTTGTGCTTTGCTTCATCCTAAATACTGGATACGGGCAAACTACATCCATAAACTTTACATTTCAGTCAAGCATTTCGAATGAATACATCGAATTAAATACGATTTATTCGTTATCAGACTCGAGTAAAATGGAAATAACAACCTGTCGTTTTTATGTGTCCAATTTTACCTTTTATTCAAACAACAAACTAGTTTCAGAACAGAAAGGAGCTTTTTTAATTGATTTAGAAAATCCTGAAAGTTTACAGCTTTCTTTTCCAATTTCAGTTGTTGATTCTGTTCGTTTTAACCTTGGAATAGATAGTTCGACCAATGTTGCAGGGATATTGGATGGAGATCTTGATCCAATTAAAGGCATGTATTGGACGTGGAACAGTGGATACATCAATTCAAAAGTTGAAGGAACTTTTACCAAAACGAATGGCGTGAAAATTCCATTCGAATATCATTTAGGTGGTTATCTTCCGCCCTATCCAACCCTTCAAACGCTTACATTTAGCTGTGAAAAATCAGAAAAAATAGTAAAGTTAGATTTGAGTGAGTTTATATCTTCTTTGGAAATCGAAAAATGCAACAATGTGATGATTCCTGGTCCAAAAGCCGCTGAATTATCCAATTTTCTTGCAACATGTTTTAAGATTGATTGAATGAAAAACAGAGTACTTTTCATCGCATTTTACAGTTGTGTGCTGGTTTTGATTTCATTCAAATTCAAAACTGAACCAACGATCATTGAATTTTCTGTTCCAAAGAAATGGCCAAACCCTGTTTATTCATTCAAAAACAATCCATTGACAGAAGAAGGATTTCAGCTCGGACGGAAATTGTTTTACGACCCAATTCTTTCGAAAGATAGCACTATTTCCTGCGCTTCATGTCATTTACAATACACGGGATTCACACATGTTGATCACACTATTAGTCACGGAATTGAAGGAAGAAAAGGAACCCGAAATTCACCCGTATTAATCAATCTTGCTTGGAATTCAAGTTTTCATTGGGATGGTGGTGTGAATCATTTGGAAGTTCAAGGAATCAATCCGATACAACATCCAGCAGAAATGGATGAAAAACTGGAAAATGTACTTAAAAAATTGAATGCGTCTTCGGTTTATCCAGCTTTATTTAATAAAGCATTTGGTTCAGATAAAATTACCTCTTCAACCTTAATGAAGGCTTTGACATTATATACTGTTTCCTTAGTTTCTGCTGATTCGAAATACGACAAAATGATGCGTAAGGAAAAAGGCGTTCAATTCAGTGAACAAGAAAAAAATGGTTTAAAACTCTTTCGAGAACATTGTGCTGTTTGTCACAAAGAACCATTGTTTACGAGTCCTACATTCGCTAGCAATGGATTAAAAATGGACAGTTTATTGAAAGACGTTGGACGATATGGCATAACGCACAATCCATCTGATTCAATGTTGTTTAAAATCCCAACCTTGCGCAATAGTGAATTCACATTCCCTTATATGCATGACGGGCGTTTCAAAAAATTGAAAGATGTCATCAATTATTACAGTGATGGAATTGATCCTTCGGTTAGCTATTTATCAAAGCCATTAAAACCTTTTCACTTCAGTGATACTGAGAAAAAAGATCTTTTATCATTTCTCTTAACCCTTACAGACAAAGCTTTTTTATATAATCCGCGTTATTCTTACCCGAAATAATTTAATTGGAGCGCAAGTTATTTTTCTAAAGAACAACTAACTAATAAATCGATAAACTATGAGAAAACTATTTATAGCCTTGAGCTTGGGAATTACGCCTTTTTCTTTTGCTCAAACAAATCCAGCAATTACTTCTTGGTTGCAAAATACAACGGGACTGAATGGGAGTCATTACGTTTCTGGAAATTCAACAGCTATTCAAGATGCAGTAGAAGCGAATGTACAAACCGTTCAATATTCTAGCAGTTGGGTCTATGTTTCTACGAATGGAATTCCAGCATATCCAACGGGTCCATTCCTTGATGGCAATCCTTCATTAGCAACCGATCAAAATGCGATTTTTAAAAT
The DNA here is from genome assembly GCA_903945495.1 of uncultured Flavobacteriales bacterium. Classification (GTDB taxonomy): domain Bacteria; phylum Bacteroidota; class Bacteroidia; order Flavobacteriales_D; family Crocinitomicaceae; genus M0103. Next base: position 32,025 of record CAJAVU010000038.1, on the reverse strand, counting down.
TCCATTGAATCCAGTACAAAACACAGGAACGCCAACAAGCACTACAGGAGCAAACATTGGTGTTTTCATCAACGGAGTAGCCTTATTTGATTACCGTGACGGCGTTGCATGGAATACAACTACTAATTCTTTATGCGGTGGTTTACCCGGAATGTCGCCTTGTCCTGGTGGTCCAGGAGGGTCTCAATCTTGGAATCGAGATGCTGTTCCTGCTGAAAAACTGGGCTTTGATTGTTCTAAGGGCCATCCAGCAATGGGGAATTATCACCACCATCAAAATCCTAGTGCCTTCAATTTAGATTTAACTATCATTTCAACCATTTGTGATTTATACGCCGCTGATGGTTTATATGCCATAAATCCTTCAGAACACTCTCCATTGATAGGATTTGCTTATGATGGTTTTCCAATTTACGGAGCATATGGATATGCTAATGCTGATGGAACAGGAGGAATTGTACGCATCAAATCTGGTTATCAATTAAGAAACATTACAACGCGCACGGTTTGGGCTGATGGAACAGATGTAGCTGATGGTCCAGCTGTTAGTACAACGTATCCGTTGGGTTATTTCCGTGAAGATTATGAATTTGTTACACATGCTGGCCAAGAAGACTATTTAGATGCTCACAATGGGCGTTTTTGCGTAACACCGGAATATCCAGCAGGAATCTATTGTTACTTTGCAACGGTTGATGCCAATCATAATTCGGCATATCCTTATGCCGTTGGTCCAACCTTTTATGGTGTGAAATCGGCTGGTAAAGTTACGAGTATAACAGAAACTGTCTCAACATACACATCAACTGCTGGAATTGACGAAACGAAAAAAATTGATTTCAAGGTATTCCCAAATCCTTCGGCTGATATTATCATGGTTCAAACAAATGGTTTAACGACGAATGAAATCGTAATCGACTTAACAGATGCAAATGGTAAAGTGATTCAGACGCAAACAATTCAAAAAGGAAGTACAATTGCTTTTTTCAATGTTGCTACTTTGTACAATGGAACTTATTTTGTGCACATAAAATCGGGTGCTCAAGCAACGAGTTATTCAGTGGTGATTGCTGAATAGTCAATCAACTAGAAAAGGAAATCCTCAGCCATTGGTTGAGGATTTTTTTATGACCGAAAAACTGTATTTTTGAGCTACATTCTAACTTAAACTAAGTGAAATTCATACTAGTTCTTTTTCTACCATTTTTAACTTTTTCACAGCGTGATACAACGATAAAAGGCGTTCATTATTCGTGGGTTCTATACGATTTAAACTGGAATCCATACGAAATTGGTGAATCGAATGAAAATGGGATTCGAAACGGTAACTGGATTTTTCGCGATCAACAAGAGCGTATTGCACTTGAAGCAAAATACATCAACGATACCTTGAACGGTGCGGCCAAATTATATACTTATCTAAACTATCCAATTACAGTAAAAGAAGAAGGCTTGTATGTCAATGGATACAAAACTGGACGCTGGGTTGTGAAAGAACGTGAACGAAAATTTAAACGTTGGAAAACCATTGTTGTACTCCTCTATGATCAAACAGAGCGACTCATCAGCAAAGGGATTACATATCCGAATGGGGTTCCTAAAGTCGAGATTTTCTATGCAGCAAATGGAGAAGAAGCTTTCTACCGCTTCTACAAACGATCAGGTAAAATGATTCGTGAAACAAAAGAAGACCCTTGGGTAACGGTTCTACTTGAAGGATAAGTTTAGTGCAAAAAAAATCCTCTATCCGTCGAAACGTAAATAGAGGATTTTAGACTATTAACCTGAGTTCGGTGATTATTAAATGCTTATTTATATTCCGGAAACAAGCTCACCAATCCTTCTTCCGAAGCTTCACAAACTCCGCGTTCCGTAATAATTTTTGTTACTAAATGTGCAGGCGTAACGTCGAAGCCATAATTACTTGCTTGCGTTGTTTCCGGACAAATCAATACGGGTTGAATTTTTCCGTTTGCTCCTTTTCCTATCATGTAACGCACTTCGTCTTGGTTGCGTTCTTCGATCGGAATTTCTTTCAATCCATCACGAATTGACATGTCTAAGGTTGTTGAAGGTAAAGCCACATAAAAAGGAACATTGTTATCTTTTGCAGCCAATGCTTTCAAATACGTTCCAATTTTATTTGCCACATCGCCATTTCGTGTTGTGCGATCAGTTCCAACAATTACCATGTCCACCATTCCGTGTTGCATCAAGTGTCCGCCGGCATTATCAACGATAAGTGTGTGCGGAACACCATGGCGTGTCAATTCATAACATGTTAAATTAGAACCTTGGTTACGAGGGCGCGTTTCATCTACCCAAACGTGTACTTTTAGTCCTTTTTCCATGGCTTGGTAAATTGGCGATGTAATTGTTCCCCATTCAACACAACCTAACATTCCAGCGTTGCAATGCGTTAAAATGTTGACTGCTTCACCATTCTTGCGTTTTGAAATTTCTTCAATAATTGGTAATCCATGAACACCAATCATTCGACAAGTTTCCACGTCTTCTTCAACAATAGCTGCCGCAGCTTCCCAAGCAGTTTGTAAGAAATCACCTTCGCAGTTATCCAATGCTTCACGCATTTTATCCAGCGCCCAAAATAAATTTACAGCCGTTGGACGAGAAGCACGCAAGTCTGTGAATGCCTGATCTAAAAAGGTTCCATCCAATTCATCTTCAATCATTTCTCGCACGGCCAAATAAATTCCATATGCTGCTGTTGCGCCAATTAGTGGTGCACCACGAACCGTCATGTCTTTGATTGCTTCTTCAGCATCTTCGTAGGTTTCTAGTTTTACAACAACAAATTCATGTGGTAATTTGCGTTGATCAATCACTTCAACATACTTATCTTCGGTTGTCCAAATGGTTCTAAATTTTCCCATATCAGTTCTAATATTTTTATAATTCTATTTCAGTAAAATCATTCACACATTTCTCCCAAGTTGCAGTTGTTCCAGGTCGCACCAATTGCACTGTTTGGAATCCAGCAGCTTTTGCAGCTTCCAATTCTTCAACAATATCTGAAAGAAAAAGAATGGATTCAGCTGGAATATTCACTGCATCTGCAATTTTAGGATAAGTTTCCAATTCACGTTTTCCACCTGTTGTTGTATCAAAATAATGAGAGAAATAAGGAGTTAAATCACCTGCTTCACTGAACCCAAAAATCAGCTTTTGAGCAGCGATTGATCCAGAAGAAAATACACCCAATTTAAGACCATTTTCTTTCCAAGATTTCAGAGCATCTGCAACTTCTTCGTACACATGACCTTTAATTTCACCAGATGTATACCCTTTTTCCCAAAGAATTCCTTGAACGGTTTTCAATGGAGTGATTTTGCGATCTTCCTCGCTCCAACGATACAAGGTATTGATGATATCATCAACAGAGTTCAGCTTTTTATTTTCCAAACTAGCTGCCGACTCTACCGTTTGACGAAATGCAGTTTGAACACTATCTTGCGCCACTAAATCTCGCAATTCGCCTATGTGCGATCGGAAATACGGAAACAAAACATCGTAAACAAACTTAACAGAAGTCGTTGTTCCTTCGATATCTGTTAGAATGTATTTTAAATTTTCAATCTTCATACCACAAAGAAAAGAATAATCGACGGGTTCTTTCGATTGGCTTCCTATTATTTTTGTGTGAATTCGAAGAAAAGAAATCGTGGTATATCATTTGTAAGTTGGCTGTAACATTTTGTGAATTTAAATGTCTAACAAATAAACACACGCTTATGAAATCAATCTTACTTTTTCTTTTGGCAAGTATCAGCTTTTCTGGATTTTCGCAACATGGTCAAATTGGAACCTTTATTCCGATTGACATTCCAATCAAAAGTGAAATGCCTAAAATGGGAACCAATGTTGGTTTTGGTTTTTCGGGTGCTTACTCACCTTTTTACACTGCTCCTGTGTTCCTAGAATTTAAAGCAAGTTGGGGAAGTTATTCTGCTAAAACATTACAACAAACGTATATGTTCGATAACGGATCTCAAACTACAACAGATGTTTCATACACAAGTTCAATGCACAAATATTTATTGGGTACAAAAGTAATGATCGGCAGAGATTACAGAGCCGTTCGTGGATATTTGACCCCACAAATTGGTGTAGCCAACTTCAAAACAAAAATTGTCATTGCTGATCCTTTGGATGAAGATGATTGCCAACCTTTGGATCGCGAAACAACACAGCGTTTTGCAGGGTTTGTTTATGGTGGTGAAATTGGTGCTCAAATTTCGATGGAAAAACTCTTCAAAGGAATTTCTTCAGAAAACACACATAAACTTACCATTTCGGCTAGTTACTTAAGTGGATTCAATCACTTTGAATATGTAAATGTTCGTTACATGCAAGACGAAGTGCACGATACGCAAGTAACCCATACTTCAGGTGATATCAATGCAAGTTTTATCAATGTAACAACAAATCAAATCCACGAACACAAGATTGCGGAAGTTTATCATACAAATTTGCGCATGATTGGAATTAATATTGGATATACAATAAATTTCTGATCGGTAATTAATTACTTCGGAACATTGAAATCAGCAAATTTCTGTTCTAATTTCGATTCAGTGTAATACGGTACCCAGCCACTCATATCGATGAAAATTCGAATTGCTTTCACGAATGGATTTGTTTCACCGGCGTCAAACCAGTGTTTCGTTCCTGCAGGTACAGAAATTAAATCTCCTTTTTCGCACAGTAAATTAAATACTGGTTCGCTTTCTAAATTGAACCAAAACAATCCTTGTCCATCCACAAAGAAGCGAATTTCATCTTCTGAATGTGTATGTTCTGAAAGGAACTTCGCACGAATCGCTTCATAATTTTCCGTCAATTTGTTAATCGAAATTACATCTGCTGTTTGGTATCCTCCTTGTTCCATGAACGGAGTCAAATCTTTTGAATAAGCGTTCAAAATATCTTCTTGAGTCGCTTTGTCATCGAAAACAACATCGCATGTCCATTGATCAAAGAAAACGCCTCTTTCTTTAAAAAAAGCACGAATTTCTTCTGGATTTCTAATTTCAATGTTGTTTTCTGGGATTGATAATATTGCCATGCCTTCGGATTTGTGATTCGTGATTCGTGATTCGTGATTTAAAATTATGCGTTTTTTAACATCCATTCACATTGACACAAATATTCCAATGTTTCAAGATGGCGTTTTGCTTCGAACAGGTTTTTCCCCCAAGCATACGTTCCATGTTTGCGCATGATGAACGAATGATGCTGAATGCGATTTACTTCGTTGATCAATGTTTGTTTGAATGCCGCCATATCTTGCGTATTGTCAAGAATTGGAATGTTTACGGCGTTTTCATGTGTTGTTTGTCCATCAAAACCTTTTTGAACTTCATAACCTTCAAAGGTAATTTGTGGACCTAAAACAGCCGAAATTAAAACCGGATAAACAGAATGACTGTGAAGTATCACCTTTGTTTCGGGGAACAATTCGTACAAGACACAATGAATCAAAGTTTCTGCTGAAGGTTTAATTCCAAGAAAATCGCCAATCGCCATACCAGTTGAGTCCACTGTGATAAAATCATTCGCAGTGAATTGCGATTTATCAACGCCACTTCGTGAAACCCAAATTGTACCTGCTTCATCTTTGAATGAATAATTTGTTGATGTAGCGGGCGACCATCCTTTCGTGTTATAATGGCGAATGGTTTCTGCGATTTGTTCTTTTAATGTTTCACGTGTCATGGTGCAAATATACATTTAGAATTTAAAATTTAGAGATAGAAGGTAGAAGTTGAAGGTTAGAAGATTGATGAAAAGAAAAAAACGCGTTCCCCTGTAGTGGAACGCGTTTTTACAACAATAAGATAAATTCGAAAATTTATCGGGGGAGAATAGAAACTTATTTAGCTAGGTTTTCTTTCACAAGTGCTGCAATCAGTTTTCCATCCGCTTTACCAGCCAATTTTCCTGACAACACACCCATTACTTTACCCATGTCTTGAGGTCCAGCTGCACCAGTTGAAGCAATCGCAGCAACAACTTCTGCTCTTACTTCATCCTCGCTCATCATTTTAGGAAGGTATCCTTCAATAACTTGTGCTTGGAACAATTCGTCTGCCGCTAAATCCTCACGACCTTGTGTTTTATAAATTTCGTATGTTTCCATACGTTGTTTATGCAATTTCACACAAATCTTGATTGCTGTTTCATCTGATGCTTCACCGTTTCCAGAAGTTGCTTCCAACAACAATTTTGATTTAATGTCGCGCAAAACCGCCAATTTCTCTTTGTCTTTGGCAAGCATTGCGTTTTTGATATCCGTATTAATTTGTTCTGCGAAGCTCATTAGTCTACGTTATCGTGTAAAAAATTATTACTTCTCAAAGTCGTTCCATTTTCATCAGATGAAATTCCGAAACGGCTATAAGATTCTTCAGAACTTGGTTTAGAGTTATCCAAATTGATGTTTCTTCTGATATAAGCTGGTTCGTTTTCGAATTCAGCAATACCTTCCGCTTTTTTCAATTTGTTTGTGTACTCTTGAATTTTAGCCAAGCGCTCTTGTGTTCTTTTTTGTTGTTCTTCTGGAGAAAGAATCGTTTTAGCAGCAACGTGATCTAAACTCACTTTGTCTTCCATGTCGTCTTCTAATAAGAAACGAACAACTTCTTCTTTCTTCGGTTCAACAGATTTTGATTCGCTTGCTGCATTCGCAACTTCCCAATCAAAACTCATTGTTTTTTGCTCTTCTACTTCCGCTTTAAAAACGTTTTCTGGAGTTGGGGCTACAAATGAATTTGATGCTTCAACTTTAACTTCGTTTAATGCTTCTGGTTTCAAAAAAGGCTCCTCAACAACTGCTTTCACTTCAACTGCGTTGTTGAATGTGTTTACTTGTGTTGGAGACTCCAAAGGAGCAACGATTTCATTTTTTGGCTCATCATCAAGCGTACGTACAGTTTTCACTGGTGCTTTTTCAAAACCCGTGATTGGGTGCGATTGAAAACCAGTTGCAATAAGTGTAACACTTAATTTATCTCCCAACGTTGGATCGTAACCGTGACCCCAAATTACATCTGCAGTTGAACCTGCTTCTTCTTGAATGTAATCTGTGATTTCAGTGATTTCGTCCATCAATACTTCTTTATCACCGTAAGTGATGTTCAACAAGACGTACTGTGCACCGCTAATATCATTATCATTCAACAATGGTGAGTTCAATGCTTCTTGAACAGCTAATGTTGCTCTGTTATCACCTTCAGCTGCTGCGCTACCCATAATTGCAACACCGCTATCTTTCATTACCGTTCTCACGTCATTGAAATCCACGTTGATTGCACCTGTAACAGCAATTACTTCAGCGATACCTTTTGCAGCCGTTGTTAAAACGTCATCTGCTTGAGCAAAAGCATTTCCAATTGTTAAATTACCTGTAATCTCTCTTAAACGCTCATTGTTGATCACCAATAAAGTATCAACGTTTTCGCGCATTTTATCCATTCCTTCTTCTGCTTGTTGTCTTCTTTTACGTCCTTCAAAGTTGAAAGGAACTGTAACGATACCAACAGTCAAAATACCCATTTCTTTCGCTACTTGTGCAATAACTGGAGCAGCACCTGTACCAGTACCACCACCCATTCCTGCCGTAACGAAAACCATTTTCGTATTTTTCCCTAGCAATTCACGAATTTCTTCAATGTTTTCAATTGCTGCATTCATTCCAATTTCAGGAATTGCACCAGCACCACGACCTTCAGTTAAAGATGGCCCTAATTGAATTTTATAAGGAACTGGAGAAATATCCAATGCTTGACGATCCGTATTACAAACGATAAAGTCTACACCGATAATTCCCTGACCGTACATGTGGTTAACTGCGTTGCTACCACCTCCACCAACACCAATTACCTTGATAATTGAAGATGTGTCTTTTGGCAAATCGAATTCCATATTCTCTCTTTTTATTGTTGTTGTTTCTTTATTTCTTTTGTAACACTTCTCGCTAAATCCATGTTACTTTTCTATTCCTTATTCTTCTTCAGCGAACCAGTCTTTTCCTTTCTTAACGATCGTATCGAAGAAAGAACCTCTGTTTTTCTCAGAGTGTGTTTTCACAGAACCTGCACTTGCTGCTTCAACTGTAACTCCGCTTTTTTCCAATGCTTCGAATCCTTTCAATACCAATCCAATTCCTGTTGAGTACATTGGACTTGTTAAGTTTTCGATGTGATTATTATTTGCTAAGTGCTCAGTTGGGTAACCGATGCGTGTATCCATTCCAGTGATGTACTCGAACAATTGCGTGATGTGTTTCATTTGAGCTCCACCACCTGTTACAACGATTCCACCAATTAATTTTTTGCTATAACCAGAATTCAAGATTTCGTAATGAACCAAATCAATGATTTCTTCCATTCGCGCTTGAATGATGCTTGCTAAGTTGCGGATTGTAATTTCTTTTGGATCACGACCTCTCAAACCTGGAATGCAAACAATTTCATTTTCTTGACTTTCAGAAGCCAAAGCAGAACCGAATTTCGTTTTCAACATTTCAGCTTGACGCTTCATGATTGTGCAACCTTCTTTGATGTCTTCTGTGATTACATTTCCACCGAAAGGAATAACTGCAGTGTGACGAATAATTCCTTCATGGAAAATCGCAACGTCTGTCGTACCACCACCGATATCAACCAATACTACACCAGCCTCTTTTTCTTCATCTGACAAAACAGCATCAGCAGAAGCGATTGGCTCAAGAATAATTTCTTTCACTTCCAATCCTGCTTTTTGCACACATTTGTTGATGTTTAACAAAGCGCCAACGTGTCCAGTAATAATGTGGAAATTCGCCTCAAGACGACGTCCCAACATACCGATTGGATCTTTAATTCCTTGTTCGTTATCAATGATGTATTCCTGAGGAAGAACGGTAATAATTTCTTCACCTGGTTGCATCACCAATTTGTACATATCTTCAACTAAGGCATCGATATCCTTTTGTGAAATTTCATTATCGATTTGATCACGTGTGTGAATTCCGCGGTGTTGTAAACTTTTAATGTGTTGACCAGCGATACCAACATTTACAGAACCGATTGTCAATGAACCTTCAACGCGTTCTTGCGCTTCATCAACAGCTACGCGAATTGATTGAACCGTTTTCTCGATATTCGAAACCATACCACGCATAACACCAAGGGATTCGCTTTTTCCCATTGATAAAATCTCGATTTTCCCGTGTTCGTTTTTCTTACCAACGAAACAAGCAATCTTAGTAGTTCCAATATCTAGTCCAACAATAATTTTTGACATATTACTCAATTTTTTCTTCTTCAATATAGCCTTCAACAGTCTTACAAACGATCTGATTATCGTACTTCAAACTTATTTCTTCGTACTTATCCCATCCTTCGTAAGGAATTCCTTCCTCGTAAAAAATCTTCAGCTTCTTAAACTTCTCTTTTACTTCGTCGTCAGTTGTAGCCGTACCGAATATAATTTTTTGACCTCCAACCAGCGGTATCAGTACAAAATCACCGTTTTTCTTCAAGTGAATTTGGCCAATGAGAGACTGCATTAGTGGATCGTTACAAACATAATTGGAAATACGATACACATCATCTAATTTTCGAATACTTTTCAAGGTATCGTTGTTAATAATTTCTGGTACCGAAACAGAGGAAATTCTGTCCTTAATATAACCCGTAACAACCACAACTCGAGCCGTATGCAACGAAGAAGAATTCATCACAAAACCATCTTCATCCAAGTAAAAAGTTTCATCGTATTTATTGTAAATTCGAGCGATTGGTTTACGGACTGTAACCTCAATTTTCCATTTTGATCCAAGCTTCGTAAATACTTTTACATCCTTGACTTCGGTCATCTTACGAATGTAATCCTCAACTGCAGAAACTTTTAAATCCTTTTGCGATTGCCCGTTGAACGTAAATCCATTTCTTTTTAAGCGCAATTTCAATTCATCCTCTGTTAAAAAGGCATTTTCACCATTTACATGAATAAGAACATCTGGCTCTTCCAAAACAGTATCAGCCTGAGCAGATTGCGTCATTTGCATTAACACAATCACAGCAATTGCAAAAGCAATCCACAAACCTCGTTTTAACCACTTTTTCATGACAAGGCTTTTTTAAGTGGTTCAACAATTCGATCAATATCTCCAGCGCCAATCGTTAATACTACTCCTTCATTAATGTTTGAAACGTAGTTCAACGCATCCAATGCCGGAAGTAATTGTTTCGATTTTGACGTAATTTTATCCAACAACACATCGCTCGTAACACCAGGAATTGGTTCTTCTCGAGCAGGATAAATTGGCAATAGAACCACTTCATCTAATTCTGAAAGTTCATGCGCAAAACCGTCAAAAAAATCGCGGGTTCTCGAAAATAAATGTGGTTGGAAAATTCCAGTAATTTTTTGATTTGGATAAAGTAAGCGCACGGATGAAACCAAAGCATGAATCTCTGTTGGATGATGTGCATAATCGTCAATGTAGACCAATTTCTCTGTGCGCACTTTGTATTCAAAACGACGTTTTACACCTCGGAACGATTGAAGTCCGAAGCGAATTTCTTCTTCACTTAATCCTAAAAAGTGGGCCAAGGCAATACACGCCAATGCATTTTCAGCATTGTGAATTCCAGGTATTCCTAATTCAACAGAGTTTAACATTCCAGATGGTGTCACAACATCCATTAAAAACTTCCCTTGCTCAAAGCGCAAATTGTCTCCTGAATAATCCGCTGTTTTGGATTCAATGGCATACGAAATAGTTGGTGCTTCTGAAACAACATCCAACCCTTCTTTCTTTACCAAACAACCTTTCGGATTGATGAGTGCAGCATATTTTTGAAAACCTTCCAAGAAAACAGATGCATCACCATAAATGTCCAAATGATCTGGATCTGTTGATGTAATAATGGAGGCAAAAGGAGTTAATTTCAAAAAGGAACGATCAAATTCATCTGCTTCAATTACCGTGTATTCGCTTGTTGGATTCAATACCAAATTCGAGGAGAAATTCGTTGCAATTCCACCTAAAAAAGCGTTGCATTTCAAATGTGATTCGTTCAAGATGTGCGCCAACATGGAACTCGTTGTCGTCTTTCCGTGAGTTCCTGCAACACCCAATCCCAATGATTGACGTGTTAACAATCCCAAGACTTCAGAACGTTTGAAAAGATTAGTCGTTTGTTCTTGGAAAAATACCAATTCACCCATTCCCTTTGGAATAGCTGGAGTATAAACAACTAAGGTTTTATCGTTTTCTTTAAATTGACTTGGAACAGTTGACCCCAAATCTTCGAAGTGAATTGAAATTCCTTCATTTTTCAAATCATCAGTTAAAGAAGAAGGCGTTTTATCGTAGCCTGCCACTTCCCATCCAATTGCATTGAAATAGCGCGCTAGAGCAGACATACCAATTCCACCAATACCAATAAAATAGGCACGATTAAAAGTTGATAATTGAATTGAATCTAGCTTTTCCATTTCCTTCATTCTATAATTGCTGCTTATTTTGCAGTTGTAATCTTTTCTAATTCATCTACGATTGATTCCGTTGCTTTTGGTTTACCCAATTTTGCAATTTCATCGGACAATTTTGCTTGTTGCGCTTCATTCTTCAACAAGTCCAAAACTGCAGGAATCAAGTTTTCTTTTGCCTCAACATCTTTTACAAGTAAAGCAGCAGACTTTTCTACCAATGCCATCGCATTTTTCGTTTGATGATCTTCTGCAACATTTGGACTCGGCACCAAAATCACAGGTTTTTTTATCAAGCACAATTCAGAAACTGAAATAGCACCAGCACGGGAAATAATTACATCTGCCATTGCATACGCTAAATCCATTCGATCGATGAATTGGACCAATTTGATTCCTTCGTATTCGTTTCCTTTTAATTGCTCATTCAAGTCATTGAAATACAATTTACCTGATTGCCACAACACTTGAACTCCCGCTTCTTTTAAATCCGAATAATGATGCATCATTGCTTGGTTCAAGGTACGCGCACCTAAACTTCCACCAATTACTAAAATTGTTTTCTTGTTTGGATCTAATTTATAATACTCAAATGCTTCATCACGTTTTCCTGCGATATTCACCATTTCGAAACGAACGGGATTTCCAGTCAAGGTAATTTTCTCTTTTGGAAAGAAACGTTCCAAACCTTCGTAAGCTGTACAAAGTGAATTCACGTTTTTTGCCAATAATTTATTCGTTTTTCCAGGAAATGAATTTTGTTCTTGCACCAATGTTGGTATCCCTAGCATTGTTGCAGCTTTTAATGTTGGACCACTCGCATAACCACCAACTCCAACAACAACTTGCGGTTTAAAATCTTTCAAGATGCGACGCGCACGCAGCATACTTTTAATGATCTTAAACGGTAGCAAGAAATTCGATAAGGTCAATTTTCGTTGTAAACCAGCGATTGTCAAACCTTCAATTTTGTATCCCGCAGCAGGAACTTTTTCCATTTCCATTTTCCCAATTGCACCAACAAATAAAATGGCTGCCTCAGGATTGCGTTTTTTAATTTCATCAGCAATCGCAATCGCAGGAAAGATATGTCCTCCTGTTCCACCACCTGATATGACTACACGTTCTATTTTCATTCTTCAACTAATGAGTTTAACGAATCTTCTTTCGTTTCTTTTGACGTTTTCTTTTCTTGCGAATAGGCAATACTTTGAACGATTCCCATTGCCACACATGTCATGATTAAGGCAGAACCTCCCATAGCTAACAAAGGCATATTTTGTCCTGTTACCGGGAATACTCCTGTACAAACCAACATGTTCACTGAAGCTTGACTCAGTAATAAAATTCCTATTCCTAAACAGGCGTACGTCTCAAATAAGCGATCGGATTTCAAGCCAATTCGGATAATTCGGTACAACATAATTAAATACAAGAGCATTAAAAACACGGCCGACAATAATCCAAATTCTTCGACAAAACTTGAATAATAGAAATCGGCATAGGCTTCTGGCAAGTATTCTTTCAATTTCCCGTCACCTACTCCTTGTCCTAAAAACGAACCATTAAAAATGGCCAGTTCGGCATTCATCGATTGTGCATTTGTTAGCACATCGTTGTCATTCTCCATTTTGTTCAAAATCCTGTTTTCCCAGGTTTCATAACGCGGAAGAATGTTTAAATCCGGCGCCGCTTTGTGCAAGGCAATCACTAAACCAAGTGCTGCGACTCCACCGGCAATCGTTAAAAATATCTTTATCAAAGGAACTCGTCCAACGAAAAGCACGGATAAACTAATAGCGAAAAGTATGGCGGCTGTTGAGAAATTATCCTTAACAATCAATCCACAAATAACAATAACAGGAAAAATCACAGGCCAAAAACCTTCTTTCCAACTATTCAATTTATCTTTTTTCTTTTCCAACAAACGAGCTACATATATCAATAAAGCTAGTTTGGCAAAATCTGAAGACTGGAATGTCAATCCAACAAATGGAATTTTCACCCAGCGCCCTGCACCGTTTACATTTGTTCCGAAGAAGAACGTAAAGAGCATTAATCCAATCCCTAGATAAAATCCGAATTTGGACAATTGCGCAATGAATTTCGGATCTTTTCGATGAATCCAGAACATTGCAGCAAATCCAATTAAGACATAAATGAAATGTTTAAATAGGTATTTGAAAGGACTTCCTCCTTCAATTTTCACAAGGATTGGAACAAAGCTATATACACTCACTAATGAAAAAGCAAGCATAATCAGCGTGATGATCCAAAGCACCCTGTCACCTTTTAAATATTTCAAGTATTCTCTCATCTAGACTTGAACCAGTTTTAAAAAATCTTCAAATTCTTTTTTGTTATCTTCCCAGTTTTCACCTGTTGCTGTAAACATTAAAATTGTTTGTGGTGCTTTTACCATTTTCAAAAAATGAAAAGCTTCTTCAACAGATTGAGTCCCAACGCAATTTTTAATTTTATCCAACCAGTGATTCTCCAAATTAAAAATGGAAGAATCATAGGAAATTACGGCAGACAAATTATTCAGCAACAATTCGTCTTCAGCTAAGGCTTTTGCAATCACAGCACCATTTCCGATCCAAATTGCTGGAAAAGGAAACGAATGCAAGGTGTTTGCAATCAAACTTGGCGTAGGATTGAACCAAGAAAACACATCCATTCCCCACAATTTCCCGTGAGGTCGAATGCTCGATTCGTTCAGTTGGTGCAGACTTTCACGTCTTGCTTCCAACAAACGATCTTCCGTACGAGTGCCTAATTTTTCACTCATCTTCTTTTCTTATAATGAACGAACGGCTTCTTTGAACTGATTTCCGCGGTCTTCGTAGTTTTCGAATAAATCGAAACTTGCGCACGCTGGAGATAAAAGAACTGTTTCATCTTTCTTCGCCAAACGATAACCGTAAGCCACAGCTTCCATTGCTGATCGTGCTTCAACAATTGTATCAACCACTCCTGTGAATGATTCGATCAATTTTTTGTTGTCTACACCTAAGCAAATGATTGCTTTTACTTTGTCGCGTACTAAGTCAGTTAATTCAGAATAATCGTTTCCTTTATCAACACCACCAACGATCCAAACAGTTGGTTGCTCCATGCTTTCAAGTGCAAACCAAGTAGAGTTTACATTTGTTGCTTTTGAGTCATTGATAAACTCAATTCCGTGAACTTTCGCCACGAATTCTAGACGGTGTTCTACATTGACAAAGTCTTCAAGACTTTCTCTCACAACTTCTTTCCTAATTTCTAGGATTCTTGACGCGATACCTGACGCCAAAGAATTTTGGGTGTTGTGTTTACCTTTAAGTGCTAAATCGTGAATTGACATAGTGAGTTGTTCGTTTATGTTTATTGTTATTTGTTGTTCGTCTGCAAAGCCACCAACTTCTTGTTCTTTCACAAGAGAGAAAGGGGCAGTTTTGGCATTAATCAATCGTTTTTCGACTTCTGCCTGAATAATCGGATCATCAAAATTGTAGATGAACCAATCGTTGTTTGTTTGGTTTTGTAGAATACGGAATTTTGAATCCACGTAATTCTGCATTTCATAATTGTAGCGATCCAAATGATCAGGAGTGATGTTTGTTAGAATAGCGATATCCGCTCTAAAATCAAACATGTCATCCAATTGGAAAGAACTCAATTCGAGCACATACCAATCGAAGTTTTCTTCTGCAATTTGTTTCGCAAAGCTTTTACCAACGTTGCCTGCTAAACCAACATTAATTCCCGCTTTTTTAAGGATGTGATAGGTCAACATTGTTGTCGTTGTCTTCCCATTACTTCCAGTTATTGCTATCGTTTTCGCATTTAAGTAATATCCACCGAATTCGATTTCAGAAATGATTTTTACTCCTTTTTCGCGTAATTTTTTAATTAGTGGCGCTTTGTCAGGAATACCTGGTGATTTAATCACTAAATCAGCATTCAGGATTCGCTCTTCAGAATGTTTTCCTTCTTCCCATTCAAAGCCATTTTCAGTTAATTCAGTTTTGAATTCATCTTTGATTGCTCCGAAATCAGAAACAAACACATTCCACCCCATTTTCTTTGCTAAAATGGCAGCACCAACACCGCTTTCTCCGGCACCAAGAATGGCAATATGTTTATTCAATCCTTCCACGTTTATCTCAATTTCAATGTTACAATTGTGATTACTGCAAGCAACACACCTACAATCCAGAAGCGCGATACAATTTTCGCTTCATGCAAACCTTTTTTCTGATAATGATGATGCAACGGAGCCATGAGGAAGATCCGCCTTCCTTCACCGAAGCGTTTTTTCGTGAGTTTGAAATATCCTACTTGAAGCACAACGGATAAATTCTCCACCAAGAACACACCAGCTAAAACAGGAATCAATAATTCTTTGCGAATTGAAATCGCGAAAACAGCGATAATTCCACCCAAAGCCAATGAACCTGTGTCGCCCATGAATACTTGTGCTGGATAAGAATTGTACCACATGAATCCAATACACGCTCCCACAAAGGCGGCAATGAAAATCACGAGTTCCTCGGCGAGCGGTATGTACATCACATCGAGGTAATCGGCAAATTTTGCATTGGAACTGACATAGGCTAAAACAGCAAGCGCGAGTCCAATAATTGCAGATGTTCCCGAAGCTAAACCATCCAAACCATCTGTCATGTTTGCACCATTTGAGACGGCGATTACGATAAAAATGACAATTGGAATAAACAATAACCAACCGAATGATTTGTTTGAATCACCAATTAACCAGTTGTAATTGAACTCATTCCCTTTGATAAAAGGAATTGTCGTAGTCATATCATCTGTTTTGATCCACTTGTAATTCTCGTCTTTTCCATTCGTATGTTCATGCGTAACGAATTGTTCATCTGCTTGTAATTTATAATCCGCAGAAACACGCTTATGAACGGAAACGTCATTGTTGAAATACAAAATGCATCCAACGATTAAACCAACACCGATTTGACCAACAATTTTAAAACGTCCAGCAAGACCTTCTTTGTTTTTTCTGAAGACTTTGATGTAGTCATCCAAGAAACCGATAAGACCCAACCAAATTGTTGCGATGATCATCGTGATTACATAGATGTTATGCAATTTGGCAAACAAAAGCGTTGGAATTAAAATCGCTGCAAGAATGATGATTCCACCCATTGTTGGCGTTCCAGATTTTTCAATTTGTCCTGCCAAACCAAGATCACGAACCGTTTCACCGATTTGTTGTCTTCTCAACAAGTTGATTAATTTCTTACCGAAGAAAATCGAAACAATCAAAGAAGTAATCAATGCCATTGCGGCACGGAAAGAGATAAATTGAAACAACCCAGCACCAGGGAAGTTAAAAGAATCAAGATAGTCGAATAAATAGTAAAGCATTATTTCTCTAGTTTTTTAAATAATTCAATCGTTATCTGCATGTCATCAAAATCGTGTTTCACACCTTTGATTTCTTGATATTTTTCGTGACCTTTTCCAGCAATCAAGATGATATCACCTTTTTCTGCCATGGAAACGGCTGTTTTTATTGCTTGCTCACGGTCCAAAATGGAAAGTGTTTTTTTGAAATGTTGTCCTTCAACTCCGGCCATCATTTCATCTAAAATCACAGCTGGATCTTCTGAACGTGGATTATCTGAAGTAAGAATGACCCTATCGCTCATTTCACATGCGATTGCTGCCATTTGCGGACGTTTCGCTTTATCGCGATCACCACCACAACCTACAACAGTGTAAACTGTTTCATTTTTCGTACGGATATTCGCAATTGTTTTCAAAACGTTTTCTAAAGCATCCGGTGTGTGCGCATAATCGACAATAGCTGTGATTCCTGAAGTTGTTTGGAAGTATTCAAAACGTCCTTCAACCGATTCCAAGTTGCTCAAGACCGTCATCACTTCCGTTGTATCTTCTCCAAGCAATTGACTTACCGCGAAAACCGCCAATAAATTGTAGGCATTGAAGTCGCCAATTAAACGTGTCCATAATTCAACACCATTCATGTTCAAGACCAAACCAGAAAACTGATTTTCGATCACTTTCACTTTGAAATCAGCTGGTGATTTAAGCGCGTAGGTATGTTTTTCAGCTTTCGTGTTTTGCAACATCACCATGCCATTTTTGTCGTCCACATTTGTTAAAGCAAAAGCATCTGCACTCAGATGATCAAAGAATGCCTTTTTCACATTGATGTATTCAGCGAAGGTCTTGTGGTAATCCAAATGATCGTGTGTGATATTCGTAAAAACTCCACCTGCGAAATCCAAACCTGTAACTCTATGCTGGTGAACTGCGTGCGAGCTCACTTCCATGAAGCAGTGCGAACAACCGTCTTCCACCATTTGCGCTAACAAAGCATTCAATGAAACTGGATCCGGTGTTGTGTGTGTTGAAGCAATCGCTTGGTTACCAATTTTATTGACAACCGTTGACAGTAAACCACAGTGAAAACCAAGCTTCGTGTACAAATTAAATAACAAAGTGGTCGTCGTGGTTTTACCGTTCGTTCCAGTAACACCAACCAATTTCAAATTTTTCGAAGGATGATTGTAGAAATTAGTTGCTGCCAATGCCAAACTTTTTGACGTGTTTTCAGTGACAATCAATGTTACATTACCTGGAACTTCAATAGCGTGATCGGCAAACACAACTTTACATCCCGCTGCAATTACAGCTGGAATAAAATCATGTCCGTCAACAGCAGAACCTTTGATTGCAAAAAATGCAGTTCCCTCTTTTGCTTTTCTAGAATCGAATACCAATTCAGAAATTTGAGCATCCGAAGAACCAGACTGTTTTACAATCTCAATTCCTTCAACTATGTCTTTTAAATTTTTCACTTATTAATCCATTTTCAATTCAACCACTCCGCCTTTAAACACTGGTCTTCCAGCAGGAATAGATTGTTCAACAACTTTACCGTAGCCAACAACATGTGCTGACATTCCTTTTGATTCAATCAAGTAAACAGCATCGCGTGCACTCAATCCAATTACATTGGGCACAGCATTTTTACTAATGTGTTTTGATTTCAACTCAACACGACTTCCATCTTTTTTCGTTGAGAACCATTCACCATTCTCTTTGATGTAATATTTAACATCCAATAATTTGTAGATTCTCAATAAATCATATCGACTACCATTCATTGAAATTGGAGCGATGCGTTTCTTTTTCGGACCTTCATTAATTGCGTCGTGGTATTTTAATTTTGTAGCGTAAACCTTATTTGCAACCGCTGCGAAAACAGTACCCGATACAGTTGCACCATAAATATCTTTTGACGGTGCAGAAATCACGACAATACACGAATACATCGGTTCGTCAGCCGGGAAATAACCAACGAAAGACGCTTGGTATTTTTCTTCACCTTTTTTACCATAACTTTGATCTTCGTTCAGAATTCGAGCCGTTCCAGTTTTACCAGCGATGGAGAATTGAGAAGAAGTTAACTTTGATCCTGTACCACCTTTTAACATTACACCTTCCAAACATGACTGAAGAATATTCAATGTATTATCTGAACAAATTTTTTCTTTAATTACCACTGGCGAAAACACTTTTACTATCTCAGCACCACGGCGAATTTCTTTCACAAATTGAGGGCGAACGAATTTCCCACGATTCGCAACAGCATTGTAGAATGCTAAAGTTTGTAAAGGCGTTTGTTGTACCTCATAACCAATCGCCATCCATGGCAACGAAATTCCTGACCAGTTTGGACTTCCAGGACGATAAACAGTAGGATTCGGTTCACCTTCCAATTCAATTCCAAGAGGTTCAGTAATTCCAAATTGCTCTAAACGGTCAATGAATGCCTGTGGCTCGTCTCGGTATGCACGGTAAATTACGCGCGCAATAACATTGGAAGATTTTTCAAAAGCACGCTTAATGGTAATTCTTCCGTATCCACCTTCATGCGCATCTTTCAATGTACGATTATGGAAGGTGTATTCTCCAAAGGCATTTACGGTATCGTTGATATTTATTTTCTCATCTTCCAAAGCAGCCATTAATGATGCTAGTTTGAAAGTGGAACCAGGAACCTCTTTACGTCCGATAGCATAATTATAACTTTCGTAATAGTTGCCATCTTCTGCAACTGTTAAATTAGCAATTGCTTTCACAAATCCTGTTTTAACATCCATCACAATTACGCAACCATTCTTTGCTCCTTGTAAGCGCAATTGTCGTTCAAGTTCGGAGTTTGCTACTTCCTGGATTTCTTTATCGATTGAAGTTACTACGTCCGCTCCTTCAACACTTTCCTTCACAATTTGTCCAGTTTTTTTCCACCCAGTAGAAATCTTTTGCTCGATTTCTTCTCCTGGTTCACCACTCAAATATTCGTTGTACGCTCCTTCAATTCCAACCGCCAAAATTTTACCATTATTGTTCTGATAATAGCCCAATGTGCGCTTCATTAATTCGTTATGGGGACGCTTTCTAATAATTGTTTCATCTGTGTCAATGAAGCCACCTTTCAATCGGCCTAACTTGAATATTGGCAAAGATGATAAGGCTTTCCGTTCTTCGTTTGTTACTTTTTTACGAATGATTAAATAGCGACTTTTACGTTGACGACCTGTTCTGATCATGTTTTCGTATTCTATTGAAGATTTGTCGGGATACATTTTCGCAAGCCCTCTAGCAAGATCCGTCACTTCAGCATCAAATATTTTTTGGTCAACAACTGTTGGATCCATATGGATATCATAAAACGAAACAGATGTAACCAAGGGTGTGTAATTAACATCCAAAATTTCTCCTCGTCGCGATGGACGCTCTACAGTTCGGATTGGCATTTTCTCTTCCGTTGAAGCAGAAAAAATAGTTGAACGACCTTCAAATTGAATCGAAACTGTTTTAAATAAAACAATCAACATAATCACAACAAACCCGAAATAAATCAAGTAAGCCCTCCAGAGTATGTCTTTCTTTTCGTTCATTTATTAATTCTCTTTTTTCAAACGAATCACCTTCGTTTTGTTTTGTGTTTCTTTCAATCCTTTTGGTCCTAATTCTTCAACCAATCGATATCTTCTTGTTACCTCTTCCATTTTCGCTTTTGACTCAATGTAGTCGGCAGTCATTTCATCCAATTCTTTTTGCGTTTTATCAACGTCTTTTGAAAGTTGCTTCCCGTAATACCCTTTCCCAACTATTAGCAAAAGCAGAAAAATGATAAAGAAGATAAAGTTGAGGTTGTTCAACACAAATTCGCGTGTCAAAAAATCCCCATTCAGAATTTGAGTAAACGCATTCGGTTTCGCATTCTTCGGTTTAGATTTTGTCTTCTTCTCCTTTTGCGCAACTTTCTTTGCCGCCTCCTCAGCAACTTCTTTATCTATGTACTCATTATCAGCCATTCTTTTCTGCTATTCTAAGTTTGGCGCTTCGTGCACGTGTATTTAATTCTATTTCCTCCTCATTTGGAATAATTGGATGGCGATTCACCTCTGTGAAAGGCTTCAATACATTTCCAAAAAAGTCCTTTGTTATTTCACCGTGAATTGATCCACGTTTCATGTAATTTTTAACCAAACGATCTTCCAATGAATGATACGACATCACGACAAGCTTCGCTCCTGGAGCCATTACATCCGCTGTTTGCTCAAGGAATTTTTCCAAGACTTCCAATTCTTGATTCACTTCGATACGAATTGCTTGAAAGACTTGAGCAAAGAATTTATGTTCTTTAAATTTCGGGGCACATTTCCCCAAAACCTCCATTAGATCGTTTGTTGTATTGATTTTTTTAGAAGCCCGTGCTTTTACAATTTCTCCTGCAATTTTTCGTGCATTTGAAAGTTCACCATAACTTCTAAAGATTTTCACCAATTCGAATTCGTCGTATTCATTCACAACACTTTTGGCACTCAATTCACCATGCTTATTCATACGCATATCCAAAGGCGCATTTGCACGAATGGAAAAACCACGCGTTTCCTCATCAAATTGGTGGGAAGAAACACCAAGATCGGCCAAAATTCCGTCAACGTGTTTAATCCCCAATAAGCGTAAGTGGTTAGAGATGAAAGCAAAATTGGCTGCCACGAAGTAGAAATTATCCGCTTCCCATGCATTTTCCTTCGCGTCAGGATCTTGATCAAATACAATCAATTTTCCTTTGCTACTTAACTTTTTATAAATCTCTTTTGAATGACCGCCACCGCCAAAAGTGACATCCACATAAACACCATCTGGATTAATTGTTAATCCCTCGATGCATTCATGCAGCATTACTGGTATGTGGTACGTAGTATTATTCTCCATTGTCTAAATCACCCATTACTTCATCCGCCAAATCAGCGAAATCTGCCATGTTTCCTTCAATCATATCGAAGTATTTAGACTTATCCCAGATTTCAATTCGATCGTTGTATGCGATAAGCATAACATCTTGATTCAAACCTACGCGCTCCATGTGAGCGGTTGGAATCAAAATACGACCGGCATTATCCAAAGCAACCAATTTTGCTCCTTGATGGAACAAACGATAAAACATTCGGTTCTTCGGTTTAAATAAATTCATTTTCGACAGTTTTTCACTGATTTTCTCCCACTCTGTCAGCGGGTACAATGTCAAACAATCTTCAAATCCTTTATTCAGCATGAAATCACGTTGAGTTGCAGGAGAAAGCTGCTTCCGTAAACCGGAAGGAAATAAAAAACGCCCTTTTGCGTCCACTTTTACTTCAAATTCTCCTACTAAGCCTGCCATGACATAAATAATGGGTAAAATTAGTGGATTTCTACCACTTTTTACCACCAGTTTTCTAATTGTTAATAAATTCTAACGATACAACTTCTTTTTTGTTTCGTTTTAGCGAAACATTTTTAATCAAATACACTGTATTTCTTGTGATTTTAATGAAAAGTGGTAAAATGTGGTAGGATTTAATCAATATTTTACAGCTTGTGGTTATTAACATTTTATCGACAGGTTATTAACATTTTTAAAGATTATAATCAATTGTAGATGATTGCTTATTTTTGTACCATGTCGAAAGAATTAAGAGCATGGTTAATGCTTGCTGTACTAGCAGCCGTTTGGGGAAGCTCGTTTATCTTAATGAAAAAAGGAATGTTTGCAGATGATGGTTCTGCAATTTTTTCTGATACGCAAGTTGGAGCGCTTCGCATGCTGATTGCTGGGTGTGTACTTTTGCCATTTGCACTTCGTGCAGTTCGAAAAATCAAAACATTCAAACAGTTTTTACTTCTAGGAGCAGTTGGATTAAGCGGTAATTTTTTTCCAGCTTTTTTATTCACCTACGCTGAAACAGGTTTATCATCTGGTTTCGCAGGAATGCTTAACAGTTTTACACCAATTTTCACGATTTTAATCGGCTTTTTCATTTATAAAATACGTCTTACACCTATTCAATTAATTGGCGTTGCAATTGGTTCAGTTGGAATTGTCTTACTAATGATAGCCGGAAAAAGCTTGTCGATGACTGGAACCTGGTTTCATATACTTGCAATTGTCTTAGCAACGTTATTTTATGCGGTCAGTTTAACAACTATCAAATACAAATTGCAAGAATTCAAATCATTTGAAATCACCTCTTTGGCGTTTTTGATTATTTTACTACCTTCCATTTTCGCTAATTTTCAGTTTGGAACACTAAAAACACTTCAAGAAAATCCAAATGCCTGGGAAGGTTTGGGATACATCTCCATTCTTGCCATTGTAGGAACGGCTTTAGCAGTAATACTATTTAATCAATTAATTAGTACTTCTTCAGCCTTATTCGCAAGCAGTGTCACCTACTTTATTCCTATTGTAGCAGTGCTTTTCGGTATCAGTTATGGTGAAAAAATTGGTTGGGGACAAGTTGGATCTATGGCTATTGTTTTGAGTGGGGTTTTCATAGCCAACTACTGGCCATTGGTAAAAGATAGATTTTTTCCTTCAAAATAATCTCAACACACTTGTGTTATAAACTTTTTTATCTATCTTTGTCGTCCGAATTTTAGGAAAAATAATTTAAAACAAGCTATATGTACGCAATTGTAGAGATAGCAGGGCAGCAGTTTAAAGTGCAAAAAGACCAAAAAATCTTTGTACACAGATTGGCAGCAGAAAAAGGAGCAAAAATCGAATTCGATCGCGTTCTTTTGGTTGACAACGGTGGAAAGATTAACGTTGGCGCCCCAGCTATAGCAGGTGCTTCGGTAACTGCAGAAGTATTGGATCACGTTAAAGGTGATAAAGTAATCGTTTTCAGAAAGAAAAGAAGAAAAGGTTACAAAAAGAAAAATGGACATCGTCAAAGTTTTACTTCGATTACCATTAAAGACATTAAAGCTTAATAAGAACTTTCCAATCTAATTGGAGTTAAAATTTAGAAACAATGGCACATAAAAAAGGAGTCGGTAGTTCGAAAAACGGTCGTGAGTCACATAGTAAGAGACTAGGAGTTAAGATTTTTGGTGGTCAAGCTGCAATTGCAGGAAACATCATCATTCGTCAAAGAGGAACTCAACATCACCCAGGAGAAAATGTTGGTATTGGAAAAGACCACACATTATATGCTTTGGTTGACGGTCAAGTTGCATTCCGTAAGAAAAAAGATAATCGTTCGTTTGTATCGGTAGTTCCATTTGAGACTGCTGAAGCATAAGAATTGATATACAATTTTAAAAAGCGAGTCTCGAATTAACGTGACTCGCTTTTTTTATGCACCTACTTTCCATTTTTTTAATTGGATTGTCAAAAAAGAAAGAAATAAATGGCTCGCTTGCAAAAAGTAATCCCATTTAATTATTAAATTCGCACATACAAAAAAAGAGTAAAAATGCTTGAAATTACCCGCATTCGAACAGAAAAAGAAGCCATTATTGAAGGGCTTAAGAAACGAAATCTTGACGTAACAGAAACGTTAGATCAAATCTTAGCTGCTGACACCAATTGGAGATCAGCGAAAACTTCTTTGGAGTCCATTTCAGCCGAATTGAACAACTTAGCGAAAGAGATTGGTGATTTATTTAAGCAAGGCAAACAAGATGAAGCAAATGCTGCTAAAGCAAAAACTGCTGACTTGAAAGCAAACGAAACTGACTTGAAAGCAAAAGTGGATGAGTACGAAAAGGAAATTACACAATTGCTTTATACTATTCCAAATGTTCCAAACGAATTAGTTCCAGCTGGAAAAAATGAATTGGACAATGAAACCGTTTATGAATTCGGTGAAAAGAGAACGTACGATTTCGAACCACTTCCTCACTGGGATTTGGCAAAAAAATATGATCTAATCGATTTTGAACTTGGTGTTAAAGTAACTGGTGCAGGTTTCCCATTCTACAGAGGTAAAGGTGCCAAATTACAACGTGCATTGATTTCTTTCTTTTTAGACGAAGCTGACAAAGCAGGTTACGAAGAATTCATTCCACCATTGATGGTAAATGAGGCAAGTGCATACGGAACAGGACAATTACCAGATAAAGAAGGTCAAATGTATTACATGCCTGTCGATGATTTTTACATGATTCCAACAGCTGAAGTTCCATTGACGAATATTTACCGTGATGTTATTTTACCGTCAGACGACTTCTCAATTAAATTGACAGGTTACACGCCTTGTTTCCGAAGAGAAGCAGGGTCGTATGGCAAAGATGTGCGTGGATTAAATCGCTTACACCAATTTGATAAAGTTGAAATTGTTCGAATCGAGCATCCGGATAACACTGCGAAAGCGTTAGAAGAAATGTTGGAGCACGTGAAAAACTTGTTGGAGAAATTAGGTTTGCAATACCGCATACTTCGTTTGTGTGGTGGTGATACTGGATTTGCTTCAGCTTTGACATATGACTTTGAAGTATATTCAGCTGCACAAGATAAATGGTTAGAAGTAAGTTCATGTTCTCGTTTTGACACGTTCCAAGCAAATCGTTTGAAATTACGTTTCAAAAATGCTGACAAGAAAAATCAACTTTGTCATACATTGAATGGATCGGCATTAGCTCTTCCGAGAATAGTTGCTGCATTAATGGAAAATCACCAAACTCCAGATGGAATTGTGATACCAGAAGCACTAAGAAAATTCACTGGTTTTGACATCATCAACTAATATTTAGCCGCTATTTTGTAGCGGCTTTTTTTGTAAAAATTCGTTAATAAATCGCTACATTGCTTTTTATTACTTATTCTCATTGTATTTTTAGTAAAAATTAAATTGGCATGAAGTACTTTTTCTTAGTAATGACGTGTTTATCGCTTTATGCGTGCTCAAGCTCAAACAACGAAAAACATTTAGAACAAATCGCTGAAATGAATACGTCATTGGACAGTCTCGAAAAGGTGATGTTGGCCAATGAAATAGATACAATCGCTGCTTTAAGAATAGCAACGAATGGCGTGGAATTAAGAATAAAAAACAATTATTATTCGGATACTATTGACATGGAATTAGGCAAAAAAATGGATGCCTACAAAGTAATGAGAAGAGACCTTGGTCCATTAAGCCGAAGTTATACAACTGTTCAAACAGGAATAACCGAAGAACGTCTTTCGCTGAAAAATTTAAAAATGGATATTCAGAATGGAAATGGAGACCAATCCAAGTATCAAGAATATGTAGATTTTGAAAATGGAAAAGTAAATCAGTTAAGCAAAATATTAGCTGAATACGTGAAAGAAAAAAATAAAACAATGAAAACATTTCATAAGCTTCATAAAGAGTTGTATGATTTCTCTATCGAAGTAATGAATAAAAAATTGAGTCAAACAAAACAAAAAAAATAAAATGCGTAATTGGCTATTTGTATTAGTTGTTTTTTCATCTTTTGCTTTGAAAGCTCAAGGTGATACAGATATGCAATTGGCACAACACTATTATTCATCTGGCGATTTTGACAAAGCCAAAATATATTACGTCAAACTATACGACAAGGACCCTTCGAAGTTTAATTTTCTGCGCTACTACGATTGTTTAATTCAAACGAATGACAAAAAAGAGGCTGAAAAGATTTTAAAAAAGCAAAGTAACGCGAATCGATTTGATATAGAATATCAAGTAATGCTCGGTCAATTTTACGAAGAAAATAATGAGTCAGATAAAGCACAAAAACTCTATTCAAGTTTAATTGAGGATTTACAAGCTGATCCAAATTCAATTATCCCACTATACAATGCCTTTAAAGGAAAAGGAAGAAATGATTTAGCCCTATTAACCATTGAAAAAGGGAGAAAGCTACTAAAAGGAACTTATCCTTTGCATTTTCAGTTTGCTGAACTCTACGGAGCAACAGGTCAGAAGGAGAAAATGATTGCCGAATATTTAGACTTATTGGATTTTCATTCGAGCTATGCCAGTTCCATTCAAAGTTTATTGAGTCGTCAAATAGATTTTTCTGCAACGGAATCCAAGGAATTTGATTTGATGAAAACGGCCTTGCTAGAGCGCATTCAAAAAAAGCCAGATGAATCAGTTTATTCTGAAATGCTTGTTTGGCTCTTCATCCAAAAAAGAAATTTCTCTGGTGCTTTAACCCAAATGCAAGCATTGGACAAAAGACTGAACGAACAAGGTCGACGAGTTTTAGATTTGGGCCGAATTTGTGTTGAAAACAAAGAATACGAAACAGCCAGAAAGTGCTTCAAATATGTTACGAATTTAGGCACCGACCAACTCTATTATTATCAGGCAGAAACGGCCTTGTTAAATACCCGTTTTCTAGAGGTAACAACCAATCGAAATTATTCCAAAGAAGAATTGGATGCAACACTTTTAGAATACAAAACAACAATTGATCGCATTGGAAAAAAACGTTCATCAGTTTCATTGATTATTGAAATGTGTCATATTCAAGCTTTTTATGCGAACCAGGCAGCCAGTTCAATCACAACATTAACAGAAGCGTTGACTATTTCTGGTTTAACGGATATGCAAAAAAGTGAATTAAAAATGGAATTGGCCGATATTCATGTATTGCACGGCGACATTTGGGAAGCATCTTTGTACTATATGCAAATTGAAACCGATCTCAAATTCGAACCAATTGGTCATGAAGCAAAGTTTAAAAATGCACGCATATTTTATTATGATGGAGAGTTTGATTTCGCACAGTCGCAATTAAGTGTTTTAAAAGAATCAACGTCGAAATTAATAGCGAATGACGCGTTGAAATTATCAATTCTTATAACAGATAATTTTGGTTTGGACAGTAATTATCAAGCAATGACTTGGTTTGCAAATGCTGATTTATTAGTTGAGCAACATCGTTATGAAGAAGCGTTTGTTTTGTATGATAGTATCATAAAAACGTATCCTTATCACAGTTTAGGTGATGAAATCCTCATTCGAAAATCAAAAGCCATGCAAGACCAAGGCAATTGGACTGAAGCTATTGCCTATTTAGAAGAACTATTAAAATACAACGGTGAAGATATTTTGGCAGACGATGCCTTATTTCAATTAGGTGATCTTTATGAAAATCATTTATATGATAAAGAAAAAGCCGCTGAATTTTACAAAACCTTACTCTTTAATTTCAAGGGAAGTTTATATTCGGTAGAGGCTAGAAAGCGTTTCCGTCAAATTAGAGGTGACAAAAACCTTGAAGAAGCTGAAGAAATCTAAAAATCACATTGTTACATTTTACTCTAATTGTTACTTTTCTAACAATTGAAATTAAAAATCAATTCTTTTCTAACTATTTTCATTAGGTTTTGGCAACCATTTTAATATATTTGCGTCAAACTAGAAATTTTTGAAACCTTAACTATGAAACACTTCTTATTTCTGTGGTGGCTTGTTATGTCCGTATTCTCCTTTGGACAGCAAAACACAACAAATCAAACTACTAAAGATTTAAAGCCGAATCTAACTCTGGGAAAAGTTTCCAAACAAAATAAAATTGACAAACGTGTTAAACCTGCACGTCCAATTATTTCCAAAGAATCTCCAAAAAAGGAAGAAAATCCTGCTGAAAAGCAATAATTTCTTAAACCACTTACAGTATGAAAAAACTACTCTTGACATCTTTAATGATGTTTACGGTACTTTGTGCTTTTTCTCAAAACACTTTTGAAATAATCACAGTTGGCACAACGTATTCTGCAGAACAAATTAAAAGCGCCATGTTAAAAGCAGACATGTGCGGATCCCATTTTCAAACGAAGCGAAACAAATTAGAATTCAATGACGGAACTATCGTCGAAATGAAGTCTAAAACAGAATTAGCTGAAGAAAAAATTCAACTTCCTGAATCATGTTTTATTTCAGATGAAACAGTTTATTACAAAGCTATTTGGTCAATTGCTGAAAACAATCTTTTATTAAAAGGGTTTGATAATGAGCATTTTGGAACTGACAAAAAGTATAAACATTACAACAGTACAAAACAATAGGTATGAAATTCAAAAACTCAATCCACGTAATTGTTGTATTGTTATTATCTTCAATTGCGTTCGCTCAACCGGCAAATGACAACTGTGCTGGTGCTATCAGTATGGGTACTTTACCTACACCAGGTGCTTGTACGGCAGGACTACAAAACGGAACTGCAACAACATTAACAAATCAAACAACCGCTGCCGCAACAGCTTCTAGTCCGTATGTTTATCAAACGGCTTGTACGAGTGGAACAATGACACCATTCGCTTTAGATACATGGTATTCGTTTACAGCATCAGGAACTATCGGAAATATAAATATTTCTGGTTTTCCAAATGCCAATGTAGCCGTGTGGAGTGGTACATGTGGAAACCTTCTTGGACGAGGGTGTACTGTAGCAAATGCTGCTGGAAATGCAACGTTGGTTGTAACTCAACTAACAGTTGGCCAAACGTATTACATTCAAGTGAGTGGAAATACAACAACAGCAACTGACCCAAGTTTCACATTAGCAGTTGATAATGATATTGACTGTAATGACTGTCTTTTAAATGCAAGTTTGACAGCTTCTCCTACACCAATAAATGGAGGTTATAGCCCTGGACAAGTTGTACAGTTCTGTTATACTATTACAGGCTGGTCTCAACAAAACACTAACTGGCTTCACGGTGTACAAATCACAATGGGTGCGGGTTGGACTGGTGCAATAACTGCAACCGTGCCAGCAGCAACTCAACAGGGATCGGGTGGAGCTTGGTACTTTTATAACACAAGTCCTGGAACCGTAAATGGTACAGCTTGGGGGAAGGGATTTTATTTCGATGCTGATGGAACAGGTGCTGATCCAATGGATAATTTTGGCGATGATTGTGAAGGCGCAGCATGTACTTGGACTTTCTGTTGGAACCAAACGGTATCATCTACTTGTACGCCAGGTGCTAACCTTTCTACAACCGTAAACACATCAGGTGACGGTGAATCAGGAAGTTGGACAAGTGCTGCCTGTGTAGATGACAATGCAACAGTTTTTAGTGCGGTACAAGTTTGTTGTACAGCACCAACAATGGCAGCTGTTCCAGTCACATGTATCGGTGGTACAAATGGTTCAGCCACAGCAACTCACGGTACTGGTTCTTCTCCTTGGGATTATGTTTGGACGAACTCTTCTGGAACAGTTGTCGGCACAACAATGAACAGTACTGCAGCAAGTAACACTGTTACAAATTTACCTGCGGGAACATATACAGTAACAGTGACAGATAATGTCAATTGTGTTACAACTAATACAGTTGTTGTTGGTCCAGGTGTCAGTTGTACATGTCTGATTAACAACTTTACTACAAATATTGGCGCTTGTCAACCGAATAACACATTCCCAGTTAGTGGAACAGTACTATATTCTAATGCACCTGCCACAGGAACATTGGTTGTTGAAGTAACAAATGCATCAGGAACTTATACACAGACATTCAATCCGCCATTTGTAAATGGGACAACCTTTAATTACAACATTACAAATGCTATTTCAGATGGATCTGCCGCAACAGTCGAAGTATATTTTACAGCCGACTTAGCATGTACTCAAATTATCAACTTCACGTCACCTGCAGCCTGCGGTTGTGCGGCTGAAATTGGCACATTCACTGCAGACATTATCGGAGTTAGTACAAACAACTACGTTTTGTGTTATGGTGATGTAATTGATATTCAAACAAATAATGACTGGACTGATCCAGCAATTGCAAATAGCCCTCCTGGACCTGTTTACGACCCTGGTGTTTCGTGGTTAATTTATTCTTGCCCTCCAACAATTGGATTAGTACCTACAGCATTACAAGATGTGTCAGATGATCCATGTTTATTGGGAATTGTAAGTGATTTTGACTTGAACGACATCAATGATCAAGCAATGATAAACGCTTTTCCAGCAGGAACATTTACAAATAACACCATCTATTACGTCCCAATTACAATGTACTCCATTACCACTGGCACGTATAGTTATGTGAATACTTCAGTTCCATGTTATGATTTAGGAGCACCGTATGCGGTACAATATTTACCACAAATTCTTTCGCCATTTACTCAAACTTGTACAACCGTTACTGCAACTATTTCAGGTGGATTACCTGCCGTGAATGGCTCGCAATTTAGTGTTGTGGCTGGTTCATTAACACCTGCAAACGCAAGTTTTGGAAATACAACATGTGGAAATGGTGGTACAATTGTAATTAATGGTTTAACCACTGGACAAGCTTTCTCTTTTCAAGTTCAAGATGCGAATGGATGTCCAAAAACAGTTTCAGGTACTTTTGTTGGACCTCCAACTCTTTCATATCCTCAAGCCGCTTATTGTAAAAGTGCTTCTAATCCTTCACCAACAATTACTGGTCCTACTGGGGGAACGTATTCATCAACTGCTGGATTGTCAATCAATGCGTCAACAGGAGTAATTAACATTGCTACCTCAACAGTTGGAACATATACTGTAACATATACTTCACCAGCAGTGCCTGGCCCTTCTTGTACAGCAACATTTGTTATAACAATAAATCCTTTACCAGTTATTGCCGTACCTGATCAAACAGTTTGTACTGGAACTGCCGTTACATTGAATGGTAATGGTGCAACAACTTATACTTGGACTGGTGGTATTACAAATGGTGTAGCATTTACACCAGCCGCAACAACCACTTATACGGTAACAGGTACCATCACGGCAACAGGCTGTACAAATACAGATGTAGCTACTGTTACAGTTAACCCACTTCCAACAGTGAATGCTGGAGCAGATCAAACGGTATGTGCTGGAACGACTGTTACTCTTTCTGGTTCAGGTGCTGCAACGTATACATGGAACAATGGTGTGACAAATGGTGTGGCTTTCACGCCTGCTGCAACTACAACTTATACTGTGACTGGAACTTCAGCGGCAGGATGTATCAATACTGATCAAGTTGTCGTTACTGTTAATCCTATTCCAGTTGTCAATGCTGGTCCTGATGTTTCAATTTGTACGGGTGGTTCTACAACATTAACTGCAACGGGTGCAACTACTTATTCTTGGACTGGCGGTATAACAAATGGTGTGGCATTTACTCCTGCTGCAACTACAACGTATACTGTTACTGGAACATCTCTTGGTTGTACTTCAACAGATGCTGTTACT
>CAJAVU010000037.1 GCA_903945495.1 uncultured Flavobacteriales bacterium | reverse complement strand
CTAGAAGAATCAACCAAAAAACCACTAATAACTGTAATAAAGAAATGCTTGAAAACGTTGTTTTTGAAGTTTCACTTTTAAGAGGATCAAATTCTAATTATTATTATTTAAGTGGTTTTGGTGGTTGTAATAGTTGTTCAATATTAGATATGGTTTTTGACGAAAAAGGAAAAATTATATATTCATATTACAGTTCTGAGGATAACAGAAGTCCTATTCATTCAGTCGAATTAAATGAAATTCTAAAAAAAACAAATTCAAAAAAATTGGGTGAAAAGAAGTCTATAATTCAAAAAATAAGAGTATACCCGCCAATCAAATAATTCTAACTAAAAAACTTTCACGTGAGAATTCTGAACCTTGTATTGATTCTAGGTTTAATATTGATTACTAATCCTTCAATTACAGGCCGCTGCTCTGGAGGAGCAAATTGTACAGCTTGTTCCAACTGCAGTTCTTGCAAAAATTGCAGTGAGAATGGTGGTACATGCAGTGTTTGTGCTAATTATAATGAATCAGAATCTCAACCTGATGCTCTTCCAATTCAAACTTTAGAAAACGAGCTAATTTATTCGGATGATTATTCAACTGACTATGAGGAACAAAAAAATGAAAAATCCAGTTATGGATGGGTTTGGTTAGTTGTTGGAGGTTTTATTTTCTTTGTTCTATTTGATCATCAAAAAAATAATATGAATTTATATCGTTCAAGTCATTTTAACTGCATTGATAAAAATACCAATTCAAAAATTTTAATTATTAATTTTCTTATTGTTCAGAGCAATTTATAAAAATTGGATTTTTATCTGATTGTAATAATTATTTGTAACCCAAACTCCCCATTTCCGTATCTATAAAACAAATTTTATAGAATGTTCGATAATGCGAAACCACAACGCGAGATCAAGCATAAGTTAGTACATTTTCACACGTACAAACATAGCTTTTCTGGTGCTTGTGGTACCTTTTATATTCTTGGCGACATACCACTCAACCTGAGCAATTTGAGGGTGACATTAATGTTGGTTACGAATGAAGAAAATGTGCGCTATCGAACGAAGTTGGATCTTTACGAAAACCTAGAAATTGAAAAGTTCTGTTATGAGGTAATAGAAAAAGAATTCCAATTTAAATTTATCACACTTCAGAAGGATTTACATACACTCACCGATCTTTTAGAGAAATACCGGGAAGAATTATACAACGATGCATTCAAAATCGAATTTGAACGCCCGAAAAATCATTTAACCAATAAAACCAAAAAGCAGGTTATTGATTTTTTAAAGTCGTCAAATTTAATCAAAGCACTGGATACAAAATTAGAGGAAACAGGTATCGTTGGTGAAGAAAATGCAAGAGTATTATTGTATTTAATTGCCCTGTCTTATAAATCTCCATTTCCTCTACATGCTTTAATTCAATCGGGAACTGGATCGGGGAAAAGTCACTTGTTAAAAAAAATAATGGCTTGTTTACCCAAGGCTGATGTAATGAGTATCACTCGAACAACTGGTAAGTCTTTTTACCATTATGCAAATGATGACCTTGTTGGTAAATGTATCATTATTCAAGACATGGATGGGTTTAATGATGATGCGCTTTTCAGCTTTCGCGAGTTGCAATCGGAGGGATTCATAACAACTTCTACCACCTATAAAGATAAATTAGGTAATATAAAATCGCGTATTAAAACAGTGAATGCCTATTTTTCAAGCATCGCCTCCACGACACGTACGTCAGTTTATTCTGATAATTTTAATCGTTCCATCCCAATCCACTTGGATGAGTCAATAGAACAAACACAACGAATCGTTCACTATCAAAATAGCGTCATAGCCGGAAATGTGGATGCTCTAAAGGAAGAGCAGGCTATCGATTTTCTTGTGAACTGTACGATGCAATTAGAGAAACTACACGTACTTAATCGCTTTGCTGAAAAAATAGTGCTGCCTGCCCATGTTCCTTTTTTAAGAAGAAGTAATCTGCAACTGCAAAAGTTAATATTGCTAGTCACCTACTTGCACCAATATCAACGTGACCGAAGCCCATGTGGAAAGATTTTAAGTACAAAAGACGATGTGGCCATTGCTTTTGATTTGTTTGTTCATGCGCTTTACTTAAAAACGGATGAGCTGGATGGCCAGACACGACGCTTTTTTGAGGAATTGAAACCCTACTTACACGAACGTAATCAAAAAACTTTTCGCTTGCGTGAAATTCGCTTGCATTTTTCAATGAGTAAAACACAATTGCATCGCTATATTTCAACCTTGATTGATCATGAATTAGTACTTGTAAAAAGCGGAACAGCTTATAAAGGCTATGTGTATGAAATACAAAACGATGATGATATAAAGCATTCGAATGCAACATTGAAAAATCATTTAAATGCCATCCTTGAAGAACTATAACCAGAGAATGAATGAAAACACTGTCAACACGTTATTATATTGATTTGTACAATGCTTTTAACACCTTCATAAAGGTAAAGCAATACAAAACTGGTAGGGGCATGATGTATCAACTCTGCGTGGCTGAGTTCTTCAATTATTTGGAGAAGAATAGTATCATGGATTTAACCCTGGTGGATGGTCAAATTGTTCAACAATACTACGACTACCTAAGTTTAAGACCTTCAAAACGAGGCGGGTCATTGAGTCAGAACACCTTGAACCATCATTTGTTTGCTCTTAAACTATTGTTTCACTATTGTTTGGATGAAGGATTGTTGGAAGAAATGGTTGTTTTACCAGGCTATCAACGAGGAATCGTAGATGAACGTCCGCCACTTTCTAGGGAAGAAATAGCACTGTTGTTTGCTGTTTGTAGAACTCAGACCGAACGGGCCTTGTTAGCAATCGTTTATGGTTGTGGTTTGAGACGATCTGAAATCGAAGACTTAAATACGAAAGATATTTTGTTTACCGATGGCATTTTGATTGTTAGAGAGGGTAAAAACACAAAGCGTCGCGAGATTCCCTTATCTGAATCGGTGATCCAACATCTCAAAAACTACTACTTTGATCAGCGTGTTGATATTTTGCAACATCACAAGAAATATGAGGAAGCATTTTTTCTTTCGTCCAATGGCAAACGCCTCACAGGAATGCGCATGAATAGCATTGTAAAAAATCTTGCCTTGCGAACAGAAAATAATGAATTGATTAAAAAGCATGTTTGCCTTCACCTATTCAGACATACAATTGCAACCCACCTATCTGAAAATGGAGCACAGATTGAATTTATACGTGATTTTTTAGGACACACACTAATAAACACTTCTCAATTGTACGCGATTCGACAACTGAAAAGTAAAAAAATGTATGCTTATTAAACCACTGTATCATGACTTTTGAAAATTATCTTACGCCTTTTCATACGAAGCAAACAATTGCGTCTTATCTTCATTTGACAGAGCGCTTTTTACTCGATTTCCCGAATCCTGAAAAGGCAAAATACAATGCCATTTTGAAGTATTTTGAAAAAATGGAAACACATCCCATTACGGCATTAAGCGCCGTAAAGAAATACTATGACTACCTCGTAGAAATAGAAAAAATCAAGGAGCATCCTTGCAAACATTTGACCATACGTATAAAAAATAAACCTATCCAACACCAGGATTTTTTTAAACGCCATGAATTGGAACGCTTGCTCGAACGCCCTTGTCGTTATTCGATTCTTGAAAATAGAAACAAATCCATTATTTCACTCTTAATTTATCAAGGTCTAACTTCCGAGAATCTAGTTCGTTTACGTTTAACAGATATTCAATTCTCTGAAGGAACTGTTTATATCAAAGCCTCAACAAAAGCCCGTAGAAGGCTCTTAGAATTGGAAGCGCGTCAAATTGTGTTTTTATTGAATTACATAGAAAATGACCGGCCAAAATTGCAAAAAACTCCGACCAACCAATTGTTTGTTGGTATGAAAGGGGAAGCGCTTACAGTTGATGGGCTTTTTAGAATGATCAAACCCATGAATAGTCTGTATCCTGACAGAAACTTAAATCCTTTAACAATTCGCCAATCGGTTGTGCGTCACCTGACACACGAAAAGAATCTTCCATTAGAAAAAGTACAAGAAATCAGTGGTCACAAATGGCTATCGACAATTGAAAAATACAAATCAAACGACATGGTAGAACAACGCCGTTTGATCAATGAATTTCATCCGATGAATAGGATGTGAAATGTTATCTAATTCCCAATCTTATGCCTGTCAAATGCATGTGTATTAGGCACAGTTTCAACAATTGATTTCATCAATTTATAATTTCTAAAGTTGTGCTCTGATTTATCATCAAATTCAAAATAATAGTCCATAAGTATGGATTTAATTGTACCATCAACAAAATGTAAATCCATAATCAATCTAACTGAAAAATGTTCACTTTCAATTCTTTTATTATTTCCTTCATCACAATAAATATTATAAATATTATAAATAGAAATCGAGTCTGTAACTGAAAACCTCATCTTCTCTATTTCATTGTTGGTTCTCACATTATATTCGCTTAAAGTTCCTGGTGGGTTATAACGCCAATCTAAATAAATGAAATCAATTTTAACCAATGAAGAAGAACAATTAACCATATATTTAATACTATCAATTGAATAATTTTCTTGGGCATAAGAACTATTGAATAATATGAATGTGATAATTACAGTAAATAATTTCATGTCTCCTTTAAAAACGAGGTTTACTTTTTGAAAAATCAGTATTATAATACTCTTCAGGCATAGGACCAGATACAGTATTTGATGGATCACTTTTCTTCGGACCATCAGTTCCAAAAACATTTGATGCAAAAAATCTTTCTTTAGTTTCATCTGTTAAGCCATGGTCAGGTCTTATACCTTCGTTTGGACCTTTATCTAATTCAGTTAAAATCCATTTATCACTTAATTCATCATATGATCCTGCTTTTGTTTTTTGCTCAATCAAATATTCATCCCATTTTTCAAATCCCACTACTCTGTTATCAGGTTCATTTTCATATTCTTTATATGGATCTAACAAGACATATGCCAAATGTCCCAATTCATGAAATAGTGAATGAGCAGGAGAGTGTCTAATTTCTGAACAATCTTGATTATATTGCGCCAAACCGCTGGACGGGTTCCATTTTATATATCCATTTGAATTCCCTCTTGCGGCTTTCCAATCACTTTCAAAAACAATTCTGGCAGTTGTTTCGGTGTTGTTGGCAATTTTTGATATAATACTAAACTCATTATCCCACCCTCGGTTTATTATTTCATCTAAAGTGTTTATCGTCCCTATAACAAATTCTCCCATTTCTTCGGTAATTTCAGTTGAATTTGGACAATATAAATATTCTTTACCACTTGAAGGATCCACAATAATAATTTGACGACCATCTGATTCTTTAAATACTAAAGGACTATTTGCGACATACCCATATGTAGAAAAAGAAGGGTATTTTTCAGCTAAAGGATCCACAGAAAAGAATCTACCAACTCTCGGGTCATGCATTCTGTACTTGTAATTAACAGAATTGCCATCACCCTTCACTTCATTGTCATGTTCCTGTCCTTGGAAGGAGTAGGGAATGAATAAGTTTTCTATGAGGTTATTTGGGCGCATATTTGAGCTAAGGTATTAAAAAGTAAAAAGGCAAACAAGTGTGGGAAGTACTTGGTTTTATCGATTAGAAACATTATTTATTCAAAGTGAAAAATTCTTATAAAGTCAATTACTGGATAGGGATTAACTACAAATATGAATATCAGTTATTTTTTTTTGGGGTTAATTAAAACTAGAAATAGATTTAAAATACAAATTGAAAGTATATTATTAAAAGTAAACACATCCAAAGACCCAATTATAATGCCAACAGATAACAAATGTGTAAATGTAAATAAATTGAATACAACAAAGTCTGATTTAAACAGTACTAAATTGCCTCTTTCAATAAAGCGACTTTTTAGTTGAGGATAAAAAATATATGGTAGTGTCAAAACAAATATTATTAATGTTTGATATCCAATAATTAATATATATTCAAGTGGGCTAAACTGAAATGATTTCAATGATTTTAATTCGTAAATATAACTAGCCGAATATATCGTAGAATAAATTATCCCCACTAAAATCCAT
>CAJAVU010000036.1 GCA_903945495.1 uncultured Flavobacteriales bacterium | reverse complement strand
TTTTGATTGAATTTCAATTTTAGCATTCAGCTTATTTACTATTTCTTTACAAATATACAAACCGAGTCCAGTTCCTTGGCTTGAACTGCTTGCGCGATAAAACATGTCGAAAATTTTAGTCAAGTGTTTTTCTGGAATTCCTTCGCCATTATCAGTAACTATGAAATTCAATTCGTTATTTTCTGTACGTGTAAAATCTAGTTGAACAAAAGGATTTTGAATATCTCTTCGTTGGTATTTTACTGAATTACCAATTAAATTTTTAAGTAAAATGTTAATTCTTGATTTATCCGTGAAAATTATTGGGCTTCCATTTATTGAATAGTTGAACTCAAAAGTGTCAGAAGTTGAGAATTTTAAATCTTCAAAAATTGTTTCAATCATAGCTGAAACATCAAATTCTTCGTAACTTATTTCTAAGCGTGCATTTCTAGAATATTCTAATATTTCTTGAATGGTTTCGTCTAATCGAATAACACTTTTTTCGGCAAGTTTCAAATAATTTGTGGTCATTTCGTCAATCTGAGAACTGTTGAATACAAGTGATAGAATACCTTTAATTGACAGTAGTGGTGATCTTAAATCATGTGAAACGCTGTATACAAAATTGTCAAGTTCTGCATTTATTTTTTTTAGTTCATCATTTTTGGTAAGAATGTCATTTTCAAATTGTTTGATTTCTGTGATATCAACCGCCGTTCCAATTAAGCGCAGCAGATTTCCGTCTTTGTCTCTTTCGACAAGTGTATGACATTTTAATATCCGTTCATCTTTATCATTTAATCGTAAAATACGGTATTCTTGTTCTAAGATTTCATTTGTCTTGTCTTCCATTAATACGTTAACTTCATGGATGATTTTCGTTCGATCATCTGGATGTATAGAACTTTTCCAAAAGTCAAGTAAAACAGGCTCAATATCCGATTTTCTTACGCCGTACATCTTTATAAGAACCTCATTCCAAATAATGGATTGATTGATGGCATCCCATTCCCAAATTCCAATATTTGATTTATCAGCAATTAATTC
The DNA here is from genome assembly GCA_903945495.1 of uncultured Flavobacteriales bacterium. Classification (GTDB taxonomy): domain Bacteria; phylum Bacteroidota; class Bacteroidia; order Flavobacteriales_D; family Crocinitomicaceae; genus M0103. The sequence goes on along the minus strand of CAJAVU010000036.1, from coordinate 14,131 downwards.
AAAGCGAGAGTTGATTTTTAATATTTCTTGCCGAATTCGAATTTCTTCTGTAATATCTTTTTGAATAGAAATAAAATTTACAAGATTATTTTTCTCATCAAAAACAGGTGTTATTTCTAATTGATTATAATAAGGAAGACCTTTCTTATTGTAATTGATTAGCGTTGTTTCAATATTCTCTTGATTTTTTAGTGCATTTGAAAGACGGTCAATTTCATTGCGATCCGAAGCAGGACCTTGAAGAAAATCTTTAGGTTTTTTCCCTTTAACTTCTTCATAATTGTATCCGGTAATCGATTGAAAAGCATCGTTTACCCATTCGATTTTTCCTTCAGCATCAGAAATAACAACACTATTTTTTGTTTTCGTTGCAATGAGTGAAAGCTTCTTAAGTTCTAATTCAGAGGCCGATATTTGTTGAATTTGCTCCTGTATTTTATCTCCTTTAATTCTGTTTTCAAGGTGAGACCTTACTTGGGTGACAAATATTTTGAAAATGGTTTCATGTCTCACAACCAAGGGTTTATACAGCGGATATTTTTCTTTTGAAATCAAACCGATTAAATAAGCTGAATATCCAGTTGAATGATCAATGAAATAAAATAAAAGCCCTTCTTGAAAAGGTTCGAAAATAGAACTTTTTGCTAAGTCATTCGCGTTTAAAAGCGTTGAATGATTTTCACTAAACAAATGACTAAAAGAAGTAATTTGTTCGTTTATTTCAATTGAATTGTAATTCTTTAACGTGTTAATTCCTTCAATATATAATTTTGTTTTTTCAGGATATTGGCAATTTTTTATCAATACCACAGAAGCTTCTACTTCGAAAATATCAACAACAGCCTCGGCAATTTCCATAGAGAAACGCTCGATTGAACTAGTTTTTAGCGCTTGAGAATTAAATAAACTAAGTCTCTTGTATTGAACAAGTTCATGATCCAATTGATCGCGCGTATTGATTAATTGTTGTTCTGTAAAAGAAAAACGTGTGACGCGCAGTTGTAACTCACTGAATTCTTTCAGCAGCTGATCATAATCTTTGTTGTTTGAGGACGAGTTCATCAATTTAAAACAATTCGCAATATCCTTATTAACGATAAATAACGTACAAGGCAGTTGTATAATTATGATAAGTATTTTTACCTCCTAAACGTGCAAATTCACCGAAACCATACATTCCTAACCACGGAGGGCATTCACCATCGACATAAAAGGGATATTGCATGCGATTAACAAGCTCTTCTTTTATAATTCGGTCAAACAAAAAGCGACCTCGAGCTAAACAATCTGCGTGAAACACGGCAACGGGTTTTTTTCCATTCGAACGCTGGTTCATTTCGTTTACAATTCGATCCATTTCTCTAAAGATCAACTCTTCATCACGTGTTGTAAGCCATAATTCAGTTCCTACTGGACAATTTGTTGCATAATACATGTTTTCACCATCATGTTTGGTTACAACACGTAAAATATGGTTATTACCATATTCTTTAGCCAACTCAGGCGAGAGTTTTTCACCCAATGCACCTATTGGAATTGAATCGCCACAATTTGCATTTTCTGGCAATCCTAAATGACGGAGGTATTCACTCCAAGCTGGTTTGCCATTGAGTTCTTCGATGATATGTTCGTTTGATTTTGTTACAATTAAAGGTTCGCCTATAGCAACAAAACCGTGCGTTGCTTGTGTATCAACTGAAAGAGTAGTGTCACTAAATCCAACAACATAAGCACCATGCTCAAATACTTGGTTGTCAACTGCCTGAAAACTGATAAATCCTTTCATGTTATCAGAAGATGTCGCTCCAAAAATGGTAATATGTTCGCCTAATACATCTTCAAAAGCCTTGATACATTGATCATTGGCAATATCTATACCTGATCCCAAGAAATAAAGCATATTCACTGATGGCGATGCAGCTTTCAATTTCAAGGCCATTTCATGACACTTTTCATAAGAATTATGTCCGTCGATATAGTCTGTTGATGCTATTGTGAATTCGGAACCTTTGATGGCCATCAAGGCAATATCTTTCATAGATTCTGAAACACCTTCTTTACCAACAACACCGCAACATGAAGCAGCGAGAATTCGCGCAGAAGGAGCTAAGCGCTTTGTCTCATCAACTAAATCTTGAAAGTTATGACCGATGGAAGCGTGTAAAATAACTAAATCACAATCTGTGTTTTCTTCGCCTAGGGCAACTTCTAGACATTCAGCAACACCTCGTCGGGTATTGACCATTCGCGTACTCGCAGAGTAAAATTCTAACATACGTTATCAAATTTGGTTTAAGAATACTGACAACGGAGAGTGGTTTCAATAAAATATCAAGCCTAAATTAACAAGCTTTATTTCATAAATATATATAAAAATTACGAAAAAAAAAATTTTTACAACAGACTTTCAATGATTTTGTCCATCGTGTAACCTTCAGCTTCAGCACGGTAATTTCGTACAATTCTGTGACGCAAAATTGGTTTAGCGACAGCTTTAACATCTTCAATATCTGGAGAATAACGACCATTTAATGCTGCGTGACATTTCGCTCCAACAATTAAATATTGTGATGCACGTGGACCTGCTCCCCAAGAAATAAAATCTTTTGTAATTTGTGGTGCAAACTCAGAACTAAAGCGCGTCTTACCGACAAGTTTTACTGCGTATTCCATTACGTTGTCAGCAACAGGAATTCTACGAATTAACTCTTGATAATTCATAATTTGCTCAGCACTTAAGACATGTTTCAAGTTGACTTGAATGTCTGATGTTGTTGCTTTTACAATTGCTAATTCTTCCAAATAACTTGGGTAATCAACCCAAATATTGAACATGAAACGGTCCAACTGTGCTTCAGGTAAAGGATATGTTCCTTCTTGTTCGATTGGATTTTGAGTTGCTAAAACAAAGAATGGCGCCGGTAATTTATAATTTACCCCGGCAGCAGTAACTGAACGTTCTTGCATCGCTTCAAGTAAAGCAGATTGCGTTTTTGGAGGAGTACGGTTAATCTCATCCGCCAAAATAATATTTGAAAAAAGTGGACCTTTAAGGAATTTAAAGTTTCTGTTTTCGTCTAAAATTTCAGATCCAATAATGTCAGAAGGCATTAAATCGGGTGTAAATTGAACACGGTTAAAACTCAATCCTAACGTTTGTGAGATCGTATTCACCAAAAGTGTTTTTGCCAAACCTGGAACACCAACTAGTAAACAATGTCCACGAGAGAAAATTGAAATCAAAACTTGATCAACAACATCGTCTTGCCCGACAATGACTTTATGAATTTCTTCTTTTAACTCTTTGTAATGTTGTACTAACTGATTAATTGCTGCTGTATCTGACATGGTAACCGAAAATGTTTTAGCGAATATAACTATTTTTTATTCCAATTATTCTTGAAGTTACAACTTTGGAAAGTGTCATCAATACGGATATAGGCATTGACAATTTTAGATTTCACCCATTCATTCGTAATGCGCTCTTTTTTATCATTTTCTGCAGCGCGTTTGATCAATGCATAATCTTGATTTAAGTTCGCACGGTGAGGCTCTGTTCTGTTCATTAATCGAACAATTCTGATACCTTGTTTTCGATCGTAAATGTTTACATACAAGTTAGGTTGAGAGATATCACCTTTTTCCATTGCATCGGTAAGTAAGAAAATTTGTTGATCCACTTGGTTCAAATCTTCCATATCCCATGTTTGTTCACCTGTAATCGGATTTGTAATAATTCCCTTGTTTTGTTTTGTCATTTCGTCATTCGAAAATTTGACAACTGCTTCATCCCAAGTGATTTTATTTTCTTTTAATAAGTTGTAGCATGAGTCAATTAAACGTGAAGATTTTTCAAGTTCGCGACCATTAAACTCAGGAATGATTAAGATGTGCTGACAAACGTAATCATCACCTTTACGTTGATTCAATTTAACGATGTGGTAACCATACGAAGATTCGAAAATATCCGAAACTTCACCAACTTCAAGTGAAAATACAGCTGCCTCAAACGGTGGAACCATCATTCCGCGGCTTGCTTCAATTTTACCTCCTAATGCTGCACTTCCTGGGTCCATTGAATGAATGCGGGCTTGCGTATCAAAGCTTTTCCCTTTCATGACGTTTTGGCGAATTTCAGCCAAATTATCGTATGCCAATTTTTTATCCTCTTTTGTGATTTCTGGATAATGAACAATTTGTTGAAAGCTCAGTTGTGAATTGATTAAAGGAATTGAATCTGTTGGGATTTTTGAATAAAAGTCTTGTACTTCTTTTGGAGTTACGGAAATTTCATTTGTGATTTTCATTTCCATTTCCTGTGCCATCAAGCGTTCACGAATAATTGGGCGGAATTCATCCTTAATTTGTGTTGTCGTTTTACCGTAAAATGCTTCCATTTTTTCGCGACTCCCAATTTGTTCTTCTAAAACACGTAAACGATTTTCCATTTCAGCGTCTACTGCTTCATCTTGAACAACGATACTATCCAATTTAGCCTGATTAATTAACAATTCCTGATACATTAATTCCTCTAGAATTTCACAATCCATTGCCATACTAACTTGTATACCAGAAGCTGCAGCTTGTTGTTTTTGATTCTCAATATCGGACATCAAAATAATATTGTCACCAACTTGTGCTGCAATTTTGTCAACGACTGTACCTTCAACTTGAGCAACTGCGCTTGAACAAATGAAAATGGATAAACTAAGAAATAATTTAACTATCATGTTTTTAATATTTTGAGTCAGATGACTCGTTTTAAATGATCAATTACAAGAAATGATACATTCAGTTAATTTTAGGCTAAAGTTTGTAATAACTATTCAGATATTCTAGTTCTTTATCATTTTTTAACAGCATTTCAATTGCCGCTGTTAGCTGTGTGAAACAAAACAGGCTGACGATAAGCCAGCCTGCCATGCACAAACAGTTTTAATTACTTTCCAAGGGAATATAACGTTGCCTCGTTAATTGTAATTTTATGCTTTTTAGCTAATTCTTCTAACCATGTTTTTTCTAAGTAACTTTGGTAATCAGAAGTAACAGTTCCTTTTGCTTCGTTCAATTCTTTGTTCATTGGAGCCAATTTCTCTTTGACCTTAACAACATAGAACTTCCCGTCCATTTCGTATGATTTGTTCACTCCAACAGCAAGATTTTTATCTTTCAAGAATGTTGTTTGTTCAACATCGAACTTGTTTGTTCTTACTCTTAAGTTTAATTCGCTGTCTTTATTGATTACATCAATCACGTGTTTTGAATTGATGGTATCGTTTGCAATCATTTTAGATACTTGGTCAGCAATTTTTTGAGTTGAACACTCGTATACTACAGCATCTACGCGATTTCCCCACATGTACTTAGAACGATTCGCTTCAAAGAAAGATTTTAATCCAACCGTATCTTTCATTGCTTTGTTCCACACTTTGTCTGTCATAATTTCGTACAACAAAATCCCATCGTGGTATTCAGTAACCAATGCTTTGTATTCAGGGTACTTCCCAGCCAATTTTGATTCTTCATACGCTAAAATTGTTTCCTTTTCCCAAGTTTTCAATTGTTGCTTGATAACGACATCATTTGCATCTTTGCGAACACCTCTGTAATTATTCTCTAAGAAAGTTGCGAAATCTTGTTGATCAAAGCTCTTACCATCTAATGTGAACAATGCTTTATTCGATTTTAACTTGTCAGCATTCCATTTTCCCACGTAATACGTAGTATCCAAGTTTTTAATGAACCATTTCGCTGATTTTTTAGAATTGTCAACATACTTGTATTCTGTTTTCAACTTAGCAACAAAAGAATCTTGTGTTTTTTTCGAACGCTCATCACGGTTTACTTTCGTTTGAAGTTCTTTTTTCATTTCGTCAAACGATTTAACTTTTGTCCATTCAATTCGTTTGATGATGTGATAGCCGTAATCAGTTTTTAATGGCTTACTGTATTCACCATCCGCTTTTAACGCAAAAGCAGCGTCTTCAAAGCTTGGTACCATGCGTGTTGTTGTTCCAGAACCAAAAGCAGGTAATTCACCACCTTTTTGATTAGAACTTGGATCGTCTGAAAAATCTTTTACTAAATCTTCAAATTTTGCTCCACCTTGCAGTTTTGCATAAATTTCATTGATTTTCTTTTCAGCGTTTTTAACATCTTCTTCAGATGCTGATTTAGATGTTGCCACCATGATGTGTGCCGCTCTCATTGTCCCTCTAGCCGGACGTTTATCAGTCACTTTCACAATGTGGTAACCAAAACGTGTTCTAAAAGGCTCTGAAACCGTTCCCATTGGAGTTGTATAGGCCGCTTCTTCGAATGGGTAAACCATTTGAAAAGCATTAAAAAATCCTAAATCACCGCCATTTGATACAGCAGATGGATCGTCAGAACCATTTCTACCTTTCGCTACTGATGCAAAATCTTCACCTTTTTCAATGCGTTTTTTTAGACCCATAATTTTGTCCCACGCAATTAACGTATCAGCAGGTGCAGCATTTGGATCTAACTTAATCAAGATATGCGAAGCGCGAACTTCATTGACAGTGCGTTCGTAAGCTTGTTTTACCAATTCTTCGTTTTTCGCAGCGTCAACTAAATAAGGGTGCGCCAATTGTTTTTTGTAACCATCCAATTCTTTGCGAAGTTTTGGAATCGTATCATAGCCTAACGCTTCAGCTTCAGCTACTTTCAATTTGAATTTTTTAAATAATTCCATGTACTCATCCAACGACGCTTTATCGTATTGTGGTGCGGAATTGTTTTTCAAATAAATTTGTAAAAACTCTGATTTTGTAACCGGTTTCCCGTCGATTTCCATTACGACAGGATCTTGTTGAGCATTCGCTCCAATCGTTAATAAAAGTCCAAAAACAAATAATAACTTCTTTTTCATGTTGGTTTTGTTTTTTATAGAAAGTCAAAAATAATTTTAACTAGCAGTTAACGCAAGATTTTAACGTTTATTTAATACTATAATTTGGTGCTTCTCTTGAAATCGTAACATCATGTGGGTGAGATTCACGCACTCCAGCTGAAGTAATACGCACAAATTTAGAACCTTTTAATTTTGCAATCGTTGGTGCACCGCAGTATCCCATTCCAGCTCTCAAACCTCCGATGATTTGATACATCACTTCGTTTAAGTTTCCTTTGTAAGGTACGCGACCTGAAATTCCTTCTGGCACCAATTTCTTAATATCATCTTCTGCATCTTGGAAATAACGATCTTTTGAACCTTTTTGCATAGCTTCAATTGAACCCATTCCACGATATGATTTGAATTTTCTTCCTTCGTAAATGATAGTTTCACCTGGTGATTCTTCAACACCTGCGAACATTGATCCAACCATGATTGTATCTGCTCCGGCTGCAATTGCTTTTACAATATCACCTGTGTAGCGAATTCCACCATCTGCAATAACTGGAACACCAGTTCCTTCCAATGCTTGTGCAACATCATTTACAGCCGATAATTGTGGAACACCGACACCTGCAATAACACGTGTTGTACAAATTGAACCTGGACCAATTCCTACTTTAACAGCATCAGCACCAGCTTCAACTAAGTACAAAGCTGCTTCTGCAGTGGCAATATTTCCAACGATTACATCCAATTTTGGATGTTTCGCTTTCACTTCTTTTAATTTGTCAACAACACCTTTCGTGTGTCCATGAGCCGTATCAATCACAATACAATCAACTCCAGCTTCAACCAACGCATCTACACGGTCAGAAGTGTCAACTGTTACACCAACTGCAGCAGCAACACGTAAACGACCATACGAATCTTTACATGAATTTGGATGCGTTTTTACTTTGATAATATCGCGATAGGTAATCAATCCAATCAATTTATTATTAGCATCAACTACTGGTAATTTTTCGATTTTTTTCTCTTGAAGAATTTCTTCGGCTTTCGAAAGATCTGTTCCATCAACGGTCGTAACGATATTTTGAGTTGTCATTACTTCTTTGATCGGACGGTTCAAGTTTTTCTCAAAACGCAAATCTCTATTGGTAACAATCCCTTTCAAGGTGCGGTTTTCATCAACAACTGGAATTCCACCAATTCCGTTTTCTTTCATTAGTGATAATGCGTCTTTAACAAATGCATTTTCAGAAAGCGTTACGGGGTCCAAGATCATACCACTTTCAGAACGTTTTACTTTACGAACTTCTAGCGCTTGTTCAGCAATCGTCATGTTTTTGTGAATTACACCAATTCCACCTTGTTGAGCAATTGCAATCGCTAACTTCGCTTCTGTTACCGTGTCCATTGCAGCAGATACGATAGGCGTATTAACTTCTATGTTTCGTGTGATTTTACTTTTTAATTGCACATCGCGCGGAAGAACTTCTGAGTAGGCTGGAACAAGAAGAACGTCATCGTATGTTAATCCTTCTGTGATTTGATTGATGTTGGAAAGTGACATGTGAACCTATTTTTTTGTAATAAATTCTTGCAAATGTAATAATAAAATCTCAGACAATTACTACGTTCAGTTTGTTTTTATAAGGATTAAAAAAAGTGTTTCTTTTTGTTAATTTATTGAAAAAATTTTTGTGAGGTCGCAATAAAAGCTTAGACTTGTTAATAGAATTTATATTATGAATCTAAAACAATTTACAATCTTCTTTTTTTGTTTGCTTTTTGCTCATTCACTAAGCGCGCAAGAGGGTAGAACTGTTGCCATCGATAGTTCCAGATTGATTCAACTTTCAGGTGTAGCAATCGGTGAAACAGAGATGAATCCTGTTTCTTACACAACGATTTACGACAAAACAGCAAAACGCGGAGTAATCGCTGATTATTACGGATTTTTCTCGATGGTAGTTTTTCCAGGTGATACTTTGCTTTTTTCAGGATATAGTTATAAAACATCTACTTATATCGTTCCTGATACCTTAAATGAAAATCGCTATTCGATTATTCATATGTTACAAAAAGACACCATTAATTTACCAGAAGTTACTGTTTATCCTTGGCCTTCTCGTGAAGAGTTTGCCCGAGCTTTTGTTGAAATGGAACCATACGATGATGCTATTCGAAGAGCACAGCGCGAATTGTCCGGCGAATCTTTGGCTTTTGTGGCTGCTCGCTTGGATACAGATGCTTCCTTGGCGTATGGAAATGTAATGAATCAACAGTATACCAAGTTGTATACGAATCGACAATTACCATCGAATAATTTATTGAACCCTTATTCTTGGGCGAAATTAATTCAAGATTGGAAAGCAGGAAAATTATCAAAACAATAGATTGAATCTTCAATCTGTAATTTTCAATCAATTAATCGGATAACACAAAAAGTACTTCTCAACAGGATTTGCCAAAGCAGAAATATTCAAATTGTCTGAAGCTTTGCTTAAATCAATGATTTCGCCATTTTTCATCAACATATTGATGTTCTGCTTGTGCTGATTATACGCATTGTTGCTCAACACATCCGTGTAAACGAAAAACTCAATTTCTTCATCGTTTAAGTCGAATTGATTGCGCACCATTTCTTTCTCTAAACGAATGCGATCTGGACTAAACGGATCTTTTGAAATTTCAATCTTAAATAAATCACGGTTCACCAAGCGGGTAGAAAGCATAGATAAAACTCTATCTGGATGGTCTTGCCATACTTTAATTGCTCCCAAAATGTCGTAATCGTCCAAAGCGGCAAATTTATCTAAGACGCTCGGGTCGTTTTTGAAATTCTCGGTTCTTACATCATTTTTCAAGAAATACATCAAGGTTGGACTCGCAAATAATTCGTTTCCTTCTTTCACTAGTTGTTTCGCACGACGTAAGGCATGAATCAACATAAATTCAGCTGAAACAACAGTTTTGTGCAAATAAACTTGCCAATACATCAAACGACGTGCAACGATAAACTTCTCAATCGAGTAGATTCCTTTTTCCTCAAGAACCAAATTTCCATTGTGAACATTCAACATTTCGATCAAACGATCACTTCCAATGATTCCTTCACTAACGCCCGTATAAAAACTGTCGCGGTTCAAATAATCCAAGCGATCCATGTCTAACTGACTAGAAACCAATTGATGTAAAAATGGTTTTGAATGTTTGTTTTTAAAGATCAATAAAGCGTGATCCAAATCTTCGCCAAATTCTGCACTCAAACGCTCAATGAAAAATCCTGAAATTTCTTCGTGACTCACGCCACAAACGATGTCGTATTCCAAAGCATGACTGAATGGCCCGTGACCAATATCATGCAATAAAATAGCAATTAAAACAGCTCGTTCTTCTTCAGGAGTAATTTCATGTCCCTTGCGACGAATGGTTGTAATCGCCAATGTCATTAGATGCATTGCACCTAGAACATGATGGAAACGCGTATGCAACGCACCCGGATAAACCAAGTGACTCATGCCCAATTGCATGATTCTTCTTAGTCGTTGCATGTATGGATGCTCTATCAAATCGAAAATAAACTCGTCAGGTATTGAAATAAAACCATACACTGGGTCGTTAAAAATTTTCTTTTTATTATTTCTGTTGAGATTTGGTCGCAATTGAATAATTTTAAAAACAAATTCAAAATTAAAAATAAAGCGCACATGCAAGGCAAAATACTTTGGGCAGATGATGAAATCGAATTATTAAAACCACATATTCTATTCTTAGAATCAAAAGGTTATGTAGTCGATTCAGTGAATAATGGATCAGAAGCGGTTGAAAAAAGCAATGAAAATGCCTACGATATCATCTTTTTGGATGAAAATATGCCTGGAATTTCAGGTTTAGAAGCGCTTTCCCGTATCAAAGAAACAAAACCGTACGTTCCAGTGGTGATGATTACCAAGAGCGAGGAAGAACATATCATGGAAGAAGCAATAGGTAGTAAAATCGCTGATTACTTGATTAAACCTGTGAATCCGAATCAAATTTTGTTGAGCATCAAGAAAAACTTGGACCAAAGCAAATTGGTTTCGCAAAAAACGAATTCAAATTACCAGCAAGAGTTCCGTCAATTGGGAATGTTGTTGAACGGACGTTTGGATGCTGCTGAATGGTGTGATTTATACAATAAATTGGTTTTTTGGGAACTTGAATTGGAAAAAATTGAAGATTCTGGTATGCGCGAAATTCTTGATATGCAGAAGAAAGAAGCGAATAACTTGTTTGCACGTTTCATTGAGAACAATTACGAAGATTGGTTAAATGGAGTAGAAGAGAGTCCGCAAATGATTCATACCTTGATGAAAGATCGCATTGCGCCATTTATTGGAAAGGAGAAAACATTTGTTTTGGTCATCGATAATTTGCGTTTTGATCAATGGAAAGTCCTACAACCAATTTTCACAAAGTACTTTTCGATTGAAAGCGAAGATATCGTCTTTTCGATTTTACCAACTGCAACGCATTATGCACGAAACGCCTTTTTTGCAGGTTTGATGCCAAGTGAAATTGAGAAAAAATTTCCTACACTTTGGAAAAATGAAGACGATGAAGGCGGAAAAAATATGCATGAAAAAGATTTCTTGGACGCGAATTTAAAGCGTTTGGGAAAAAATGTAAAATGGTCGTACAATAAGATAACGAATTACGACGCAGGTAAAAAGTTGTCGGATAATTTCAATCAATTGAAAGAAAATGATGTGAATTACATTGTCTACAATTTTGTGGATATGCTTTCACATGCACGTACGGAAATGGAAGTTATTCGCGAATTGGCGGATGATGAAGCAGCATATCGCTCGTTGACAGTTTCTTGGTTCGATCATTCACCGTTGCACGACATCGTTAAGAAAATTGCAGATAGCGGAGCAAAATTGATCATTACGACTGATCACGGAACAATTCGTGTTTCCAATCCTGTTAAGATTGTTGGAGAACGCAATACGAACTCAAATCTTCGCTACAAAGTTGGTCGTGGATTATCTTACAATGAAAAGGATGTATTCAGAGTGGCAAATCCGCAAGATGCATTTCTTCCAAAAGGAAAAATGTCTTCAGAGTTCGTTTTTGCGAAAGAATACGATTATTTCGTGTACCCAAACAACTATAACCATTTTGTGAATTACTATGGAAACACTTTTCAACACGGTGGAATTTCGTTGGAAGAAGTGTTGATTCCATTTGTTGTACTCAACACGAAGAAGTAAGATGAAGCATTGGAAAGTACTTCTTGTTTTTGTGATTGCTCTATTCAGCTTTATAAGTTGCGCTGTTTCGAATAAAAAGCGCGAGATTCTCAGTGTGAAACATGGTTTTAATTTTGGCATGTGCAATGGGTATTGTTTTAAAGAAAACACTTACACTTCTGAGGATTTTATTCATTATGAAAAAGCTTATGGCAGAACAAATCCAAAAGATTTTCCAGAAAAAATGGATTCTATCAGCATTTCACCGAAAGAATGGGAACAGATCATTTCAAAAATAGATTTAGAGAAATTCTATGCTGAACAAGAAACAATTGGTTGTCCCGATTGCGCTGATGGTGGTTCTGAATGGATTGAAATTGCTACAACTGATAAAGTTTACCGCGTTACATTTGAATTTGGTAAACCGAGTGAAGAATTAAAAGCGATTTATTCTGTTCTTAGAAAATTGTAGTCTTTTTGAAAAGGGTTAAATTTGTGGGTTGAAAGAAAATTTGAACATGACATTTCACCTTACAAGTCTTGAAGAAATTCCGCACGTTGCAAAGCAGTTTTTGGACGAATATGGACACAACACCGTTTTTGCTTTTGATGGCGAAATGGGTGCTGGAAAAACGACCTTTATTTCAGGTTTGCTAAATGCAATGGGCATTCATGAACTGGAAGGTTCTCCAACGTATTCATTGGTAAATGTTTACGATAGTGCAATGTTCGGTAAAATCTATCATTTTGACGTGTATCGTTTGAAAAGCGAAGAGGAAGCGTATGACATAGGAATTGAAGAAATGTTGTATGGTGGAGGTGTTTGTTTTATCGAATGGCCAGAAAAAATTGCCAATTTATTACCAGATAACACGATTTGGGTGTATATTCGTAATCAAGACGACAATACACGAACGATAACGGTTGAGCAATGATTACAGATCCAGAAATACTGAAGAAATTAATCCAACAAGGAAGTTTGCTTCCAAAAGAAGAAATGTTGGAAATTGCCCGTAAAAAAGGCAGTTTGTATATTGGTATTCCAAAGGAAACTTCGTTTCAGGAGCGACGTGTAGCCTTGGTTCCTGAAGCTGTTTCATTATTGGTTGCCAATGGTCATCGCGTAAAAATTGAATCAAAAAGTGGTGAAGGCTCAAACTTCACTGATACAGAATACAGCGAAGCGGGAGCTGAAATCTGCTACGATACAAAAGAGATTTTTCAATGTGATATAATCTTTAAAGTAGCACCACCGTCTGAAGAAGAAGTTGAATTAATGCCAGGTAATCAAACCTTGATTTCGGCACTTCAATTATCAATTCAGCCAAAAGTGATTTTGCAAAAATTAATGCAAAAGAAAGTCACTGCAATTGCTTGGGATTACATTCGCGATGAAGAAGGTGTTTTTCCAGTTGTTCGCACAATGGGAGAAATTGCCGGTACAACGTCAATTTTAGTCGCTGCTGAATTGCTTTCAACTTTTAATGAAGGGAAAGGAATCATGTTGGGTGGAATTGCTGGTGTAACTCCAACTGAAGTCGTTGTAATTGGCGCTGGAACAGTAGGTGAATTTGCGATTCGTTCAGCGATTGGACTTGGCGCTTCAGTGAAAGTATTTGATAATTCGTTGTCGCGTTTACGTAGACTTCAAAACAATATTGGAACACGTATTTATACATCCGTTTTAAATCCAAAAGTATTAGCAAAAGCGTTGAAACGCGCTGATGTTGTTATTGGTGCAATTCGCGCTCCTTTAGGTCGAACTCCTTGTGTTGTTACAGAAGAGATGATTGAAAGCATGAAAGGTGGTTCAGTTGTCGTGGATGTGAGTATCGATCAAGGTGGTTGTTTTGAAACGTCCAGAGTGACAAATCATATTGCACCAACTTTTGTGAAACATGACGTAATTCATTATTGCGTTCCAAACATTGCTTCGCGCGTTTCTAGAACAGCTTCATTCGCTCTTTCGAACATCTTTTCTCCGATTTTATTGGATATGGGGGATCAAGGAGGTTGTCTTTGTTGCGCG
>CAJAVU010000035.1 GCA_903945495.1 uncultured Flavobacteriales bacterium | reverse complement strand
GCTTCTAAGACCAAATTTTCCAAAATAACGGAAATAACCAATGAAATTTGTTCTGAATAACAACATAGTAGGAACTGTCAAATAAACAGATTTTTGCGTTCTATCAACTAACTGAAAATACTTGTCATTTGTTTCTAAAGCATCACCTTTTTGTAGGATTTCGCTATCGTTGTATCTATAGTAAATTGGCGGATTCGTGTTTTGAGAATAGTTGAATTTAATTGAATTAAAGTCAAACTCAACACCCGTACAAAATGCTATTGTTTTATTAAGACTGAAGTTCAAATTTGCACCAATCGTTAAATCACTACCGACACCAGCTGATTCAATTAATTTTGTTCCCATTTTCTGGAAATTCATACCTGCGCCCAACACAATTCCTGCTTGAAAATCTTTGTCTGCCGCTTCTTGTGCTTGTGCTGATAATGTTAATACTAAGGCAAGTACCGAGTATAAAATTTTTTTCATGTCTTTTCTTTTGCTTTAATAGTCTAAAAATTGTTTACAAATCCTTTGATTTATGTACTTTTGAACTACAATATTAAAGAATAATAATGACTCTTAAAAGCATTTTTACATTACTAGTAGTAATTCTTGTTTTAGCAAGTTGTAGTAGTAATCCATTGGACGTGGATGCTTCCAAAACTCAAGTGAATATTGGCTTCATAAATCTTGATTCAAACTTGGTAAATACGCGTTCGGCGAATCGCATAGTTATGCACCATAATTTCATGGATGAAATTTCTGAAATTTACGAATATAACCTTGGATATTGCATTCGCATGTCAAATGCTTCCGATTCAAGTTTTGAGAAAAGTTTATCGATGTTCTTGCAAGATCCGTATATCAAACGCTTAGAAAAAAGAATTGCGGAGAAATTTTCTGATTTAAACACCTATAAAACTGAAATAGTTGATGGATTCAAACATTTGAAATACCATATTCCGAATGGAAAAATTCCTGAGAATGTTGTTTTTATGAATTCCTTGTTCAATTCAAATGCGTTCAGTACGGAGAAACAAATTGGTATTGGTTTAGATAATTACTTGGGAGCGTCAACCGATGTTGTGAAAGAATTGCCGAATGAACCGTATTACGAATGGATTAAAGATGCGATGGATCCGAAATTCATGACGCGTGATGCTTTGTGTTCTTGGGTAATGACGCATTATGTAGAAGAAGTTGACGGTAACTTGGCAGAGCACATTATTCGATGGGGTAAAATTCTTTACTTGACACAAGCTGCGTTTCCAAACAAAGAACCGGAGCTTATTTTACGTTATTCAACTGTTGATTACAAATGGGCTTTAGACAATGAGTATTCACTTTGGAAATATTTAGTAGATGAAAAAATGTTGTTCACAGTCAATGAATTGAATACACGCAATTTATTAAAAGAAGGACCTTTTACAATTGGCTTACCTGAAAAAGGTCCAGATCGTTTGGGACAGTTTTTAGGGTATCGCATGATTCTTAAATACATGGAAGCAAAAGAAATTACAGTTGAACAATTAATAAATACACCTTACACCGATATTCTTGTAGAATACGAAATTGATTAACAATGGAAGATAAAATTGTAAAGACATCTGAAATCCAAATCAAAGTTGGATTAAACGAAAATAATTTACCAATCGGTATGAAATGGTCAGCGCCAGACGGACAAATGGACAATGCTCCTGCATCCGCTTTCATGCTTTCGTTGTGGGATCCGAAGGAAAAGAACACGATGAAAATCGATCTTTGGACAAAAGAAATGTCAATTGAAGAAATGAAACAATTCTTTCACCAAACTTTATTGACAATGGCTGATACCTTTGAAAAAGCAACAGGTGAAACGTTGATTTGTGAAGATTTACGTGATTATTGTTATCACTTTGCTGATAAAATGCAAATTCTTCCAGAAGAAAAATGAGTTCGGGAAATTTGAGAAAAATGTCCGTTAATTTAGCGGATACAGTTGTTTATACCTTGAATTTATCAGATGATATTTTGATGAATGAGTGTGTTGGGAAAACAATTGCCTTGCGATGGAATGGTCAAATCATTTGTTCGTCCTGCAGTAAAGTGACAAAAAAATCATTCGGTGATGGTTTTTGTTATTCGTGCTTTATGAATGCTCCAGAAGCTACTGAATGTACAATTCGACCAGAATTGTGTCGCGCGCACTTAGGTGAAGGACGTGATCCTGAATGGGAAGAACGCAATCACAACACACCACACATCGTTTATTTAGCGGCATCAGATATTGTAAAAGTAGGAGTGACGCGTATCACGCAAGTTCCTACACGATGGATTGATCAAGGCGCAACGGCTGCAATTCGTTTGGCAGAAACTCCGAACCGATATGAAGCGGGAATGTTGGAAGTTGCTTTGAAAGCCTTCTTTTCAGACAAAACCAATTGGCAACGCATGTTGAAAAACGAAGTGGATGACTCAATTGATTTGGTAGAGGAAAAATGGACTCTTCATGATCAACTCCCTTCTGACTTGACACAGTTTTTTACTGAAGACGATGAAGTGATTGAGTTGAATTATCCAGTAATTGATTTTCCGACAAAAGTTTCGAGTTTGTCCTTCGATAAAACGGCCGATATCGTTGGGGAATTAGCTGGAATCAAAGGTCAATATTTGATTTTTGATGATGGAAGAGTGTTGAATATTCGCAAACATACAGGTTATACAGTTGAATTTTCAATTGTAAATTAATCCTTGAGTGTTAACTTTGCAAAATGGGAAAAGATAAAATTCGTCGGTTCGCTGCGATAAAAGAGTATGAGAATGTGTTTGAGCCAACAATTGGTGAAGAATACGAGATGAAAGGGAAATGGCGTTCAGACTATTTTAAAAACGATCATCCGATTGTATTGGAATTGGGCTGTGGGAAAGGTGAGTATACCGTTGGCTTAGCAAAACACTTCCCAGAAAAGAATTTCATAGGGTGCGATATCAAAGGTGCACGCATGTTTATTGGAGCAACAGAAGCAATTGAAGCAGAATTGGACAATGTTGCTTTCTTGAGAACGAAAATCGATTTTATAAATGATTGTTTTGAAGAAAATGAAGTCGATGAAATTTGGTTGACATTCTCAGATCCACAACCGAACAAGCCAAATAAGCGTTTATCATCTGGACCTTTCGTTGCACGTTACCGCAAATTATTGAAGCCCGGAGGATTAGTTCACATGAAAACAGATTCTGACCTATTGTTTGAATACACAGAAGAACAAATCAAGGAACACAATTACGAATTGCTTGAATTAACGTGGGATTTGTATGGTGAATTGCCTGAAAACATCGATCAACAAACACGCGATATTTTCCACATAAAAACGCACTACGAAAAACTCTTCACTGCAAAAGGAAGTGTCATTAAGTATTGCCGTTATAAAATCAATTAAAACAGCTTAAAAAAGGAAGTAACTGATTTCTAACAGGGTTTTACGCTACGCGCAATTTTGCCATTTTCGAATTCGTGAATTGAGCAGCTGCATAATCCAATGTAACTCTGAATTCAGATTCGTTTTTAGATGGCAATTCATACATCGCATCGTTTAGGATTGCTTCACAAATTGAACGTAAACCACGCGCACCAAGTTTGAATTCGATTGCTTTAGTTACGATGAAATCCAACACATCTGCATCAAAGCTTAACTTCACACCATCAATATCGAACAAACGAACGTATTGTTTTACCAAAGCGTTTTTCGGTTCTGTCAAAATGCGTTTCAATGAAGCGGCATCCAAAGGTTCTAAATACGTTAGAACAGGGAAACGACCAATTAATTCAGGAATCAAACCGAATGATTTAATATCTGTAGGATTGATGTATTTCAATAAGCTTTCGCTATCAATTCGTTCAACTTCAGAAGTTGAGAATCCGATAGTTTGACGATTCACACGATTTGCAATGATTTTTTCAATTCCATCAAACGCACCACCACATACAAACAAAATGTTTTTCGTGTCGATTTGAATCATTTTTTGTTCAGGATGTTTTCTTCCTCCTTGTGGTGGAACATTCACGATTGAACCTTCTAATAATTTCAATAAGGCTTGTTGAACTCCTTCACCAGATACATCACGTGTAATGGACGGATTGTCACTTTTACGCGCAATTTTATCAACCTCATCAATAAAAACGATTCCGTGTTGTGCTGCATTTACGTTGTAATCTGAAGCCTGTAATAAGCGCGATAAAATGCTCTCAACGTCTTCACCAACGTAACCAGCTTCCGTAAGAACTGTTGCATCAGCGATACAAAATGGAACATTCAACATTTTAGCAATCGTTTTTGCTAAAAGCGTTTTTCCAGTTCCCGTTCTTCCAACAAGAATCACATTTGATTTTTCAATTTCTACTTCGTCTTTTGATGCTGGTTGGTTCAAACGTTTGTAGTGATTGTAAACAGCCACGGAAAGTACTTTTTTTGCATCTTCCTGACCAATTACATATTCGTCCAGTTTTGCTTTAATTTCAGATGGCTTCAATACATTCACGACCTCATTACCTGATTTCGATTTATCTGTTAAATCTTCTTCTTTGATAATTGAGTGTGCTTGTTGAACACAGCTTTCACAGATGTGCCCAGAAACTCCAGCAATTAAAATTCCAACCTCCGCACGAGATCTACCACAAAAGGAACAACCTGAATCTTTTTTTGACATAGTATATTTTGACAAAAAAGCCACCCGCCAAATGACGGATGGACTTTCGTTATATTTTACAAAGGTAAATTATTTTGGATTGCGAATCAAAATTTCATCCACCATTCCGTATTCTTTTGCTTCTTCAGAAGTCATCCAATAATCTCTATCAGAATCTGCCCAAACTTTATCAAATGGTTGTTTTGAATGTGTAGCGATGATATCGTACAATTCTTTTTTCAACTTTTGAATCTCACGAGCAGTAATTTCGATATCTGATGCTTGTCCTTGTGCTCCACCTAATGGTTGGTGAATCATAACGCGAGCATGTTTCAATGCAGATCGTTTTCCTTCAGCTCCAGCACACATTAAAACAGCTCCCATTGAAGCAGCCATTCCTGTACAAATTGTAGCAACATCTGGTTTGATGTATTGCATTGTATCGTAAATTCCCAAACCTGCATAAACAGATCCTCCCGGTGAATTTAAATAGATTTGGATATCTTTATTTGGATCAGCTGATTCCAAGAATAATAATTGTGCATTGATAATGTTAGCAACATAATCATCAATTCCTGTTCCCAAGAAAATGATTCTGTCCATCATTAATCGAGAGAAAACGTCCATTTGTGTCATGTTCATAGAACGTTCTTCGATGATATATGGTGTCAATGAAGACTCAATGTAATGATCCATGTGCATACTACTTAAACCCATGTGTTTAGTAGCATATTTTCTAAATTCGTTTTTATCAAACATAGTCTGTGTGTTTATCTTTGTTCTAAACGTTAAAGATAAAAGCAAAGTTGGGATTGACAATCAAAAAAATGAAAATTCGTGCATAGCATTCAAGAATTCTGAATTACCTTCGGAAAATGTTGCCAACAGATATCAAAAAACAACGCGTTTTGCTTTCTCCTTTGAATTGGGGGATGGGGCATGTTTCGCGTTGTATAGGATTAATTGATATTTTACTCCGCAATGATAACACTATTTTTATCGCTTGTTCAGCTGATCAGCAAGTCATTTTTCAACAGTATTTTAAGGATATTACTTTTATCGATCACGACGGATATCCTTTCGAATTTGGGGGTAAAGGAAAATTTTCTCTCGATTTATTGAAAAGCTTTTCTGCGCTTAAAAGGCGTCAAAATGAAGAGCGAACTCAAGTGGAAAATTACGTTGAATTTTTTGAAATTGATTGTGTTATTTCAGATCATCGCTATGGTTTTCGGTCTCGAAAAGTCAACTCTATTTTCTTAACACATCAATTGAATTTACCTGTTAAATGGTACGAAAGATGGGTTCAAAACATACACATTAACTATTTACGTTCGTTTGATGAAATTTGGGTGCTTGACACGGAAGATTCAAAGTATGCAGGAAAGTTGAGTCGGAATGATGCAGGTTTATCTGTTCAGTACATTGGGATTTTGTCGCGTTTCGGTAGATATGTTCTCAAAGAAACGAAAACAATCGATCGATTGATTGTTGTGAGTGGGCCAAGCATTTATGCAAAACAATTCCTTGAACAACAATTAGAATCGTTTAAAACGGATGAAGGTCATAACGTCCTAATTGCGCCCAAGGAAATTGTGAATGCTTTGGAAAAAGAGATAGAAAACAGCCATCCTTCAGATGATTGGTTGAAATGTGATGACTATTTTCTATCAAGTAAAAAATTGATTTCAAGAAGCGGTTACTCCACATTGATGGATTCCATTTGTTTGGAAATCCCATGTGAGATAACAGCTACTCCTGGTCAAGCTGAACAGGAGTATCTAATGTTATTCTGGAATGAAAATTCGCTCTGTATCTCCCGTTAACTGATTCACCAAAAGATAAACTCCTGATTCGTTAAATGGAATGTGGGTTGTTTTTTCAGAAGTTAAGATTAAACGACCTTCTAAACTATATAATGCTACTGAAGATTTAGAACTCAACTCAATACTTGAAGTGATTGCATTGTAAAAACTTAAATTACTTTTCGTATTTACAGCAATAATTCCTTTTTGATAAGTTGTTCCGTCAAAGTCTGTCGAACTTAATCTGTAGTAATTAATTCCTGCAGCAGGTCGTGTATGGTCAAAACTATACGAAAGTGTATGGTCTGAATTACCAGCACCGTTCAGTTGAGCAAGTTCAGTGAAATTGTATCCGTCTGTTGAATGATTTAAGGTAAAATAGTCATTGTTTTGTTCAGATACTGTTTGCCAATAAATACTATTAATCTCATGATTGTTCATTCCGTAAAACGAAACCAATTCAAAAGGAAGTAAAACAGGGTCCAAAATACAATCATTATCGCCATAGCTTGCAGATGCTCCTCCGTCACTATCAAACGTTGCAAAAACACCATCGGAATCTGGATAGCTTCCATCAGTGGTGTAATCAATCGTAAAAGTTGTTCCTACGGTTGTGGTAATGTTGGTTCTGTAATAACGTGTTCCAGGACTAGAAGGGTTATTTGCAAAGTTACCACCAGCATTCCAATTTGCGTCATTTTGAAAAATCACATAGATTGGTCCTGAACCACAAAATCCATTCCAAGTCAATGCTTCATCACACAAAGCTGTTGAAGCAAGCATCCAATTTGAATTTGCAGGAACAGTCGTTCCCGTTGCATCAATAAATAACGTTCCGCAACCGGCAGCTGTATTGAGCAGATTTATTGTTGGAGTATTGTTTACTAGAATATCAGTGTAATTTGTTCCTGGAAAAGTTGATCCATATAAGAAGTCAAAATTTGTCGTGTTTACAGTAAATGCATAATCACCAGACGTTCCAAAAACAAGTTCATTATTTCCTTCAGTGCACAATCCATCACACGAGTTTATTATTACAGAGGATAATCGAGGAGGTTCAAGTGTACAAGGTCCTCCGGAAAGTATTACAGTATTTGTTGCAGAACTTGTTCCAGTAACGGATGGATTTGATGATATAATACGAATTAAATAACCTGCTCCAGATGCAGTTGCACTTGGGATAGTGAAATTAATCGAGCCACTTGGATTAAGTCCTTCAGCAGATGCACCAGTTAATGTCCCAATTGCTGTTGGACTTGCAAAACTTCCTGCTGCACTTGACAATTGCATGGTGAATGTATTACCAACTGCAAAAGTTCCTAAAGAAGTGAATGCAACACTTCCTGCGTCACCTGTCGTACAATCTACTGCAAAAGGTCCTCCGGATACCACACCTGTTGTAATTGTACATGGATTTAATGTAATTGAAATATTAGATCCATTATCGGTTCCTGTTGTTGCAGGGGCAGACGATACCACTCGAATACGATAGCCAACTCCTGTTGCTGTTCCTCCTGGAATACTAATGTTTATTGTTCCTGAATTAGAGGTTGAGTTCAATGTTCCAATACTTATGGGAGCGGCAAAACTTCCAGCGGCATTCGATAATTGAGCCGTATAAACATTACCTGCAGTAAATGTTCCTGTTGAATTGAAATCAACTGTTCCAGTAGCCGCAGTTGAGCAGTTTACAGTGAATGAAGAACTTGAAAGCGTTGTTGTAGTGATTGTTGTACTTGGTGGACCACAAGCTGTAGTTCCATTAAAGGTGAAATCGTTCACACTAAATGTTCCGCCACCAGCACTTGCTCCCCAACCGTAAAGTCTAAAGGTTATTGGATTTGTTATATTTTGATATGCTGCACCGCTAAGATTTATGGTTGTTCCAGTAATTGTTGCGGCTCCAATATTCGTCGCAAATCCATCAAGGCTGCTTCTGAAAGCTGCACTAGTAGCTCCTGTTCCAGATGATTGTCCTGTATAAACAAAACTTACGAAGTCAATATCGCAAACCCCTGTTGGTGTTAATGTAAATTCAAAATAAGCTGTTAAATCAATAGCGGCTGTATTCCAACTAGTTGCTGCATACCTGTTAGATGCCGTAACAGCAGAAATTCCAGGACCTCGAGCAATACCTGATACAGATATATTAGGGTCCACAATTTGACCTGTTGTGAATGGATTCAATAAACTTGGATCAGTAGCTGTAATAGGGTTATTAAAAATTGACTGTCCCCAAACAAAAACTACATTCAGCATTAAAGCTGAAACTAAAATAAACTTTTTCATAAAGCACTTTGAAACATTTCTCGAGGAGCTTATTTCGCTGTTGCGAAGACGCGCTCTCGATTTGCGTCAAAGTGCGCGTTTGTCGTAGAGCATTGACATTGGCATGTCGAATCCGATAACTGTTACCATGGTTTCATGTTTAATTTGCACAAAAGTACAACCTTTTTTAGGTTGGTATTTTATGTAATTATTAACCGAAGATTATATTTATCAACAAATTAGCCTGACAATTTTCAGTGAATTGTTAATTTTACTCACTTATAAAGAACAGTGAAGAAATCGCTCAAATATTCAATTTACGTTTTCGTTTTGATTTCAATTCTGATTTCAATTTCGTGGAGTTTGTATCCTGAAACTGCATCTAAAATATATGCACGTCTCGTTATAAAAATGGGACTTAAAAAGAAAGAGGTAGAAGAAATTGGATGCTATGAAGATACTTGTTATCTGAAACACTTGAATGACAATGTTCTCACATATTTAGAAGAATCGTATTTGAATGGAACTCAAACGTTTTTAAAATCGACAAACGACATTCGTAAATTGTATCGTAAGGGTAAATTGGTCTATATTGAAAATTCAGACTATTATTTTGTTGATACAATGTATTACAGTTATTCATTTCTTGTTCCAGAAGCAAAGCAG
This sequence comes from uncultured Flavobacteriales bacterium, assembly GCA_903945495.1. GTDB lineage: Bacteria > Bacteroidota > Bacteroidia > Flavobacteriales_D > Crocinitomicaceae > M0103. The sequence continues at coordinate 13,100 of CAJAVU010000035.1, read as the reverse complement.
TTGCTAGATACAATTGGAGAGCGATTTCATCGAAAATTGGAGAACACTGGCTTAGAATGCACACGGTTTACATTAACATCCATGCTGCGCACAACAAGTTCAATCAAACGGTTACGTAGATGGAATCGAAATTCAATTAAAAATTCAGCTCATTTACATGGAACAACATTCGATGTGTCATACCGCAGTTTTATCAGTTCAAAAGATCTATCTCCTGCTGAAATATTGTACCTCGGTGATGTGTTAGGTAAAGTAATTTATGACCTACGTCGCGAACAAAAATGCTATGCAACTTATGAAACCTGGCAAACATGTTATCACGTTGTTTGTCGATGAGATTAAACCAATTGAATATCTTGTAAGTAAAGGATGGAATTGACGTTTAATTAAAAAAATCTATTGATTGTTTTTGTATCATTTTCGATAGTTCAAATCTTCGCTTTCAATGGTCAATAGTTCTTGTTGTCACAGTTTGCCAAGGGCAGTTGGTGTAAGGTTATTATGATCTATATCACGAACAAAAATAAGATGATACCTATGACATAGATGTTTCATAAATAGTATCACTTTGTTGATCGATAAATGAAGACAATTTGATACTGTTTAGCTCTTGGTTTGAAAACAATCTTCCATACGATCGAAATAATAACGATTGTATTTTGAAAAAAAAATCCCGGTCTCGTATAAACGGGACCGGGATTAGTATTTAAAACTAAGTTTTACTTATTTCACAATTCCTGTGAAAGCAGCATTCTCAGCGAATTTCAAGAACTCACGATCTTTCAAAGCATTCGCTTTCAAAGAACCGTCTTTTCCAAATGCATTTTTCAAGTTGCTAACAACAGCGTCAACATTGTTTTGACGAGCTGCAGCTACTGCTTTCAAGTAGTAACCTTGAGCAGATTCTTTGTCAGCAGATGCATCAATTGTTTTAACAGCAACATCAGCGCTTCCGTTTAACATTTGAGCTAAACCTTTGTTGAATGAATTGTCAGAACCAAAGTTAGAAACTGCATCAGCATATTTTCCATCTTGGATATTCAAAATTCCTAAGTTGTAGCTAACTTCTGAACCAGCACCTTTAGCTTGACCTAACAATTGTTTTGCTTTTGTGCGATCACCAGCAACACCAGCAACAGCTCCTAAATTGTTTTTAGAAATTGCGTTGTCTTTCAAACTGTTTGCTTTTTCGAATTTCGCTTTAGCATCAGCCATTTTGTTTTGTTGGTATAAAACTGCACCAGCATTGTTGAATGCTCTGTAATCACTTGGGTAGTTTTTGATAGCAACATTGTAAAGACGTAATTTTTCGTTTAAGTCATTTGTTAATGTAGCAGTAAACAACAATTCTTCTAAATCTAAAGAATCTGGTGTAGCCATAGAAACAGCTTTCAATTCTTCGTCAGAATATCCTGTTAAATCATAAACAGTTGTGATTTCAGAACGACGTAATTTAGGGAAGATGTTTTTATCTAAGAAAGTAAACGTTTTACCCATGTTACGCATTTCAGTTTCACGCGTTGCAGGATCTGAGTTCATTTCTAATACACGAATGATTAAGTTTTTCTCATCTTCATTCATTGTAGAAGCTTGTAACTCTTTTTTGAATCCGTCGAAATCTTCACCACGACCAGACAAATTGTAAACTTCAGTTTGTGCTTTATCGTTTTTCACTTTTTTCGCTAAATCCATTGATGCTTTTTTAGCAGCTTCAGCACGCTCAGTTGACAAATTATCGTTTTTAGCTACTTCACCTTCTGGAGATGCGTAACCTGTTACGTTAATTGTTTTGATAGCGATTTTAGGATTTGTTTGAGCAGCAGTTAACCATGCAGAATAATCAACAATATCTTTGTCTTTTAATTCAGTTGGTTTAACAACAGATTTACCTTTATCAAAATTGATTTGAGCAACATATGTTTGTTCAGTTACACGTTTGAACTCATCTTTCGCGTATACAACTTTGAAATCTTTATTCACTAAGAATGGAGTGATAATCGTTGCATCAGCGATTTTTGTATCAGTGAATGCACCTTCTTTTTCTTTACCACCTTTGTAAACTTTACCAGTTACCATTAAATCCGCATTTTCGAATTCTGGTTTGTAAGCTACAACATCTTCATAAACCATTTTACCACCTGGTTTGTATTGGATTTTATCACCGTTACCTTCAGCTTTTTCACCTAATACAGTAACTGTTTTTAATGCAGTTCCACCTAACATTGGTGTGATTTCTGCTTTTGCTTTTTTCTTAATTCCTTTCTCAGGGAAAGTTACGTCAACTTTTACACGTACAGAGTCTCCGTGCATCTCAAGCGGATTTGGAGTAACTTTGTAATCTAAATCTTTCAATAGGTCACAACTAGTTACTAAAGAACCAGCTACAGCAAGAAACGCTAAACCTTTGATGCTTTGTTTTTTCATATACTTCATTTAAATTCTTACCAAATTTCAGGACAATATTAAACAATTAATTTGTGTTAAAAAACAAATTGTTGATTAATTGTCAAATAAATAACGTCAATTGTCGTTGCTCGACTTTACTGTGGTCTAAGCAGTCGTTAATTAAGGTCTTTATTGAAGTTTTTGAAACTGGATCAGTTAAATTTTCTGATAAATCGTTTAGTGGAAGTAAAACAAATTTTCGCTCTGTATATTTGGGATGCGGAATTGTTAATTTTTCAGATTGAAACACATCGGAATTGAAGAAAATGATGTCAATGTCAAGAGGTCTAGAATGATACTTCCCATCTCCGATTCTGACACGACCAGCGGCAGCTTCTATCGAATGGATTTTTAAGAGAAGCTCTTCAGGTGAAAGTCGCGTTTGCAAGATTAAACAAGCGTTCAGAAATAAATTGTCGGTTTCAAATCCAATGGCTTCCGTTTCATAAATGCAAGAAATCTTTTCAATAAATCCAAAAGACTTTAATTCGTTCACGCCAAATTGCAGGTAGTGTAAACGATCTCCTAAGTTACTCCCAATGCTTAAATAGTATGAATGAACTACTTCCATTTAAAGGAATTCACCATTTGTAATAAGTCAACTTTCAGATATTCCAAGGAAGGTCTTAACGAATCGTAATTTGGAGAAGAGTTAAAATATACTACGCCACTTACAAAACGAGACGTTGAATCAGTTAAGTAAAATTGAAATGGTGATGCAACATCGCCTTGTAATTCAAAAAAGGTTCCGTAAACGTTGTTTTCAGGATGTAGAATCGTTTCGTCTATAATCGCCGTTGCTTTTAGCTTATGCTCATCGACTTTATCATTGGCAAAATTCACATATGCTGATAAAGGTTCTTTCATATCGATAAACGAGAAATGAATGATTCCATTTAAGGGTCCTAGTTCAATATCTCGGTGACACATAACATTGCCCGCTGAATCTACAACTTCTTTAATTTTAAAAATACTCGCAGCATCGAAATTGTAACCACATTCACTTTTGTACTTTTTGTAAGTATGATCTGGTAAGTCAAGTCGTAAATATGTAGGAGGTTTTGGTATAAGGATTTCCGAGTCCCCACAAGAACCAAGTGAAACAATCATTAAAAGTAATACGGCAAGTTCCTTCATGTTAATTTTCTTTAAGTACAGCTTTTACCATTTTTACACGGCGTTTGTCAGATGATTCTACAATGAATTTTATTTCATCAAAAATAATATATTCATTGTTTTTTAAGATTCGACCTGCATGTTCAACGATAAATCCTCCAATGGTTTCAGAATCTCCTTTACTTTGTTCAAATTCTTTTCCGTCAATTTCCAAAACCTTGTATAAATCAACCAATGCAGTTTTTCCTTCGAACAAATATGTTGAGTCGTCAATTTTGGTGTAAATAATCTCATCATCATCAAATTCATCGGTAATATCACCAACAATTTCTTCCAGAATATCTTCCAAGGTGATTAAGCCACAAGCGCCACCATATTCATCAACAATAATGGCCATGTGCATTTTCTTCTCTTGAAATTCTTTTAATAAATCATCAATTTTTTTATTCTCTGGAGTGAAAAGCGGTTTGCGGATTAACTTTAACCAATCAAAATTTTCATCTTCTGAAAGATGTGAAAGCAAATCTTTGATGTACAAAATTCCAATTACGTTGTCTAAGTCATTTTCATAAACAGGCATTCTGGAATAACCAGCATCTAAAATAACACCCAGAACTTTGTGAAAATTCATTTCTGAAGGTATCGCTGTCATTTCCAAACGCGACTTCATAATTTGACGAGCGTCGGTATTTCCAAATTTTACAATTCCTTCTAATATTTTGTGTTCCTCGTCTGAGGTTGAATCTTCTTTTGTTAACGCCAAAGCTTGTTCAAGTTCATCACTGGTGATTTTAATACCTTTTCTCTTAGCCTTTTTTTGAATGAGATTGGTACCGTTTACCAAAAATGTTTTCAACCAAGACAAGGGAGGAATACGTTTTATAGTATTGATTGGAAATGCCATTGTGCGGGCTATGCTCAAGGAATTTTTTGTTGAGTAAATTTTAGGAATGACCTCTCCCAATAACAATAACATAAATGTGATTCCAACTATTTCAACCAAAAACCGCAAGGTTTCATTCCCTTTAGCAGGTCCAAAATAGTCGTTCAGCATGGCACTTGAAAGGATTACAATGCCCACGTTCACAAAGTTGTTTGTAATCAAGAGCGTTGCCAATAATTCTTTAGGGTTTTCAAGTAATTTTAAAACCAATTGTGATGATTTACTTTCATCCTCTTTTAATTTCTCCTTTTCATTTGGACCCAATGAAAAAAAAGCGGCTTCAGAACCAGATGCAAAAGCAGAAAGTAGAATTAAAATGCCTAAAACGACGAAGTTTAAGACGGAAAACGATAAGTCACTGCTTTGGTGAAGCGCCTCTGTGAGAGGCATAATTATGGAAGGTTCTATTGAGAGATTCATTTCTTAAAATGGTAAATCACTGTCATCTCCCTTCAGTAAATCATCAATTTTTGAAGGTGGGGCAGGTGTTCCTGCTTGTGAATAAGGAGCTTGAGCTTCAGTTGAGCGCTCAGATCCTTCAGGGCGCGATAAAATGGTCATTTCATCTGCAAGTACTTCAGTTGTGTAGCGCGTATTTCCTTCTTTATCTTGCCAAGAACGCTTTTTCAATTTTCCTTCCACGTAAACCTTGTAGCCTTTTTTAAGATACTTTTCTGTTATTTCAGCAAGACCTCTCCAAACTACAATGTCATGCCAGTCCGTGTTTTCTTTACGTTCACCTGTTGCGCGATCTGTGTAAACTTCAGATGTTGCAATAGAAAAATTAGCAACAACGGCTCCATTTTCTAGATGACGAACCTCAGGATCTTTTCCAAGATTTCCGATTAGAATAACTTTATTGACACTTCCAGCCATGATTGACGATTTAAAAAACAAATATAGCAGTTATTCAACTGTTTTGAAATTTTATTTAGTGGAAACTAAAGTGATTCGAGATAGCGATCAATGATACGCGGTATAGGGAAATCACCAAAATCATTTTTATTTACTTTGATCAAAGGGGTCTCTTTGCTCAGTGAAGTTGCTGGAAAATGATAAAAGAAAGTATGTATTTTCTGATGAGAGAGTAAATGCGTTATTTCAGAAGAAACAAAATTCGCTTGAATCTCCGTGTATGGCTCGAAATTTTTCAATTCACCTGATATATCCGTTTCAATAAGGGGGAATTGATACATGTTTTGCCAAATGTCTTTTTCGGTCCGCTGAGAAATATAGAAATGTTCTTGGTCCTCAAAAAGGAGATAATGGAAAAAGCGGTCTCTCACTTTTGTTTTTTTGCTTTTTACTGGGCGACTTTGAATCGTTTTGTTTTCATGCGACATGCACAGTGCAATCAAGGGACACGATTCACATTTGGGATTTGCCGGTGTACAATGCATGGCTCCAAATTCCATAATTGCTTGATTGTGCGTATCCGGTTCGTTAATCGAGATTAGCTCTTGAGCTAATTGAGCAAATTGTTTTTTACCTTCTGTTGAGTCGATTGGTGTGTCAATGTTAAAAACGCGACTCAAAACACGGTACACATTTCCATCAACGACCGAAACAGGTTCCTTGAATGAAAACGATGCAATAGCAGCGGCTGTGTATTCACCAACACCTTTTAATTTCAATAAATCTTTAAAGTTGTTAGGGAATTGACCATTTAAGTCGTGTGTAATGTGTTTAGCAGTAGCATGTAAGTTCCGCGCACGACTGTAATAACCAAGTCCTTGCCATAAATTTAGGACTTCTTGCTCTTCTGCTTTGGCTAAATGCATAACAGTAGGATAATTTTCCATGAATTTATGATAGTAAGCTGTTCCTTGATCTACGCGGGTTTGTTGCAAGATTATTTCCGATAACCAAATCGAATAGGGTTCTTTTGTCGAACGCCACGGTAGCGCTCGTTTATTTTGTCTATACCAATCCGTTATTAATAGGTGAAAATCAGCCATTGAGGGAAAATTTTAATTTTTTTTTTTCAGAAAGCAAAAATATAATCTTTTAGTGAAGTACTTTTGCGCCTTGAAAATCACAAAGTTGAATAATAAAAACAAACAAAATGACAAAAGCAGACATCGTAGCTGACATCGCAGAAGAAACAGGGTTGGAGAGAGTTGAGGCTCTAAAAGCAGTAGAGGCGTTCATGACATCAATTAAATCTTCATTAGCAAACGGAAACAACGTTTATTTAAGAGGGTTTGGAAGCTTCGTTGTTAAAGAAAGAGCTGAAAAAACAGGTCGCAACATTTCTAAAAACACTACTATTATTATTCCTGCTCACAACATTCCTTCATTCAAACCAGCGAAAACTTTCGTTGATGAGGTGAAAAACAAAGTAAGCGTAAAATAATTACTACTTTTCAATGAATTGTAAATAATTCATTTGAAATTATTATCTTCGCACTCCTGTTTCACAACGGGAGTGTTTTTTTTCCTTCGAAAAAAGACGCAATTACATAGAAATTAACAACTTAAAATAAATTATTATGCCAAGCGGTAAAAAAAGAAAAAGACATAAAATGGCGACGCACAAGCGTAAAAAAAGATTAAGAAAAAATCGTCATAAGAAAAAGAAGTAACATTTTGTTACATAACATTATAAACTTAGTAGGTTTTGGCTTGCTAAGTTTTTTCTGTTTTTTAACTTTTAAATAAGGCTTTCGTGAGTTTAGAACTAGTAGTCGATGTCCGTCAAGGTGGCATCTGGCTTGCTTTGTTGCGTGATGGGAAGCTTATTGAGTTGCATCAGGAACATGGAAGTACGGACTTTGCAGTAGGTGATATCTACTTAGGTAAAGTGCGTAAAGTTGTTCCTAGTTTAAATGCTGCGTTTGTTGATGTTGGATACGAAAAGGATGCTTTTTTGCATTATTTGGATCTTGGACCTCAATTTAATTCGCTTAATAAGTTCACCAAAAACACGCTGCACGGTAAGCAAAACGTAGCCGATCTTCTTTATTTTAAAGGCGAAAAAGATATTCCGAAAGATGGAAAGATTGATGAGATAATTTCATCATCACAGCCCATCTTAGTGCAGGTTGCCAAAGAACCAATTTCAAGTAAAGGTCCGCGTTTGTGCGCAGAAATTACACTTGCGGGAAGATATCTCGTGTTGGTTCCTTTCTCAGATAAAATTTCTATTTCCCAAAAAATTAAGGAACAGGAAGAAAGAGATCGCCTCAAAGTATTAATGGAAACGATCAAACCAAAGAATTTTGGTGTGATAATCCGTACAGTTGCCGAGAATAAAAAGATCGAACAACTTGATCAAGACCTTAAAAATTTACTTGACAAGTGGAAAACGATGTACAACAATCTTTTAACCGCAACACCGCCTCGTCGCGTGTTAGGTGAGATTGATAAAACGTCGTCTATATTGCGTGATTTATTAAACGCGGATTTTTCAAATATCCACGTAAATGATGAAACGCTTTTCGCTGAAATGAAAGAATTTATTGCTGGTATTGCTCCAGGTCGTGAAAAAATATTGAAATTGTATGATAGCAAAATCAGTATTTTCGAACGTTTTGGCATCAGCAAACAAATTAAAACATTGTTTGGTAAGAAAGTGCCTTTACCTAGTGGAGGTTATTTGATTATTGAACACACTGAAGCAATGCATGTTATTGATGTCAATAGTGGTAACCGTAAGGGTGCTGATGGACAAGAAAGCAACGCATTGGCAACAAATATTGAAGCAGCGGAAGAAATTGCGCGCGTACTTCAATTGCGTGATATGGGTGGTATTGTTTGTATCGATTTTATTGATATGCACGATAGAGAGAACAACAAGGCCTTGCATGAAAAAATCAAGGAAGTGATGCAATCTGACCGTGCAAAACACAATATCTTGCCTCCATCAAAATTCGGTGTTGTTGAAATTACACGTCAACGTGTGCGTCCAGAAACGGATATCAACACATCTGAAACGTGTCCAACATGTAATGGAACTGGAGAAGTTCAAGCAAGTATTTTGTATGCAGAAGAAATCGAGTCGAACTTGAACTATTTATTGTTCGACCGAAAAGAAGCGCATGTGAGCTTACATGTTCATCCATATTTGGAAGCTTATTTCAAAAAAGGTCTTATTTCAAGACAATGGAAATGGTTCTTCAAATACAAAAAATGGATACCTGTTCAAGGTGTAACTGAACACAATTTATTGCAATACAAATTTGTAAATAAGAATAACGAGGAAATTGCACTCTGACATGAAGTCGGAGTGCAAATACTCTTTTTTAGAAGCAAAAGCGAAGATTGAAGCGCTTTGTGCTTATCAAGAACGTTGTCAGTTCGAAATCAATAATAAACTTATTTCTTGGGGGTTTAATGAGGATGAACGCTCACAACTCATTGCTGATTTGATTGCCAATCGTTTCTTGGATGAAGAACGATTTGCTTCTGCCTATGTATCTGGTAAATTCAGAATCAAACGTTGGGGCCGTATTAAAATTAAAAGTCACTTAGCGCAAAAGCATATTTCAACGTATTCTATTCAAAAAGCACTGAAAGAAATCAATCTAGATGATTATTGGGAAGCGTTGGTGCATTTAGCGGAACGTAAATTTATGGATTTAACACGCGAAAAAGATCACTGGCAAAAACGTGCTAAACTGACGCGTTTCCTACAAAGTAAAGGCTATGAAGGAGATTTGATTCAAGACGCCGTGAATCATGTTTTTACTACTGAACGCTAATTTTTTTCGTCACTATTAATTCTTCTCCTAAATAATTGACATACTGAATACGCGCAAAATAAATTCCAGCAGCGGAAGGTGATTCAATTACACTATAACTATTGAATCCACTCTTAGCAGAATCTACTTTACGGCCAAATCCATCAAAGAGTTCAATTCTAAAATCACTTGTTTCATCATTCTCAGAACGAATGGTAATCGTTGTTCCTGTCTCACTTGGATTCGGATAAATGGAGAATTCTTCAGCGGTTTCAGCTAAAAAGGTTTCCTTATCAAAGTTGAAAAGAAATAGTCCGTATTGACGATCTGAAATAATCACGTTTCCAGACGAATAATTGGAATAAACACCCCAAGCGCCGTTCATTTTAAACGGAGAATTATCTGGATACGTATCATAATGCGCGATTTCTTTTGGATTCGAGCGTATATCAAAAATCCTTAATCCTTCATTGTAATAGGCAATAAATGCAAATTCATCCGTACACATAATGTTATGTGAGATACTTCCATTTTCGCTATTCACGCCAAATAATTGATTCACTTGAATGGAATAGTTACTCGAAACAGAGCATTTTTTTACACGTTTACCGCTTGTTTCGTCCGCAAAGATGTAGGTTTTGCCATTCGGACTCAACCAACCTTGATGATTGTATCCTTGATCTTGATAGAACGTTAAATTGCTTTTGTAAATCGGTGCAGCTGGATTCGTAAAATCATAGACGCGTAATCCGTATTCACCACAATTCAAGAAAGCGATGTTTTCACGAACATAAATGTCATGCACAACAGGTATATCATCAGGTCCTTCCCATAGTAACGTTGGATTCAAGGGGTCGGCCAAACTAAATACACGCAACGGAATAATACTTGTCGGAATTCCGCCAATAATTGGTGTGACTAAACAGGCGTATAACAGCGCATTGCTCGTGTCGATGAATAGATTATGTGTTTTTCCGAATAGATTATTTTGAAGATCGGCAACTTTTACAACCGAATCAGGTAGATAGGATAAATCGATGATTTGTAAACTGCTTGTTCCCTCATCGCAAACGGAATAGGCATACTTTCCAAATGTCTTGAATTCACGATGAATAACTTGTGGCGAATTGTATTTTCCTTCGACAAATCCGATTTGCTTGAGTTTGTTATTGTTAATGTGAAAGAAATGTGTTCCTTCAGTTGAACCTATAATGGCATATTCTTCATTCTCTCGTTCAAATCCCCAGCAACCACTGTAACGAACTTTACTCGAATTAGATGCTAAAGTGTCTTCATGCCATTTGTCCAAAAAAGTGACATTCTTTTGCGTTTGTGAAAAAAGAACAATAGGTAATGCCAAGAAAAGGATCAGAAGTCGAAACATACGTGCGATAAACTTCGCTAAAGATAAAAACTATCGAGGGATTTAGAGAATTTTAACTTTTGATTGGTGAATATTAATTATTTTAGCGTCATAATTCCGAAGTAAAGTGTCAGATTCAGTAATTATTATTCCAACGTATAACGAAATAGAGAATGTGGAGAACATGACGAGAACCGTCATGGCATTCGAAAAAGACTTCCATATCTTGTACGTTGATGATAATTCCCCTGACGGAACAGCAGATAAAGTAATCGAGTTACAAGCAGAATTTCCGGGTAGAATCCATTTGGAAAAACGAGCTGGTAAATTAGGATTAGGAACAGCATATATCCATGGTTTTAAATGGGCTATTGCAAAAGATTATGAATTCATTTTCGAAATGGATTGTGATTTTTCGCACAACCCAAAGGATTTGATTCGATTGTATGATGCATGTGTTGCTGGAGCGGATTTAAGCATTGGTTCACGTTATTGTAAAGGTGGAAAAGTTTCAAACTGGCCGTTGAAACGTGTGTTGATGTCTTATTTTGCCAGTGTTTACGTACGAATTATTTTATTCATTGGAATAAAAGACACGACCGCCGGTTTTAAATGTTACCGTAAAAAAGTGTTAGAAACAATTAATTTGGATGCCGTAACATTTAAAGGTTATGCGTTCCAGATTTGCATGAAATATGCTGCTGTTCGACACGGATTCAAGATTAAGGAAGTTCCAATTACGTTTGTAGATCGTTTGTACGGTGTTTCAAAAATGAGTTCTGGAATTTTTAAAGAAGCCTTTTTTGGGGTTTGGAAAATGAGAAAAATGAAACTATGAGTTCTTCAGTTATACTGCGTTCAGCAACAATTGTCAATGAAGGCAAACAACAAGTCGCTGATGTTTATATTAAGGATGGAATTATCCAGAAAATAGGCGCTAATCTTTCAGCAGTTGAAAACACACAAGAATATAATTTAGAAGGAAAGTACTTGCTTCCTGGTTGTATTGATGATCAAGTTCACTTTCGTGAGCCGGGTTTAACGCACAAAGCAAATATTGGAACTGAATCACGTGCTGCAGTGGCTGGTGGAATTACATCATTCATGGAAATGCCGAATACGGTTCCTAATGCGTTGACACAAGAATTGTTGGAAGATAAATATGTGATTGCCTCAAACACATCAATTGCCAACTATTCCTTTTTTATGGGTGCTTCAAACGACAATTTGGATGAAGTTTTGAAAACAGATGGAAAAAATGTGTGTGGAGTGAAAATCTTCATGGGTTCCTCAACAGGAAATATGTTGGTGGATCGTGAGCAAACATTGGAAGGATTATTTGCGAAAGTTCCTCCAATGCTCATTGCGACACATTGTGAAGATGAAGCAACAATCAAAGCCAACATCGAAAAGTATAAAGCTATTTACGGTGAAGATGTTCCTGTTGAGTTACATCCAACCATTCGAAGTGAAGAAGCATGCTATATTTCGTCTTCATTAGCAGTTCGTTTAGCAAAGAAATTCAATACACGTTTACATATTTTACATATTTCTACAGCGAAGGAATTAGAATTGTTTGATAATACACTTCCACTTGAACAGAAAATGATTACTGCTGAAGCATGTATTCATCACATGTGGTTCTCGGATGAAGAGTATAAAACAAAGGGCAATTTCATTAAATGGAATCCAGCTGTGAAAACGGCAAACGACCGAGATGCTATTTTTCAAGGTGTTTTGGATAACAAGATTGATGTGATTGCAACAGATCACGCACCACATACCTTGGAAGAAAAAAGTCAATCATATTTCAAAGCGCCTTCTGGTGGACCTTTGGTTCAACATGCTTTACAAGCGATGTTAGAAAAAGTGAAACAAGGAAAAATATCGATTGAGCGCGTTGTAGAAAAAATGGCGCACGCTCCGGCAATCTTGTTTAAAATTGAAAATCGTGGATTCATTCGCGAAGGATATTTTGCGGATTTAGTGGTTGTTGATGCTGTTCCACAAACTGTTTCAAAGGATAATTTATTGTACAAATGTGGTTGGTCACCTTTTGAAGGAACAACCTTCTCTCATTCAATTGTGAAAACATTTGTGAATGGAAATTTAGTGTTTGACAACGGTAAAATCATCGAAGGAACAACAGGAGCTCGAATGACGTTTAATTATCCTGGATGAAAAAGTTAATCACCTGTTGTGTTTTATTCATACTATTGGGCGCTTGTTCTGATGGTTTGAGTGGGATTTCAAAACCGAATGATTTGATTCCAAGAGATACAATGGTGTTGATTTTAAAAGATATGTCTTTACTCGAATCACATGTGCAAGCAAAATATGTGCATGTTTCTCGTTTTCAAGAAACAATGAAGCGTTCAGGTAAGAAATTGTTGGATAGTTATGGCGTTTCCCACGATCGTTTTAATCGAAGTATGGATTATTATGGTTCGCGCCAAGATCAAATGCAATCAATTTATACCGAAATTTTAGATTCTCTGAATAGCGAGGCTATCATTGTTGGTAAAGACATTAAAATGGATACAAACAGTTT
>CAJAVU010000034.1 GCA_903945495.1 uncultured Flavobacteriales bacterium | reverse complement strand
CAGAAGATACAGTTGTTCATTGCGGTCATGGTCCTGCAACAACAATTGGAAAAGAAAAGCGTTCTAATTACATTTTGAACTTTTAACTGTTTGTGAGAATAGCCATAAATACACGATTTCTGCTTTCATCCAAGATGGAAGGTTTCGGTTGGTATACTTTTGAAATCACAAAACGCCTTGTTCAAAATCATCCCGAACATGAGTTTGTATTTTTCTTTGATCGCCCTTTTGACCAGAAATTTATTTTTGGCCCAAACGTAACGCCCATTGTTCTTTCACCACCGGCTCGTCATCCTTTTTTATTCATTTATTGGTTTGAAGTGGCGGTAAAACGTGCCCTGAAAAAACATAAAATTGACGTTTTCTATTCCCCAGATGGCTATTTGTCATTAGGTTCGAATGTTCCTCAAATTGCTGTAATCCATGATATCAATTTTGAACATTATCCGAAAGATTTGCCTTTTTCAGCCTTAAAATACCTAAAACATTATGTTCCCAAGTTTGCCAAGAAAGCAGACAAAATCATTACTGTTTCAGCGTATTCGAAACAAGACTTAATAAAGCAATACCAACTGACAGAAGAAAAAATTACCGTAGCTTGGAACGGTGCTTCGGATTATTTCAAACCATTGGATGAAGATGAAAAGGTTCTTATCAGAAAAGCATATTCAAACGATTTACCTTACTTTTTATTTGTCGGAGCTATTCATCCACGAAAAAATGTGAAACGCTTAATTGAAGCTTTCGTCAAGTTTAAACACGATACGCATTCAGAAGTACAACTTGTGATCGTTGGTGAATCGCTTTGGAAAAACAATCCCCTTCAACTCGATTTGTCTGAAAAAGAACGAAGCCAAATTCATTTCACTGGACATTTGCCAATTGAACAACTTTCAAAAATTACAGCTAGTGCGTTTGCCCTAACTTACGTGCCCTACTTTGAAGGATTCGGAATTCCTCTTGTTGAAGCGATGAAATGTGGAACACCTATTATCTCTGGGAATTTAACTTCACTTCCAGAAGTAGCAGGCAATGCAGCACTTTATTGCGATCCTTTTGATGTGCAAGATATCGCTGCAAAAATGACTGAATTTTATTCAGACAAAGTATTACAACAGCAACTTGCATTAGCAGGTTTAGAACGTTCCAAACAATTTAGTTGGGATGCAGCATCTGAAATTGTTTGGCAACAAATCATAAATCTATCTAAACCGAACGTTATAAAGTGAATCTCTGCCACTTTAGTTTGCTGAAATAAGTATATTTGACCTTTATACTATTAATCTTATCATTTATGAACAAAACACTCTTTTTAATCTTCACCACATTGACTTTTTATTCAATGAGTCAGGTGAAATTGTCTAAAGATTTTACTTTAGATGCTTCTAAGCCATTTCCAGTTGTGGATGCTAAACACAAAAAATACGTAACAGTTGCTGATAACAAAACTATCTCTGTTAAAACGGATGGAGAATTAGTTACGATTCAAGGGTACGATGCTACCACAATGAAAGAAAGTTCAAGAAAAGTATATGAAGATTTTCCAAAATATGCTAAAGTTCAACGTATCATTCAAACGAAAGATGCTTTAGTTTACATTTTTGAAGCATACAATAAAGCAGACAAAACATTTACAATTTATTCTCGTGAAATTGACGTTGCAACAGGAACCTTTAAAGAATCTAAAACACTTTTCACAACAAGTCGACCAGTTACAAATTGTGGACGTGATGAGGATGGAAGAACTCCAGTAAGTGAGTCTGATCAACGTTTTCTTAAATTGGACGGAACTAAATTTGATGTTTATCAATCGTTTGATAAATCAAAAGTGTTGATTCAATATCGCGTTAAACCCGCTGAAAAATCAGATGCAGTAAACAAAGATGAAATTGGTTTTTGTGTATTTGATTCCAAAATGGGTAAACTTTGGGCTGGAGAGGTTAAAATGCCTTATACAGAGAAAGAAATGAACAATCTTGCTTATACGATTGATTCAGAAGGTAATGCTTACATGCTTATTTATCTTAACGAAAAGAAAAAATTTGAATTACTAACGATTAAAAATCAAAAAGAGGTTATTCAAAATGCCTTAGATATTGACGGGAAATTGGTGTTCCAACGTTTCAATTTGCTAGAAGATAAAAACGGAAACATTACATGTGCTGGTTATTACGCAAATGGATATGACGTTAAAGTAAACTGGACTGGTAATTCGGCACTTAGTTTCAATACGAACGGTATTTATTGTTTTAAAATGACGAAAGACGGGGAAGTTTCAGATGTATGGAATTATGAATTCCCATTAGACCTTATTCAACAATACAATACGGACAAAGAACAAGAAAAAATTAAATCACGTGAAGAAGCTGGTAAAGCTGGTATTGCAGATTTAAAAATGTTAGAATTTGTTGCTCAAGCTGATGGAAGTTATATCATTATTGGTGAACAACAATACATTCGCACAGAAATGGTAATGACATCAACTGCAACAGTTAACCATTTTGGTCATGTTGTTATCACTAAAATCAATGCAGATGGAAACGTTGCTTGGTCGAAAAAATTACCTAAAAATCAAGCATTTGTTACAGGTGATTCTTACATGCCGTATGCTGAAGGACAATTAAGTATCAAATATGCTGAAAACAATGGTGATCACTATATTTTGTTCGTAGATAATCCAAAAAATGCGGATTTAGCTTTAAACAAAGTTCCTGCTGAGCACAAAAATGGAGCTGGTGGTTACTTAAGTGCTTTCAAAATAAGCGATGCTGACGGAACAGTTGAACGCCATACAGTTGCTGAATTAGAAAATTTGGATGGTATCAAAGCATATCAATTCCAAGTAACACGTATCAACAACGTAGCAGACAAAACATTCTTACTTGAAGTTTACAAGAAAGATAAAGAAGATGCAATGATCAAAATAACATTGAACGATTAATAGCACTTAATCAAGCAGAAATTAAAAAAGTCGTGTAGCAATACACGACTTTTTTAATTGATAATAGATTGTAATCGAATTCAGGATTTAGTGCTTCTTTTATCGAATGTAATAGTCGCTAATCATGAAGTAAACAATAACTCCTGAAACAGCAACATACAACCAAATAGGGAATGCAATTTTCGTCCATTTTTTGTGTTTCTCGTAATTCCCTTGCCATGCAAATAAATACGTGAACAATACCACCGGAATAACTGCAACGCTCAATAAAATGTGAGAAATCAGCAATACGTAATAGACATATGCTGTCATTCCAACTTTAGCTTTTTCCAAAATATCCAAGGTTCCAGAATGGTTGGTATCACCATACATTGTTGAATCGGATGTCATGTGATACACCACATACAAAACTAAAAACAGAGATGATAATAACAGTGCCAAGCGAATCAATCCTCTATGCAGTTCAATTTTCTTTGCTTTAACTGCTCTTAATGCACCAATTAACACAAGTGCTGTCAACGCATTAATTGTCGCATAAATCCCAGGCAAAAATGTCAAGTTATAATCACCAATTCTAATTTTAAACAATGCTGCTACAGCAAGGGGAATAACTACTGAAAGTGCAATAATTAATTTTTTCGCACTAGCTGCTTTACTTTGATCCATTAATTCCATATTCTTCTTTTAATAGTAAACGTAAATCCTTCTCTAATTGTTCAACTTGTTTTTTATCTGTTCCTAAATAAACGCCTCGAACGTACCCTTCTTTATCTACCAAGGTGAACGCACCCGAATGAGCATATCCTCCTTCTGCCTCCTCATCGCGACCAGCAAATATTTGAAAATTCTCAATTCCAAGTGTGTGTGTTTCTTCTTCGTTTCCGCTGAAAAATTGCCAATTCGAAGCAGTAATACCGTGATGTTTTTTGTATTTCTTAAGTACAGAAGGAGTGTCATGATCTGGATTTATTGAAATCGACATGAACTGAACATCGTTTTTCAAATCCTGTGTCGCATCATTCAATGCTTTTAAGTTCTTTGTCATTGTAGGACAAATCGTTGGACACGTTGTAAAGAAAAAATCAGCAATCCATACTTTTCCTTTCATATCCGTACTTTTCACCAAAGCTGAATCTTGATTTCTGAAATAAAAATATGGAACAATAGGATAAACTGTATCTGTGACTTCAACACCATCTACTAGCTTGTATTCAATATCGAAATTTCCAATAAATGGTAGAACATGTTTTTTTTCCTCTTTGGAAGAACATGCTGCAATCAAAACAAATAACCCGAATGCAATGACTAATCTCATTCTACACTACTATTTTTTTGACTTTTCCTTTTTAGCTTTCGCTTTGTCGTATTCTTTCTGAAGTAATGCTACATCTTCATTCATACGACGAATCATACCCTCCGTTTTACCTGAAAGGACCATTCGTAAATGATTCTTTTTATCCAACAATAAAATGAGCTCTTGAAATGCTTCACCACCAAAAAATTCTTTTCCTTCTTTTAGTAATTTTTCGTTGTTATGCTTAAAATCATATAGTGAACGAGCATCACCAGCTGCTAAGTACCATAAGTCTGGATCATAGCCTTCAATTCTGTCATGCAACATTTCATTGATTGTCGTCAAATCCGTAATCGGATTTCCTTCACCATCTGTAGCAAATGAAATGATTCTCACTTGTTTCAAGCGCTTGTGTTTGTTTTGTCGTATGTGGCGATAGATTGCCTGCCCAACATGCCATAAGGAAATTGCACAGCTATCAGGACATGTTTCTTGAATTGTTGTGACAAGAACAATATCTCCTTCAAAGTCTTTCGAAGTAAATTTCTTGCCTCGTGCATCAGTAAAGGAATAGTTCACAGCTTGACCGTAATCATCAAGTGTTTTGAATTTGTGTTCACATCCACGCGTAGATATGAATATCAATAACAAAGCCGGACCGAATAAAAGTAAAAAAACGTATAATACTTTTATTCGTCCGGCAGTAGTTTTAACAGCCATAAAGCTAAATTATTTTATCCTCCGTAAGTTTCCCATGCATTACCTACAGCAGTTGCTTCCATCAATGCGATGTAAATCAAATATGCCATAAATAAAAAGTATGGGACTAAAATTACGTATTTCAAACTTTTTTTCTCGTCCCCTAAGTGCATGAACACCATAACGATGTATCCTGCTTTCAACAAGGTCATGATAATGAAAGACCATTTTACAAACGGCCATGCACCAGAACTTTGTTTAATGAATGCACCCAAAGCAACTTCAACAATCGTAATCGCAGTTAATAATGCGGTTACCATCCAAATTTTCTTTCTGATTGCTTTTCCTTGCTCCTCACTGTGGTGAGTATCCAAAGAATATTCTATAACGTCGTCTCTTAACATAACTAAGAATTTTTCGAATTAAAATTATACTAGGTAGAAGAATGTAAATACGAATACCCAAACTAAATCGACAAAGTGCCAGTAAAGTCCAGTTTTTTCTACCATTTCGTAGTGACCTCTTTTGTGGTAAGTTCCAGAAACAACTCCCAAACAAATAATGATATTGATCATTACTCCTGAGAAAACGTGGAAACCGTGGAAACCTGTAATGAAGAAGAAGAATTGACCGTATTGTTGCGGACCATATTCGTTTTCTTCAAGGTTCGCACCGTATATCACTTTTCGTGGAGTACCAGCATTAATGGCTTCATAATACATATCGCAAGCCTTTTTACCTTCGATGTGTGTTCCAATTTTATTTACGCTACCATCTTTTTTGATGATTAACTCCATGTGCTCATCAGCTGCTTTATTCACTTTCGCTTTTGAACCGTCGTGCAATGTGATAATACCATTGTTGATTTTACCAGCAACTACTGCATGTTGGAATTGGTGCATTAAATCTTCAGTGATAACATCTCCTTTTTTGTGGTGTTTTCCAGCTTCTAAAACTTCAAAGTTTTTGATTTCACCGAAATGACCTTTAACAATTGCTTGTGAACCATCCGCTAATTCAACTTTTCCAAACTCTGAACCGTGGATGAAGTGACTCCACTCCCAAGCTTGAGAACCAACGAAAAAGAAACCACCGATAATAGTAGCAATCATCCATTTGATAACCCCTTTTTTATCCATACGGTGACCAGCTTCAACAGCCAATACCATTGTTACAGAAGAAACGATCAAAATGAACGTCATCAAGGCAACATAAATTAACGGATATCCGTGACCCAAGAATGGTAAAGAATTGAATGTTTCCTCACCGATAGGCCATGCATCTTGTGCATCGTGGCGTGTGTAACCGTAAGCAATTAATAGTCCCCCAAATGTCAATGCATCAGACACAAGGAAGAACCACATCATCAACTTTCCATAGCTTGTACTAAAAGGAGAAACTTTCCCTCCCCAAAGTGTACTAGCATCAATCTGATTAGAAGCGTGTCCTGCCATTACTAAAAATTTTTATGCAAGTTTAATGAATAAAAAGTAAAAAAAGCAACAAATAGACCCATAATAGTCCTAAAAAATGCCAGAAAATTGCACCGAGCCTTAATGAAAGGCTGTCTTCACTATTGTATTTACCTGCAAATGAAGCAATTGTAAGTTTTACCATGTATAGCAAAGTAAATACAATATGTGCTAAATGCAGAATTGTTATTAACCAAAGGTATGAAGTTGCCGTATCAGCCGATTCCATTGACTTAATGTGAAGGTAATTATCCAATTTTCTTCCATTCATGGTCAATTCTCGATTGTTGTATTGCAACTCTTTTCCTTTAAAGTAGATTTGGAAATCTTTTCCTGGTTTCCCTTTTACAAAGAAATCACCACGACCATCACGCACGTGAATTGCTAAATCTCTCAAACGCACTTGATCTACGTTTTGAATTTCTTTTCCATCTGGTGTTGCCAATGTACCATTGATTAATCCCAACGGTTGACTGTTGTAATACAAAATAAAATCTTTACCGTAATTCGTAACTGCAAATGGTTTGTTCGGTTTTACAATTAAAAATTGTGACATGAACTTTTGATAAGCCTTTAAATCAGCATCGCTCATTTTTTTGCCTTTTACCAAATAATCGTTCCCGTCAATTTCGATAAAATCACCTTTGTATTTTACTTCGTAATAATCACCATAACGACCATCGGTCACCAAAATATTTCTGTTGAAAGGATTTGCTCCTTTGTCAACCATTGCTCCATATCCTTTAAATTGGAAATACACAAATCCAATTCCTGAAAGCAAGACCATTACCATCATCAAACGAAGAACGGATTGATTATTCCTTTTTGCTGAACGAATTGCTAGTTCAAGGAAAACAGAACTTAGAATGATTACCGCAGTTGAAATGTAAAATGCCATTGGGAACGGCGCTTTTAACCAAAACGAGTCACCCATAGAAACAATGTAAGCGGAAGTGAAGCCTGCAAACATCATTGCAATACTGAAAATCCCAAGATAAACTAAGTTTTTCTTCGATTTTTCCCTTTGTTCTGGACTTAATTCTTGGCTGAAATCTGTTTTCATATGGTTGATTTTTTAAATTCTTGTTCTCGATCAATGTTTCGGTAACATCGGTTCAATTTTATCAAAAACGTAGAGGAATTGAATAATTGGCAAATAAATAAACGACGCAAACATCAAGCGTTTCGCATCTTTCGTTTCGCAGGATAAAAATAAACGGTATGAATACCAAAAGAATAATCCACTACAAATTGTTGCTACGACGAGTGATAAAGTTCCTGTCCAATCCAACAACCACGGCAATAAACTAAACGGAATTAACGCCAGCGAATAGGCTGCGATTTGAAATGCTGATTGTTTTGATTTTCCAGTTTTTGATGGAAGCAGACTAAATCCAGCACTTTTGTAATCGTCATACAAAACCCAAGCAATCGCCCAGAAATGTGGAAATTGCCAAACAAATTGTACGAAGAATAAAACACCTGGTAAGAATCCAAATTTCCCTGTTGCTGCAATTGCACCCAACATCGGAGGAATGGCTCCAGGAAATGCACCAATAAATACAGCCCACGGAGTGACACGTTTCATTGGTGTATAAATAAATACATACGAGATAAATGCGAAGAAGCCTAAAAGAGCTGAATAGAAATTAATCAAGTACAACATATATGTACCAGCCAAAAGACATAGAATCACAATAATAAACGCTTCATTGACGCTCATCAATCCCATTGGAATTGGTCTGCGTTCTGTACGCTTCATCAATTTGTCTAAATCACGTTCCCAAATTTGATTCGAACCATTTGATGCACATGTCACCAAAAATCCACCAAACATTAAATAGAAAACATGAAGACCGTTGTAGGAATGAAATTTATCCAATGCGAATAAATAACCCGATAAGGCAGATAAAATCACTAAAGAAGATAATCTGAACTTTGTAAATACAATATAGGCTTTAATTTTCTTGCCTATTGAGCTATTATTGGTTTGAACCTCCATTATTATTTATTGCGCCACAAAAATAATGAATTAAACTAGTTTACGCATTTAATAAATCAATTGATTTTGTTTAATTCAGTTTTTATTTTCCTTAAATTGACTTCCTGATTTTTGATTGATCTGCTTAACTGATTTTTCAATTTTGGGTTAGAAAACCCTATATCTATCTGTCAATTCTAGACTTAATCACCATTAATATTATATTTGTATTGATTAAAATCGGATCAAAACAATGCAATTCAAAACTTATGTCATTTAAAAAACTTTCGATTCTCATTCCTGCTTACAACGAGGAAAAAACAATTCACTTGATTTTGGACAAAGTGAAAGCCGTTGTGTTGGATAGAGAAATTTCAAAAGAGATTGTTATTGTAAACGATTGTTCGAAAGATAATACGGAGCAAGCCTTAATGGACTACATCGCTAAAAATTCTGAAATGGATATTCGTTTATTCAACCAACCTGTTAACATGGGTAAAGGAGCAGCAATCAATCGCGCTATTCAAGAATGTACGGGTGATTACATGATTGTTCAAGATGCCGATTTAGAATATGATCCAGAAGAATACAATTTATTATTGAAGCCTGTCTTTATGGACAATGCGGATGTTGTTTACGGTTCACGCTTTGTTGGCCATCAACCGCATCGCATTTTGTTTTACTGGCATTCAAGAGGAAATAAATTCTTAACGAATCTTTCCAACATGATGACGAATTTAAATTTAACTGACATGGAAACATGTTATAAATTGATTCGCACTTCGATTGCAAAAGAAATTAAGATCAAGGAAAATCGTTTTGGTATTGAACCTGAAATAACTGCGAAATTAGCCAAGGTTCCAAAGATCAAAATCTACGAAGTAGGAATTTCTTATTACGGAAGAACATACGAAGAAGGAAAGAAAATTGGCTGGAAAGATGGTTTCAGAGCCATTTACTGCATTTTCAAATACCGCTTTTCGAAGTAATTTCTTTATAACTTACTGTATATGAAAAAAGTCCTCCCGAAATTCGAGAGGACTTTTTCCATTTTGGATATCTGATATCTTATAAAATCAACATTGCATCTCCGTACGAGTAGAACTTGTATTTGTTCTCAATCGCTTGTTTGTATGCTTCCATCATTAACTCGTGACCACAAAATGCTGAAATCATCATCAACAAAGTAGAAAGAGGTGTGTGGAAATTTGTTACCATTGAATCCGCAATACTGAATTCGTATGGAGGGAAAATGAATTTGTTTGTCCAACCATCATACGCTTTCAACATACCATCAGTAGAAACAGAAGATTCAATTGAACGCATAGAAGTTGTACCGATTGCACATACGCGTTTTTTATTGCGTTTTGCGTTGTTTACGATTTGAGCACATTTCTCAGGAACAATTACTTGCTCTGAATCCATTTTGTGTTTTGTCAAATCTTCCACTTCAACTGGTCGGAACGTACCCAAACCAACGTGTAATGTAACTTCAGCAAAGTTAATTCCTTTCAATTCCAAACGTTTCATCAACTCACGAGAGAAATGCAATCCTGCAGTTGGAGCAGCAACAGCACCTTCTTCTGAAGCGAAAATCGTTTGGTAACGCTCTTCGTCAGACGCTTCAACAGCGCGTTTAATGTATTTTGGAAGCGGTGTTTCACCTAATTCAGTGATTTTCGCTTTAAATTCTTCATACGGTCCATCAAACAAGAAACGCAATGTTCTTCCACGTGATGTAGTATTGTCAATTACCTCAGCAACCAATGAATCATCATCACCAAAGTACAATTTATTTCCGATACGAATTTTACGAGCTGGGTCAACTAAAACGTCCCACAATAAACTTTCACGATTCAATTCACGCAACAAGAAAACTTCGATTTTAGCACCTGTTTTCTCTTTGTTTCCATACATACGAGCTGGAAATACACGCGTATTATTCATAATCATTACATCTCCTTCAGAGAAATAATTAATTAAATCTTTAAACAATTTATGTTCGATTTTTCCAGTTTCGCGGTGAATCACCATCATTTTCGCTTCGTCGCGATTATCACTTGGGTATTCTGCGATTAGTTCTTCTGGTAGATCAAAACTAAAATCGGAAAGTTTCATTTTACTCATACAACGTTTTTTTAGTCCTCTTCAATGAAAAGGAGTGCAAAGATACAAAATCTAGAAGCCTTTGTCAAGTAGTAAATTCAGAAGTCCCTCGAATCACCTCAACCCACTCCTCAACTGTCTTTGCATTTTCAACAGAAAAATCACCTGATTTCGTTCTGCGCAAAGCGATTAAGGTTCCTCCAGATTGAACTGCTTGACCGAAATCATGCGCGATTGAGCGGATGTACGTTCCTTTGGAACAACTAATTTCAAAGTCAATTTCTGGAAATCGTTCAATCGAAATTTTAAAATCACTTACTTCAATCGTGTTTGCTTTTAACACAACTTCTTTTCCAGCACGTGCTAAATCATAGGCACGTTTTCCATCTACTTGTTTTGCAGAGAAAATTGGTGGCACTTGTTGCAGCGTTCCGATAAATTGTTGACGTGCTTGTTCCAGGATTTCTGGTGTAATGTGTTCCGTTGGAAATTCAGCGTTGTATTCGCTTTCCAAATCGTAAGAAGCAGTTGTTTTTCCGAGAAGAATTGTACCTGTGTAGGTTTTCATTCCTCCCATCAATTCATCAATGCGTTTCGTGTGCTTGCCAATGCAAATGATCAACAAGCCTGTTGCCAATGGATCCAATGTACCAGCGTGACCAACTTTGATTTTCTTTACACCCAACACTTGTTTGATGTTCCAACGCAACTTGCTTACAACATCGAACGACGTCCACGTTAATGGTTTGTCGACAAGAATTGTTTCTCCTTCTAGGTAATTCATTACGCCAATGTGAAGTAGAGCAATAGCGCGATTCCAACAAGAATTCTGTAAATTCCCCAAATTTTGAAACCGTATTTATCGATGATTCCGATGAATAATTTGATTGCGAATAAAGCAACAATGAACGCAACAATGTTCCCAACTACGAAAAATGTAATGTTTTGAGAACTCGCAGTAATCATTTCATATCCTTTTTGCTCAATTCCTTTTACCTTCCAATCTTTCAAGAAAACTGAATAACACGTTACAGCTAACATCGTTGGTACAGCCAAAAAGAAACTAAATTCAGCTGCCAATTTACGTGACAATCCTTGTTGCATTCCACCAATAATAGATGCAGCAGAGCGACTTGTTCCTGGCATCATTGCCAAACATTGCCAAAATCCGATAATAATTGCTTTTTGAATACTGATATTCTCTTCTTTCAGGATGCGTGGGCGTTTGAAAAAACGATCAACGAACAATAAAACAACTCCACCAACAATCAAAACAATCGCAATAGGAATTGGTTTTTCTAAAACTGCTTCAATTTTATCATCGAATAATTTTCCAAGCACCAAAGCAGGAATCACGGCCAAACCAAGTTTAACATAAAACATTGGTGATTTGAAGTCCATGAATTTTTTCCAATACAAAGCAACAACTGAAAGAATGGCGCCAAATTGAATTGAAACTTGGAACATTTTCACGAATTCATCTCCACTCGTTCCAAAGATAGAACTGGTGAAAATCATGTGTGCTGTTGAAGAAACAGGTAAAAACTCAGTTAAGCCTTCAATGATGGCTAAAATGAGTGCTTGAATAAGATCCATAAAATTGTGTGCTTAGTCTTTTTTGACTTTTTTCTTTTTCATAATTGCGTACATGATTACGATGTAACCAGCAACAATTAGTATTGGCGCAACAGTAATACGTGTAGAACTGAAAATCTCAGCCTCATTAAATTCGTTTGGGCTTTTTGCAGCACCACCAATCATTAAAAGAAATCCTAAGATATTGATTGCTAAACCAATCAAAAGAATTTTATAGTTTTCCGGTTGAAATCCGAATTGTGACTTTTTATCCTCCATGGGTCAAATTTAATATAAATCGTCCAATTTCATTCGCAAATATTTGTTAAGAGCGAACCAAGTGGAAATTAGTGTGATAACAATACCGATTACAAGCAATGAACCAGTCAGTAATAAAAAGCTTTGCAATGAATAACTTATTTCAAATGCATCCAATGTATTGTTCAGGGCATAAAACAAGGTCATTAACAATCCTAAACCAATAATGGCCGAAACGGCTCCTTGAAAAATCGCTTGAACTAAGAACGGTTTGCGAATATAACTTGGTTTTGCACCAACCAATTGCATTGTTTTAATGGTAAAGCGTTTTGAATACAAAGCCAAACGAATCGTATTATTGATCATCGCAACGGCAACGATAATTAATAAAGCTGCAACCGCTAAAAACAAGAAAACAAACTGCTTGAAACCTAAATTCACCGATTCAACACTTGCTTTGTCATAATTTACCTCATCAATTTGATCTGGATAAGCAGCCATCAAATCTTTTTTGATTTTTTCCATGCCTTCTTTCGTTGCATGTTCTGCCTTTGGTTTAAAACCAATAGTTGCAGGTAACGGATTTTCACCTTCAAAAATTTCTAAAATCTCACCAGCACTTTGATCAGAGCCACTGAATTCTTCAATCGCCCGTTCAGGTGAAACGAAAAACACTTCACTGAACTGATCCCATGATTTCAATTCTTGCTCAATTTGCTTGATGTCCGCATCATTCATTTCAGCTTTAAAAAACAAATCGCCCTGCAAACTTTCTTTCGCTTGCTTTTGCACATTGTCAAGCCCAAAGAATCCGCCAAGTACCAATCCAATCATGAACAATACAAGTGAAATTCCTATCACTGTCGACACGTAACTTGTGCGCACTCCTTTTTTACTGAATTTTTCTGCGTTTGAACTCATTGGCAACGAAGTTAAAAATAATTCTTTCGTATAGAAAAAGGACAAAACGAAATTTAAAAAATATGAATTGTTAATAACGTCTAAATCCTTATAAACAAAGGGATTTATCGATTTAAGGCTGTCCACTAATTTTACTCACTTCCTTAAAAAACGTTAAAATGCAGAAAGAACTGTAATTTTTTAAGGTCATAAGCGTTTAATAGATAACAATTACCGACAAACGATTTGAAAAGTTGGCACACAATTTGAAAATCGAAATAGTAGTAAAAGTTAGTTTTCATAAGTAGTAGTAGTTTAGGTTTAGGTTTTAAAGGAGGATTTTGCAAGAGTCCTCCTTTTCTTTTTTAATTTACTCTGAAAATCATTCCAGTTCAACGTGGCTTAAAGTCTTAGCAAATAGCGAGGAAATATAGATTTTTTGATGTATTTTTGCTCTCCTTATTGAAAAACAAGGTCTATCAATTAGTCAAATTTATTTATGAAGAATATACGTAATTTCTGTATTATCGCCCACATTGACCACGGTAAAAGTACTTTGGCCGATCGCTTATTGCAAACGACTGGAACGATTTCCGATCGCGACATGCAAGCACAAGCCTTAGATGATATGGATTTGGAACGCGAACGTGGTATTACAATTAAGAGTCACGCGATTCAAATGAATTATAAATTTGAAGGACAAGATTATATCTTGAATTTGATTGATACTCCGGGACACGTAGATTTCTCGTACGAAGTTTCTCGTTCGATTGCAGCTTGTGAAGGAGCCTTGTTAATTGTTGATGCTTCTCAAGGAATTGAAGCACAAACAATTTCGAACTTGTACTTGGCATTAGAGCACGATTTAGAGATTATTCCAATTTTAAATAAAATGGACTTGCCAGGTGCAATGCCAGAAGAAGTTTCAGATCAAATTATTGAATTGATTGGTTGTGACATGGATGATATCATTCCTGCATCAGGTAAAACTGGATTAGGAGTTGATAAAATCTTAGAAGCAGGTATTAATCGTATTCCAGCTCCAAAAGGTGATGAAAATGCGCCTTTACAAGCAATGATTTTTGATTCTGTCTTCAACCCATTTAGAGGAATTATTGCTTATTACCGTGTGAAAAACGGAATCATTCGCAAGGGTGATAAAGTACGTTTCTTAAATACTGGAAAGGATTACAACGCCGATGAAGTTGGAATTTTGAAAATGGATTTAAATCCAAAACAAGAAGTTCGAGCAGGAGATGTTGGTTATATTATTTCAGGAATTAAAACAGCGAAAGAAGTAAAAGTTGGTGATACGATTACTTTAGCTGCCAATCCATGTGAAGTTCCAATCAAAGGATTCGAGGATGTAAAACCAATGGTATTTGCTGGAATTTATCCAGTAGAAACGGATGATTACGAAGAATTGCGTTATTCAATGGAAAAATTGCAATTGAACGATTCATCATTGGTGTTTGAACCAGAATCTTCAGCTGCACTTGGTTTCGGTTTCCGTTGTGGATTCTTAGGAATGTTACACATGGAAATTATCCAAGAGCGTTTGGAGCGTGAATTCAACATGACAGTTATTACGACAGTTCCCAACGTTTCGTATTTCTGTTACATGACGAAAGACAAAGACAAAGCATTTACGGTAAATAATCCATCTGAATTGCCAGATCCATCTGGAGTTGATCGCATTGAAGAACCATATATCAAAGCACAAGTCATTACGAAATCGGAATACATTGGTCAAATCATGAATTTGTGTATTGAGAAACGTGGTGAATTGCGCAACCAAGTGTATTTGACACAAGACCGTGTTGAGTTGACATTTGAAATGCCATTGGCAGAGATTGTATTCGATTTTTATGATCGTTTGAAATCAGTTTCTCGCGGATATGCTTCGTTTGATTATCATCCAATTGGTTACAAACAATCGGATTTGATTAAAATGGACTTGTTATTGAATGGCGAACAATTGGATGCACTTTCAGCCTTGGTTCACAGAAGTAATGCTTTTGATTTAGGAAAGAAAATTTGTGCGAAATTGAAGGAATTAATCCCGCGTCAACAATTCGAAATTCCAATTCAAGCGGCAATTGGTGCAAAAATCATTGCGCGTGAAACAATCAAAGCCTTGCGTAAAGACGTTACCGCAAAATGTTATGGTGGTGATATTTCACGTAAACGTAAGTTGTTGGAAAAACAAAAAGAAGGAAAGAAACGCATGCGCCAAGTTGGACGCGTAGAAGTTCCACAAGAAGCATTTATGGCTGTCTTGAAATTGAACGATTAAAGAAACATAACTTTCATATTATAAAAAATCCCGCACCAATTGGCGCGGGATTTTTTGTTACTATTTCTCCTTCCTGAATTTCTAGGAAAAGGTGAACTGTGAAAACGAAGCTCTTAATTCCTCTATTCTTAATAATTCATGTAGTTGGATCAAGCCAAATTCTGGTGAATGGGCAAATTGTTAATGACACAACACCAATAAAATTGCTTTATCGCGGAATCGCAAATTCAATCAGTTCAGCAGATTCATGCCTACAACTAAAAATTACCTGTCTACGAAAAGATTCTCTATTTACAACTGAAGAAAAACCATCTACAATTTTCATTTACCCAAATTTGACGGATAGTTCAATACTTCTAATTGAACACTTTTATCTAAATGGTAGTGATACTTCAATCAACGCACGCGATACAATTGTGTTTTACATTCGTCCTATGCCGCGACGCGAAATTTTTATTGGAAATACAAGAGATGGTCAAATACTCGACTTAGATAATCTTATTATTCGGTATAGTTATCCTCCAGAAATTGAGAAACTTTTTAGGGATAAATCATTCATTCAAATGTATACTTTGTACATCCCAAGTATTGATCAAACATTTAATTGTTCGGGAAATCTACTTTTAGAAAGAATTATTCAACTGCTCAAATTTTTAGACTCCGATACTAAAATAAAAATCACCACTTTTTCCTATGGCTCACATTACTGCAACACATTATCAAGAGCCACCTTTTACACTCCCTAAAACAAAAAATCCCATGCTAAGAGCACAGGATTTTTCTAAACTTATATCGTACGATTATTCCTCGTCATCGTCTTCTTCATCAACGTCTGGCTTGTCATAATCCTCTTCTTCATCGTCGTCTGAATCCATTTCGTCATCTTTCACGTCAACTTTGTCGAATTCATCTTCTTCAAAGTCATCATCTTCGTCATCAACAACAGCTGCTTTTGGAACAATTTTATTGATTTTCACCAAGTAAATAACTTCTTCTGTTTCCCACATCAAAGCATCCAACATTTCGCCTGTCGGAGTTTTGATTGTTGTCAAATGGTTAATGTATCCATCAGGAAAATCCTTCAAGATTTGTTTCTTTTGATCGATAGTTAATTTATCGTAACTAATTATGGCTCTTCTCTTAGACATGATTACCCTTTAAATTTCTAATTTATATATTCTTTTAATCGGAATCACTACATTTTGCTTTAAAACGATTGCGTTATCCGTAACTGCCCAAATTGTCGTATTCACCACTCTTTTCTTTTTGTCATCCTCAAAGTAAATTTTTACTTTATGGTGTTCCAAATTTCCAAGCGCAATTGCTCTTTCCAACTCCACTTTCAAAGCTAATGCTTCTTTTTCTGATTTCAATACTTCCGTTGTCGGAAAATGTAAATCAGCTATTGCCTCCTTCTCCACTAATGCAAATGTGCTATCCATAGAATGATTTTTGAGCAAAATTAAATGAAAAGAATTACCAAACTAACCTTTTTAAAAATTAGTGAGAATTTTTTATCAAAAGTCGATTTTTAATAAAATAGAAACGCCACTCAGATTTACATCCAAGTGGCGTTTTCAATTAATTGAATTGATTTATTTTACCTTGCTTTTTAGTTCATTTTTCAATCCGCTCCATTCAACTAAGTGCATTTTCACAACACCTACAGGAATTTTAGCTTTCACCAAAACTGGGATTTTGTTATCGTCGTTCGTTACCCAGAAGTTAACATCTTCTTCACTTTTGAAGTAACGACCTGTTTGAACAACTGGTACAAATTTGTGGCAATTGAATTTTCCTTTACGAATACTGATTACCTCATCACCCACATATTTGATTTTCAAGTTGTAGATTTCATCATCCATGAAACATTTGAACTCAAACGTTTTTCCTTTCTTCATGTTTTTGAAATCCAAAGTTCTTGCATAATAGAAAGAAGAAATCATATCTTGAATTCCAATCGGAATTTTGAAATCTTTTCCTTTACCGTTGTTCACTTTGTATTTATCGTGATTAAAGGTATAATCTTGATTGATTTTGTATCCACCTTCATCAACTCGGCGTACAAAGAACCAAGGGAAAATTCCTTTTTTATCTAAATACGTTTCATATTTATCATTCACTTTATAGAATGCGTTGAATCCTCCAAGTGTTTTTCCTGTTCCAGTTGCTTGCAACAATTCGCGACCTGCGCCTTTTTTGGTAGATGTTTTCACTTCCATCACCGCTTCACCAGCATCCATAAATCCGTAAGTAACACGGTAACGTAATTTCTCTCCAGCTTGAAAAGCCTTGTTGGTAACAGTTGGGTATGTCACTTCTGTTGTACTTGTCATCAAGACAACCAATCCTACTAATCCAAAGAAATAAGCAAACTTTTTCATAATCTTTAATTTAAGTCCAAACGCAGAAGCAAAGTGTATGCCATATTTTTAGCTTTTCACTTAGCATGCTGTTTTTTAACTAGTTATTAAATGTGCGGCCAAACGAAATTCCTGCCAACGGGAAAACAAAAAAGGCGAACAATGTCCGCCTTTCACTTTATCTTTTGCTTCTATTTAAAGCACAATGTTCACGATCTTGCCTGGAACAACAATCACTTTCTTTGGTGCTTTGCCTTCCAACCATTTTTGTGCATCTGCATTTGCTAAAACTGCTTCTTCGACCTCTTTTGTTCCAAATGCCGTTGGTAATTCAATTTTTAAACGCATTTTTCCATTGAAGGAAACTGGATAGGCATGATTTGCTTCTACTAAGTGACTTTCATCAAATTTAGGGAATTTTGCAAAATTGATTGTTCCTGCTTCGTTACCCAATTTAACCCACAATTCTTCACAAATGTGCGGCGCATAAGGCGAAAGCATGATCAACACTTCTTCTAAAATCTGTTTGTTACTGCATTTTTGATCCGTCAATTCATTCACACAAATCATGAAATTTGAAACGCCCGTGTTGAAGGAGAAACGATCTAAATCGTCTGTCATTTTTTTGATGGTGCGGTGCAATGTTTTCAATGAATCTTTTCCAGCTGGTTCTGCAGAAAGATGTGCTTGACCATTTTCATCGATGTTGAACAAACGCCATAATTTGCGCAAGAAGTTGTGTACACCATTGATTCCTTTTGTGTCCCACGGTTTACTTTGCTCTAATGGACCTAAGAACATTTCATACATACGCAAGGTATCTGCTCCAAATTTTTCGACTAATTCATCAGGCGTTTGAACGTTGTACTTCGATTTCGACATTTTTTCGACTTCGTTTCCACAGATGTAAGAACCATCTTCTTCACACATGAATTCTGCATTTGCAAATTCAGAACGCCATGCTTTAAACGCTTCAATATCCAATTTGTCATTGTCAACCATCGAAATGTCTGCGTGAAGAGCAGCAACTTCATAGTTGTCTTTCAATGAACTCGAAACGAATTTATTTGAATCTTTCACGCGATACACAAAACTACTTCTTCCCAAAATCATCCCTTGGTTGATCATTTTAGCGAAAGGCTCATCAAACGAAATGTATCCTTGGTCGAACAAGAATTTTGTCCAGAAACGCGCATACAACAAGTGACCTGTTGCGTGCTCAGAACCACCGATGTATAAATCGACTTGTTTCCAATAATCCGCTTTTTCTTTCGAAACAAACTCCGTTTCATTTTTTGGATCCATGTAGCGCAAGAAATACCAAGAACTTCCCGCCCAACCTGGCATCGTGTTGTAATCCATTCGATCGCCTTGGAATTGTTCTTTCCACGCTTCTTTGGTTGCACGTGCTAATGGCGGCTCACCTTCTTCCGTTGGCAAGTATTTATCTACTTCTGGCAAACGAATCGGCAATTGATCATCGTTTACCAATTTTGGCAATTCATTTTCAAAATAAACTGGGAACGGTTCACCCCAATAACGTTGACGACTAAAAACTGCATCGCGCAAACGGTAATTCGTTTTTCCTTTTCCTAGTCCTTTTTCTTCGATGGCTTCAATGGCTTTTTTCATGGCCGTTTTTGCATCCAATCCGTTCAAGAAATCAGAATTCGCAATTATTGCATCTTTCTCCGTGTAAGCTGCCTCCGAAATATCAACGTCAGCAAAAATATTTTTAATTTCTAAGTTGAAATGTTTAGCGAAATCGTAATCGCGTTGGTCGCCACAAGGAACGGCCATTACCGCACCTGTTCCGTATGAAGCTAAGACGTAATCACCAATCCAAATTTGCACTTTTTCACCATTGAATGGATGAATAGCATACGCTCCTGTGAATTGACCTGTAATGTTCTTCACGTCTGCTTGACGATCGCGTTCTGATTTAAGTGACGCTTCTTTTTTGTAATTCGCAACACCTTCATCAAATTCAGCAGTTGTAATTTGATCCACAAATGGATGTTCTGGTGCTAAAACCATGAACGAAACACCATAAACTGTATCAGGACGCGTTGTGAAAACTTCAATTTGTAATTCCGAATTCTCAATACCAAATTGAAGACTACAACCAATCGATTTTCCAATCCAGTTGCGTTGTTGGTCTTTTATTGAATCTGTCCAATCAACAGTTTCCAAACCAGTCAATAAACGTTCAGCATACGCTTTGATTCGCATTGACCATTGGCGCATTAATTTTTGTTCAACTGGATGACCACCGCGTTCAGAAACACCATTCACCACTTCGTCATTGGCCAAAACAGTTCCCAAGGCAGGACACCAGTTTACCCAACTATCAGCCAAGTAAGCCAAACGGTATTCTTGTAAAATTTCTTCTTTTTTACGTGCATCAAATGCCTTCCATTCACTTGCCGAGAAAATCGTTTCACAATCAGAAACAGCGTTAACTGAACTATTTCCATTCGCTTCAAACGCTTCAACCAATTTGGAAATTCGTTCAGCTTTGTTGCTTGTGTTATCGTAGTAGCAATCGAATAATTGTTTAAAAATCCATTGCGTCCATTTGTAATATTCTGGAGATGAAGTACGTACTTCACGGTCCCAATCGTAAGAGAAACCAATTTTATCCAATTGATCGCGGTAACGTGCAATGTTCTCTTCAGTCGTAATTGCAGGGTGTTGACCCGTTTGAATCGCATATTGTTCTGCTGGTAAACCGAACGAATCATAGCCCATTGGATGCAAGACATTGAAACCTTGCAAACGTTTGTAACGCGCATAGATGTCAGATGCAATATATCCAAGTGGATGTCCAACGTGTAAGCCCGCACCAGAAGGATAAGGGAACATGTCTAAGACATAGTATTTTGGTTTTGAAAGATCTTCAGTTACTTTAAATGTTTTGTTTTCAGCCCAAAACTTTCTCCAGTTATTTTCTATATCTCGAAAATTGTATTCCATGCGTTTCTTCTTAATTACGACGGTGCAAAGATAAAGAAATGGTGGGAAAAAGAAAGCCCCATTTTTCAGGCATTTTTCACCAGTAAAGGTGCTGAAACAGAATAATAATTGTCTTTTCCGTTCAAAATGCTATTTTTAAACTTCAAATGAAATTTAAGTCGTTTACATCCTTTATATTTTTGGTGGTTTTGCTTTGGCTAAATCCGAATTTTTCATTTGGACAAACTTCGCGTGAAAAACAACTAATCGAAACCATTAAGCGCGAGAAAAACGATACCAAGAAATTCTTGCGGATGTTATCGCTTGGTGAGTATTACAAGACCAATAATATTTTCCGTGCAGATTCAATGACGCATGTGTTGTTGCAAAAAAGTCGTGTTTTTGATGATTCATTGCGTTTTGCAGCATTGATGTACAGTGCGGAGGTAAATGAAATTCTAGGAAATCAAGATGAATATTTCAGGGACATTTTGGCTTGTCAACCCTTTTTAAATCGAATTCCATCGGATGAAGTTACCTTTAAGATTTACCGACATTTAGGTTATTTTCACAGTTATTCATTGGAATTTGAAACTGCTAAATTCTATTTGAATTATGCTCAGCGTCTCGCCAAACGGAAACGAAACAATGCGAAAATTGCCGAGACAAATAACTATTTGGCTCTCAATTTCATGTTTCAGAATAATAAAGATTCGGCCTTATATTATACCGACCAAGCCATTCAATATGCTCGACGAACATCGAATAAAAATGTGCTTTCTGAGAGTTTCAATACGCAAGCACGTATTTACGATTATTTCGGACAAGTAGAATTAAGTGTTGCGAAAAACATTTTGGCCTTGGAAATGGCTTCCGAAACCAACAATATTTACCAACTCGCCAAATACAATCGAGAATTGGGTCAGTCGCAGCGTATCATTTTGAACTTAGACGATGCTGAATATTACTTCAAACAATCGTATGATTATGCGAAGAAAATCGTCGATCGACGACAAATGGGTTTGGCTTTATCGAACCTCGGAACCGTTTATTTCGATCGAAAGGAATACAAAAAAGCCATTGAAAGTACTGATAAAGCGATTGCTTTATTGACCCAATTAAATGATTTAAATGGACTTGGTGAGGCCCATAACAACTTGGGAATTATTTACCGTGAACAGAAAAAATACGCTCAAGCATCTAGTAATTTCAATCAAGCCTTGGTACTTTTTGAATCTGTTGGTAACAAAGAAAAAATTGCCGGGGTTTACCATAACGTTGGAACCATTTTCCAGAAGCAAAAAAAATATGCCAATGCTTTAAATTATTTGCAACGTTCAATTGAAATTCGAGAGCAATTTGGATCTAAAAATCAGATTTACAACACGTATCGTGTAATGTCAAGCGTTTACAAGGATGTTGGTAACACGAAAGAATCATTGCGTTATTTACAGTTGTATCTCGATTACCTAGATAGTAACACAACCGTTCAAGCAGCAACAAAAATTGCAGAGTTAAGTGAGTTGTACAGATCTGAACAGCGAGAACGCTTGATCAGTCTACAAGGTGATTCATTGGAACGTCAACAACAAGAACGCGCCTTGACTTCGACTAAATTGGAGAATAGTCAGCTGCGCAACAACTTTCAGATGTACATCATCTTTGCCTTCTTAATAATCATTGTATTGGCGGGTATTATTGGGTTTTATCGTTGGAATCAGACGAAAATCAAGCAGCAACAACGAGAAGCGGAAATGTCACAAACCTTGTTGAGGACTCAGATGAATCCACATTTTGTATTTAATGCCATGAGTGTAATACAAAGTTACATCTATGAAAATGATACGGTTAACTCTTCAAAATTCCTTGTGAATTTCTCTCGCCTAATGCGCTTGATCTTAGAGAATTCACCGAAGGAATTCATTCCAATTCAAACAGAAGTGGAAATTCTACAAAAGTATTTGGAGACACAAAAATTGCGATTTGAGGATCGATTTGAATTTACAATTGATATTTCATCCGAAATTATTATTGAGCACGCAATGATACCTCCAATGATTACGCAACCGTTTATTGAAAATGCAATTGAACATGGACAATTACACACGATTGAAGGAGGATTTATTACGGTTTCTTTCAAAAAAGTGAATGACCTACTTCAAATTTTAATTGAGGATAATGGAATCGGAAGAAAAGGAGCCGAAGTGAACAAAAAAAGTAAGGCGCATAAGTCCATGGCGATGAAAATCACTAAGGAACGTATTGATAATCTGAATAAAAAATATAGAACAGAAGGATTTTTGATTGTCGAAGATTACAATAAAAAATTGCAAACTGGCACAAAAGTATTAATTTCGTTACCGTACAAAGAAGACAACCCTAAATCTCTTGACACATGAAAAAAGCTTTAATTATTGACGATGAAAATCGCACCCGTGAGTTAATCGCAAAGATGATTACATCATTTGGATTTGATATTGAAGCTATACCAGCTGGAGAAAATGTTCAATCCGGAATCAAAGCAATTGAAGAAATCAAACCGGACATTGTTTTTTTAGACATTCAAATGCCTGATGGAACAGGATTCGATGTTTTAAGATCGGTAAAAAACAAGAATTTTGAAGTTGTCTTTATTACAGCACACGAGGAGTTTGCGATAAAAGCTATAAAATTCAGTGCTTTAGATTATTTGCTTAAACCGATTGACCCTTCTGAATTGAGAGCGGCGGTTGAAAAAGCAATTAAAGCAGTTGATGATAAAAAAGAAGATAGTCAATTTGAAGCTCTACAAAATAATATTCAACCAAGTCAAAAGAGAAGATTGGTTCTGAAAACCCAAGAAAGTGTGTATGTCGTTGAACTTCATGAAATCATTCGTTGTGAAGCAGATCGTAATTACACTTCATTCTTTTTAGTTGGAGGAAAGAAAATTCTAGTTTCCAAAACGCTTAAAGAATATGAAACGTTGTTGTCTTCGCATAATTTCTTGCGCGTGCAACAATCGCATCTTATCAATTTAGATTATGTCGATCGATATGATAAAGGAAATGGTGGTTCTGTTGTAATGAAAGATGGTTCTGAAGTTCCCTTGTCACCTGCCAAAAGAGACATCTTCTTTAAAATATTAGAGAATCTATAAGTAGAAAATAATTCATATTGGACATTTGTTCACTCATTATGGCGAAATATTCATTTCGCCATTTTTTCTGGAATTAAGTCGGTATGTTTGATTCAAGAAATAAGGAGAAAAAAACCAGGTTATCTTCTTAGGTTCGCTTTGAAATGGTTTGAGATTGACGCGCTGCTTGGAGAGGCAGTTTTCATTTTCTAGTTTGATTAAAGAGTATAACAGTTCTTTTGTCTTTCTTAAATCTTCATAGTTAGTAATTTATTACTCCTAAGAAATAACCTGTTTTTTTTATCACTATTTCCTCTTCCATCATACTACTTTGGAAGTTTGTTGTAACTACTAATGAAAATTAACTTACTACTAACATTAAAAAAGGTCAACTTGCAGTTGACCTTTTTTAGTTTATCTAATTTCCTTTTCAATCGCATAGAGCACAGGCCGCGATGGCGAAGCATCGTTTACAAACGGAGCCATTTGCATTTCCAATACATAAACACCGTCTTTAATTCTATCCTCAACATAAATTAGTTCAGTAATCGTTTTGTCAAACTGAGGGTCATCGGGTACTTTCCAGAATCCATGATGAAAGGCCAATGCACCACCATCTGATTCTCTATCAACAGATGGTAAATCAATCAATAAATGTTTTATTCCTTTTTTCTCCAATTCAGGCAAAATATCCAAATTAAGAAAGGGTGGATTTGAAGCTGAGTAATTTTTGTGTTGTTTGTTGATTGAATTTGGCAAAGTACGAATAATGATTGCCTCAATCTTTTCATCTGTCAATTGAAGTTGATTCGCAGATATAACAAAATCTTCTATCGTATCATTTTCATTCCAAACTCCTTTGGGCTCAACCGTTATCAACTGAGCCTTACAAATGAATTCCTTCAGCGTATCATTCACAGAATATACTTCTTCAGTTATATGTCCTAAACACTCCGTGTGCGTACCATGACCATGAGGATTGAAGAAAATATTTCTAAAATTTACAGTTCCTCCTTCTTTCACAGATCCTAGAAAACCATTTGCTCTCACTGGTTCTATTACAGGAGGATCAACATACCAAGCGCTTAAATTATCGTTACTTGCAACCATCGGAATAGATATATCTAATGGTTTACTTGTTTCTATAAATGAATGAACATCGAGGAAAAGTTTCATTTTTTTTCTTTCGAAAATACGCATTTTTTCATCTTTTTTAAGAAATTAAAAATAATTCATGGTTTTATT
>CAJAVU010000033.1 GCA_903945495.1 uncultured Flavobacteriales bacterium | reverse complement strand
TTCGATTCCTACCCATTCTTTGGAGGACTACAAGGAATTAAAAGAAGCTTTGGATAAAACATCTAATTTTCAGAACATTTATTATTTATCCACACCATCTACTGCCTTTGGGGAAATTAGTGATTCGTTGAAAAAGTGTGGACTGATCAACTCAAAAAGTAAAGTTGTACTCGAAAAACCTTTGGGAAATAGCTTGGCTTCTTCAAAAGAAATTCATTCAAAATTGAGTAATTCGTTCAATGAGAATCAAATTTATCGCATTGATCATTATTTAGGAAAAGAAACTGTTCAGAATCTAATGGTCTTGCGTTTTGCAAATCATTTATTCGAAAATGCCTGGAGTTCGGAGCACATTGAAAGTGTTCAAATTACCGTTGCTGAAAGTTTAGGTGTTGAAAAACGCGGCGAATATTACGATAACAGTGGAGCATTACTTGATATGGTTCAAAATCATTTACTGCAACTTCTTTGTTTGATTGCGATGGAACCACCAGCTAGATTGGAAGCTGATTTTGTTCGAAATGAAAAATTGAAAGTTCTTAATTCTGTGCGCTTATTCGATGAAAATTCTGTCTTAAAAGATACTGTTAAAGGACAGTATACTAGGGGAACCGTTAATGGAAGTCAACTGAACTCCTACCTAGAGGATATTGAAAAGTATGAATCTTCAACTGAAACATTTGTTGCGATTAAAGCACACATTGATAATTGGAGATGGAAGGATACACCATTTTATTTGAGAACGGGCAAACGAATGACCAAACGTTATTCGGAAATTGTTATCAATTTCAAATCAGTTAAACACAATGTCTTCCCATCTCAAGGAACAATTCCAGGCAACAAATTAATCATGCGCTTGCAACCAGAGGAACGAATTGAATTGGTTCAAATGACCAAACTTCCCGGACCTGGTGGATATCGCTACAGACCCATTTCATTAAAATTAGATTATATGGATTCGTTTCATGAGCGTTTTCCAGATGCTTATGAGCGCTTGATTGTTGACGTATTGCGTGGTGATCAAACCTTATTCATGCGTCAAGATGAATTGGAAGCTGCTTGGATTTGGATTGAATCAATTGTGAACGGATGGAACAAGTCCAAGATGAAAAATGTTTTATATGAGGCTGGGACGTGGGGACCAGGCGATTCAGTAATGAATGATGACCAAACATGGTCAATGTCAATGAAAAATGAAGATACAGGAATTTGAGACTAAAACGCAATTAGAAATTGCATTGGTCACTAAACTTGCTGAGCTGATACAAAAGGCTATATTGAAGTATGGAGAGGCTCGTATTCTTATCTCCG
Organism: uncultured Flavobacteriales bacterium; assembly: GCA_903945495.1. Lineage (GTDB taxonomy): Bacteria > Bacteroidota > Bacteroidia > Flavobacteriales_D > Crocinitomicaceae > M0103. The sequence goes on along the minus strand of CAJAVU010000033.1, from coordinate 6,415 downwards.
GAGGTTCATCTCCCAAGGCTATTTATGCTCAACTTTCCGAAGAAAAATTGAATTGGGAACGTGTCAAGTTCGGTTTGGTTGATGAACGATTTGTTGAGTTACATGATAAAGATAATAATGAGCGAATGATTCGTTCAACCTTGTGTCAAAACAACGCGAAAAAAGTAGAGTTGGTTGGAATGGTTGTTGATCCGTCTAACTTGCAAAATAACCTTGAATTGACGCGTAACAACTATAAACTATTTGAGGAACGTATTGATCTATGTCTATTGGGAATGGGAGAAGATGGTCATACCGCTTCATTGTTTCCAGGTGATGAACAATCAGAAAGACTTCTAAATACGAATGAAATTGGGGTCTTTAATACGATTTCCCCAATTTATCCATTCAACCGTATTACGTGCAGTAAAGAAATGCTCGCAAAAAGTGAAAATACACTACTTTTAATAGCAGGTCAAAAGAAAAAAGAAGTATTAGAACAGGCAAAGGATTCTGCACTTCCAATTTCATATGTTATGAAAGAGTTTAACAATTTAGCTGTTTATTATTCCAACTAATATGATCAATAAAACAATTACCGAAGTTACTGACAGAATCATTTCTCGCAGTAAAGCGTCAAGAGAAAAATATTTATCTCAAGCCAAGGCTCAATTTGATGTTGAGGTAAAACGAAGTGGATTGCATTGTGGAAATTTAGCGCATGCTTTTGCAGGGTGTGGTTCTCATGATAAAGATGCATTGGCCGAAAATAAATTGCCAAACCTTGGAATTGTCACTGCTTACAATGATATGTTATCAGCGCACAAAACATATGAGAATTATCCTGATATGATTCGTAAGTATGCCAACAAATACAATGCAGTTGCTCAAGTAGCAGGTGGAGTTCCAGCCATGTGCGATGGAGTTACCCAAGGACAAGACGGAATGGAATTATCTTTGTTCAGTCGCGATGTAATTGCATTATCTTCAGCGATTGCGTTGTCTCATAATATGTTTGATGGTGTAATTAACCTGGGTATTTGCGATAAAATTGTTCCTGGTTTAACCATTGGATCCTTAAAATTTGGTCATTTACCAACGATATTTATTCCAGGTGGACCGATGGAAACTGGAATAAGTAATGAGGAAAAAGCAAAAATTCGACAAGATTTCGCAGAAGGTAAAATCGATAGAGCAGCTTTGTTAAAAGGTGAATCAGATTCTTATCATTCACCAGGAACGTGCACATTTTATGGTACTGCAAATAGTAACCAAATGTTGATGGAAATTATGGGCTTGCAACTACCAGGTTCAAGTTTTGTTAATCCAGGAACCTATTTAAGAGAATTATTAAATGAAGAGGCAATAAAGGTGCTTGTTCAATTAATTCGTTCTAAATCATTTGAAGCTACTTTAGCCAACATCGTTGATGAAAAGACAATTGTGAATGCGGTAATTGGTTTGTTAGCTACAGGAGGATCAACGAATCATACGATACATTTAATTGCAATTGCACGTGCTGCTGGAATTATCATTAATTGGGAAGATTTCTCGGAATTATCGAAAGTAATACCACTTCTAACTCGTATCTATCCAAATGGTGCAGCAGATGTCAATCATTTTCACGCTGCTGGAGGAATGGGTTTTGTGATTGCTACACTTCTCGAAAATGGTTTATTGCATGAAGATGTATACACTATTTTAGGTAAAGGGTTGAACCGCTTCAGACAAGAACCAAAAATAAAAGAGAACAGATTAATTTGGGTCGATGGATCGAATACATCTCTTAATGAATCAATTTTGCGACCTGCAACAAATCCATTTAATAAGGAAGGTGGAATAAAAATGCTTCACGGAAATGTTGGAAGAGCAGTAATTAAAACCTCGGCTGTTAGTGATGATCACTTATTGATTGAAGCGCCAGCTGTTGTTTTTGATGAACAAGAAGATTTAATCGCGGCCTTTAAACGTGATGAATTGAATAAAGATTTTATTGCTGTAATCCCATTCCAAGGTCCAAAACAAATTGGAATGCCAGAGCTACATCAACTTACACCGACCTTAACAATTTTACAAAAGCGCGGTTTCAAAGTCGCTTTAGTTACGGACGGAAGAATGTCTGGTGCATCTGGAAAAGTTCCTGCTGCAATTCACCTCGTACCAGAAGCAAAAGACAATGGCGTGATTGGGAAAATTCAAACAGGCGATTTATTGCGTTTGGATGCTGTGAACGGAAGATTAGAATGTTTGGATGAAACGGTTTTAAATCGTCCACAACGTCACAAAGACAACTCAACCGTATTTGGTATGGGAAGAGAGTTATTTTTCAATATTCGTAACAATGTAACTTCGAGTGAAGAAGGAGCAAGTTTTATTTAAAACTATGAAGCAAAATAATATTAGAGGAGTTCTTGAAAAGCACCAAGTTGTTCCTGTAGTCACAATCAATAATGAAGCTGAAATAGACGGAATTATAAATGGTCTAATTGCTAAAGGGATCTATTGTATTGAGGTGACGCTTAGAACGCCTTATGCGCTTACAGCGATTGAATTGATAAAAGCGAAGTATAGTAATCAGATATCAGTAGGAGTGGGGACAGTTGTTTCGAAAGAACAAATTGAAGCTGTCAAAGCACTGAAGGTGGATTTTATTGTATCACCAGGGATAAACGCTGAATTGGGTGGGTATTTGATGGAATCAGGAATTCCATTTATCCCAGGTGTTGCAACGCCAAGTGATATCATTTTGGGAATGCAAATGGGGTGGGATACCTTTAAATTTTTCCCTGCAAACTTATTTGGAGGAATAGATGCATTAAAAACATATGGACAAGTCTTTCCATCGGTTATTTTTTGTCCAACAGGAGGAATTAATGGCGATACGTACGCGTCCTATTTAGATTTGAAGAATGTCATCAGTGTTGGTGGTTCGTGGATGATGAAATAGATAATAGTTTCATACCTGTTAATTGAGTATAAAGGTGCTTTTTGAGTCTTTCTTCAGGATTCTCTGAAGCACCAACATAATACTTATTTATAGTAACTGAGAATAATATATAGGTATAAAACATTTTGTAAAGTTTCTACAAAAAAAAAGCTTCACATTTCTGTGAAGCTTTGTGGGAGATGAGGGATTCGAACCCCCGACCCCCTGCTTGTAAGGCAGGTGCTCTAAACCAGCTGAGCTACTGTAAGACCAATGGTTTCAGCATATCAACTAAGAAAATGTTCACGGTTTTCATAAAGAAAATGCCTGATTTTTTAGTACTAACTATTTATTATTTATCAATTTATTTGTCCTTCATCTGAGAAGCTATATCTACCGCCAAAAGGACTTATAATTATATGATCCAATAGTGATAAGTCTAGTAAACTGCATGCTTCTTTAAACTTGTTTGTTAGCTTAATATCAGATTCAGAAGGTGTAAGATTACCTGATGGATGATTGTGTGATAATATTAAACCTGAAGCTAATGATTTCAATGCCACTCCTAATATTAATCTGATGTCTGCAATTGTACTTGTTATTCCCCCTCTAGATGCCTTATAAATACCAATTGGAATATTCGCTTGGTTTAAAAATAGCACATTAAATTGCTCTTGGCACCCAATTGTCTTTTTGTCAAAGGACTTTATCAAAAATTCATAAGCCTTTGCTGATGTAGTAATCTTCTCTTCCAAAGATGGTGTTTGACTTGATGAGTAATGCACTCTCAATTCTCTCAATTTGTTTTCTCTTTTCATAACTTTATTTTTAAAAATCTTCTTAGATTTTAGGTTTAAGTTAAAGGTTAAATAGTGTTGGTGTGAATGATGTTTTATTCATCATATTTAATAACCATGGGGGTGATAGCTGCAGAATGAAAGGTGGGGGGTTAAATCTATAGGGATGTCATGCAGAGAGAAATATAGCATCTAAAATAACTATATACTAAAACTCAAAATGGTTTTTAATGCTAGGACTGATTTAAAGATTAACCCCAATGTGATAAAGGCTTTAACAAAGAAAACACTATTCTTCTTTCTTAAAGCTGTAATCTTCAAAGCCTTTAAAAAGTGCTGAAAGACTTATGTCAAAAGCATCTGCAAACTTTTGAGCGGTGTAAATGGTAATTGTGAATTCTCCTCTTTCTATGGCAGAGATATTTTGAAAGTTATTGCCCAGTTTATCTGCTAATTCAGGTTGAGTCATTCTGTTTTCTTGCCTCAACTTTTTAATGTAAGCTCCAAACAATAAACTGAACTCTGCTTTTTCCATGAAATGCAAAGTCCTAATTTCTTGCTGATTAGAACTAACAGTATATTGTTATAATTTATTTTTAAATTAGCCAAAAAAAGATAATATGATTTTAGCTGGCGGAGGTTTTTTTGGAGTTTTGATTGCATTCGCAATTGTGGGAATAATAGTTTTTGTAGCAAAAGCGGGTCTTTCAATGATTTTCTCAATAATTGGGAAGGGTTTAAATAATACAGACTCATTAGATAGAATTACAGATTTAGCCAAACTTAAATCACTCCTAAATTATTGGTCTGGCGAGGGAATTAGTGATACTGTAAGAGTAGAAGAAATTTGTAATAGGATCTTATTCTTATATCCTGATGACTTTGATGCTAAAATCTTTAAAGTGGTATTTTGTATTTTCAATAGAGAATATAATGAAGATGATAAACTCATTTTTGAGAGTTTATACAAGTTGTTTAAACAAGGTGTTGCTCCAAAGCATAAAGAAGATATTCTTTTGCCTATATATTTGTATGCTTATTATTGCTCTAAAAATGATCTAACTGATTTAAGCAAAGAATTGATCCATGAATTAGAGTTGAAGATGCCAGATTATAGAATTAAATTAGATGCTTATATTCAAGCATATCCAATTATTTAATAAGTGTGAGGCTCCAAGTTAAAAATTCAAAGTCATTTAAAACCAACTAAAAATAACAGTACAATGATCCTTTATTTATTATCTATCTTATTTTCTTATGTGTCATATCAATGCTTACAAATGCTTAAACAAAGGATTGAAAGGCACAATCATTTGATTCCTGGTATGCAAGGAGACAGTCTGAATACTTCATCAATTCTTGTGATATTCCCTGTTTTTGTAATTTTTATATGCCCTACATTATCAATCTATCTTTATTTGGATAGTGATTCATTGTGGATGCTTTTGGTATATTTGATAATGAACATGGCATTTTATAGTATTCTTGGTTCATTAGTTTTAAGCTTCATTTTTAAAACAGTAGGCATAGACTACCTAAATCCTAGAAACAAAGCAAATATCATTATTGTTAATGTGCTTTCAATTTGCTCTGTAATAGCTTTACTTATTGCATATTTTGGTTAAAACACAAATAAAAAACCATCAGCAAACACTATGAAAAAACAAATTCTTAATACACTCACCTATATTACGTTTGCAGTATTTGCAGTAGGTTGTACACAAAAAACAAATGAATTAGAATCTGTAAAATCAACCCAAATTGAGCAGGAAAATGAACCAATTTCAGAAGAATCAGATGATAGTCCTGTTAGTTCAGGCTGTAAAGATAAATTTGATTACAAAAATGGTGAATTAGTTTATGTGGGTTGCTGTCCATGTGATTACTGGGAGGAAAAATTAGATGAATACTTGAATAGAAATAATGATAAGATTTCTGATGACCAACAATTTCAAAACCTCTCAAACGATTTCTCTCTTAAACCCTATGTTAAAAAGATATATGGTTTTTCTACACTTGAAGAATCTAAGCAAGCTTATATAGATGCAGGTGGGAATGGTACAGGTTCATTTAGATTTATGAAGCCACCTAGCGAATGGAGTAAAAACCTTTAATTAGTGGGGCCTAGTTGTTTTTGGTGTTATTTGATTTTTAATAATCCTTGAAAGAACATTAAATGACTAAACTTCAAATTGATGGGAAACATGTCTCCTACAGCATCATTGAATTAAATGAAGCAGATGCTTTGTTTCTTCAAAACATAATGGAAAGTGAGATTGTCAACTATGATACGATTTTTTTTGAGCGCAAAGATTTCAAGGAACTTGGATTTAGAGCTATAGAAGAAATTCCAGTGGTTTCAAAGATAAATGGCTTTTTATCTTCATTCCACTCATTACAGTATCCTGATACTTTTACTTTCTTTAAGAACAAGAAGAAAGCATTTGTCTGTGCTGTTGATAGGTTAGAGGCTAAATATCATTCTGGTTTGTATAAGGAGTTTTGTAATGTTAAATCATCTATTAACCCATATGATTTTAGCTTTAGAAGAAAGAAAGGATGCAAATACTTCTTATTTAAGAAACAGCAGTTTGGTACTTTCACACTTGCTCTTAAAGATGATATTGATTTGAACCAACTTTTATTTGAACACAAGGTACATCACTTTAAGTTTAAGGGGTTTTATTATAATCCTGTTCAACTGCTAGAAATT
>CAJAVU010000032.1 GCA_903945495.1 uncultured Flavobacteriales bacterium | reverse complement strand
CATTGTATTTGATTCTAATAATATCACTTTTGGTCGCCATACCTCTCCCACTAATAAATTTTGATTGTAATAGGCGTGCATTAATGGAATCGCTTTTTCAAAATTTTCAACTTCTAAAAAAGGGTAGATATCATTATTGAAATCAATTTTTTCTTTTTTAGTTTTTTGTGAAATACTTACGAAAATTACTGAGAAAGTAAAGAACAGAGTTAAAACATTTTTCATATATTCTTAAGTTAATTTTTAATTAAATTTTTTATTATTATCGCGTTGATTTTTCAAAGAATTTCTTATTTTTTTATTGTCCTAACTGGCCTAACAAAAAATTCACTTTTTTTACTCGCAACACCTTGCCCGTAACTTTCTGGGCCATTTGGAGTAAATCCAACGGCAGTGTAATTTGAACCATTTGCGCCCCAATGGTTTGAATTTAATTTACCTCCCCAGGAATCAATATTCCCACCCATTATCATTAACTCGGCATTTGTTGGTAATCTCCATCCATCGCCAAGTTGAACGCATAAGGTCATGGCCATATCCCAATCCATTATATCTTTATCATAGGTTTCGTTTAATGGACTTACTTTTTTATAGGTTAAATATTTATCATAAATTTCGAAGTCTGCATTTCCGATTCTGATGAACTCTGTCTTTGCTGTATCAGACGTTTCAGGAGTCAAAAAAAGTTTAATCATTTCACAGCTGGGTAAAATGATTACTAATGCAATTAATACAATTGAATACTTAATTTTCATTTAATTTTACATTATAAAAAATCCTTACTCTCTAGCTTTTCAGGTTCCGCTATTTTGTTTTAAACATTTATTTAAATTCCTCCTTCCACCTCAAATCAAGTGATCCTGCTTCAGTGAAATAATAGGATTGTGTAGAGCGGTTGAATTTAATCGGGGCGTTGAATTCAGATTTCAAAATATCGAGGTATTTGTAAATCATTCGTTCGGAAACAGCCAGTTTTTTTGATAGATTGGCAGGAGTTCCTGTGTTTTTTTGTTCTATTAATTCAATTAAAAGTTGAATATTCTTGATGTTCATTCGTGAATTTCACTGGTTAATTTAAGTTGCAAAGTAATCGTGCTTCACTGAAATTAAAATTCAGTTTTGATGGATTTCAGTTTTCAGTTGTTCCTGTTTTTATCCATTTCCATTGAAGGGAACCAGGACGATCAAATTGATAGGTCTTTCTATACTTATTGAACTCAATGGGTGCGTTCAATTCGTTTTTTAATAGGTGAACGTAAGAATAAATGGTCCGTTCAGAAACCTTAAGTTTTTCTGCTACTTCAGCCGGCGTTCCAGTTCGCTCTTTTTCAATTAAATGGATGAAATATTTTACTTTCTCAATGTTCATGTTTGACTCTTTTGTTATTTGTTTGTCGAATGAGAAGGTGAAATGTCCCGAAGGGGTGTTTGACGAATAATTAAAAAATAATGTACTTTCGGAAAATCAATGAAGAAGAATGAACTATTATGGATGCGATTTGTGCAGGGTGAAAATGAAGCCTTGGGAGAATTGTATTCAGAGCTTTTTGAACCTTTAGTCTTTGTTTCGTTCTATTTGGTAAAGGATAACGATGTTGCTCGGGACATTGTGGGTGATTTGTTCGTCTTTCTATTGTCTGTTGAAGTGAAGGAACGGGGAGCGAAATGGAAGGAAGTCAACACTGTTAAGACGTATTTATCGGTAGCTGTTCGAAATAAATCAATTGATCATTTGAGAAAAACAAAACTGCACTTCATTAAAACCGAAGGGTTAGTTGGAGCGATTACGACGGAAGATAATCCTTTTTTTTCGGAGGGTTTAACTTTGCTCAAAGATGAAGAAAAGGAAGTTTTTCAGATGCATTTGGACGGTTACAAGAATGAAGAAATTGCAGAAAAAAGGAGGCTAACCGAGAAAACTGTTCGAAATAAATTGAGTTTGACACGAAAAAAAATGAAAACGTATTTTAAATCACTTTTAATCTTTTTTGCATGAACAGTCCTGAACTTAAAAAGTTGATTGAATTGCTTGATGCTCCTGATCAATTGAAAATAATCATTGAAAAAAGTAGAGCTTACGAAGATTTGGATGCCTCAATTCTTGGCTTTATTGCGATGTATGATTCTTTGGGTGGAGATTGTGACAAATTAAAAAATCAAATGGCTGCCAATAAAAGTGCTATTTTAACTAAACATGTTAAACCAAAAAAAATCATGTTTACGCAGAAATTTATGCGATATGCCGCCATTTTTGTTGTAATAGGTGCGAGTTCTCTTTTTATTTACGCTTATTTAGTTAACAATCGAATTGAACTTTCGGAGCGTTATACTGATCCTGGAATTCCCAATTTCATGAGTACTGAAGAGCATCATGAAATGTCAACGATTATGTTCTATTATCAAAAAAAGGATTACCAAAAAGCTAATGCGCTAATTCAAGCTGCCTTAAAACAAAAACCTTCGAATGATACATTGAATTATTACGCGTCCGTTCTATTGTATATTGACGAAAGTGGTGATTCAGGAATGAAGGGTTTTGAAAAATTGAGTAATGGAAACAGCGGTTTTAAAGCAAAATCTAAGTACTATCAAGGTTTAATTTTGGTGGAACAAGGCAACTATGTATTGGCGATTAAACGATTTAAAGAGGTGTTGCAGTTAGACGACGAGGCTGTTTCTTTGTATGCAAAAGCACATATAAAGCAGTTAGAATTATATCAAAAATCGAAATAACGGCTAATAAAATACATCCAAACCAATTTTCATTTTGAGGTAAATTGTGGATTTTATAACTGACAATTAATTGTAAGCCATTCCAGATTTTTGGGTTTCGCATGTCTGGATGGTCTTTTACGAATTGTTGTTTTGCTTCAAAAAAGGCATCCTCATAAAGCATTCCAGTCTCTATTTTTTGATAAAATAGTTTGAAAAATGCAGCAGAATAGTAATCATCAACTTTATATGGTGAGCAAATGATGGATTTAGCTCCGTTGCTTAAAATTCTAAGAGGAATTGTTTTGTTAAATTCATTCACGTTGTAAGATGGGAAGCCTGAAAAACAATTGTTTAAGACAACCAAATCTCTCTTACAAATAAAATCTCCGGATAATTGGCGTTCAGCTTGAATTGAATTGGTTGTTTCATAGCGAATTTGGAAGCCAAATGTTTGTGCCACTTCATCAAACGTAAATTCGCCATGTCCATACAAATGGAGTATCCCGTTGCGTGTTAATAGTTCTTTTAAATCACCTTGGTAGTATTTTTTTGAATAAGGATGACTTGTTGAGAAATGATTAAAAAAGTCATCCATAAAATGGAGTTTACTCACTTTTTTTTGTTTTAAAGAGCGAACATCAATCGGATAATCCTGGATTAATGTTGCACCATTAAAATACGTGTAAGGATTGTATAATCGAACAAAATTAATCTGGTTTCCAACAAATTGAGCGTTCCCATAGGACTTGCATATTGAATCTTTTAACAGAATTTCATAAGGAATTAGGTCGTCATGGCTGATATAAATCTTTTTTGCTTTTGGATAAATGTTTAGAACCTGTTTTAGGTTGTCTTGATAAGCTTCAAAACTCATTTTTTTGAATTCATTGAAACTTAGAGTGTCAATATCAACAAAGTTTAATGCGCATGTCCGATAAGATGTGACAAATTGAATGTTGTTTTTAGTAATTAACACCTTCTTTCCATCAAGTAGATCATTGTCACTTTGCATGAACAAAAAGCACTCATTCTTTTTAAGTTTTTTTTGAATTTTGGAAACATCAAAATAGGGTAGATACTTTGTGTTTTGTTGTCCATTTTTAATAAAATGAAAATATACCTTTAAGGTTAATAAATATGAAACAGCCTTTGAGAACTCATGTTTGTTTGCGTTTTCATGAATTGATTTGTATGAATGTAAGCTAAAGAGATTGATATAAGGAGAAGTGCGATAAGGGTCATAAGGCAAATCATTTTCAGAATCAAAGCTTTTCCAAAATTCACTGCGCAATTTTAGCAGGAGCAGAATATCTTGGTTTATTTTATACCCATTATAGGGCAAGAAAAGTATATTTCGAACCTTAAAGGTGAGAAAGACCATTAAAGGCTGATAATTCAATTTTCTCCGATTCATGAGTGTTTTAGGTGAAATCGAATTCAATGTAGTCGAGAAAATTTCGTCGGCTTCTTTGTATCGATGTATATACGTGTGTATAGCGGCCTTCAAGCCATTCAAGGTCAAAAAATCATTGAGATGCCAAGGCTTCAAACATGCAATTCCCTTATCGTACAAATCATTTGCTTTTTGGAAAGCAATTAGTTGCATTTTTGTTGGAATCTTAGGTCTTCTTCCTACCACTTCATCCAGCCATCTGTTTGCATACGAACGATAAAGCATGGATCGTTCTATTGAAAATGTGAATGGAAATTTATGTTCATAGGTAATTGCTGAATCAAACCATTGATATTGTTTTCTTTTCTGATCTGAAATTTTCAGGTCTAAATAAGCTTTAGGTGAAATGTCGTCGATTCGATACAAATAAGTGATTGCATGAACCTCATAGATGAATGGAATATCAATTTTTGTTCTAAATTTTTCGTTTTTTCTGTAGAGAGCCATTGATTTGTTGGAGTAGACCAAAGCACTGTCTGAAAACATCATGTAATGCCAATAATAAGCTTTATGCGCATACGCTTCTGATGCATAGATTGGGTTCAGAAATTTAGAAAAACGGATTAATTGATCAACTTCCAAATTATACTTACTAAACGCTTGTTGATTCAAATAAATGGTGGTCAACAGTTTTGAACAATAGTATTTCTGATGTATGGTATTTGATTTAGATTGTTTAATTTTCTTCAGCTGCTTTTCAGCTTTCACTAACTCACCATTTTCAATATGTTGCTCAATTTTTTCAAAATCGATTGATTCATTGTTTGTTGCTAATAGTGAATAACCTCCAAAAAATGAAATGACGATTAAAAACGTGATTTTTTTGAGGGCGAAACTCATTTAAGCATTATAATTGTTGCCACAAAAGAAATGATTAAAATTGATTCTTTGGTTCAGTTTTGAGAAAGAATAGGGGAGATGGTTTATTTTGACTTTAATGTTCTTTTAATTGAATTTTTTTTCGATCTTTTAATTGACTT
>CAJAVU010000031.1 GCA_903945495.1 uncultured Flavobacteriales bacterium | reverse complement strand
TCTAACAATGTGATTTTATCCTTATTAAGTATTCTGTTTTTCCGTTTCAATCGTGTCAAATCATTTTCTAAAACAAGTAATTTATCCTCCAACTCCTTTTGGGACGTTTTAAAGGATTGTTGGCTTTCGTCAAGATTTTTACGAAACGCCTCAACATCAATCATCGTAACAATCGGTACTATTTTCTCATTTACAAACAGATTGAATTCCTCAGCTTCTTTAACCGTCTTTTCGCCAGTTGTTTGAAGCTCCTTGAATTTTGATTTCAAGCTCTTTTTAGTCGTTTTGAACAGTTTCCACTCATTTGTATTTGAAGCAATGGCATCTTTTCCTTTCGTATAGGTTTTAAAGTCCAAATACAATTTACCAATATCTGCTTGTAATGATTGAATATGCAATTTTGATTGATCAATTTCATTCATTGATTTCAGTGCATCACTATATGGACTTCCAGTGCTTACACATTTCAAATTTTTGTAGTCATTTTCGAATGCAGTAATTTGACCTATAACACGATTACAATTATCGTTAGCTGATTGAATGCTGGAACTGATTTTTGCATCAATATCATTGGTTTGATAATAAACTGTGCATGAATCACTTATAAGTAAACAGCTACACAGCAAAGTAAACAACGTGGATTTTCGGATTCTTTCCATGAATGAAGGGAATTTGTGCTGTTAAATATACATTTTATATGTTAATATTCTGAAAAACAAACTTGAAGCAACTTGGACATTCATTCAGGATTACTGCGTGAACCTGAGAGGTCGACGTGCAGTGGATAAAAAAAAGCACCTCGCTAAGCGAAGTGCTTTTATCAGAGTGACCTCCTGTATAGAAAGTTCAAACCTGAATAGAGATTTGAGGATGTTACTTAATTACAAATAAGGAAAATGAATTTTCGTTTTACATAACTTGAATTATAGGACAGTCGAAATGCCAGTACTATAATTCAAGTTATATTCAATTGTGAGTGGTGGTTAGTTTAAAATGTGAAAACGGTAATTTTAAAATGTGAAAAATTGTTCGTTATAAAAAATGCCTTATAAATTATCCTAACTAATTTCACCGTCGACAATATCTATTCTTGGTACCAATGGAAGACATTCTTTTCCATTAATCAAAATATAAGGCTGGAGCATGAATTTGGAAGCTTTACCGGCAACAATAATCATCAACGGTTCGGGGCAATTATACCTTCGACTTACCGATATTTCTATCATCTGTTTTATATCCTGTGGACTTGGTTCAACTGGTCCGTCAGGATGGAAATGCCATTCACCAATATAGAACTCTTGATATTCCCATTTTTTTAACAAAAGCTTTTTCAACCCTTTCGTACCACGATGAAACCACGTTGGTCCACTTTTACTATCTTTCGGAGGTCCAGTTACCATTGTAATATGAGCCGTTTTGAAATCTTCAGAATAGTAACCGATTAAAATTCCGCCAGTTTCATTAATCTTTGTTTTTTTCAAATAAAGATTAATCTCTTGTATGTGCTCATTCTTGACTGTCACATTAAAAGATTCATCCATTACAGTAAATCTATTCATTTCTAGATATTTTTGTTTCCCCATTTTCTTGTCGCTCAATTACAACAAATTGACGATCCAAATCAGATTGAAGAAAGTTCTCTGTTATACGAATAACTGGTGCTAAAAGCCCAATAATGTCATCAAGTCTCGCTGGGAAAACAGGATGCCAGCAGCCTATACCCTCAAGTTGGAAGTTAACATCTGGATTTTCTTCCTTTTGTTTTTTTAGCCATGGACTAAGTTCAGATTTAAAATATGAAAATGTTTCTTCTTTAGGTGTTTTATCCATGTAGCAAAAAAGTCTACTAGCATTTAAACCCATTGAAAGGCTAATGAATATTTTTTCTTTTCCAGAAATATTATAAATGATATCCTTAAAGACATCGTCTTCTGCAGTTAAGTCCATTACTAAATCAAAAGGTTCAAGGAAGTCCGGTTTGGAATAGACTATCTGCATAAACTCCTGCTTGACAAATTCAATTTTACAGGTTGGAAATATAGAATTTAACCTTTTTGCTAATTCTTCAGATTTAAAAAGGTTCGTAGAATTAAAGGTCAAAGTATGTCGAGCCGCATTTCCTGGACTAAATGTATCGTTGTCGACGAGTGTTAATCTAGTGCATCCGAGTCTGACAAGCAGCTCTGTTATTTGAGATCCAATGGCACCACACCCTATAATCAGATTGTTTTTCGACTGTAAATCTAAACTTACATTACCTCGTGTCGTTAATTGATCGTTTGCCAAATTCTCAGTAAGCATCCATTGTATTTTTTTTATTGGGTTTAATTCAATTTTAACTTTAATAACATATAATTCTCTTGAGTTGTCTCTAAATCCATTTAGTTTAATATCATTCTTAAATAAATCTAAACAAAACCAATGCAATCTGGTCGGTTGCGAACCAATATAGTCTGACACTGGAAAACCAAGCAATAATTTTGTGACTCTATTGAATAATTTTCTTTCAATTAATTGATGGTGAATCCATTGTTCTAAATCCACTCCCATTGCTTGACAACACGAAAAGAGTTCCTCCCATGTCTCTGGAATTTGCCATGGTGGTAGAACAGGTATTTTTGGTAATAAATACCATAATCCTTCCGATAAAGCCTTTTCATCTTTAAAGCCTTCTACTTCATGTCCCCAATCATAAGTGATTAAAGTATTTTTTTCTTTGAAACCCAAAACGGCAATAATTCTGTCATTGTTCTGAAATTTTTTTATCCTCACAATACCATTTTTCAAAGTTGTTTTATTCCAAAAGCTAGTTAAATTCTCTTCAGTTTCGAGAAATCCAACAGTTGGTAGTTTTTTAGTTGGCATGTCAGGAAACTCAAACGGGTCGCCTTCAGAGAATAATCGATTCTCTGCAGCAGCCATCAACCAAGCTTTACTTCGATGTATTGCCCATTCAATTCTTGAAATATCAAATGGTTCTGTATTAAAGAATGACTCTCCCCAAATACCATAATGAGTTTTCACACAAATATTTCCAGTTCTCCAAGGTTTTGAAATATTCCTGTTATAAAGCATATGAGGAAATGTTGCTGATAACCCTCTGGTAGAGCTCGGATAGATTTCTAGTTTACCATACGGGTAGTCATCAGACAAAAAACAATACCATTCTGTTTCTATTGGAACATATTCAGTTTCAGTATATTCACCTATCAATTTGAACTTAAATGACCAATGCTTAGCAGTGTAATCCCAAATTAAATCCTCAATTAGTTCGTATCCTTCGATTCCTTCAAGAATTCTTCTACCTGCACGAAGATTATCTGACGGTTCCATATTTTAAGCGAAACGACCTTCTCCTGGGTCAGATGGTGATGTTCTTGGAGTGAATCCCCCAGTTCCATTGCCAGACCCCTTATCTTTGGTATCATCTGGAGCTGGCGGGAATTTATCACCAAAAATCTCAATCCATTTATCTACAGCCTTTTTTAGCGAGTCCGCTTCATATGCTTCACGAGCTATTTTTGCATATTTTTTTGCACTTTCATAAAATGCCTTAAAGTCATCAAAAGTAATCCGATGCCAAACATCATGCTCTTGAACTCCTCTGTCCGGAAATTTGGGAACCAAACCAAAACTGTATTCATTTGAATAATTGCTTACAAAGTTTTCTAATGTTAGCATTACCCCTTCTCCAACACTTTTTATATCATTTGGACAACAATCTCCAATCATATGTTCAATAGGGTAGCCTTTTGGATATTTTAAATCCTCTAGTCTTACATATTTCCACCATTTTAATGCCTTAACAACATTTATATAATGTGTATTTGTTGTTTTATTTTTCTCACGGGTCCATCGAATTTGCTCCAATGGATCAGTCTTTTCCCATGTTCCAGCATCTCTATCTGGAATATAAAGCGGTTCAGTTTTCCATTCTACCACTGCTTTAGCTTCGTTGAGGTTGTACGTATATCCTTTCATTAAATCAGGCTCCAACCAAGAATTACTTAGTCGCCATTCGAAATCTTGTAAAAAGGTTTCTTCTAGTGAGAGATCACTCATTACGCTCATTGATTTCATCATCCTTTGCCCCGCTTCTGAAGGTGCTGATGTGACAACAATATCAAGATCAACATAAGACATTGAGATCCC
Organism: uncultured Flavobacteriales bacterium; assembly: GCA_903945495.1. GTDB lineage: Bacteria > Bacteroidota > Bacteroidia > Flavobacteriales_D > Crocinitomicaceae > M0103. The sequence continues at coordinate 9,669 of CAJAVU010000031.1, read as the reverse complement.
AATCGATCTACCTTGTTTTTCCCATTTTCCTTTATAATATTTTTCAGCAAATATCTCAAACATTTCCAATGCCTCTTCAGGTTTTACTATAGATTTGTCCAGGTTGGTAACTACAATCACATCAACATCCGCACGTTTTTCTCCTTTAGGTCTTACAGCAGTTGATCTGCGATAACTACCTTGAAGAAAGGTTGATACGATTATTGATTTCAAATTTTCATCAGCAAGCAATCGTTCTCTTAAAACTCGATGGCCATTTTTAGAATCATCTTTTTGTTTTTGCGTTAATCGAATGTCTTGAAGAAAATCTTTAAAGTAGGTATTAATACTCATAGTTTAATAAATTATTGGTAATTGAACAGATGGCTCATAGGTGCCCGATTTTACTTTTTCAAAGTCAAATTCGTAAAGAATAATTTTACCAAGGAGTTTGGAATTTCTTCCCAGATAAAATGCAAATGCATTTGGACTTGAAATGAACAAATGAACTACTCGATTTGGGTTCCCTTTAAAGTTAGATTCAAGAAAATCAATTAATTCGTTTACACATTGAACAATATGGTTTCCATCAATTATTGAGCTATTGCCCGGTATTGGTTTAATACTAAAGCTAATGTGATTAGAAACAGTTGGTAATGCAACGTTAATGTATTCTGTTACATCGTTCTCAATATTACGTGAAACATTCATTGTAACAGCAATATCATTCTCACTATTCAGTTTTTGATGATTTATTGACCATAATAAATTTGATCTTTCAGAAATCGAACCCGAGGGTGAATAAATAACCCTACTACCATTTGATAGTTTTTGTACAACAGATACTACTGCACCTGTCTTAGGATCCATTAAATATCCTGCTGCGAAAGCAGTAGAAACATGTGAGTCTAAATGAATTAAAATAGGCTTGTTTTGAGAAATTGCATCTTCCGTAAGTCTAACAAGCTCAGGTATGATATGAGTTTGCCATAGTTCATTTTTAACAACATACCTGCCTTCAAAATGATGCAATAAACACAAATATGCTTCTGTTTCAAATCTTACAGGATCAGTGCCTCTTCTAAAAGTTCTTACCCCTATTCGGTAATAAGATTGTGACTCTTCTGTGCTTTTGTTGACCCATAGATCTTCATCTGTTAGAATCTGAGAGAGTGATTCCTTGGTAAGTTGATTTTTCTTTTCCTCATGCAATCGTTTTATCAAATTTGGATAGGGATTATCTCGTTTTTCCCAGCCAGTAGTTTTTAGTCCAACTGAATTTAATGCAAACATCATGTCACTTTCACTACCCTCTAATCCTTTCGAATTATCCAATATTCTAAAATGCTCAAGTAATATTTTTAAATCGTCTTCATTCGCCAACCCTAAATGATCTGATAAGAGTTTTCTTGCCATTCCTGTTTTTGATCGAGGGCCTTTTCCATCAAAAAGTTTATCTAACTGAATCGTCCCCATGTTATCCAATAAGTTTGCAAGCAAGTTCGATCGATCAACTCCCCAAATATTAACTAAACTATATGTTGATCTTGCAAATTGTTCAGGTGAGGCTACATAATTTTTATAAAGTTTTTGTAGTACAGATTCGGTAACTGCTCCTATGAATGATGGATCTATTAGCGACTCGAAAGTCATAGCGTTATTATGAGCTACGTGGAATTTTACTTGAAAATATTCCTGATCCACATCATAACCATACCGACTTTTTTTTGGAGGAGAATATGAAAGACTTACATCATCGAAACCAGGGAGGTTATCAATCTCCCAAGCAACTTGGTTAACATTGCTTTCATTTAAATATAATTTAGAGGCTTGATACCAAAAAAATAATGCCTGGTATTCGAAACCATTTTGTATAGCGAGTACTGAATCTGCCATTAGGGAAGTTGAAAAATGTATTATAAAGATAAGAATAAATCCAATACAAAGAAGACATTTTTTTAAACAAGTATGGTTTATAACTTCAAATTTTAATGATAAAACTTGTAAAACTATTATAACTCAAACCCTCCTCCAATTGATTATTCACAATCTTCATAATACTAGCAATTGGTAGCCCCATCTCAACATATGATTGAATTTGATCTTTAAACGGATCAAGGGCTCTCCCCTTTTTGTTCGAGCTACCTTTCGGCCTTCCTAGTATTTTCCCTGACGCCTTAGCAGCTTCTAATCCCTGCCTGGTTCTGGTAGATATAAAATCCCTTTCTGTTTCTGCAAAGTAGCTGTAAATAGCAAATAAGAGCTTCACATGTTGCGAGTTCTTGTATGTTGAAAGTTCTGGTTGACGAATAAAAGAGATCTCAACTCCTTTATCGAGAAGATTATTAATGATGTTTAGCGTTTCAAACATATTTCTACCTAAACGAGATAACTCAGCAACTAGAAGCAGATCACCTTTTTCTAATTTTTCAGTCAGTTCATCAATTTTACGTTCTCTGGATGACTTACTGCTGGAAATTTCGATTTCTATGAATTCATTTATGATGATTTGTAGCCGCTGTGAATGTTCTAATAGCAAATGACGCTGTTTGTTCAAATCCTGCTTATCGGTACTTACCCTAATGTAACCTATAGTTTTCATTATTTTAGATTGAATTATTAATTAGGTTTTTGAATAAAAGGATAGAATATTTGCACTTTTATCCTACCCTTTTTGGTTCAATTTAGACCTGCTTTTTAACGGTCTTTTTAATTCAATTAAAATGTATTTCACCTTTGTGCATCACTCTGCGTCATACAAACAGATATTCTAAACGGAATTGAACTTATAATGGTGTTTGTAGCCGGCTTGGTGCAGCTTCGAGTAATTACAATAATATTTGCTGATTTTGAAAAAAAATAATGGTTCTTATGAAAACAAAACTACTTCCTCAATACCTCATCCACCGAAACCTCCAAAGCTTCACAAATTTTCACTACAACTGTGATTGTAGGATTCAAGGTCGCTCCTTCAATTCTTTGAATTGTACTTTAAGCAACATTTATCGTTTCAGCCAATTCTTTTTGACTTTTTTTTCTTTTCGTATTTTCCGAATGTTATCTGCAATGGTTTTTAAAATTTCTGTATTCTCGAACATAGTCAATGGAAACAATAGAAATAGAATTATTTGACAGAGTATATACTTCCGTTTTGATTTAATTTTTATATCCGTAATAATCAAATATATTATTTTTGAAAAAATTAATTTTTGCCGTATTCGTAGCGGATCCCTCCTTACCTCTTGCATGACAAGCAAAATACAAGTCGGTACATTTAAAGAACAACCAGGCAAAGAGTACACTTATGACAAAGTAAAACAAGTGTGGCTTTTCTGGGGCGTATTACCAATGGGTCGAGCAAGTGCAAATACACCTGCTTCAGGAAATTGTGAAATCACCACAAAATTAAAATTAGTTGATCTATTAATTATGACTTGTACGGGTGGAATTGTAACAACCTATTCAGTAAAAGTCACAGCGAAAGAAGCAGAAGCTACAGAAACAAAGTAGAATACAATAAGCGGAAATATTTTTCCGCTTATGATAAATCAATTTAACCTTCATACCACTTCTCTAGTTCTCTTCGATAATGCGTACCATATACATCTTCAAAAATGAATCGCAAATTAAATTCATCATAGGACATTTTTTCTTGAGTTGCTTTCATCGCAAACCTCGCACCTATATTGTCCTCAATATTCGTATTAAACAATTTTGTAAATAAATCATTCGCATATTCAAATTCTCCTTTACTCCAATAAAGTGTCGCACCGAGATATATACCTCTTATTAAAGCTCTGTTTTCATTCCAATTCCAAGACAACTTTCTTGAAAATAGTTTTTCCTTGTCTGCAATTCTCAAGCTGGCTTCAAACCATTTCTTTTCAAAGGCTGTTTTTAAAATTTTAAGATTATTATCGTCAGTATCTATTAGGCAATTTATTTGCTCATAGGCAGGAATAAAATTTACAGCACGCTCTGTAAGGTTTAATAAAAATGTCAAAATAATTTCGAATTCCTTATCATTTCTGACAGCGTTTTAATTATAATTTTCGATTAGATCATCAAAAGCCTTCAAATCTGTTGGATGGATATAATCTTCTTTTCTATATATAAACTCTTTCATTGACATCTATTCACAACAAAAATAAGTAATCTCTTTACTTTTCGACCTTATTTGGATTTTCTTAATTGAAAATCAATGGCACTAAAAAAAATACCCACTGATCCTTTTAAAAAATAGATTGTTTAATAAATTCATCAATCAAAATGAATAATCTTTCCCTTTTTATGATTTACATCATATTTAATTCTAAACTAAGACTATACCTTAGCCTAAGAAAAACATAAGATATGAGTCTAATTGAAAGTGATGCATTAAAAACAAGTGAGTTCATTGAAGAAGCGTTCAAGTTTTGGTTCAAAGACAATGACCATGTTAGATCACCGTTTCCGGAATACATTCAATCTAAATTGAAAATTGCTTCAGTTGAAAAATTCAACTATTGGTTAAACAATTTAAAACCAGAAGCAAAAGATGAATTAAATGATGAAATTATTGCTGAGAAATTCGAGGAAGCATTGTTTGAAGAAGCCTCAAAACTAGTAATCACAGAGGATGAACACGTTTCTATTCTTTATCCATTTCTTCCAAGAATTGGAGATAGTATACACGATGAGAATGATCAAATGAGTACAATTTCCGATCGATCAATCCAAAAAATCGATGAAAACAATTTCTTAAAATTGAAATGTCAAAACTCAGAAACGAAAGAATTTTGGGAAACATCATTTCAGCTTCCAACTTAATCTCATTCAACTTACAACTTCAAATCCACATAAATTGTGGATTTTTTTTTGCTTTTTCAATAAATCCTTATGTGATTTATATCACATTAATTTAAATTATCTAGCAATACTTTTACCAAAAAAACAACATGAAAACAATTATTATTGGAGGAGTAGCAGGTGGAGCATCAGCTGCAGCTCGATTAAGACGACTAGATGAAAAAGTACAAATATTGATAATTGAAAAAGGCGAATATATTTCTTATGCAAATTGCGGTCTCCCATATTATATTGGTGACGTAATCCACGAAAGAGAAAAATTATTTGTGCAAAATGCAAAATCTTTTTCAGATCGATTCAATGTAGACATTATGACACAAAGTGAAGTAATAGAGATCGACAGAAAAAATAAAGAAGTAACAATTAAAAACCTGAATACTCAACATATTTTCACTGAAAAATATGATAAATTAATTCTGGCCCCTGGATCATCTGCTTTTATTCCACCGTTAGAAGGAATAAATCTTCCAAACATTTTCACGATTCGAAATGTCAATGATTCAGATAAAATAAAAGAGCTCGTAATTACAAACAAAATCAAACATGTCACAATAATTGGAGCAGGCTTTATTGGATTAGAAATAACGGAAAATTTCAGTCATCTTGGTATCCAAACAGTACTAATTGAGCGTTCAAATCAAGTATTATCTGTTGTAGATTATCCTTTTGCTTCTCTTGCTAAAAAGGCTTTAGAAGAGCACAATGTTTCAATAAAGCTAAACACCTCAGTGCTTTCATTTAGAAAATCTGAAAGCAGAAACATTTCTATTCAACTTTCCAATAATGAGCAACTTGAAACAGATTTAGTAATTCTTTCAATTGGTGTAAAACCTAACTCTGATTTAGCCAAAGCTTCTGGTATTAACATTGGTGAAAATGGTGGGATTCTAGTAAACAAACACCTTCAAACATCTGATTCAAACATCTATTCAATAGGGGATGCAATAGAGTTCATAAGTCCTATTACAAAAAGCATAGGCCCTACCTACCTAGCTGGACCAGCCAATAAACAAGGTAGAATTTGTGCAACTAATATTGTTAGCAATAATCGCCATGAATATAAAGGATCAATAAACACCGCAATCGTTAAAATTTTCGATTTAACAATTGCTACGACTGGACTTTCCGAAAAGAACCTAATTAAACAAAAAATACCATACAACATAACGAATGTTTTTGGAGGCTCAAATGCAGGTTATTATCCAGGAGCTGAAACATTATTGATTCAATTAGCCTATTCACCAGAAAATGGAAAAATACTGGGTGGTCAAGTAGCTGGTAAAAAAGGAATTGATAAAAGAATTGATATCATTTCACTTCTAATTCAACAAGAAGGTACAATATATGATCTTGCTGAGTTTGAACATGCATACGCTCCACCCTTTTCATCAGCAAAGGACCCTTTAAATATGGCCGGATTTGCCTCAGAAAACACGTTGTTAAATAATGACTCTTTATTTTATTGGCATGAAGTTGAAAAACACAAAACCCATTCCATTCTTTTAGATGTAAGAACAGAAAAAGAATTTCAAAAAAGTCACATAATTGGTTCTATAAATATACCAGTAGATAAACTGAGAAATGAACTCTCAACTTTGAACAAGGATAAAACCATCTCTCTTTATTGCAAAACAGGAATTAGAGGTTATATTGCACAAAGAATATTAAAACAGAATGGTTTTAACGCTTCAAACCTATCGGGTGGATTTGATCTTTACGAAATCTGTCAGTCATAAAATCAAAACCTCAATTCTGAATCATCTTTGAGTTTATACACATGTTCTTTTACGATTTGAGCCCAATCATAATGATTGTGCTCTTTCGTAAATGAATTCCAAGAAATGGGGCTACCCATTACAATTTGAATACGGTTCCCTTTTTGTTTATATACCTCATCTACCAATAAAAACAACTCAATGTTTTTTTTGATCTTGAGTCTTTTTCTCCAATTCGCTAATCCATAAAAAAGTTTGCTGTTTTTAGCTTCTATATATACCGGAATTATATCGAGTTGATATTTTATTGATTTTGATATAAAACTTTTTTTCCATTCCAAATCTTCAATAACTCCTTTTTGTTTTCTAGAAACTAAACCAGCTGGAAAAATGATAACACATTCATTTTTTGAAAATACAGCATCAAGCCTCTTAATATTTTGAATTTCATTTGCACCAAACTTATTAACAGGAACAAGTAAATCTTTAAGATTATCAATACTCATTAAAACATCATTAACAATAGCTTTAAGGTCTTTTCTTTTCTCGCCAACAACCTGCATAATTGCTATTCCATCCAGACCTCCAAGAGGGTGATTACACACTACAATACATCCTTTTTCAATTGGTAGTTTATGTAATCCCTCATGGCTTAAAGTAATATTAAAATGATCCAAAGTTCCTTTAACAAATTCTAAATTCTTATTTTGAATTGATTCATTCAAAAAAGAATTAAATTCTCTTTCGTGTAATTTTTTTTTCAAAAAATTTAAAATAGGACGAGGTAAAATCTTTAACAACTTAGGATTTTTATCCTTTATTATTTTTTCAACATTTATTAGATCTGCATTTTGATCCGCACTGGTATGATTTGTCATTTTGGGAAAACTATGCGATTTGATTTCGATAACAAACTTATTCTTCCCACAGATCAACAAAAATGATATAAATCATTCAAAAAAAAGTATTGTGACAACTTTATTTCTATAGCTGTATTTTATCATTTACATAAAACACCTCTTTTTCTAAATCTCCATTAGAATCAAACAATTTAAATGAACCATTTAATAGATTGTTTTTATACGTACTAATAATCAATACATTCCCCAAAGAATCATAACTTTTCCAAACACCTTCTCTTTTTCCCTTAACGAATTTGCCTGTTAACTGAATTTCTCCATTCGGATGGTACCATGTCCAAATGCCCTCATTGAGGTTATTAACAGTTCCTCCTGTACGAATTGGATCACCATTGTTGTATACCAAACTATCCTCGGACCTACTTCTAAATTGAAACATTGCCCAAGCAATAACACAAAAAACGGCTATGAGCTTAAAAAAATCGTGACCAGACCCCATAATTAATCGTGTCTAGCTCCTTTAAAAATTTTGAACAAATGCAAAATAGCAGGAAATACAGCATCCATTGATTCAGAAGCACCAGACACAGAGCCAGGTAAAGCTAATACCAATGTTTTCCCTTTTACACCAGCGACACTTCTAGAAAGCATTGAAAGTGGAGTTCGCTCTTGACCATAACTTCGAATTGCTTCTTCAATACCTGGAATCCTACGATCTAACATTGGAATAAGTGCTTCTGGAGTAACATCTCTGACAGAAAGACCTGTACCTCCCGTGAAAATTAAAATACTCACTTCTTGTTTTACTGCATTTTCTAATTCCTCCTGAATATTTGTTACTTCATCTGGTATAATAGTATAGTTTTTTATTTCTACATCAGAAACTTTAAGTCTATCAATTATTGCTAATCCAGATTTATCTTGCTTTACCCCAGCAAAAATTGTATCAGAACAAACTACCACGGAGGCACTTAACTCCATATCGGCCAAACGTTTTTTCCAATCAGACTTCCCACCTGATTTATTCAACAATTTTATATTCTTGATTTCAATTCCCTTATCAATCGGTTTAAGCATATCGTACATGGTTAATGCTATTACACTTGCACCATGCATTGCTTCCACTTCAACACCAGTTCTGTATATCGTTTTGACTTCAATTTCAATAAATATTTCCAAACCATCTATGCGAAAATTGACCTTTGTGTATTCAATTGGTAAAGGGTGACAATCCGGAATAACATCTGACGTTTTTTTTACAGCAAATAATCCAGCAGTTTTAGACATTTCCAAAACATCTCCTTTCGGTACCGTTTTGTTAACAACCGCTTCTATTGTTTCAGGTTTTGAAACTACAACTATCGCTTGTGCCACGGCTATTCGCAACGAGGTGTTTTTATGAGTTATTTCAACCATTTTTATAAAATATTAGTTTTCCAAACATGAGTATCATTACTCAAAATCTCCTTTCCAAAAACAGGAACCTTATTTTTTATTTCTTCTACAATAAATTCGACCGCCATTTGTGCCATTTTCCTATGTTTTGATGACACAAATACAAACAAGCAAATTTCACCCGCAGCAACAAGTCCAAGGCTATGATATATGTGCATACAAACCAAATCAAACCGTTGGAACGCACTTTCTCTAATTTTTTCAAATTCGTTATTCGCCATTTCCTCATAAGCGGAATATTCGATAGCAACAACATCCAATTCTTCTATAACATCTTGTCGAACTTGACCTAAAAATATTTGATGGGCACCAATTGTTTTTTTTGATTGATGTTTTGCGATGGAATCTCCAATAAATTGCGAAGTAATTGGACCTTCCTTAAAACAGTTTTTGATCATTTTCTAATTTTTTTAATTCAACAATAAAATCTTGTGTCACACCGCCCAACAAACTATAGGCCTCATTTTTAATCGCTTTTCTTTTGAGAATTTCAAGTGCCTGGGTACTTCTAATTCCAGCTTTACAGACAACAAGAATTTTGTTGTTTGTTTCGAATTTCAATTCAATATCTTTTAGTTCAGATAAGGGAATTTTTCTTATTTGTGCAAACTGTAATAATGGTGATTCACCTCTATTACGTACATCTATAATTGTGTATTTATTATTTTGGGTGTCCATTATGAAATCAGAAAGGGAAATTTGATTTACCAGAGTGTTTTCACAAGACTGGATGTAATTGTTTTCAATTAATTTTTTGTCATTTATTAATTCTTGATAATTAAATTCTTCATTTTTATGTATTTCAAATTGAT
>CAJAVU010000030.1 GCA_903945495.1 uncultured Flavobacteriales bacterium | reverse complement strand
CGCCATTGAAACGAGAAACGGTTACTTGATCCTCAGAACCATCTTCAACATCCGCAACATCTGCTAAGCGCACAGTTGATGTGCCATTTGCTGAAACAATTAGGTTTCTTAAATCCTCAACCGTTTTGAATTTTCCAGCTAAACGAACCGTCATTTGCTCGTCATTGTTTTTTAATTTACCTGTAGGAAATTCAACATTTGAAGCACTGATCGCTTGATTGATTCCAGCCAAAGATAATCCGTACAATTTCATCTTGTCTTTGTCGACATTCACACGGAATTCGCGTTTTTCACCACCAATTACTTGAACCTCAGCAACACCTTTGGTTTGTTTAATTTGAGGTAAAAGCTGGTCATCCATTAGTTCCATGAAATCACGTTCATCCATGTTTTCAGCAACAGCACTCACTTGAAGTACAGGCGATGCATTCGGCTCAATTTTCGCAATCACTGGTGTTTGCGCACCTTCTGGAAGATTGTTTAGAACATTGTTGATTTTTCGCTGTGCATCTTCCAACGATTTATCGATGTCTGCCGAAGCTTTAAATTCTAACATAAGAACAGAAGCATTGTCCAACGAAAACGCTGTTACTTCACTTATGTTTTCCAAGCCACTCAAGGCGTCTTCCATTGGTTTTGAAACTTGACTTTCAACAGTTGCCGGTGATGCACCAGGATAAGTTGTTGTTACCGTTAAAATGGGAGGGGAGAAGTCTGGAAGTAATTCGTAACTCAACTGATTGTAGCTGAGCAATCCTCCACCAATTAATATCGTAAAGATTACGATAATAAACGATGGTCGCTTAATTGATAATTCTGTTAAAGTCATGACGTTGCTTATTTCGTTTTAACGTTTGAGTTGTTTTGTAAATTGACTTGTCCTTTGATAACGATTTTGTCTGTTTTTGAAAGTCCACTGATTACTTCAATGTATTCTCCGTCGGATGTTCCAGCGTTGAAAGAAGTTAATACCGCTTTTCCGTTACGAATCACGTACACTTGCGGGTTTTTCGATGAACCAACTAACGCTTTTCTAGGAATTGCAAGTGCAGTAATACTTTTTGAATTCACTAAAGAAACTGAACCGTACATTCCCGCCATCAATTCTTGTTGTACATTTTTTACGGTAATTTGAACTTTGAAATTGTGTGATTTATCAGCTTGAACACTAACGTTTGTTACTTTACCGTTGAACGAACGATCGCCATAAATATCAGCTTTAATCGAAACGTCTTGATTTAATTTAAATTTCAAAATATCGCGCTCAGGAACACTTACAGTTAATTTCAAAGAAGAAATATCAGTGATTTCTACGATTTGAGATCCACCACCAATTACTGAACCTAGATCTACTAATTTCTTTGTAATTACACCAGAGAAAGGCGCTGTGATGTTCGTGCTTCTCAATTGTTTTTGCAATTGTTTCTTTTGAATTTCAGCTGATTTCAAGCCTAATTTTGTTTTCTCAACTTGTACTCCTGGTACTGCATTTTCTTTTGCAAGATTTGTGTAACGGATATCGTCATTTTTTTGACCTTCAATGTTTACTTCCGCATTTTCCAATTGCAATTGTAGCATTTCGTCGTCGATTTTTGCAATCACTTGACCTTGCGAAACGCGATCTCCTTCTTCAATATTTAAACGGATTATTTTTCCACTTGCGTCAGATCCAATTGTATTTTGACGAATCGGTTCGAACGTCCCCAAGTAACTGAAAGCACTTTCAAAAGTGTGGATTGATGGTGCTGTTTCTTCAACTAAAACTGCCGCTTCGCTATCGTGAATGTAAATTTTCTTTTTTACGGCTTCTTGGTTTGACATAAGTTTCATTGCTGTTAATCCAACAAGACCAACTGCAACTACTATGATAATTATTAAACGCTTATTCATTGTGTGTGTTTTTGTGTGTTATGTAAAATGTCCTTCGACGATTATTTAATATTTCCGATTGTTTTTAAATAGTCCAATTCAGCTTGGCGCAGTTGAATATAGGCTGCAACAACATTTGTTTGTGCTTGTTGTAAACTATTATCTGCAGTAATTAAATCATTCGATCCAATTGTTCCTTGTTGGAATTTCAACTCTGTTTGTTGATATACACGTTCAGCCAATTTCAATTGTTCTTTCGATACTTCTAAAGCATTTGATTGCACTTGAATTTGTCGTTTTGTATTCTCAGCTTTCATGTCCAATTGCAGTTGAGCAAGATTTTTTTGATTCTCCAATTTTTCACGATTCAATGCATTTACTTTTTGATTGTGGTATTTTTCTAAACCATCGAAAAGTGTCCAGTCTAGTTTTAAACCTAAAAACGCACCTTCAATTCCTGTTCGAAAATCATTTTCTGGTTTAAGGTTGTAATTGTAATTGTAAGCAGCGTAAAACGAAAGATTTGGTAAGTAAGCCATATTCGTTCCTTTACGCTCTTCTTGATTCATTTTTTGTTGTGCTCCAATTAATTCCAATTCAGGATAACTAATTGCAGTATTGTCAACCAAAATAGACTTCTCTACCAAATTATCTGAAGCAAGTGTGATGGTTTCACTTGGGTCTTTTCCAATTAAAATTTTCAAAAAAGTCTCCAATTGATATTTAGATGCTTCAAGTGATGCTTTTGTATTTACCAATGTCAATCGATTGATTTGCAACTTGTCAGATTCAGTTTGAACAACCAATTCTTGTTTCACCATGGCATCCATGTTTTTAATCAACTTGTCCATGTTTTCAATGTTTCCGTTTACAAACCCTAATTGTTTGTTAATTGCTTGTAAATTGAAAAAGGTACTTGCAACTTGCTGCTTAATATCTTGATCCACCATGCGTTGTTGAATGTTTACAATTTCAGCATTAATTTTCAAGGCTGACAAACCGTAATTCACTTGTGGATTATACAAAATTTGAGTCAATTGTAGCGTGTTACTTAAATTGTACGGAACACCGAATTGAACTGTCGAAAACGTTCCCGCTGGCCCACCAAACATTTCCGCTGGAATAACTTGTCCAGGGATAATGGCATTGTATTTATAGTCGCCAGAGAATGCTAAATGCGGCAAGCGAGCAGACATATATGCTTTACGTTGACGCTCGTTGATGTCAATGTCTAATCGTGAGTTCTGAATTGACAGATTTGCTGTGTCTGCCATTTTTAAACATGTTTCCAAATCCAGTGTTTGAGCTTTCAGAGAAAATCCTCCTGCCAAAACCAGAATTGCTAATAGTTGATTTTTCATGCGTTGAATTGTTATTAATTATTGTTTTGGAAATAAGTATTGAACGAGCATTTCAGTAACATAACCCTTGTGAAGTACTATTTGTTCGTCGTATTCTTCTTTTGTTAATTGATGAATGGATTGCATAAGGTTTTTTGCCATCACAGGATATTGACAATTGGACATGACCAATAAGGTTAAACTTATTAAATTCATTTTTCGCATTTTGCCTTCAGCTTGCGCTTTTTGGCAATCATTGAAAATTCCTGTTTCTGCGATTTTTTCTAGAATTTCTGAATGCTCATTTGAGGAACAAGCCTCTTCACGATTCATTTCATTGATGATGAAGTTTGGTAATTCTGGATGTTTAGCTAAAAAATCATATTCGCGTTCAATGAAAATGCGCATTTTATCTTCTAAAGGCTGATCTGTGCTGAAAACATAAATCATTGATTCCATGAAATCTTCCATGGCCGCCTTAAAAATAAGCTGGAACAATTGACTTTTTGAACGGAAATAGTAATTTACCAAAGCAACGTTCATTCCTGCCGCTTTAGCAATCTCCCTCGAAGAACAACCCTCAAAACCTTTTGTGAGAAATACTGTTCGCGCAGCTTCTTTAATTTTCTCTTCTGTAGTTGTGTCTTTTTTCATTTATAAATAAACTTATGGCACAAAATTAAACAAGAATATTAAACAAGTGTTTAAAACAATGTATTAATTTGTTAAAATATCAAAAAAAAAGTCCCACATGCTTGTGAGACTTCAGATTTGTTTTCGATTTTAAACGGCTTGTTTTATTTTTAACAAGATGTTTTATTTCCTTTAACAGGGTATTTTAAACAGCAACATTGTGTTCTCTTAATGCATCGTTTAAGGATGTTTTTAAATCCGTTGATTCTTTTCGTTTTCCAATAATCAATGCGCATGGAACTTGGAAATCACCAGCAGGAAATTGTTTTGTATATGAACCTGGAATAACAACTGAACGTTCTGGCACGTATCCGCGATGTTCGATTGGTTCTGGACCTGAAACGTCAATGATTTTTGTAGATTTTGTTAAAACAACATTTGCACCAAGAACAGCTTGCTTTCCAACGCGAACACCTTCAACAACAATACAACGAGATCCAATAAATGCGTCATCTTCAATGATCACAGGAGCCGCTTGTAACGGTTCTAGTACGCCACCAATTCCAACACCACCACTCAAGTGAACATTTTTACCGATTTGCGCGCAAGATCCAACAGTCGCCCATGTGTCGACCATTGTTCCTGAATCAACGTAAGCGCCAATGTTTACGTATGATGGCATTAAAATTACTCCTGGAGCAATATACGCACCATAACGCGCAACAGCATGAGGAACCACGCGAACTCCTAATTCTTTATAGTTGCGTTTCAGTGCCATTTTATCGTGAAATTCGAATGGACCCACTTCAATTGTTTCCATTTTACGAATTGGGAAATACATGACAACAGCCTTTTTAACCCATTCGTTTACAATCCAATCACCGCTGTCAGTTGGTTCAGCTACACGCAATAAACCCTTGTCAATTTCTTCAATGACATGTTCGATTGCTTGAATAGTTTCTGCTTGATTTAATAAATCTCTGTTTTCCCAAGCTGCTTCGATGATTGATCTCATAATTTTCAAATTTTCATCAAAGATAAATCTTAAAAGGGAATTCAAAGATTCAAAGATTCGAAAATTTGAATATTCGAATCATCAAATCGTTAAATGTCCAAATCCCTGTTTTATCCTATCTTTGAATCATGAATAGAATTCTTGCGATAGATTTTGGTTTAAAACGCACAGGTATTGCCATTACAGATGAAGCGAATATTATTGCCTCCCCTTTAACGACTGTTGATTCCAAAGATTTAATGACATTTCTCAAAGAAACGGTTGTGAAATCGAAGGTTGGAACAATTGTACTAGGTGAACCAAAACGCTTGAACAACGAAGATTCGCACATTACAGAAAATGTTCGCATGTTAAAAACGGTTTTAGAAAAGGAATTTCCTGCTCAAAAAATTGTACTGATGGATGAACGATTTACTTCAAAAATGGCCTTTCAATCCATGATTGATTCAGGAATGAAGAAAAAACAACGTCAGGAAAAAGGAACGGTGGATATGATTAGTGCGGCGATAATATTGCAAAGTTATTTGGGGTAATATTATCGTTTTAGGCTATATAATCTATAATTGCAGTTAGATACGGCGTTTTTACTTTGAATCCATAAAAACAATTCCTCGGCGTTTTTAAAACATGTAGCACTTACTACAAAGCATTCAGCACCATTTTGAGAGACTGTTTTGTCAATTTCTTTTAATGTTGCTGTGCCATTGATAAGGTCAATTGAAAATTTCGCAATAGTTGGATGCTGATAATTGGTTCGATAGTCTGGTGGAGATTTTAATAAGCCTGGATATTGAGGGAAATATAGATTTAATTGGTTGTTTTCTTTAATTATATCAGTGAAGTATGTCTTTTCTTTGTTGGCTGC
Organism: uncultured Flavobacteriales bacterium; assembly: GCA_903945495.1. GTDB lineage: Bacteria > Bacteroidota > Bacteroidia > Flavobacteriales_D > Crocinitomicaceae > M0103. The sequence goes on along the minus strand of CAJAVU010000030.1, from coordinate 41,980 downwards.
ACCATATTTCATTGTTAAATCTTCAAACCTTAAAATTGTTTTGGTTGTCCACACGATACCAGTCGAATTTTCAAAACATGAAACAAAAATATCATCATTACTACAATAGAAAAAATTTCGTTTTGTTTCAAAGAATGATAAAGTTGGATAGTAGGTGGTTGCTGTATTTGTAATGCTTAATGATGAAGTGCTCAATAGATTATGGCCCTCAGAAATAAAAATGTATGATCCATTATTCGTTGGTATTATTTCTTTAAGATGCTGATAAGGGGCGTCGTAATGATTTTCAGTTGCCGTACTTTTGATATCTTTTTTTGATAAAAGATCATTGTTTTTAACTTTCTGCAAAAGAACAATTTGTTCATTTGATTCTAGGCCAGTATTGAAATTTAATTGTGAAATCCTGTAACCGTTGAAATATAAGCCTTTATTTGATTCAAATACTAAACCACAAAGTAAAAGGGAATCATCTGAAGTTTTATGAAATTTAAAACTTCGATAAAATTCGTTTGTACGATGGGATGAAATTTTCGTCATAAGCACATCTTCTTCAATACAACTGACTAATTGACAATCTACCAAATCTGGTTTAACTTTTAGTGTTAAAGTTTCATTTACAAAGTTTTCAGTCCCTTCCAAAAGTAGAAAAAAGTTATTTTTTGAATTAAAGGTAAAGTCACTACAGCTGTATTTTGAAGTTTTATTTAGTTGAAAATAAGTGGCGAAACTTTCATTGTTATCCATGTTAAAACTTGCAAAAACAAATGTTGAATTTTCCCTGTCCAGCGGTGAAACTACTCCAACTGTATGATCGTAAATCCTAATTATTGGTTCAAAATCAAAATTACTCTTACTGTCGTCGGATAATAGCAAGAATGAATCAATTGAGTTAAGATTAGAGTCGAATTTGTAAATAGTCAATTGAGCAAAACCGACATTTGTGTGCTTATAAATCGAATAAATATTTGAATCAATAATAAACCACTTAAAATGGTGTTTGGCAAGATCGTTTTTTTCTTTTTGAGTACTTGTTATATTCCCTGGAAAATGTCCTGGAAAAACAGTGTCCTTTGACTTAACATCATTTTTTACACTGAACACACGAGCGTTGTAATAATCTCCTTTGGCCTTACCTACAAAGAAATGCTCATCCTTAATTTGACCAATATACTCATCCAAAGCACCAGGGCCTTCTAATTTCAATTCTTGCGAAAGCAAAGGGGTATAATGAATCGTTAGGATTGACAACAATAGGGAATGGATAAGTTTTTTCATGGAGTAAAAGCTTTAGGTAATTCAATCGTGTTAATCTAATGTAGAAGGGGTTTTTTGATCTGTTTTTTTAACAAAATTAACATTGATTATGATATTGCGATATACAAATTATTGAAACATCGTAATTTCTTCAAATGATTACTTTAATTTTGCATAAAAATAATTAAGAATGATATTACCAATTGTGGCTTACGGCGATGCCGTTTTGAAGAAAGAAGCGGTTGAAATTGAGCAAGATTTTCCCGATTTAAAAAAATTAATCGCGGATATGTACGAAACAATGTATCATGCGCAAGGGGTTGGTTTGGCAGCACCTCAAATTGGTAAATCAATCCGTTTGTTTATTGTGGATGGAAGTCCATTTGCAGATGATGAAGAGGAGGAAGATTTTGAACCAGATCCACGAGCAGTTGGCATTGAAAACTTTAAGAAAGTATTCATCAATCCAATCATCGAGGAAGAAGAGGGTGAAGAATGGGGCTTTCATGAAGGATGTTTGTCTATCCCTAAGATCCGAGAGGAAGTTTTTAGAAAGGAACGTATTTTGATTTCGTATTATGACGAAAATTGGGAATTCCATGAAGAGCATTATGATGGTTATGCAGCTCGTATAATTCAACATGAGTACGATCATATCGATGGAATACTTTTTACAGACCACCTTTCTCCTTTGAAAAGAAGATTATTGACAAAGCGCCTACAAAATATCTCGAAAGGAGATATCAATGTAGATTATAAAATGAAGTTTCCAGCAGTTAAAAAAGGTAGATAATTAAATTTTGAAAATTATGAAATTGAAGTTGATTTTTAGTGCAGTTGTTTTCGTTGGTTTAATTTATTCGTGTAGTGGGGATGGCGATAAGCCATCAAAAGAAACATTGATTGAACGAATCACAGAAATGGAAGATTCGTTGAAAGGTTTGCAAGCGAATTTGGCGCAAACAAAACAAATTCCAAACTTGACTCATTTTGAATTAATCAATCGTTTGTTGGAGTATTATCACGCTTATCCAGAGGATGAATATGCTGCAGAATGTTTAGATAAAGTACACATGAAATACTCGGGAATGGGAATTCATTTAAGAGCGGTTCAATATGCCGACACACTTTTGGAGCAATATCCAGAATATAAGAATCGTGCGATGGTCTTGGAAAGCCAAGGTAGCAACTACGATATCTTTATTTTGCCACGAAATAAGGCGAAAGTAAAATACTACTATGAAATGTTGATTAAGGAAAATCCGAACATGGATAAAGAAAAGTTGGCAGGTTTGAAAGATCGTTTGAAGCACATTGATATGGATTTCGATCAGTTTATTAATTATAAGATGGAAGCTATTGTAGCAAATTAAATCTGCTGTTAATGATGTGTTAAATATCATTTTTGGTATCGTTCTTGCTTTACATTTGGAAAAAGGAATTAAAAAAAAATTACACCATGAAAAAAGTATTTTTCTCTTTATTATTAACATTCGTTGCAGCAGTTGCAATGAACAAAGCTGTAGCGCAAGTTGAAACAGGTGCTAAAATTGAATTCACAAAAGAAACGCATGATTACGGTACTGTGAAATACGGTGCAGACGGAACATGTACGTTCGAATTTAAAAATACAGGAACAGAACCATTAATTATTGCAAACGCAAAAGGATCATGTGGTTGTACAGTTCCAGAATGGCCGAAAGAGCCAATTGCTCCAGGAGCTAAAGGAACAATCAAAGTTAAATACGACACAAAACGTCCTGGTCCAATCAACAAAAGCGTAACGATTAATTCAAACGCTGTAAACGAACCAACGAAAGTGATTCGTATCAAAGGAAATGTATTAGCTGCTCCAGAAGGAGGTGCGCCGGTAAATAATTCAGGAGCTCCAACAGGAAACTAAAATGAGATTTATTCTCTTTTTGATATTAAGCTTAAATTCCGTCCTTGGCATGAGTCAAGAGGCGGAATTTTTTTGTAAAAAATCGACGTTTAAATTCCCAAAAACAAAAGAGGGTATTGTCTTGGAGCATGTTTTCACCATTAAAAATACTGGGGACGCACCTTTGAAATTGATTTCGTACGATGTGGAATGTGATTGCACAAAAGCTTTTTTTCCGGAAGGTGATATTGAACCAGGAGAATCGGTAGAAGTGAAGGTGACATTTGATACAGAAGGGAAAGCTTATTTTCAAGATCGAGAAATAAGAATAACAACAAATACAAAAAAGAAGATTGAGAAAATTGGAATCAAAGTGAATGTAATTCCACATGATTAAATTAATTGTTAAAATGGTTAATTATCTGTTAAAGCATTTCACTTATTTAAATCTTCTAGTAAATTTGAATAAACACAATAACCAAATAATAATATAAACTATGAAAAAAATAATTTTATCACTTGTCTTAGCATTCGTTGCAATGGTAGGAATGAACAAAGCAGCAGCACAAGTTGTTGAATCAGGAGCTAAAATCGAATTTAGCAAAGAAACACACGATTACGGTACAATTAAAAATGGCGCTAACGGAGAATGTGTATTCGAATTTAAAAATACAGGAGATGCTCCATTGTTGATTTCAAATTCAAGAGGTTCATGTGGTTGTACAGTTCCAGAATGGCCGAAAGAGCCAATCGCACCAGGAGCAACTGGAACTATCAAAGTGAAATATGACACAATGAGAACAGGAGCGATTAACAAAAGCGTTACTATTTCATCAAACGCTGTGAATGAGCCAGAAAAAGTTATCTACATCAAAGGATCTGTTTTGGCACCTGAAACAGTAACTCCGCCTGTAAACGAATCTGGAGCTCCTTCAAATCACTAAGATTTTAAAATACTAAATAGTCTGAAAGCCATTCATCAATTGATGAGTGGCTTTTTTGCGTTTTGTTGATAAATATCGCGAAAATGAAGCTGCATTTTTTGTAATTTTAGTCTCCCCAATTTTCACAAATTATGTATATCATATTCGATACGGAAACAACCGGTTTACCACGTGATTGGAATGCTCCGATTACAGATACATCGAACTGGCCACGCGTGATTCAAATCGCTTGGCAGTTGCACGATGAAATGGGCCGCCTGATCGAACATAAAGATTTTCTTGTTCGTCCAGATGGTTTTGATATTCCTTATGATGCTGAAAGAATTCACGGTATTTCGACTGAATTAGCGACAAAATTTGGTGAATCTTTGGATGATGTTTTACTCTTGTTCAATGAAGCTTTGGGGAAAGCGAAATTCGTTGTTGGGCAAAATGTTGGTTTTGATGTCAATGTACTAGGATGTGAATTTGTGCGTCAGAATGTTCAATCTCCAATGGCTTCAATGCCCGTTTTGGATACTTGTACGGAAATCACAGCTGAATTGTGTAAACTGCCAGGTGGACGCGGTGGTCGTTTCAAATTACCAACCTTAACAGAATTACATCAATTCTTATTCAATGTTCCTTTTGGTGAAGCGCACAATGCAACCGCCGATGTGGAAGCTACAACACGCTGTTTCTTTGAATTAATTCGTTTAGAACATTTCCCGTTAGACCGATTACAGCAAGAAGAGAAATACATTGAGGATTTTAAAGCGTTTAATCCGGCACCGATTGGTACGATTGGGTTAAAACATTTAAATCTTAAAGAAGAAAGTCAAAAATTACTACAAAAACCTGCTGCACAAACTGCTGTTCCAACGGAGGATTTGTCTGAAGCACGTGAGCGTTTAAAAGATATTCCGTTTGCGCATTTGCACAATCATACACAGTTTTCCATTCTTCAATCGACTATCAACGTTGGAGGTTTGGTTGGTAAAGCAGTGGCGCACGGGCATGATGCAGTGGCTTTGACAGATACAGGAAACATGATGGCAGCCTTTCATTTTGAAAAGGCAGTTGCTACCTACAATAAATCTGTAAAGGCGGAACGCGAAAAAGCCTTGGAAAATGGTGAGGAGTTCACAAAGAAGGAGTTACTTCCAATTATTGGTTGTGAGTTCAATGTATGTAAAAATTTAGAAGATAAATCTGTAAAGGACAACGGTTATCAAGTTGTTCTTTTGGCCAAAAATAAAAACGGATATCAAAATCTTATCAAGTTGGCTTCAATGGCCTATACAAAAGGAATGTATTATGTTCCTCGTGTCGATAAAATGGTCATTGAACAATACAAAGAAGATTTAATTTGCTTGACTGGGAATTTATATGGTGAAGTTCCAAACATGATTTTGAATGTCGGTGAAAATCAAGCTGAGGAAGCTTTACTATGGTGGAAAGGTGTTTTTGGAGATGATTTGTACATCGAGATTATGCGTCATGGACAAGAAAATGAAGATCGCGTAAATGCAACCTTAATTAAGTTTTCTGAGAAACACGGCGTTAAATTAGTTGCTACAAATAATACCTATTACATTGAGAAAACGGACTCTGAAGCGCATGATGTTTTGTTGTGTGTGAAAGACAATGAATTGGTTTCAACGCCAAAAGGAAGAGGTAGAGGTTTCCGTTATGGACTTGACAATGAAGAATATTACTTCAAAAGTTCAGAGGAAATGAAAGAATTGTTTTTGGATTTACCAGAAGCAATTGAGAATATTGGAGAAATCATTAATAAATGTGAGGCGTACGGTTTAGCGCGTGATGTATTATTGCCTGCGTTTGATATTCCAGAAGAATACCAAGATCCATTGGATTTAGAAGATGGAGGGAAACGAGGAGAAAACAACTATTTGCGTCATCTAACCTATGTTGGTGCAGCGAAACGTTACGAAGAAATCACGGAAGAGATCAGAGATCGTTTAGATTTTGAATTAGCAACGATTGAGAAAACGGGTTATCCAGGTTATTTCTTGATTGTACAAGATTTTTGTCAAGCGGCGAGAGATATGGGCGTAAGTGTTGGTCCAGGTCGTGGGTCTGCTGCTGGTTCCGCGGTTGCATATTGTATTGGAATTACGAATGTGGATCCAATCAAGTATGATCTACTTTTTGAGCGTTTCTTGAATCCAGACCGTGTTTCCATGCCCGATATCGATATCGATTTTGATGATGAAGGTCGTGGACGTGTAATTGAATGGGTAATTGAGAAATATGGTGCGAATCAGGTTGCTCAGATTATTACGTATGGAACAATGGCAGCGAAGTCTTCGATTCGTGATACGGCACGTGTATTGGATTTACCCTTGCCAGATGCTGATCGAATTGCCAAATTAATTCCAGATATTTCGTTAGGTAAACTCTTTAAAATGAGTGATCCTGAATTGGCGGATAAATTAAAAAATAATCAAGAAGACATAGCAAGAGCAAAAGAGTTGAAAAATATTGCGCTTGGAAATGATCTTGCGGCACGTGTTGTAAATCAAGCAAGAGCTTTAGAAGGTTCAGTTCGAAATACAGGTATTCACGCTTGTGGTGTAATTATTACGCCTGATGATATAACCAATTTCGTTCCTGTTGCAACAGCGAAAGATTCCGACATGTATTGTACGCAATACGATAACTCGGTTGCTGAATCAGCTGGTTTGTTGAAAATGGACTTCTTGGGATTGAAGACCTTGACCTTGATCAAATACGCGGTTAAAAATGTCAAGGAAAATAAAGGAATTGATTTAGATCCGGATAATTTCCCGATTGATGACGAGAAAACTTACGAGTTATTCCAACGCGGTGAAACGGTAGGGATTTTCCAATACGAGTCACCCGGAATGCAAAAATACATGCGCGAGTTAAAACCGACCGTTTTTGCCGATTTGATTGCCATGAATGCCTTGTATCGTCCGGGGCCACTAGAGTATATCCCATCTTTCATTAAACGTAAACACGGTGAAGAAACCATTGTTTATGATGTTAATGATTGTGAAGAATTCTTGGCTGAGACCTACGGAATTACTGTTTACCAAGAGCAAGTAATGTTGCTTTCTCAAAAGTTAGCAGGATTTACTAAAGGTGAAGCTGATACCTTGCGTAAAGCAATGGGTAAGAAAGATCGCCCGACTTTGGATAAGATGAAGCCTGCGTTCTTGGAACGAGGAGCAGAAAAAGGTCACAGCATTGAGCCTTTAGAGAAAATTTGGAAGGATTGGGAAGCATTTGCATCATACGCCTTCAATAAATCGCACTCAACTTGTTATGCTTGGATTGCTTATCAAACAGCCTACTTAAAGGCAAATTTCCCGGCTGAATACATGGCTTCTGTGCTTTCCAATAATATGAATGACATCAAACAAGTGTCATTTTTCATGGAGGAATGTAAGCGAATGGGAGTTCCTGTTCTTGGACCAGATGTGAATGAATCAAATTATCAATTCACCGTAAACAAAGAAGGTGCCGTTCGATTTGGACTTGGTGCCATCAAAGGATTAGGAAGTGGCCCGGTTGAGGCAATCATTCAAGAACGTACAGAAAACGGACCTTTTGATTCGATTTTTGACATGGCGAAACGCATTAATTTGCGTTTGTGTAACAAGAAAGCATTTGAAAGTTTAGCGTATGCTGGTGGATTCGATTCGTTTAAAGGAGTTCATCGTGCTCAATATTTCAAAGAAGACGGTTCTGGAAAAACATTCTTGGAAAATGCCATGAAGTTTGGTGCAAGTTTCCAAGAAAGTGAAAATTCATCGCAAGTATCAATGTTTGGTGAATCTACAGGAACAAAAATGCCAGAACCAGAAATTCCAAAAACGGAAGAATGGGGAAGTATCTACAAATTGAATCGTGAAAAGGAAGTAGTTGGGATTTTTATTTCTGGACATCCGTTGGATGATTTTAGAATTGAAATAGAATCCTTTTGCAACGGTCGAGTAGGTATGTTGAATGAAATGGAGGTTCATAAAGGCAAAGATTTATTAATTGCTGCTACGATCACAGATGCTGAGCACCGTTTCACGAAGAATGGAGATCCTTTTGGTACCTTAATCATTGAAGATTATACAGATTCGTATAAATTGTTTTTGTGGCGTGAGAACTACTTGAAATTCAAGCATTTTATTCAACCAGGTGCGTTCATTGCTTTGAAAGGTAAAATCGAAGTTCCACCGAGAAGAAGTGAACTGGAATTTGTATTGAATTCGGTTGATATGCTTCAGAATTTGAGAGAAACACGTGCGAACAGCATTCATCTTAAAGTGTCGACAAAAGCATTGGATCAAGTGATGATCATGGATTTGAATAAACTATTCCTTGAAAATGAAGGAAAATGTAGCGTTCATTTTACCATTTTTGACGCTTTGGATGGAGTAGAGGTGAGAATGCCATCGAAAACAATCAAAGTCGATCCGAATAATACCTTGTTTAAAGAATTGAAAAAGTTTGATTTAGAATTTGAAATTCGTTGATTAACCCAATAGATCGCGTAGTTCAGTCAATTGGTGCACTTTCTCACTGTTTCCAACGTCTTGGAAGGAAGAAATGAGATTTGTTAGCATACGTCGAATAATCGATGTATTGGAACATGGTTCGAAATATTCTCGATGATGGGGTAAGTGCAAGCCATCTAAAAATTCTTTGATTGAATTTGCATCTAAAATACTTCCTTTCGAGAATGGATTGATATAGAATAACACACCAAATTCATTTTTTTCTTGAAGAAATAAACTAGCACCATTTTCGTCCAAATAAGCCAAAATGAAATGATTTGGAAGGTTTACGCCATAAATAGGTAGGTCTAATGATTGTGCGATAATACTATAAATCAAGGATAAACTCAGTGGATTTCCTTTTCTCGACTCGATTACGGTATTAATAAACGAGTTCATTGGAGAATGAAAATGTTTAGAATCGCCGTGAAAATGATGTTCACCGAAAAATATACGGTTAAAGATTTTTACTTGTTCAAATGCTGTTTGTTTATTGTTTAATTCCAGCCAAATATCGCGACGAATTTGTTGAATCGTTTGGGTAATTAATTCTTCATTTAATCCCGAATATTGATATTTTGCAACAATAATAGCTCCTTCAAGTAGATCTTTTTCAGACGATTCATACCATGATTTCAGTTGAAACTTTGTGTTCTCAAATTGAATTTCATGGATAATTTGCTCGATTCGACTTTGGAAAATGAGGCCAAAGGTGTCATCTTCCCATGAGTTTTCTAGAAAAGGAATCGCGTATGGACCGTACGTCAATAATTTATCTCTGACATGCTCAAAAATTTGCTCATCAGGGTCATCAATTAAATTGATTAACGCGCGTATAGATTTTTCATCCACCATTTCGAAACAAATGTAGACTACTTTGGTCAACGTTTAAATTGGCTTAGTGACTGTTTATCAATGGCAAAATGTTAATTAGTAAAAAAAACATAAAAAATGAAACCTTTTGAGGGGTCTGGCGTTAAACTGTCAACGGATCAATTATTAACATCTACAGGTTAAGAGAAGGGAGGCTTATTTTTAAGCCTCTTTTTTTTTGTCAAAAGTTTATTTACTTTGGTACGGTTTTTATCGATAATACAAAAACAGAACTATGAAATCAATCTTAATTTTTTCAATCGTTTTAGCAATGGTTGGATGTGCTTCTCGAAAAATGGCAAATCAAAATCAAACTGATGCTGCGGGTGTGACGGCAAAATATCAAGGAAAAATAGTTGAAAGTGAAGGTTGCGGTTACGTGATTCAAACTACGATTGACGGAGCAGTGGTTTCGCTTTATGCAGTTAATTTAAGTGATGAATTTAAAAAAGCAAATATGAAAGTTCAGTTTGATTTTATAGATAGTAGAGCTATGCTTCCAGAAAATTGTAACGCAACAAAAGTTGTTGTTGCGGAAAATATGTCAAAATTGAAATAATTAATCAATCAATCAATTGCTTCAAACGATTAAAGGATTTTGAATTGCTAATGCTGTAAAAAGCATTGGCAATTTTTAGTTTTTCATTTTTAGTTAAGTGCCAAGACAGAGATATTCTGTCTTTTTTATTTTCACGTAAATTAAATGTCACTAAGTCTACTGGGAAAGGGAAGCCAAAGGAAGCCGTTTTTTGAAGTTGCTCTTGGTCAAAATCTTGCGTTCGAGGAAAGTTATTGTACATGTTTCCAAATGGCAATGTCAATTTATCGATAAAGGAAATGTGTTTGAATTCCTCATTGTTCAAAATACGTTTTGTGTCTCGTATTTCTAAAATGATTACTCCAGAAGTATTTTCTTTGATCCAATCTTTCAAGGCGTACAAATATTCTACAGTAGTTTTTCTTCCATAATTATCTCGAATACCAGCGTCCATTAATTGCATTTCAGGTGAGGTTGGCATCGTGATCATCGGCATGATAAAAGGGAACGTTGCACTTGAGCGCATTACACTTGAAAATCGTATGTTTTGCGGGTCATTTGATTTGAAAAAAGATTGATAATCTATGTTTTCGTATGAATTCCAAGTTTCTTTTGATTCAGTTAAAAAACTTAAAGGTTGTGATGAAATCAATAATCGCCTTCCGTCATTAACAATTGTGGGGCTAAAAATCATCAATGGTATTTGTGCGTTTAATTCAGGTGAGGAATAATATCCAAGCGTGTGTTGTAGGTAATTTTCAGTGTTTTCATGCAATTGTTCTTCGAAGGCATAGCCGCGGTCTTTACTATATGAACGACCATTGTATTCAAACGAACGGTAGCGAAAAAACATATCCGTCGTAGAAGCAGAAAAAGCTAATTTATTCAGTAGGTCCTTTCCTAAATTTTCAGCAAATTGCTCATCGTATCGGTTAACAATTTCTTTTTTCGAGTAGCGCAACAAAATTTCTCGATAATATGCAGCGCCAACCATTCCTCCAGAGGCACCAGTGATTAGATTTAAATGTTTTGAAAGTTGACCATTCAATTCCTTGTCACATTTTTGAAGTACACTAAACGTCCATAATGCGCTTCTCGATCCACCGCCAGATGTATTTAGAATGATAAGTTTAGGTTTTTCAGTATGTGTATTTTTCTTCCAGTTGTTCAATAATATGAGTTGGTTTTTGAGTGATTTACCAGATAAATCTTCATTTTTCACATTTAATGCAATCTCTTTCACACCATATTTTTGAAGATTATTTTTAGAATAATCAATTCCGTAAGCATAGTTAGTGTATTTGAAATAACTGCTGTGAGTGCTCAGGTAGTTCATTCCGATTAACACCCCAAAAATGATTGGGTAGGTCCATCTGTGAAACCAAGACATTAATGCGCTGAACAGCATGTGAACGATTGTTAAGAGCAAAACAATGCTCATCGCTGCAGGGAATTCAAAAAGAGGGTAATCAACGAAGAAACCGAGTAAAATAAATGATACAATTGACAAAAGCTCAAATATCGAAGCGTTTATCCTGTTTTTAGCATAGACATGTTCGATTATTTCTTTGTCTAAGTGGTGCGTTGGTCGTGATTTATAAATCTTAAAACCTTTACCAATGTAGTAAAAGCGTCTTTCTTTTTCTTTTCTGAAGTAGTCGTACCATTTTTCTTTGACTTGAGTCATTGATTGAATCGGATTTTGAGAAGTTTCATCGAGAGCGAAAGTGCTTCCTTTTTCTCTGGTAGTAGGGAAGAAATAAAAAATTGACAGCATTATGAAGCTACCGAATCCACCAAGGAAGGAAAGTGAATATGCAAGAATAAGAGAGTTTGAAGCCAATTCCTCTGTTTTTTGGAAGTGGATCATTTTTATCAAATAATAAACTAGGAAAAATAGGGGAAGAAGAGAGTTGTTAATACAAAAACGATAGAAAGGTTTTGAAATAGTTGAGAGAAATTGATAGCGTGGTCCAAGTTTGATGTAGCTGTAGGTGTTGTATGCCATTGTGAATCCTCCAAAGGCAAAACCAAGTAAAAGAAATGACCATGGATTCACAGATCCTAAATATTCAGGAGAGAAGAATAGATATGGAACACCAAAAGCGCTCCCAAATGAGTCAGAGACAATCGCAAACAATAAAGTCCAATAAAACAGCGATATTAAATTATATTTTATTTGTCCCAATATGATTAAAAAGGGAAAAAAGGATCGAATGATTCGCAGAAATTTAATATCAGTAAAACGGCTCATTCTTCTAATATAGTCAATTTTATAGTGAAAGAAATCTTATTGCGATAATTTTACACGAATGAAATCGTAAACGAGGTAAGAAAGGGTTTTTCCAACAACTTTTTCCTCTTGAATACTTGTAGGAGCGCCTTCAGGAAGATGTAAATAAGCAATCTTTTCAGATTTTGCGCATGTTTGAATGTAAGCGCGTGCTTCGTCAACAGTCCATCCACTCGGGGAAAACGCAGAGCTTGGCATGAAGGCAATAGCGTCTAAGTCGAGTTCGAGCCCAATTGGTTTGACTTTTTCTGAGATTACTTTTTGAATATCGGCAAGAAGTTGTTGACGATTCGTTAAATAGTCATCGTAAAAGGTTGTAGTGCACTTGTTTTTCTCTAAAAATTCAAGAATGAATGAGCTATTGTAGCCTTTGTGCAACCCTAAAACGGAATACGTTTCAATTAAATCATTGTTAATTGCATAGGAGAAAGGATTTCCGCTATGTCTTCCTTCAAGTGCTCGGCAATCTGCATGCGGATCCAGGTTGATTACATCAATTTTTGATTCTTTTATTGAGTTGAGTGCTTCAATAATCGGAAATGCATTGTTATGTCCGCCTCCAATTATAATTGGAATGATAGAAGAATGGAGGTTCTTTTTTAAAATGGAACTTACTAAAGAGTCTAATTCTTCGATGATTATTTTGCCATTTTCAACTGTGGAAAATTCAGTTTTTTGTTGAATTGATCCGATGTAACAAATTTCATCACCCGATAGAAATTGGTTTGATTGGATATTTACAAATCGTTTTATGAAACTTGAAAACGCATTTTCGGAGCCTGGTAGACCGAGGTTGGATTGTGGTCCCATGCTTTCTTCAATTCCAAGAATCACAAATCGTGTGTTTTGCGAAACTTCAGTTTTGATTGTTTGGCCTAATTTTGTTTCGCCTTGACGAACGGATGTCCAATTTAAAACTTGATCCTGGTTTGATGGAATAAACTGAAAGTGCATTGTATTAATTTAAAGTTGTTCAAATAAAGCGATAAAATTTTCAGGGGCATGTCTTGGTCGCATTGTCGCTTTATCTACAAAAACAAGTGTTGTTTCTGCTTTACTAATGACATTTCCCTTTTCATTGATAAGTTCATAGTTGAAATAGATGCGTGCGGCTTTGATTTCTGTAATAGTTGTTTTAACTGTTAGTAAATCATCATAAAATGCTGGTGCGAGATATTTTACCGTAAACTCAGACACGGGCAGCATGACGCCTTGTTCTTCGAGCGCTTTATAACTCATTCCTAAAGAACGTAAGGCTTCCACTCGGCCTACTTCAAAATATTGTGCGTAATTTCCATAATAACAATATCCCATTTGGTCAGTTTCGCCATAGCGAACTCTTATTTGTGTTGTATTTGTAAATGGATCTTTCATAAAGTGTTTGAATTTTACTCAAATGTAAAAATTATCCCCAAGGGTTTGTTTATTTCTGCTTTAAAAACCTTATTTTCGTTAAGTGTTGATAAGGTTAAAATTTCAACAAAATAGTAGAGATTTAAGTAAAAAGTACTAGAATGTTTGCTGTGAGAGAGTTAACAATTTATTTCAACGAAATTGTTAATGTACATGTAAAACTTTTTTAAAAATCAACCCCTTTACAATTTTTTTTTTAACTTTTTTATGTAAATATTTGTCATCTGAGAAAATGACCCGAAAAAAACTGAAAATTCAGTCTACGATATAAACAAAATAACCATTAACTAAAAAAGATTATCAATGAGTAATAGTCACGAAATCGTTTGGAATGCGTGTTTAAAAGTGATCAAAGACAATATTTCTTTGCAAGCGTTTAAAACATGGTTTGAACCGATTATCCCTGTTAAATTAGAGGACAATGTGTTGACAATTCAAGTTCCGTCCCATTTTTTCTATGAATGGTTGGAAGAGAATTATATTACTTTGTTGAAAAAGGTTGTTAAAAAAGAGCTTGGCGCTGAAGGAACGTTAGAGTATAGTATTGTTATGGAGAATAACACGACGAATTCAACTCCTTATACTGTAAAGTTGCCAGCATTGAATAAGCGTTCATTGAAAAATGCACCTGTTACAATGCCGTTGAACTTAAGTGAAAATCAAATTCGCAATCCATTTATTATTCCTGGTTTAAAGAAAGTAAATGTTGATTCTAATTTGAATCCTTCATATTCTTTCGAGAACTTTATGGAAGGTGATTGCAACCGTTTAGCACGTGCATCTGGTTATGCTGTAGCAAACAAGCCGGGTGGTACTGCATTTAATCCATTGTTAATTTATGGTGGAGTAGGCTTAGGTAAAACGCATTTGGCTCATGCTATCGGAATTGCAATTAAAAATCAATTTCCAAACAAGACAGTTTTATATGTAGGTTCTGAGAAATTTGCTCATCAGTTTATTGATGCAATCAAGAATCAAACAACGAATGATTTTATTCACTTCTATCAAATGATTGATGTGTTGATCATTGATGATGTTCAATTCTTCTCAGGAAAAGAGAAAACACAAGATGTATTCTTCCATATTTTCAATCACTTGCACCAAAATGGTAAACAAATCATTTTGACATCGGATAAACCACCTGTAGAAATGCAAGGAATGGAGCAACGTCTTCTTTCTCGTTTCAAATGGGGCTTGTCTGCAGATTTAGGTACGCCAGATTTGGAAACACGTATCGCGATTTTAGAAAAGAAAATGTACGGAAATGGTATTGAGTTACCACGTGATGTTGTAGAATATTTGGCCTATTCAATTAACACGAATGTGCGTGAAATGGAAGGTGCTTTGAATACTTTGTTAGCACAAGCTTCATTGAACAAAAAAGCAATTACGTTAGAGTTAGCGAAGCAAATGGTTGACAAATTCGTGAAAAATACAGCGCGCGAAGTTTCAATCGAATACATTCAAAAAGTAGTGTGTGATTATTTCGATTTACCAATTGAAATGTTAAAATCAAAAACACGTAAACGAGAAGTTGTTCAAGCTAGACAAATTTCAATGTATTTCTCTAAAAAGATGACTAAATCTTCTTTGGCAAACATTGGAGCACATTGTGGGGGTAAAGATCATGCAACTGTATTACATGCTTGTAGAACGGTTATCAATCTTTCTGAAACGGATAAACAGTTTAGAGTTTATTTAGAGGATTTAGAAAAGAAACTGACTATTCAATAAACGAATTACAAATAATTGAAAAGGCTGTCTGAAAAGACAGCCTTTTTTGTTTGGTAAAAAATGTTTTAATGCGAATAGCTTGTTTGAATAGTATTCGTTGGTTACGAAAGAATGCGATACTTGAATAATCTTTTGCATTAAAGAATTCCCTATTGGATTAAACCATCACAGATTGAAAGGTTAGGGCACAAAAAAAACCTCGAATCAATCGAGGTTTAAAGTTTGTTTAGGAAATATTACTCTTTAACTAACTTGTTAGAAAGCGTGTATTCATTTGTCGTAATGGTAATGAAATATATTCCTTGATATTTTCCAGTTAAATCAATATCCAACGAATTGCTTCCTTTGATACAGTTAACATATCTATTTTCAACCAAGAATCCTTTCGAATCAGTAACGGTTAAATAAGCTGTTTGATCACTTGAACTAGTGAAAATTGCTTCGGTTGTATTTTTAGTAGGATTTGGGAATAAAACCATTTCATTTTTCAATTCAGGGAAAATATTCACTGAAACAACTTTAGAATATTTAAATGCTCCATCAAAATCTGTTTGTTTTAAACGGTAATAAATTACACCTGTTCTGTTTTCCGGATCATTTACATAGTATTGCGTTTCATAATTTGTTGTTCCTGCTCCGTCAATAACTCCAAACTCAACGAAATTTACCCCGTCATATGATTTTTCAAGTGTGTAAAAATCATTGTTTCTTTCAGAAGCAGTATTCCAATATACATCTACAACTTCTTCCTCCGGTACATAGTTCGCATAAAAATTCGTTAATTCAATTGGTAAAACTGTACAGTCCAAACTTGCTGTTCCCCCAAAACTTAATATGTATCCTGCTCCTGTTGGCGTCCATTCGTCAACCATCATCACAAATGATTGTCCAGCTACAACATTTAAAGAAGCAACGTATTTATCTCCTGTAACACTTTCTGTAAAGTCTAAAGATGCTCCGCTTGTTCCTGTTGTTCCTGTTGTTCCAGAGTCGGTACATCTCAAAGGAGCACCTAATGAACCGCACGTTGGATTAGGTCCAAATAAAGCGAAGTCATAATCATCCGTTCCAACTGTTGGGGTAACTGTAATGTCAAGAATTCCTGTAGTTGCTGCTTGAAAAGCATACCAATTCGTATGGTTCTCTCCACCTGCTGGACAAGCGGATCCTGAACATCCTTCTGCAACAATTCCTGGTCCTGTTGAATTACCCGGTATTGCGGCATTTGAGCACAGGCCTGTTGCACGAATACAGTCATTATTGTCTGTTCCGTTTGGACCACCAGCACAAGGAACACATGAAAGTGTCGCTGACCATCCTGGACGTGTTGTACTTCCGTTTGAAGTAAAACGAGATGTTAAACATCCACTTGAGTGAGAGGAAGTGTATGAGAATGGTACTGCTGGAGTGCCATAGATTCTTCCGTTAATGTCAGCAGGAGATGTAGTGAAGAAGGTGCTGTTTTGAGTTGGGCCATTGCCAATGGTTAAATAATCACGGTAAGCGCCACCACCACTAAGTGGTTGTACGTCAAAAGAATTAAATGTTAATCGGACGCAATTGCCGGCTGTGTTTGGACAAAAAACGCGATAAATCGAAGTGATATCATTTGAATAATCCCCAGCAGCTCCGCCATCGTCAGTGTAAGTTCCAGTACAAGTAGCTGTTTCACATGCGCCAACATATTCTGATGCAATACCAGTGGTTGGATGAGTATAGGTTTGCGAATGTAATTGGATCGATGAAATGATCACAAATAAAATTAGTGTAAAACTTTTCATGATTTAAAAATTAGTGATAGTGTTCAAGTTCGTTTGCTTCTCTTTTCTACCTACAGAATTCACACTGTATAAAATTAGTGTTTGATTAAGATCTGTTAAATCAATTTCAATGTTTTGATCCATTTGTCTCAATGATTCATATTCATCTAATTGAATAGAATTTAGAATAGAACTATCGCCATCAACGAAAGTGTAATTTTTCAACTCATAATCGTCTTGATAACGTTCGATGTTTGAAGGAGAGTGCACTGGTGTCATTTTTCGTTCTGTTTGTCCAAAAGACAATGAACTCCATAGTAGTGCAGGCAAAATAAGGTGAGAGTACTGCATAGTGGTTTCAATAATTGTTAATTTCTAGTGTAATCACCACAAATTTAAAGACTTAATATGGATTTAACAAAAAAATCTTTTTGTAGTCAATAATTTAGATGTTAAATATTGAACAAAAGTTGCGGAAAAAACGTTCAAACTAAACAATTAGTAAGGCGTTTAAAGCGCTAAAACTATTTATTGGGAGGTTTTTATAAGGTCTTAATTTTCAATAAAATTCAAAAGTGCGTTAAGATAATTTGAATATCCCATAATATACGGTGTGTCTTCATGATCTCCACCGGGAACACGAACAGCAGTTTTTGAAGGACCATTGTAATTATTGTACACAATTTCTCCATGCGTATGAATACTTAAAAAAGAATCAGCTTCACCATGAATCCAAAGTAAAGGAACGGTTACCTTTTTAATTTCTTCAGCATTGTCGATTTTCACGTTGACAAAATAACTTCCTGGCAATGCAAGTAATCCAGCGTCCTGTATCATAACTTCTGAGGATGCAAACGGTGCTTCTAAAATAATTTTGGATGGTGTCATGTAAAACGACGCTGGATTACCTGCAACTTCGCATGTTGATGCTGTTCCAAGTGAAAATCCGAATTGAATTAATCGATCATTTGTTAAACCATTGTCTTTTAACCATTTCAAACCACCATTCACTGATTCATACATGTTTGCTTCGGTAGGTTTTCCTTCTGATAAGCCGTAACCCGCATAATCAACCATTAAAACACCAAAACGATGTTTTCCACCAAGATTCGCATACAATTTTTGACGAGGCCAGTAAAAATCATTGTGATCTGCTGTTCCATGACAATACAAGATAACTGTATCTGATGCAATTTGAGATAAATCACCAACATAGATGGCCGAGATTGTTAATGTTTCACCCTCAGAAACGATTGGGTAAGTTATGAAGTGAATCATAGAATCAGCGATTGCGTATTCTGATCCAACTTCTAAAGTAGTTTTACCTTCATAGTTGTCCAACTTGTATTCAGAAATTGAGTTATCGTTGTTGAATAGAAAATCGTCAAGGCGTTTGCGACACGAACCTAATAAAACAGTTGCTAATGCGATAATATATAGAGCTTTCATACTTACAGTTTATAGGTAATTCCAAAATAAAGTCCCATTGCGCCTTTTTTACCGAAAGGGCTCACATAATCCATAACAATGTCTTGATTGGATTTGTATGGAGCCAATAGTTTAACTTCCAGTGTGTAATTCCATTTGTTTCGTTCAAAGGTGTGTCCAAATTGAGGGCTAAAAATAACACGACTTTTTTGTTTTTGTTCATGTGCTTTAGTTCCTTGTAATTCAAACCAATTCGAACATCCTATGTAAAAATTATTTGTTTTTACTTTCTGTTTTCCTTTCGATGATTCTTTGGTTTTATGCCAATAGTCATAATAGTAATTGGCGTCAAGTTGCGGATACAATCGTGTGTTATGTTCAAAAATATCGGTGTAAAAGTTAACTGATGGACTGATCGAAACACCCATTGTTGCTGTTTCATTTTTCCATAATTCTTGTGTTACTCCAGCGTCGAATTGAATTACACCGAAAACAGCAGCTGTTGTATACCAATTTGCATATAACGTGGTTTTTGGTTTTAAACCATAACCGTATCCTAAAGAACTGAATGGAATAGGAATCGTTGCAACCCCAGGAATCGTTGCCATTGGGCCTCCAAAAGAACCACTAACAGCATGTTGCTTATGTTCTAAAGGTTTTACATAGCGCGAAGGAGCACAAGCTGTTTCAAGTAATAAAAGTGTTCCTAAAACAAGTATTAATACTTTCTTACTTATTAGAAAAATTTTCATAGTGTCTACGAATAGTTAATCAGAATTAGAAATCTCTATTAGGCAGAAAATTGCTAACATTGCAGGGATTTATCAAATTCTCTTCTTATCAAATTTACGTAAATTAATTGCTAAATTTTCCACTTGGAACAAAAAAGTACATATCGAACTTTAAAAGAATTATCTGAAGGAATCTACAAAGAGAAAGGTTCCAAGTTTATTGCTTTTGCAGTTCCATGTTATACTGAAAAAGAAGCCAAAGAATATTTAGATAATTGGCGGAAAGAACATTATCAATCGCGTCATGTTTGTTATGCGTATCGCTTTGGAGTCGATCAAAAAGTATTTCGTGCGAATGATGATGGTGAACCAAATAATTCAGCTGGTGCACCGATTCTAGGACAAATTCAATCGTTTGATTTATCGAATATTTTAATTGGGGTGGTGCGTTATTTTGGTGGGACGAAATTGGGAGTTGGAGGATTGATTCATGCTTATAAAATCGCTGCGAAAGAGGCAATTGAGAATGGAGAAATTTGCGAGTTGGAAGTGTTTGATTGGATTCGCATCCATTTTGATTACGGTGCAATGCCAAACGTGATGAATCTATTGAAACAACATAATTTGGTAATGAAAGATCAAGTGTTTGAAGAATCATGTACGCTAGTCGTGAATTTACCCTTGAATAAGTCCACATTTATTCAAGAAGAATTACAAGAAATAACGAATGTGGAAATTGAATCCCTTGGAATTTATTGAATCCTAAACGAACTTATTTATCTTAGCAAAATGGAATTATTAAAGCAATTGACTGAAATCAGAGGTGTTTCAGGTGATGAAAGTCTAATCAAGGATTTTATTATTGAATATGTTTCGAACAATGCGGCAGCTTGGAAAGTTCAACCTAAAGTAATATCTGGGGATGGATTTCAAGATTGTGTCATTTTAGTTTTTGGTAAACCAACGACAGCAATTTATGCGCATACGGATACCATCGGATTTACTGTTGGTTATGACAAAGAATTGATTAAAGTTGGAGGTCCTCGCACCATCGACGGGATGCAATTGGTTGGAAGTGATTCGCAAGGCGAAATTGTTACCGAATTGATGGTGATTGAAGAAGAGGATGGTTCGCGCCAATTGAAATATGTTTTTGATAGAATTATTGATCGTGGGACTTTATTGAGTTTTAAACCAGATTTCCGTGAAACAGAAGAGTTTGTTCAATCGCCTTACATGGACAATCGTCTCGGTGTTTGGTCGGCTTTAAAGGTGGCATCAACACTTGAAAATGGTGCGATTGTGTTTTCAACATACGAAGAACATGGAGGAAACTCTGTTGGTTTTTGTGCGAAGTATTTGTTAGAAAATTATGGTGTACGACAAGCATTGATTTCAGACATTACTTGGGTTACGCATGGAGTAGTGCATGCTGGTGGTGTTGCAATTTCAATGCGTGACAGTTGGATTCCAAGAAGAACCTATTTAAATCGAATCATTGAATTATCAAAAAAATCAGGGATTCAATTTCAATTGGAAGTAGAATCTGCCGGCGGAAGCGATGGAACATCTTTGCAAAAATCAGATTTGGCCATTGATTGGTGTTTTATTGGTGCACCCGAAGATAATGTGCATACACCTGACGAAAAGGTTTTCAAATACGATATAATGTGCATGGTTGAATTGTACCGTTATTTGATGAAACATTTGTAAATTACCACCTAATTCAAACGAAATGGATAACAGCCAAGCATGTCAGCTTTTTAAATACGATCACGAGTTTTTTTTGGTAACTAAAAATTCTCCTGAATATTTTGCGAGTGAATTTGTTGAGAATGCGATTGATACAGATTATGTGTCTTGGCTGAATTTTCATGGGATCAATGAAAAACAACACATCGATCGTTTGTGTGAACACCTTTCGATTGATAAATTGACCGTTGAAGATATTTATCAAGAAAAAAGACGACCAAAATTAGAGGAATATGCCAATTATATGTTCTTTTCAGTGCGTTCTGCTTTGCCAGATGAAAACAACACGTTCATTTTGCAGCAAGAACAAATCAGTTTTTTATTGGGTAAACACTATTTGATTTCATTTCAAGAAAAGAGTTCAGACCATTTTACTGATGTTCGTGATCGTATCGAAAAGAAAAGGGGGAAAATTAGATTGAAAGGTCCTGATTTCTTGCTTTTCAGAATGTTGGATGCTATCGTCGATAATTATTTCGAAGTATTAGAAGATATCACGGATTCAATCCAAAAATTGGAATTAAAACTGTTGAGAACTGCTTCCAGCGAAACCTTACAATTGATTGAATTCCAAAAACGAAAATTAATTGAGTTACGTAAAATTGTCTTGCCGCTAAAAGATGTAACGTTTCAACTCGATAAATTAGAAAGTCCCTTCATTTCAAAAGACAATGCCCATTATTTTGCTGACTTAAAAGAAAATTGCATGTCTGTTTTGGAAGAGATTGATGCAAACAAACAGATCTTAGAAGGCATGGCCAATTTGTATTATGCTGTTCAAGGTCAACGCATGAATGAAATCATGAAAGTATTGACTGTTGTTAGCGCCATTTTCATTCCTTTAACGTTTATCGTTGGAGTTTATGGGATGAACTTCGAAAACATGCCAGAACTGAAATACAAATACGGTTATTACACAGTTGTCGCCGCGATGTTTGCAATTGCAATTACTCTCGTGCTTGTTTTTGTAAAAAGAGGGTGGTTGAAGAAAAAATAACAAGATAAACCTATAATTAAACCTATTTCATGAAACACCTTTTGCTCATTCCAATAATAATAAGTTTACTTGCTTGTGAAAAAGAAAAAGTACAGAGCCAAGATTCAGTATTCTCTGCTCCTTGTGTAATCAATGAAAAATCATATCAGCTTGATTCAGTATTTTACGAGGGTGATGAATATGATCCTCAAGCATCATATCGTGTAAGATTTTATGATACGGTGAATACAACAAGTAATATTGGTTATTACGAGTTTGGGTTTAATCAAATTCCAAAATCAGGGAAGTACCATCTTGTTACAATAATAGACACAACGAATTTATTAAAACCTAATCAGATGTATTTCAAATGGAAATATGGGTCATTTCACATTCGACCGGCAAATAGTGAATATCCTGAAGTTTATGTGAATAAGACAGATCAAGAATTATTGATTTCATTTTGTGAAATAGCGGATTCTATGCCAACTTTCGATCTAACAACAGCTTCTTATATTAATTCAACTCCTCAAAAATTTAAAATACGCAAAACTTATTAACCTTACACAATTGTTTGGTTCGAATAATTGGGTGTACATCCAAAAAACAAAAAAGCGTCAACCAAGGGCTGACGCTTTTTTTATGATTTTACATTTAGCTTACGCCATCACTTTCGGTGCAGCAGCTAAAATCTCAGGGCTTGTTTCAGCCGCGAATTTCTCGAAGTTTTTAACGAATTTACTTGCTAAACTGTTTGCTGTTTCATCGTAAGCAGTTTTGTCAGCCCAAGTTCCTCGTGGGTTCAAAATTTCAGTTGGAACGTTTTCACATTCTGTTGGAACCGCTAAATCAAAAATTGGCAAGTTTTCGTATGCAACATTGTCTAATTTTCCAGTCAATGCAGCAGTAATCATTGCACGTGTGTACGATAATTTCATGCGACTTCCAACGCCATAAGAACCACCTGTCCAACCTGTATTGATCAACCAAACTTTAATATCTGTTCCTTCTAATTTCTCCCCTAATAATTTCGCGTATTTCGCAGGGTGAAGTGGTAAGAAAGCTGCTCCGAAACAAGCTGAGAATGTTGTTGTTGGTTCAGTAATTCCAACTTCAGTTCCAGCAACTTTTGCAGTATAACCAGACATGAAGTGATACATCGCTTGTTCTTTTGTCAAACGAGAAATTGGAGGAATAACACCAAATGCATCAGCTGTTAAGAAGAAAATATTTTTTGGAGCATTACCGATTGAAGGTGTTGCAATGTTGTCAATGAAATGAATTGGATAAGAAACACGTGTGTTTTCAGTAATTGTGTTATCTGTATAATCAGGAGTTGATGTTCCTTCTTCAAAGCCAATGTTTTCTAAAATTGAACCGAAACGAATTGCATCATAGATTTGAGGCTCTTTCTCACGAGATAAATCGATTGTTTTTGCATAACATCCACCTTCGAAATTGAAGACAGTTTTGTCAGCCCAACCGTGCTCATCGTCACCAATCAAACGGCGATTTTCGTCAGATGATAAAGTTGTTTTTCCAGTTCCTGATAATCCGAAGAAAATAGCTGTATCGTGATCTTCGTTACCGATGTTTGCTGAACAGTGCATTGAAAGTACGTTTCTTTCGTGGGGTAAAACATAGTTCAAAACAGAGAAAATTCCTTTTTTAATCTCACCAGTATAACCAGTTCCACCAATTAAGATAATTTTCTTTGTGAAGTTTAATATTGCAAAGTTGTGTTGACGTGTTCCATCAATTTCTGGATCTGCTTTGAATCCTGGAGCACATACAATATGCCATTCAGGTAAAAAGTTTTCTAACTCAGCATCGGTTGGACGCAAGAACATGTTGTAAGCAAACATATTTCCCCAAGAAACTTCATTTACAACACGAATATTCATTCTGTGTTCTGGATCTGCACATGCATAAGCATCACGAACATACACATCACGACCGTTCAAATATGCACTAACGCGGTTGTACAACGCATCGAATTGCTCCGGTGTAAATTTGATATTAATATCACCCCACCAAACAGAATTTTCTGTTTTCTCGTCACACACAACGAAACGGTCTTTTGGAGAACGTCCTGTGAATTCACCAGTTTCGATTGCTAAAGCACCAGTGTCTGTTAATGTTCCATCACCGTTCAAGATAGTATCTTCAACTAATTCTGCTGGACTCAAATTCCAAAATTGCGTCCCTAGGTTATACAATCCTAAAGAGGCTTTTAAATCGGCATTGTTACCGTGTTTGCCAAATACGTTCATACGTTCATTTTTACAGCTAACGCTATGTTTTGAACTGCAAAATTAAAGGAAGAATTTGGACTGAGGTGGTTTTTAGGTCTAAAATTTCCAACAAAAGACGAAGCTTTGTTAATAACCTTCAACCGCGTCGGAATTAGGGAAACGTTAATCTTCAAAGTGTCAAAATGACATTTAGTTTGCTCTTGTTGAGTTTTAGTTCAAGTTAACGTCATGTTTACAGCCTAAATTTCAATTCAAAACTTAGTCTAATAGCTTTGAATTTGTTTGAAATTAGGATTGGTCATTCTACCATGTCGCGAATCGCTTCAATGGCTTTGCGAATATTCTTGCGAACTTCAACAATTGAAGCCTCCATCATGTAACAAGGTGCAGTAATAATTTTATTTTCTTTATCAATTTCGATTTCGTCAATCATTTTCATTGAAGTTGTTGCACCAAGTGATTCCAAACCATTTGAGAATCCTTGGATGTCATATGGTGATGGAGCGGCATCTGTTCCGATGGTTAATTGAGCGTGAACGGTTGAGCCTTCCAGCGCTTTTGCTACAACGATTGGACTCACACACAGCGCGGCTATAGGTTTTCCAACATTCACCATGTTGACGATTAATAATTTAACTTTTGGATCAATTTCGCCTTCTGGTCCATTAAATGCCCAACGGGTAAAATTCTTAGCGCTACCGAATCCACCAGGAATTACAAGTGCATCAAGATCTGCTGGTGCAACTGTCGTAATGTCTTTTATTTCTCCACGAGCAATACGAGCTGCTTCAATCAGCATGTTTCGTTTTTCGGGCATTTCTTCTCCCGTTAAATGATTGACAACATGATATTGGTCTTGATTTAAACCAATACACACTGCTTTGGCTCCAATTTCTTCGATGGCCAACAAGGTCAGCACTGCTTCTTGAATTTCGACACCATCATAAACGCCGCAGCCTGAAAGTAATACTCCAATTTTCATGAATTTCATTTAGGTAATTGATATTTAAATACTTGTGATGAATTAGGGAAGGTTATCAAAACTGTACCATCTGAACTACTTTTCGGTAAAATGTTTGCTAAATCAATACGTAAAACATTGTTTTTAATAATTGCTTTTGAGGTGCCAAAACAATCTTGAATGATTAAAAAATTGAATACTATTCTCGTGCTCTGTTCAGATGTTGGCAAAGAAAGAACCTTGTAATTGTATGCTTCACACGATATTTCTGGACTTACTGTAACATCCAAAAAAGCTTCGTTTTGTTCTACACTGAGAATTGAATAGTTCGTCGTTTCGACCTTTTCTTGACTGATAATTGGTCGAAGCAAAAAATCAAAGGGAGTAGCAGTTTTTGAGTTGCTTTTTTCATTGCGCGTTACCTCTTCTTGGGTTTTACATGAATTAATCCCGATTGCCAAAAAAAGAAAAACAAAAAATAATTTAATCTTCATATACATATACATATTCAATTTGTTGGCTCCATCCACCAAGTGTTAAATAAATTTTACTTCCCGCGTCTTGCTTATAGGCAAGTTCTTTCAAATCCACTTCTAGGGTTTTACTAACGTTCATTTTACATTTATCTCCATTCGCAGTATGAACTAATTGAATTGAGCGCACTGGAGGAAGACTCTTTGAAATCATAGCTGATCCTATTACTTGAAATTGATGTTCTTGACATCCACCACCATACGATACATCAATCAATAATTTATTCCCTTTCACTCGCACATCTGAAATTGAAAGTGGATCAGACGCTTGGTCAACTCTGCCTATTGATGCCGTTACCATGACATTTTCATCGTTCTGAATTGTTCCTATTGAAGATTGGTCAGATTCTACTGCATTCTTTGCTGAATTGCAACCGAATACTAACATTGATAGTGCTACGAATAAGATGGTTTTCATAATTCGGAAATTTCCTTTGTTTCTCAAAGATAATACCAATGATTCGTTTTTGTATTCCATTTGCAATGAATTATCAGATAAAGTTTGAAAAGCCTCTTTCTTTCCTTAATTTTGCAGCATGAAAACAAAAACGCTCAAGAAAAACAAAGTGAATGTCGTAACCTTAGGTTGTTCGAAAAATATTTTTGATTCGGAAGTCATGATGGCACAATTAAAGGCGAATCAATTTGAGGTAGAACATGAATCGATGGATGATGATGCGGAAATTGTAATCATAAACACATGCGGTTTCATCGATAATGCTAAACAAGAATCAATTGACACCATTTTACGCTATGCCGAAGCAAAAGCTGACGGTTTGGTGGATAAAGTGTATGTTACTGGTTGTCTTTCTGAACGTTACAAAGATGATTTGGAAAAAGAAATCCCAGAAGTAGATGCGTTTTTTGGTACAAGAGATTTGCCTCGATTATTGAAAACCTTGAAAGCGGATTATAAACACGAATTGGTTGGTGAACGTTTGTTGACAACACCTAATCATTATGCCTATTTCAAGATTGCTGAAGGGTGTGATCGTCCATGTTCGTTTTGTGCAATTCCATTAATGCGTGGAAAAAATATTTCAACGCCAATTGAAGATTTAGTGCATCAAGCGAAAGGATTAGCAGCGAAAGGAGTCAAAGAATTGATGTTAATCGCTCAAGATTTGACCTACTACGGAATTGATTTATACAAAAAAAGAGCGCTTTCTGATTTAATTAATCGTTTAGCAGATATCGAAGGAATCGATTGGATTCGTTTACATTATGCGTATCCATCAGGTTTTCCAATGGATGTGTTAGATGTAATGCGTGAACGTGAAAATGTATGTAATTACCTTGATATGCCCTTGCAACATGGGTCGACAAAGATTTTACAAGCAATGCGACGCGGCATTACACGTGAAAAAACGGAAGAATTAATTGCCACTATTCGTGAAAAAGTTCCGGGAATTGCATTGAGAACAACCCTAATTGCTGGTTATCCAGGTGAAACAGAAGCAGATTTCCAAGAAATGTATGATTGGGTTGAAAGAAGTCGTTTCGATCGATTGGGAATTTTCACCTATTCGCATGAGGAAAATACGCATGCCTATAGCTTTGAAGATACAGTTTCAGCAAAAATCAAAAAAGAACGCGCTGATTTGATTATGGAATTGCAATCTGGAATTTCATATGATTTGAACCAATTGAAAGTTGGAAACAATTACAAGGTTTTGTTCGACAGAGTAGAAGGAGATTACTTCATTGGTAGAACAGAATTTGATTCGCCAGAAGTTGACAATGAAGTGTTGATCAAGAAAGCGGATGGTTTCATACGTTTAGGTGATTTTGCTAATGTGAACATTACGCATGCAGATCATTACGATTTATACGGTAAATTGATATAATACCACTAATTCTTCTTTAAAATTTTGTAGCTTAGTTCAGTAATTTCATCGGTATGAAAAAACTGAAGTATCTGACAATTTATTTATTACCTATAACAGTAGCAGTTTCCTTTACATCTCAAGGTGTGCTAACTTTTTTACCATTGGTTGTTTTCTTCGTTTTAATTCCTCTTGCTGAATTACTGCTTAAACAAGATGCTCGAAATTTGGACGAAAAGGAGCGTGAACTAGTGGCCAAAGATCCTTTTTATGATTGGTTGTTATATAGTATGATTCCAATTCAAATTGCTTTTCTTGTATGGTTTTTAATGACATTTCAAGATGCGAATTCGACACTTTCTTTAGTTGGGAGATCGATTTCCATGGCCATAATGTGTGGTGTAATCGGAATAAATATTGGACATGAATTAGGACATCGAACAAACCGTTTCGAACATTTTTTAGGTGAACTTCTTTTATTGACTTCGCTTGAAAATCATTTTTTACCGTATCACAATCGTGGACATCACAACAATGTGGCGACACCAGATGATCCCGCTACAGCTAGAAAAAACGAGTGGTTGTACATTTTTTGGTTCCGTTCTCACATTGGAAGTTATATCCAGGCTTGGCAAATTGAATTTGAACGGATGCACATTATTGGTAAATCAAAATTATCAATTCAAAACAAAATGCTGATTTACACACTTGTTCAATTGCTCTTGTGTCTATTGATTCTAATCACTATAGGTCAAATTGCTCTGTTGTTTTTTGTGATCGTTGCAGCCGGAGGAATTTTGTTGCTTGAAACAGTGAATTACATTGAACATTATGGTTTACTGCGTGAAAAACGCGAGAATGGTTCCTTTGATCGTGTTCGAAGAATACATAGTTGGAATTCGAACCATGTTTTTGGAAGAGTGGTTTTGTTTGAATTGAGTCGACATTCCGATCATCATTACAAGCCAGACCGTCCTTACCAATTGTTAGAAACACACGAAGAGTCGCCAATAATGCCAACGGGTTATCCAGGAATGATGTTGTTAGCTTTGCTGCCACCATTGTTTTTCAGGGTAATGAATAAAAAAATAGAGTAAAATTAAATCTCAGGCAACCCTTTCATTTTTGACTTTGTATTTAGGTTGAATTTAAATACGAAAGGCTATGAGAAAAGGATTGATAGTAGGTTACGGATTTGCACTAGTTATTTCATTATGAATGCAATCTTGTCAAGATGATCCCATTACACCAAACGGTAATGGAAATGGAATTGACACTACATGGGTAAATGATACAACAAGTGGAGGAAACGGCGGTGGTACACCAATCGATTCAACATGGAATGGAGGAGGAAATGGAGGAGGAACACCAATTGATTCAACATGGAACGGTGGTGGAAATCCAATGGATACTTTAGGAGGAAACTAATAGTCTAAAAATAAAGAGAGTGATAGCGAAGGAGGTTCTTATCAAGTTTGTTGAAGGAGATAAGGTTGCATTTGATAAAATCTATGCTGCCTACTCCTCTGGCATGTTTGGTATTTGCCTCCGCTACACACGTTGTCGCGATGACGCCCAAGACGTTCTGCAAGATAGTTTTATCAAATTATATCAAACGCGTGAACGCTTTAATCCAGAATTATCCATTGGGGCATGGATCAAAACAATAACAATTCGAACAGCATTAAATTATATTAAAGATCACTATCGTTTGGTATTAACGGATAATGATTTAAAATTTGATCAGCTTGTAATTGAAGAAGAATCAGAAATAGATAATCGTGAGTTGAAAGAGAGACTACTACAATTGCTTCAACAACTTCCTGACGGTTATCGAACAGTGTTCAATTTGTACACAATTGACAATTTGACACATAAAGAAATAGCAGAGCATTTGAATATTTCGGAAGGAACCTCAAAATCTCAGTATTTCAAAGCTAAAAAAATGATACAAGTCTTACTTGAATCAGAAAAAGTAGAAAGATGAAAGAACAAAACGAACTAGAACAATTGTTTTCTTCGGCCTTTGATGGTTTTGAAGTAACACCGCCTTCCCATGTGAAAGCGGCAATAGATGAAAGTTTATTTGCAAGTAAAACTCCGGTTCACTCGAAACGCGGATTTATTTGGCTATTTCCATTAATTGGATTTTTCTTCATTGTTAGTTTTATTACCCTTTCGTTCAATACACGAAATCATTCAACAAAAATCAGTAATGCTGCTTCGACTCAATTAGCAAATCAAACAACACATACTTCTGTGCAAGAAAGTAACACTTTAAATAATACTGAAAATCAGTTAATCGATACGAAAAAACAACATACTAAGACTAATAGTAATAAATGTGAAATGGCCAAAGAACAGCATCAATTCTCTGGTATCAACAACACTCAGAAAAATAAAGATGAAGGTAAATTTTTGGATGTGAACTACACTTCCAATTCGAGTAAATCATCTAAAAAAGGTGGGTTGAAAGATGCATCAAATCAATCCGTTAAAAAATCAAAAACTCAACTAGCTAAAAGAAATAAATCTAAACAAGCAGAAACAGCGCATAATTCTTACGAAAGAAGTACTGTAAAAGATGATGCTACGAAGGATAAATTAAACGATAATTTTGCTTCGGCGGGTAAATCAACTGAGGATTCTGCAACTGAAACAACGTCTTCTGTTAATTCTGAAAATGAAGTAAAATCGAAGGGAGAAGAAAAGGTAAAGAACAAAGATGTAGCGTCAACTAATGAAAAACAGAAAGAGGTAATCACATCCATGGATTCTGCTAAATCAAGTATTCAACAAACACAACTTGCACCGTTGGCTGCGCCATCTAAATGGTCGGTAGGATTTTATGCGGGAACGTTATTGGGAGTGAATTCATTGAAAACAAACTCAAACAATAACTATGAAATCAATTCTCCAGCTGGCTTCAGTTCAAGTATTGAAGTAAATTATGGACTAAATAGCAAATGGTCTATTGCAACAGGATTGGGTTATTCAACGTTTAATGAACGAATTTCGGCTGTAATCTACGATACAACGCTTATTCCGAATGGTATGACTGTCGAATATATTTACTTGAATCCTGCGCTTCAAGATTCAATTATCGATTCCATTGTCACAGTGAATTACATTACTGAAATTGCCACGTCAGATGCTGCGCAGAAAATAAATTACAATGTATTTTCATTGCCGATTTATGGTTCATTTTCACTTTTAAATAAAGGAAATTGGAATTCATCGATACTAGCTGGAGTACGATTGAACTATTATAAAACTACTGTGACGAATTTTTATGAAGGAATTCCAGAAGCGTTGATTTCTACACCTGTTTCTAAGCAATTCGGATTAAGTTTGGCACTTCGACCAGAAATAACGTATTCGTTTGGTAAGTTCGGGATTGGCGTTTATTTAAACACGTCGTTCGATTTGATCCCATTCACACGTTGGTCAGAATTTGATAAAAAGCGATTTGATCTTGGAGGTGGAGTTGTGTTGAAGTATCGTTTTTGATGTGACGAGCTTGTTGAGGATTGTTCTGTAAGTCAATAAAAACGGGAGTTATTAGTAAGATTGTTAATTTGCAACATTACAACATTACAACATTACAACATTGTTCCTTAAAATCAATGTGCATTTCTTGGATGAAACGTAATAATCGCATCGCGCAAAAAACGTTGATCTAAATGTGTGTAAATTTCAGTTGTGGTAATCGATTCATGGCCCAACATTTCTTGAACAGCGCGCAGATTTGCCCCGCCCTCAATCATATGTGTAGCAAAAGAATGACGAAATGTATGCGGAGAAATTGATTTTGTTAATCCAATCGAATTTGCTAAATCTTTGATAATCGTAAATATCATCACGCGTGTTAATTGTGCCCCACGACGATTTAAAAAGACAATTTGTTCATTTCCTGGTTTAATCACTTGATGTCGACGAACATGGTCATTGTAAATGCCGATTTCCTTTTCAACGCTTGGACTCACTGGCACAAGACGTTCTTTGTTTCCTTTACCAATCACGCGAATGAATCCTTCATCAAAATACAAATCGCCAAATTTTAATGAAACCAATTCACTCACACGTAAACCACAACTATATAGCGTTTCAATGATTGCGCGATTCCGATGACCTTCTGTTTTACTTAAGTCAATAGCTGCTATCAATTGATCGATTTCTTCAATGGAAAGTACTTCTGGTAATTTTCTCCCTAAACGTGGCATTTCAAGTAATTCACTTGGATCATCAATCAAAACATCTTCAATCAAAAGAAAACCAAAGAATTGTTTTACAC
This sequence comes from uncultured Flavobacteriales bacterium, assembly GCA_903945495.1. GTDB lineage: Bacteria > Bacteroidota > Bacteroidia > Flavobacteriales_D > Crocinitomicaceae > M0103. Next base: position 10,016 of record CAJAVU010000030.1, on the reverse strand, counting down.
CACTGATAATCCGAGCTTGTGTGCGAGCGCTTAATCCAAGATCATATAATTCTGCAATAAATTCCTTTAAATCATTGTAGGTAAGTTCAGTAACAGCAATTTTTCTTGCCAAGGCAAAGTCATATAATTTGGCTACATCATTTTGGTAGGCAAAGATTGAATTCTCCGCTAAACCCTTTTCGATTTTTAAGAACGAAACAAAATCCTTAATATAGCGTTCCCAATTTGACATACTTATGAAAATTTTAATTGTTAACGGTCCGAATTTAAACTTACTTGGCACACGTGAGCCACAAATATATGGGATTCAAACATTCGAAGCCTATTTTGAAGAGTTGAAATTGAAAACAGCATGTGAATTGGATTATTTTCAATCCAACGTAGAAGGCGAGTTAATCAATAAAATGCAAGAATCGCAGCATGATGGAATTGTATTAAATGCTGGTGGGTACACACATACTAGTGTTGCGTTGCGCGATTGTATCTCAGCAATTCAAGTTCCAGTTGTAGAAGTCCATATTTCGAATGTTGCGAGTAGGGAAGAATTCAGACATACGTCTTTAATTTCACCTGTTGCTGTTGGTTGTATTTTTGGTTTTGGTATGGAAAGCTATCGCTTAGCGTTGAATTATTTCGAGACGAACAAGCGCTGATTTAAATCCTTGAATTTGGCAACACCCTTAAAATAACGTGCCCACAAAATACTTCCTTTATATAAACCCTGTGAGTTAAACGAATTAGATGTTCGCTTAATTTCTTTTCGTTGTTTCAATAGATGAGGTAAACGCTTATACATGGCTATGTGAGCATTGAATACACTAGCCAAATGTTTCCATTCTCCACGCAGGAGGAAACGAACACCAGCAATTCCATCCAGAATCATTCGATTGAACAACTTGAAAAACAAATTTCCTTCATGGTTTTTAATAATCATGTAGAGTGAATTTCTGAAGTTTAAATATGATTTTCTCGGAGACAAATAGGGCAGAGTACCTCCACCAACATGGAAAATATGGGATTGCGGTACAACCATAAATTTGTATCCTTGTTTTTTCAATCGCCAACATAAATCAATTTCTTCCATGTGAGCGAAAAATGCTTCATCCAAACCTCCGACTTTGTGATACAATTCAGAACGAATTAACAATGCAGCTCCTGTGGCCCAAAAAACCTCCATTGGGGTATCGTATTGACCTTCATCATGTTCAAATTTGTCAAAGATTCTTCCGCGACAAAATGGAAAATAGTTATGGTCTAAAAAACCACCAGAAGCACCAGCGTGCTCAAACAAGGTTCTTTCCTGGAACGAAAGTACTTTTGGTTGACATCCAGCAACTTGAGGATCCTTCATGGCTTCCATAAGTGGTTCCAGCCAATTTTCTGTCACTTCAATATCGCTATTTAGCAAAAGGTAAAATTCGGAATCAATTTGTTTTAACGCATCATTGTATCCCTTTGCGAACCCACCATTTGACTCATTTATAATGATTTGAATTGATGGGTGATTTGTTTTTACAAAAGCTACAGAGTCGTCTGTGGAAGCATTATCAGCTAAGATTATTTTGGCTCCATGCGAATAATTGCAAACAGAAGGTAAGAATTGCTCCAAAAAGCCTCTTCCGTTCCAGTTTAAAATTACAATTGCTAATGAATCCACACGTTTTGTTTAAAGCGCAATATTAAGAATTAATACTGACGAAACAAATCATTTGATGATCCTCCAAAGTGATCTTGGACATTTGAATTTGGATCATCAATATTTCCATCTACTGTGCTTCGTTTAGAAAGGATTTGTGGCCATGATGGATTTTTTAATTCACCAATCATATCTGAGTGCAATAATCGATAAGCATTGTTCACTAAATCTGGATTGTAGAAAATAAAACGTTTATTACTGAAAACACCTATTTTGTTGTATTGCCAAATTTCATAAGGATATTCTGTCGATGAAACTTCTCTGATAACCACATTTGTTGGAGATCCATATTGTAAATAAACACGACCTCTGTCAGTTTCAAATCCTTCTTGGAAATTGTTCGAATATAAGCGCTCAACAAGTTGTACTTGAGCTTTGTATTTTAACCATGATTCATAACTTGTTCCAGGGCTCGTCTTTAACCAAAAAGCTTGGATATGCTTACGTTCCTTTTCCAAGTCTTTCATCTTTAAAACGTCGATAATGTTTCGAATCTCAGCAGGTTTTGCAATTGGAATTAAACTTTCTAAATAATATGTAACACTATCATTGGTAATTGATGCTTGAAAAGATGGGTCTAAAACCATGTTGTCAAAATCAACGACAATTTCTACATCATTACTTCTCTCGAAAAGATAACTTTGCGTAGTCAATTCTGTCATGTTTCGTGATAGTAACGTGTAATTCAAAGCATATTTTCCAGTTGGAATTTTAGTAATATCCACATTTCTTAAAATCGGTAATACCTCAGCCGTTGTAAGTTTGGAATAACTTGTAAATTCACTTAGCTCAATTCCAGAATCAGTATTGATAATCGATTGTTTTAACCCACAAACAGTGTCTTCAAGTGTATTTGTATTGTATAATTCAAAATATACAGGTAATGAGCTTAATTGACTTGGGAAGAAAGTGGATAAACGCGGAATCATTTCATACCCTGATTTATAAAAACTTGAAGTTTCATCTCCTTTAGTCGCGTATTCTATTACTTCAATATCAGAAGCGGTTATGGCATCACCTAAGTCTTCAATAACGATTGTTTGGGATGCTTTGACTGCAGGATTTTTTGAGTTTAAGTCAATTAATTCAATGGATAAAGTGTATTTACCAGGGTTGAGTGCAAAACGACGAACATCATAAAAATCATCCACCAAGCTATCTTTCATAATCGGTGTTTGCAAACGGTACGCATCTTGTCCAACAATTTTTGTATCCTCTAAAATTTGAATGGATACAGCTACTTCTCCTTGTAAACCTTCTGGAACAGGCAAATAATTCACTGAATAGCCTACAAATTGGAAGTGTAGTTCAATGTAATTTCCAGCCTCTGGTGCGTAAAACTGTTTGTTATCCATGTATGCACGCAAATTATTTGTTTGAGCAATGGAAAAATTTACACAAGTCAATCCAACGATAAAAAGTAATGTACGCGCTAAATTCATAGATAAAGTATTTAAAAGTAAAGATAAGAAATTGAATTATGTGTAGCGTCGAAATGGTTAATTATTGTTTAAAGTGTATTTATTTCAATTTTATCGTACCATAAATCACTGTTAACAAGATGAATGAAAATTATTTTTAGTAAAAAGTTATTTTTTTTTCAAATTTCCCTTGTCAGTATTCAGAGTATTACTACTTTTGTCGCGGAGAGTTGGCAGAGTGGTCGATTGCGGCAGTCTTGAAAACTGTTGTACCGAGAGGTACCGGGGGTTCGAATCCCTCACTCTCCGCTGAAAAAAAGGTCTTGCATTAGCAAGGCCTTTTTTTGTTTTGATACTTTTGTAGGGATGGGTCACGCCCTGTCCTTACAATTAGAATTGAAGTCGAACAATTTCCTTGCGAAATCGACCTTTTCTAACAAAAACAATAACGCCAAATTATTTCTATTTTTATAACCTAATTAAAAAGTACTTGAAGTTCTTATCCTATTCTTTCCTTGTTTTTCAGATTTTAGTTTCTTGTCAATCGAACAAAATTCAAGATGAAAAAAGCATTTTGGGAATTTGGAGATTGTCAGAATCAGTTGATCATTCCCTGTCTTCTGCAAACAAAGATCCTTTATTGGAGGAAGCTCAAAAATTGGAAGAAGGTAAGGATGGACATGTTTTGTCTTTGTTTTCCGACAAAAGCTTTACTGAATTAAAAGGTAATGGCGAATATTTTTACGGCAATTGGAGTTGGCTTGAAAAAGATCAAAAAATTCAACTAAAGTACTCAGACCGAAAAATTGTGTATGATGTAGAAACCAATTTTACAGATACGAATGCGGTGGTTTTACAATTAAAAAATCCGCGAAAGGAATTGACATTTATCCGTGAAGCTGAATTACTTGGAAAAGACAAAGAAGAACCATTTTATGCGGCGAACAATGTTTGGCGTATTAAACCAACAAAGCCAGAATCAACTGCTGAACTTGAAAATCGCCTAGCAAACTATTTTCAACACATGGTCTATCTTTTGAAAGCGGCAGATCAGCGCCATTTAGATGTTATTTCTTTTGAATTTTCAATGGGAATAATAAAAATATACAATGGAGGAATTGGAATTCATGAATACGAAATTCTCCCACAAGAATGGAAAAACACCTATTACGACGAAAAAGATGTGTTAGAAATTTATGAGTTGTATGCAAATTATCTTAAAACCAGTGATTACCGCGGAGCAAGTTCTGGAAGTTGGGTGAAAGATGATTACAAAATTGCTTTAAGTATTTACAACGATATTAAATTGGGCAAACTACAAGCACCAATGATTTCAGAATAATGATATGAGTTTACAATCTTCAAAAACAGCTTTAATTTTTATCTTAATAACCATTTGTCTTGATTCGATTGGTTTAGGAATTATTATTCCATCATTCCCTACATTGGTCTCAGAAACGGCACATGTTTCAATTGATGAGTCATCAAAATATTACGGTTTAGTGCTCGGTTCATACGCCTTCATGCAATTTCTTTTTTCTCCACTTGTTGGAAATTTAAGTGATCGCTTTGGCCGCCGACCTGTTTTGTTGCTTTCTGTTTTAGGAATGGGACTGGATTACATTGTTATGTTTTTTGCTCCTGATTTGTTTTGGTTGGTGCTAGGACGAGCTGTTTCTGGAATTTTCGGAGCAAGTTATACGACAGCGGCGGCATATATTGCTGATATTTCTTTACCTGAGAACCGCGCGCAAAACTTTGGAATGATCGGTGCTGCTTTTGGAATTGGATTTGTTGTTGGACCCGCGATTGGTGGTTTATTAACGGATTTTGGACCACGCGCTCCATTTATGGCTGCAGCAATTTTTTCCTTAATTAATTTTATTTACGGACTACTTGTTTTAAAGGAATCTCTCCCTGTAACTGATCGTCGTAAGTTTGAATTAAAACGTGCGAATCCTCTTGGTGCATTGTTACAAATGGGTCGATTTAAAAAATTAAAGTATTTATTCGTCGTAAGCTTTTTACTGATTCTAACCAATATGTCGGTTCATTCAGCTTGGAACTATTTCACGATTTCTAAATTTGGTTGGACAACAAAAGAGGTTGGAATGTCACTAGCAGTTGTTGGTGTTTGCTTTGGAATTGTTCAAGGAGCCGCTGCTGGTACAATTATTAAGCGATTGGGAGAGAAAGGTGCAGCAAGCTTGGGGCTAGGCATCTTATTCTTTACCTTAGTTGGGATTTCATTCATTCCCGGTGAAATGGGCTGGATGATGTATTTAATTGTCGCGCCATACGCACTTTCTGGTATTGTTGATCCAGCCATTCGTACAATTGTTTCAAAGGGAACGGCGAACAATGAACAAGGAGAATTGCAAGGTGTTTTCACCAGTATGATGAGTTTGGGTGAAATCATTGGTCCTCAATTGTTCATGTGGATTTTTTATACAGCAAGAAAGGAATATCCTTCCGAAGATTGGAGTTATGGTTCACCTTTTCTTGCGGCTTCAATACTGGCCTTTTTAGCATTTATTCTTGTTCGTTGGGTATTAAAGGATTTCAAAAAAGAAGCCTAATCGCTGCATTTTTAGTACTTTCATTCCATGGGACATATATTGGGTTATTTATGCAGTTCAACCAGTTGGGGAGGTTTAGAAATGAATCAACTTAAAAATGCTGGCTGGATGTTAGAACGAGGACATAAGGTGTTTTTGTTGTGCAAGAAAGATTCACCAATCGAAAAAGCTGCAAAAGAAGCATCTATTCCAATTCTTACAATTGAAATACACAAGAAATATTATGATTTTTCAGCAGGAAAGAAGTTAGCATCAATTATTGATTCTAATCAAATTTCACATCTGATTGTGCGTGATACGCGCGATATGAGTGTTGCCGTTATTGCAAAACGAAAAGCGAAATCAACACTTCATTTATCCTATTTTATGGAAATGCAATTAGGTGTTAAGAAAACCAATCTCTTGCATACGATTCGCTTTTCTTATTTCGATGTTTGGTCGTGTCCGCTAAATTGGTTGCAACAACAAGTGTTGACAATGACTAAAATGAAGCCTTCAAAAGTTCATGTGATTCCCTCTGGTTTGGATTTGAAACAATTTGAGCTTGAAGTGACGAAGTCAGAGGCACGTAAAGAATTGAATTTACAAGAAGATGTCATCATTATCGGCTTAATTGGACGATTTGACCCGCACAAAGGTCAAGTTTTATTGTTAGAAGCAATGAAATTGGCGGAAGCCAAACAGTTCGTATGTTGTTTTTTGGGAGAGCCTACAAAAGAGGCTGGTTCAGAATACGTTGATTTAATGCACAAGACGATTGAAGAGAATCAACTAAGTGAACGTGTTTTCATACGTCCATTTAGAAAAGATATTGCAACGTTTTTCAAAGCAATTGATGCATTTGTGATGGCTTCAAAAGCTGAAACATTTGGAATGGTAACAATTGAGGCAATGGCGTGCGGCGTTCCTGTTATTGCAAGCAATGCTGGTGGAAGTCCTGAAATTTTAGATTTTGGTAAGTATGGAATGCTCTTCGAACCACTGAATCCAGAAAGCTTAGCACGAAAAATCGACATGTTTTGCGAGGAGCCAAACGCCTTTTCTCCTCACGCATTGCAACAAGAGGCTAAAAAATACACTCACGAAGGCGTTTGCACTGAGGTCGAAAAACTATTGAAGTTGAAGAAATGACTTCCTAGGCGACTGGTAATAGCTTATTTTATGATGGAGAACGCGTGACTTGCCAAGTCTATTAATTTATTAGAATATCCCCACTCATTGTCATACCAACTGACGATTTTAACAAAATTACCATTAAGTGATATTCCTGCTTTTGCATCAAAAATTGACGTTCGAGAATCGGATAGGAAATCTGTTGAAACAACGTCATCTTCTGTGTAACCTAAAATGCCTTTCATTTCATTTTCTGATGCCAACTTCATAGCGGAACAAATGGCCTCATAGCTTGTTTCTTTGGCAAGGCGAACGGTCAAATCTATTACAGAAACATCTGCGACAGGAACTCGAAAAGACATGCCCGTTAGCTTTCCTTTTAACTCTGGTATAACGAGAGCAACTGCTTTGGCAGCTCCTGTAGAAGAAGGTATAATGTTTTGAAAACCACCGCGACCACCTCTCCAATCTTTTAAGGAAGGACCATCAACAGTTTTTTGAGTTGCGGTAACGGCATGAATTGTACTCATCAGACCTTCAACTATTCCAAAATTGTCGTTCAATACTTTTGCAATGGGAGCAAGGCAGTTTGTAGTGCACGAGGCATTTGAAATAATTAGGTCAGCTGATTTCAAATCAGTATGATTAACACCCATAACAAAAGTTGGCATATCATCTTTTGCAGGAGCCGATAGAATGACTTTTTTTGCACCAGCATCAATATGCTTTTGAGCATCTACTTTCGTTAAAAACAATCCAGTACATTCCAAAACTATGTCAACGTCTACTTCGTTCCATTTTAGATTTGTCGGATCTTTTTCAGATGTAACTCTTATTTTCGAACCATTGACAATTAGACAACCATCTTGAACTTCAACAGTTCCTTTAAACTGGCCATGTGTGGAATCATATTTCAGCATATACGCAATATAATTTACATCCAATAAATCGTTTATTGCAACAATTTCAATATCGGAGCGAAGAGCAGCAATACGACATGCTAAACGACCAATTCTTCCAAATCCATTAATTCCTATTTTCATTTTATGTGATTTTCGTTATGACTTCTTTCAAATGTACAAAAAAATACCACAGTGTAAATAATACACTAAGTAAATTTGTGCCAAATAAATTCGAACGAAAAATAGGCTGGAAAAAATTAAACGATCGCAGATAAATTTTGATGATAATCTACAAGTCCGTCAATTGGTTTTTGAATAATTCTTCCAATTTTGATATTCAAATCACCACAAGCTTTTTCAAGCTCGGACTGAAATAATTGAGCGATTGAACCAACAAAATGAACTTTTACATTCAAATAATTCGGATAACAACACACGTGAATTTGCAGGAAATGTTTAAATCCATTGTAAATCATCTCTTGAATATAGGCTTCGTCTTTAAAATCAATAATAAAGTGCATAAACGATGCTAAATAGACATTTGCATTTTCTTGCTTGTATACACGATCAATGATTTCTGCTTTTGAGCATTCAGGTTGTGAAGAAAGTGCTTTTTCAATGTTTTTCGGAAGCTTGTGGTATAAATAATTAGAAACCAATTGTTTTCCAAAATATGTACCGCTTCCCTCATCACCAAGTACATAACCTAGCGCAGGAACTTCTTCGCTTACAGTTATACCATCATAATAACATGAATTTGAGCCTGTTCCTATAATACAAGAGATAGATGGTTCACCCTCATACGTTGCATATGCGCAAGCACATAAGTCATGATCTACCTGTATTTCTGCGTTAATAAAAACGCTTTGAAGTCCATTGGAAATTATTTGATTCAGTTCAGGTGATGAGCATCCAGCACCATAAAAGTATACTTGATTGATGTCTTTTCGAATTGCAAACAGCTCATTATTTTCGAAAATAGCCGAATATACAGTTGACTCATCATGGAAATATGGATTAAGTCCAATTGTATAAAAATGTGTTTTTTCAGAATTATTTAGAAGGATCCAATCACTCTTAGTTGAACCGCTATCAACGATTAAAATCATATGCTTAAGAAGAATTAAAGTTTTCTTTGTGTCAATTGTACACTTTGCGAATATATAAAAATTCTTTTTTAACTTTGTTTATGGAATCCAAAAATAAACATCAGTTAAATCCACGAATTTCTGCGGACTGTGTGATTTTCGGTTTTGATTTTAATCAATTAAAAGTTCTTTTAATTGAACGAGAGCCTGTTGAAGGTTTTGATGTTTCGTTGTCGCTGCCTGGTGATCTTATTTTTGAGGATGAAGATTTGGATATGGCTGCCAACCGAATTTTAAATGAATTAACGGGTTTATATAATATTTTCCTTGAACAAGTAGGAGCATTTGGTAATCCCCATAGATTAAGCAAAGCGTCCGATCAAGCTTGGTTAAAGGCCGTACGGCAAAAACCAAATGAACGTGTTGTTACGATAGCTTATTATTCTTTAGTAAACATGAACGATTATCAACCTCAAGCGTCTTCATTTGCAAAAACGGCTTGTTGGGTATCAGTTCATGAAATTAATGAATTGGCCTTTGATCATTTTGAAATTTATCAAGCGGCACTGAAAAAATTGAAAAATAAAATTAAAACCCAACCGATTGGTTTCAATCTGCTTCCAGAAAAATTCACCTTATCCCAACTTCATAGATTATACGAAGTCATCCTAGGGAGAACCTTAGATAAGCGAAATTTTAGAAGAAAAATGTTGAAATTAAAGATTGTTGAAAGTTTAGATGAGAAGCAAGAAGGTGTTCCTCACAAACCGTCGCAATTCTTTAAGTTTAATGAATTAAACTATAATAGTTTAATCGAAAATGGATTTGATAATTTCGGTTTTTAGTTTTTTGGTTTAAAATCAAAAAAAATACATACTTAGTGTATTTTTGACGTAAAGACTGTATATTTGAGTTTGAAAAGTTCAAACATCATATAAAATATATGGGTCAAGAAGTGAAAAACATAAAAATAATCAAACCATTCAATGCTGTTATTTTTGGAGGGGATGGTGATTTAGCAATCCGAAAAATTTATCCTGCTTTGTTTCATCGCTTTGTTGACAAGCAGTTGAATGTTGATTTTAGCATTTATGCTGTTACGCGATCAGATCGGAAGCATGCAACATTTTATGCCGATTTGCGAAAGTTTATTCTTGAGTCAACGGATTACGAATTATCGGAAGGGATAATTGATGTTTTCTTTGAAAAATTACATT
>CAJAVU010000029.1 GCA_903945495.1 uncultured Flavobacteriales bacterium | reverse complement strand
TCTTCCAACTCTAGCATCCAACATCCTTGCTCCAAAATCGTAGCTATTCCCCTCACCTTTCACTTCATCATCTTTCTCCATGCCGTTGAAGGAGTAGGGGCTCAAAAAATGTATGGATGAGGTTTGAGTATGCATGTATCGAAGATACAAAAAAATTGAGGCATGTTTCAATTTTCTGTTTTGGTGTATTTTGGAAAATCTGGAACACAGGGGTTAAGACGTAGATATATAGAGTGTTGAGTGTTCCAAAGGGTTTTGATAATTGAGGGGAAATACGGGGTGATTTTAACAGTTTTTTTGGGGTGATGTGCTGTTTGTTCGCGGTGCTCACGGATTTGGACCACATAAGGTTGTTTTGAACTAATACCCAGATGGCGCTGCGCTTTTTTCGCGTTTCTCAATTTTAACCACATAAGAAACATAAGGGCACATAAGATTGTGATTTGAATCAATGCCACAGATGCACAGATTGCGCTTTGCTATGTTGTAAAATTGAGGGGAAATACGGATTGATGATAACACTCAAGTCAGTTAAGTTTGAAGCTTTGATAAAAGTCGACAAAATGAAATTAGATTTTGATAGGCAAGACTTTGAATTATAACAAGTAAAAGAAGTATGTGGGCAGATAATGAAACATCAGAAGATTTATTAGGATTTAAAGTACACGCTGATCTACTTGTCGATGTCATCAATGATGATGCTGTATTACCTGTTACCATAGGTGTTTTTGGAGATTGGGGAAGTGGAAAATCAAGTATCCTGAAAATCGTTGAACAAGAGTTAATAAATGGTAAAGAAGATGGATTTAATGATGGAACTTTAGTCTTATACTTCAACGGTTGGGTATTTGAAGGATACGATGATGCGAAGGCTGCATTGTTAGAGTCCATCATTGAAAAGTTTGATAGGCATAAAACGATTGGAAACAAGGTAAAGGATAAAACAACAAAGTTACTTAAGTCTGTTAAGTGGATGCGTTTACTGGGCTTGAGTTTTAAAAAAGTCATTGTTCCTGGAGCTGCAGCTTATTTGACAGGTGGAGCTTCTTTATTGCCGTTTTTAGCAAACCAGTTTTCTCAACTTAATTCTGAAGAGTTAGCTGGAAAACTTCAAGGAGAAGGAGCAGAAGAGTTTTTGGGAGAAATCATAGGTAAGAACGAAGATGAAGATGTTACAATCATTAGAGAATTTCGTGATGACTTTAAGGAAATGATTGACAAGTCGGAGATTAAAAAGCTTGTTGTCATCATTGATGATTTGGATAGATGTGCACCTGATAGGCTCATTGAAAACCTAGAAGCTATTAAATTATTCTTGAACGTAGAAAAAACAGCATTCGTAATTGGTGCAGATCCAAGAATCGTAAGGCATGCAATTGAGCATCGTTATAAGACTGATAAAATAGAGAATTCCAATGATCCCAATAGTCGAAATAATCGCATTGTAAGCGACTACTTGGAAAAATTAATCCAAGTGCCCTATTATCTTCCCAAATTGACAGATAATGAGGTTGAAACTTATCTAACCTTACTTTATTGTAAGAAAGCGATGGGTGAGAATTTTCATAAAGTTTTAGATGCCTTTAAAACGAATCGTGAGAGCAATAGATATGATGTTTTCGGCTTGGGTGATATTCAATCGATCATCACTGACCCAGAAAAAAAGGTACTCACAGAAAGTATGTCTTTAATAGCATCTTTATCTCCAATAATTACGGAAGGTTTAAAAGGTAATCCCAGACAAATTAAACGTTTCTTAAATACATTTACTTTAAGAGATCGTCTTGTCAAAATTGCTAAGATTACAGATTTTCAGACTGATATTTTGGTAAAATTGATGGTCTTAGAATACGCCACTCCAAGTTTGTTTAGGCAGATATATGATTGGCAATCTATTCAAAAGGGAGAGCCATTGGAACTAATCGAGTTGGAAACTTTTGCCACCGACAATAAAATTGAAGACATCAAAAACAAATTTTCTGTTGAATGGGGTTCAGAAAAGATTGTAAGATGGTTAAATATTGAGCCAAAACTTTCCAGTATTGATCTTAGAGATTATTATTGGATTTCAAGAGATCAGTTATCAACTTCAATAAGTGGGGGGTCTCTTATTTCTCCAATTATTAGGTCTTTATCTAAAAGATTAATTGAACATAGTTCAGGATCAATATTGACAAGTTTGATAACTCAAGAAGTTGGTAGAAAACTGACCGAAACCGATCAAGATATATTGTTATCACTTCTTGAAAAAGAATTGACCAAAACTCCAGAAAAAGCTGAAATACATAAGGTTTTTATAGAAATGATGGCACAAAATGTAACAGGATCGCTCGAAGCCTATTCACGTGTAATTAAAACCGTAGACAATACTAAAATTCCTTTCAGCTTAAGGAATGATC
>CAJAVU010000028.1 GCA_903945495.1 uncultured Flavobacteriales bacterium | reverse complement strand
GGAACGTTTCCCAAGATAAATTCAGAGTCGATATAAGCGTACTTTTGACCATAGGCAAATGCTGTGCCAAATAGTAAAACGAAAATAAACAATAGCTTTTTCATAATTTCAATTTGAAGCCGAACGACCAAATTAATAATTTTATTGTGTTCAGCAAGAATTAAAGTTCTCCTAAATTCATACCAATCGTAAAACTCAACTTAGGATAGAAACCTCTATTTTGAATTGATTCATCTGAACCACCCGTTGCTCCTGCATTAGGTGACCAAGTATCCAATTTATCAAATCCAAGTCCATAATCCAATCCAAGCATACCAAACATCGGTAAGAAAACACGAATACCAATACCTGCAGAACGTTTAACATTGAAAGGGTTGAATCGACCGAAACTTGGGTATGTATTCCCTGCTTCTGCAAAAGCAAGTGCAAAGAATGTTGCAGATGGATTCAACGATATTGGATAACGTAATTCTAAGGTGTATTTCGCAATGATTGGATCTCCACCTGAGGACGACAAGGTATTATCTTCGTATCCTCTCAAAGCAATAATTTCGCGTCCACCTAATTGATTCACACCTGAAAGACCACTACCACCCAACGAGAAGCGCTCAAATGGTGTTACACCGCGAGATGCAGTATAGGCTCCCATATACGAGAATCCAAAACGAGACATCAATACCAATTTTTTATCTTTTGATAATGGGAAGAACCATTCACCTGTAAACTTCAGTTTATAATATTCCAAGAATTTATATTTTTCTTGATCCGATAAACCAGTAAAATCTTTGTTGCCATTAAACAAGAAATAAGGCAAAGACGATTTAGCTGTAAATGTGATATTCGATCCACTTTGCGGATAAATTGGTGCACTTACAGAACTTCTTTGTAACACATATTTTAATGCTAAATCATTCGCATATCCATTGTTAAAAATAGGGAAATATGCATATTCATTTACATCATAATACTGATATGAAAATTCATAATATGCCGTAAAATAATCATCTGGAATTTTCTTTCTTCTTCCCAAACCAATACCTGTCCCCGTGATACCAATTCCTGTATAAGCATCATTGGTTGGTAAATAACCATTACCCATAGCTGTATGATTGATATAATACGTTAAGGAATTTGGTTTTTTACCACCTAACCAAGGCTCAGTAAATGAGAAGTTATACCCTTGATAATAACGACCATTACTTTGCGCACGAATCGATAATCGCTGTCCATCACCACCTGGAAGTGGAGACCAAGCACCTTTTTTGAAAATGTTTTTTGTCGAGAAGTTATTGAACGTTAATCCTAAAGTTCCAATGATTCGACCTTTACTTACAGCACTAGCACCACCGTAACCTCCAGAAAGTTCAATTTGATCCGATGATTTTTCTTCAACCACGTATTCAATATCAACTGTTCCGTCAGCAGGATTTGGTATTGGATTCACTTGAAACGCTTGCTCATTAAAGAAGCCTAATTGCGCCAATTCACGTTGTGTTCGAATAATGTCGTTTCGATTAAATAAATCACCTGGCTTCGTGCGTATTTCACGACGAATAACATGATCATTTGTTTTTGTATTTCCGCTAATAATAATGCGTCTAACACGTGCTTCTTTACCTTCAATAACACGCATTTGATAATTAATATGATTTCCAGAAACATTTGTCTCAACAGGAATTACTTGGAAAAATAAGTATCCACGATCCATGTACAACGATGAAATATCTCTTCCATCTTCACTCATAAATAATCGCTTCTCAATCAAGGATTTATTATAAATATCACCTCTTTTAATCCCTAAAACTGTATCTAAATAAGATGATCTGAATTTCGTGTTTCCAATCCATTCAATATCTCCAAAATAATACTTAGAACCTTCTTCAATTTGAATATCGATGTATAGGTTTTTCTCACCTTCTTTATAAACCGTATCAAATGAAATGTGTGCATCTCTTAAACCAACAGCATTGAACTTATCCAATAAAGCCAATTTGTCTTTCTCATAAGAGCTTTCTGTAAACTTAGATCGCTTGAAAAATCTCCACAATTTCTTTTCTTTGGTATCTTTCATTGCCATTTTCAGCTTCCATGTTGGCACTGTTACATTTCCATCAATGTTGATTTTTTTAATCCCAACTTTATGGCCCTTCGCGATGTCAATCAAGAAAATTTCAGAATTGTTCATTAAGGTATCCGTAACACGGTTTATTTTAACAGAAGTAGAATAATATCCTTTTTCTCTAAAATATCCTTTAATCTTACTTTCAGTTTGATAAACAAGGTTTTCAGTGATTGTTTTACCAGAATACAAGGCAATTTCTTCTCTTACCTTATCAGCATCTCGCTTATTAATTCCTTTGAATTTAAATCGTGACAGTTTAGGTCTTGGTGTTACATTAATCGTTAAATAGATTACTCCTGCAACCTCTTTACTTGCGTATATTTCTACATCCGAAAAGATGCCTTCATTCCAAAGATTTTTTATTGCTTTTGCAATTTGATCTCCTGGAATAAAAATCGTTTGACCTTGTCTTAACCCAGCAATTAATTTGATTGCTTGATGATCAAAATTATCGGCTCCAACCACTTGAATTGGTCCGATTTCATATTCCTTTGGCTTTTTATAATCAATTGTCAAATCACCTAAAGATACCGGTCCAGAAGCAGTTAATGTGTCTTGCGCAAACGAATTGCCCAAAACAAAAATAAAAAGCACTAGAAAAAGATTTAATTTCATCATATTATTAGGTTAATTGTTCAGATACCATTCCAAAACGGCGTTCACGTGATTGATAATCTAGAACTGCTTTAAAAAGGTCTTCACGTTTAAAATCAGGCCATAAAACTTCAGTGAAATGGAATTCAGCGTAAGCCACTTGCCATAACAAAAAGTTGCTGATTCGATATTCTCCACTGGTTCTAATCAATAATTCTGGATCTGGAATTTGGTTTGTTGTGAGATAAGAAGAAAAAAGAGTTGCATCAATTGCGTTTACATCCAAGGTTTCATTTTTTGCTTCACTGGCAATTCGTTTCACTGCGTTTACAATCTCCCATCTTGAGCTATAGTTCAAGGCTAGAACCATTGTAATTTCAGAATTGTCTTTTGTTAAATCGATTGATTCTTGCAATTCATTCTGACATGCATCAGGTAAACCAGCAATATCACCAATTGCTAACAAACGCACGCCGCTATCGGAAAGCTCTTTTACTTCATTTGCCAGCGATTTAACTAACAAATCCATTAAACCATCTACCTCTTCTTTTGGTCGATTCCAATTTTCAGTAGAGAATGCATAAAGTGTAAGGTATTTAACTTTTAATTCTTTCGCAGCTTTTAATGTCTCACGCACAGATTCAACACCAAAATTGTGCCCATACAAACGCATGTGCCCTTGCTTTTTAGCCCAGCGTCCATTCCCATCCATAATGATAGCAATGTGTTCTGGTGTTCTCGTTAAATCTATTTTAGACAAATAATCCATTCTTATATTTAGAATTAAAAACGAAAATAATCAAACAATCGTATTTAACCTTATGAAGTTCTTGAGGTTAACATACCTTAACAAAAAAGAGGGAAATGGCCAGCCAAATCCCTCTTCTCTAATTTTATATTCTATTACTCGGCAAGGATGATGATTTTATCATTCTGAAGTTCCATCACTCCACCTTTTATAGCAACACGAATTACTTTAGAATTCGATTTATCATCTTGAATAAGATCACTTGTTTTATCAAAGCGTTCAAACGTCATTGACAAATCCACTTTCACCATTCCTTCTTTCAAAGCAGAGATGATTGGTGCGTGACCTCTTAAAACCTGAAATGAACCATCTAACCCTGGCAATTGAACTGCTTCAACTTCGCCATCAAAGATTTTCGTTTCCGGTGTTATAATTTCCAAATGCATTGTATTCTGTTTTTAGTTGGAGCGAACTCCTTTACAATCATTTATTAAGCGTTAGCTTCAGCCAACATTTTATCTCCAGCAGCGATAACATCTTCGATACCACCTTTCAAGTTGAATGCAGCTTCAGGATATTTATCGTAAGCACCATCAAGGATAGCGTTAAATGCTTTGATTGTATCTTGAATATCAACCAAAACTCCTGGGATACCTGTAAATTGCTCAGCTACGTGGAATGGTTGAGACAAGAAACGTTGAACACGACGTGCTCTGTGTACAACTGATTTATCTTCTTCAGATAACTCATCCATACCAAGAATCGCGATAATATCTTGTAACTCTTTGTAACGTTGCAATGTAATTTTAACACGTTGTGCACAGTTGTAATGTTCTTCACCAACAATCTCTGGAGTCAAGATACGAGAAGTAGAATCCAATGGATCCACCGCTGGATAAATTCCTAACTCAGCAATTTTACGTGACAATACTGTTGTAGCATCTAAGTGAGCAAATGTATTTGCTGGTGCTGGATCGGTAAGGTCATCCGCAGGTACGTAAACCGCTTGTACAGATGTAATAGATCCATTTTTGGTTGAAGTAATACGCTCTTGCATCGCACCCATCTCAGAAGCCAACGTTGGTTGGTAACCTACTGCTGATGGCATACGTCCAAGAAGTGCAGATACCTCAGAACCAGCTTGTGTAAATCGGAAGATGTTATCAACGAAGAAAAGGATATCTTTTCCTTGTCCATCACCTTCACCATCACGGTAATATTCAGCCATTGTTAATCCTGACAAGGCAACACGCGCACGTGCTCCAGGAGGCTCGTTCATTTGACCGAAAACGAATGTTGCTTTAGACTCAACCATTCCAGGGACATCAATCTTAGAAAGATCCCATCCACCTTCTTCCATTGAGTGCATAAATGCATCACCATATTTAATAATTCCTGATTCCAACATCTCACGAAGAAGGTCATTTCCTTCACGTGTACGCTCACCAACTCCTGCAAATACAGAAAGTCCACCGTGACCTTTAGCGATGTTGTTAATCAACTCTTGAATCAATACTGTTTTACCTACTCCGGCACCACCGAATAAACCAATTTTACCACCTTTTGCGTAAGGCTCAATTAAGTCAATTACTTTAATACCTGTGAAAAGAACCTCAGTCGCAGTAGACAATTGGTCGAATTTTGGAGCTTCACGGTGAATTGGCAATCCGTTTGAATTGTCAACAACGTTAATTCCATCAATCGCTTCACCAACAACGTTAAACAAACGTCCTTTGATTTGATCTCCAATTGGCATTTTGATCGCACTTCCAGTTGAAGTAACTTCCATTCCACGACGGAAACCATCAGTTGAATCCATTGAAATTGTTCTAACAGAATTCTCTCCAACGTGTGATTGTACTTCTAATACAACACGTGTTCCATCTGCTTTTCTAACTTCCAATGCATCATAGATATTTGGAAGCGCCACTCCTTTTTCGAAGTTTACGTCAACTACAGGACCAATTACCTGTGAAATATTTCCTTTAATTCCGGACATTTTGGTGTCTTTTAAATATTAATTACTATCAGTGAACAAATCACTGTTTTGAATTTGGGCGCAAAGATACATCAATTATTCTAAGTAACATAAATTCGAGAACTTAAATTTTTAAAAAAATGCTATTTTTCTTAAAAGTGAAGATAACCGAAGTTCTTTTTGATTAAAAAGCGAACAGGTAAGTATGAAAATAAGAAGCTTAAAAGCGAAACTAACACCACAATCAATAGTCCATCTGCCAAAGACAATTTAATAGGAAAAGCCTCCCCTCCCGAATTCGGCATCGTTAAAATAGCCCATTTTAATTGAGCCAAACAAATCGCATAGCCCAAAACCAAGCCAAAGACAATTCCCTTTCCTGCAATCAATATTCCTTCAAAAAAGAAAATTTGGAACACTGTTTTTTTATCAGCTCCAAAACTAATCATCGTATCTACATTCTCTTTTTTCTCAACAAATAACATTGTCAAGGAAGCTACTAAATTAAATGCCGCCAAAATGAAGATGAAAAGTAAAATAATTAACACGATCAATTTTTCCGATTGACTCGTTTTAAAAATCAGCTCATTCTTTTCGTAATTGGTTTTTACTGAAAAGTCGTTTCCCAATTTTTGCTGGATTGTTTCTTTCACTGATTGATTTTCAAATCCTTCCTTGACATCCACATAAATCGCAGTAATATCTTCAGAATAATTCAACACATCACGAGCATAACTCAAAGGAACAATCAATTTTTCAGCATTTACTTCACGATTGAAATTCATTCGTCCAGCCAATGACAACCTTCTTGTCGTGAAAGGATTCGAACCAACGCGAACTTTTGCATCACGTTTCGGTGCGAAAACCGTTATTTCTTCATAACCAACACGTTCAGGAATGAATCCTCCCAATTTATCTAATAAACTCGCCCCAATAATTCCGTATTCAGTGTCGTTTTTGGTTAAGAATCCAGCTCCTTCTACCAAATGTTTGTCCATTTTGGAAAAGCCAAGGAACGATTCCTCAACTCCAACCATCACTGCATTTACACGTTTTTTCTCATGATTTAATACAACGATTTCCTCTATTGCTTTTGAAGAATTTTCGACCCCTTCAATTGTTGAAAGCACCTTAAAATCGATTTGACTTTCAGGAAACGTTTTAGCAACTTCTGATCGAATTGTAATATCTGAATCAAAATCAGAATAGAGTTTTTCAATCATTCCTTCGATGCCATTAAAAGCAGAAAGTAGAATAATCAACGCGGCCGTAATGAACATAATACCGATGACCGAAATGCGTGTAATTAAATTAATTACATTCTTTTTCCGTTTAGCGGAAAGGTATCGTTTTGCTATGTAAAATGAAACATTGATGGTTTCTACTATTTTTTAAGCAATTGCTCAATTTCCATTGCGTAATCCAATGAATCATCGATAAAGAATAACAACTCAGGAATTTTACGCATGTTTTTCAAACGTTTACCAACATCACCGCGGATTTTACCAACGTTTTCTTTTACACTTGCCAACACTTCTTTTTTATCTGGACCTGCGAAAACAGACAAATAACATCTTGCCAATGATAAATCTGAAGTTACACGAACTGTTGTAACAGAAACCATAGCACCTAAGCAAATTTCTCGTGCATTTCGTTGAAAAAACACAGATAATTCCTCTTGAATTACCCCTTCAATTTTGTTTTGTCTAATTGAACCCATGGTGCAAAAGTAACAATTGTTCGCCCCGATTTATACACTTAGGGAAACAAAAACTTATCTTTGACCCGCATGAAAGAGTTTTTAGAGATATATAGATACACATTCACATATAGAGGTAGAGCAATTTTAGTGATTGTTTCAAACCTACTTTTTGTTATTTTCAATCTTATTTCATTGGTTCTTTTTATACCAGTTCTTCAGTTAATCTTTAAGCCAGCAGAAGAAGTTCCAGATTTAATTGCGCCACATTGGTCAGGAAATCTATTGGACATTTTCGCATACATTAAGGATTCTTACAATTTCTTCATGCAAAAAATGGTGAATGAAGATCCAAAGAACGCTTTACTATTTGTTTGTATTTCTGTTTTCGCAGCCTTCTTTTTGAAAAATTTATTTCGATACGCTGCCGTTTGGCATCAGTCTGAATTGCGTATGGCGGTTGTTCGTGACGTGAGAAACAAACTCTTTTCGAAAGCAATGAATCTTCCACTTTCCTTCTATTCCAATGAGCGAAAAGGAGATTTAATGGCACGTATGAACAGTGATGTTGGTGAAATTGAAATTGCTGTCATCAGTGTTTTGGAAATCGTTTATCGTGAACCAATTGCCATTATTATCAATATTGCAATGCTCGTTTATTTGAGTCCGCAATTAACATTAATTTCCTTCATATTACTTCCGATTTCTGCCTTTGTTATTTCCCGAATAGGTAAAAGCCTAAAGAAAACGGCAAAAAGTGGTCAAGAGCAAATGGGAATTGTGTATTCGTCTATCGATGAAAACTTAAGTGGGATTCGCATTATCAAAGCCTTCAACGCAATTGATCAAGTATACGAGGCGTTCAAAATGGTCAATTTGAAGCACCAACAATTGATTACAAAAACATTCAGAAAAAAGGATTTATCACCAATATTAAATGAAACATTGGGAGCTGGAGTTATGCTTTGCCTAGTTTGGTTTGGTGGAGTCATGATTTTGGATGCAAAAAATGATGCTGTTTTGACAGGCGAAGTATTCATTACTTTCATCATTGTGTTCTCCCAACTTTTGCGACCAATTCAAGGAATCGCTACCAATATGGCATTCTTGAATAAAGCACGTGCTTCGCAAGACCGTATCAATGAAATTTTGAATACGGATGAACGCATTTATGAGGTTGAAAACCCGACAGCTTTACCTGAATTAAAATCGGGTATTCGTTATGAAAATGTTTCATTCAAATACAAGGATGAATATGTCTTGAAAAACATCAATTTAACCATCAATAAAGGTCAAACAATCGCTTTGGTTGGAGAATCTGGCAGTGGAAAATCAACGCTTGGAGATTTATTACCTCGTTTTTACGATGTGAATGAAGGAACAATTTATTTTGACAATATTCCAATAACCGATTGTTCAATTTTAGATTTAAGAAATCATATTGGGATCGTTTCACAAGAATCGATTTTATTCAATACAAGTGTTCGCGAAAACATCGCTTTTGGAATGCCTAATGCTACATTACAAGAAATTGAAAATGCTGCTAGAATTGCCAATGCCTATGATTTTATCATGAACCTAGAAGCAGGATTCGATACAAATATTGGCGAGCGAGGAAACAAACTTTCTGGCGGACAAAAACAACGAATCAGTATTGCTCGTGCCGTATTGAAAAATCCAAATATTCTCATTTTAGACGAAGCAACATCTGCTCTTGATACAGAATCTGAAAAATTGGTTCAAGACGCTCTTGATAAATTAATGCAAGATCGCACTTCAATTATTATTGCTCATCGCTTAAGTACTATTCGCAATGCTGATGAAATTGTACTTTTATCAAAAGGAGAAATTAAAGAGCGTGGTACGCACGACGAATTAATTCAACTCAAAGGAATGTACTACAATTTGTGCTCTTTACAAGGCATTAATTAACAATTCTATCTCATCGTTTGTTATGGTTGAAAAATAAAACTTCCATAAATACAACATCAAACGCGTGATTGCGTTCTAATTTTGTTAATTTTAATAGTAAGTGGTATAAAAGTTGCTTTGATTAACAACCGTTTAATGTAATTTTACGTCATAACTAGGAATTGAAATCTCTTAATGCCATATTGTCCATTTTAGTATTCATTAGCCATCAGGCTTTTGGACAATTGGTTACTTCACCTGGTGGCAGCCCTGTTTCCTTAGTACAAAATGTTTTACTTGGACCTGGAGTTACAGTTTCAAATATTTCATTTAATGGATCTTCATCTGCTATCGGCTCCTTTACTGGAACAGGAACAAATCTTGGAATTGGTTCGGGAATTGTCATGACAACTGGTACAGTTATAAATAACGGCGCAGGTCCTCATGGTCCAAACAATCAAACAAATTCAGGAGTTGACAATAATGTTGGAGGTTATGGTTTGTTATCAGGAATCATTGGCGGGACACAAACGTTCAACGCGGCCATATTAGAATTCGATTTTATTCCGTATTCTGACACCGTTCGATTTAAATATGTTTTCGGTTCTGAAGAGTATCCAGAGTTTGCTCCTCCCAATAATTCATCGTACAATGACGTTTTTGGATTTTTCATCTCAGGCCCAGGAATTCCCGGCTTGCAAAATATTGCAAAGCTTCCATCAGGAGCTGTTGTATCCATAAACAATGTGAATCCTGTAACCAACAATTCCTTTTACAATTCGAATGGTGACGGAAATAGCTCTCCGCAAAATGGTTCTCCTTTTTACATTCAATACGATGGTTTTACAGATGTGCTAGAGGCTGTTTCAAAAGTTCAATGTGGTCAAACCTACCATTTAATACTTGCCATAGCTGATGTAGGAGATGGAATTTTTGATTCAGGAATCTTTTTAGAAGCAAACAGTTTATCCTCAAAAGTTCCTGTTGAAATAACCTATGAGTTATCAGAACAAGCATTCTCTGATCCAGATTTAATGGCTGAAGGTTGTGTTTCAACTACGGTAACTTTGGAGCGCGGCGCCAATGGAGTGAATACTTCACTAACCATACCTGTTAATGTTTCTGGTACAGCCACTGAAGGTGTCGATTATTCGAATATTCCAAATTCTGTAACCTTTGCTCCAGGTCAAACTACCATAACGTTTAGCTTTGATGCTTTTTCTGATGCAATTGTTGAAGGAACTGAAACAATCATTTTAAATTTCCCGATAATTGATCCTTGCGGAAATGTTAATCCAATAATCATTGATTTAGGAATTGCAGATGTCTTGCCTGTTAGTGTTAGTGTAGAAAGTTCAGATGTTTTGTGTCCTGGAGATAATTTGGAATTAATTGCTCAAGCTGCTGGTGGTGTTGGACCTTATACCTACAGTTGGAATACTGGTGCGACAACTTCTTCCATTTTTGTTTCACCGACAAGCACTCAAACATATACTGTTTCTGTTACAGACAATTGCCTTAACCAGACAGCTACAGGAAGTGGAACTGTTACTGTGCCTGTTTACCCTCCTTTAACACTTGATCCTACAGATGCCATTACAGAGATTTGTCCTTATATTCCTACTCAACTTGAAGTAATTGCCGCTGGTGGTGCAGGAAATTACAGTTATCAATGGAGCACAAGTAGTGAAACACTTGGTAATTTGAGTACACAAATCGTTTCACCTCCTGCAACAACATTGTATACTGTTTTGGTTACAGATCAATGTGGAGTGGAACAAACGGCAAGTGTGCTTTACACGATTACTAGTCCACCACTGCTATTAACGATGAGTCCAAGTGTTGAAATCTGTCCTTATGATAGTACATTAATCAGTGTTACAGCAACTGGAGGATATGGTCAATATTTTTATGTTTGGCCACATTCCAATGAAACAACTTCTTCTGTTTGGGTAAAACCTTTGGAAACAACCAACTATACAGTTATCGTTTCAGATGAATGTCAAACATTTACAGTTTCTGGATCAACAACCGTCATAGTGATTCATCCAACTGCAGATTTTAATGTGTCAAGTCACACCCTTTTTGATGATCTACCTGTGACGTTTCAAAATACTTCAATAAACGCAGAAACTTATCAATGGTATTTTGGAGATGGAAACAGTTCAATTGTAGTTCATCCCAACAATACGTATGAAGAGCCTGGAGTATATTTAATTACATTAATCGCGACTGATGACAAAGGATGTACTGACACAATAATAAAACCAGTGGTAATTCAAGATGCGTATTATGTTTACGTTCCCAACACTTTCACAGCTGACGGTCTCCGATTTAACAATACGTTTAAAGCAAGTTTTTATGGAATTCGATCGGCAAGTATTAAGATTTTTAACCGTTGGGGTCAAGTCGTTTTCACCTCTGACGAATTAGATTTTGAATGGGATGGAATGTACAATGGCGTAATGTCTCAAGATGGCACTTACACTTGGAAAATCAAGTATACTACCAATTCTGGCTTTGTGGAAACAATTACAGGGCACGTGAATTTAATTAAATAATTAATTGTTCACGGGAGCTGATTCTCCTTTTTTAAAACGAAAAATATCTAGTCGTTAAATTTGAAAAGATTGGATTTTAAAATTTGATCAATTACAAATCTTTCAAGTTCTCGCATCGTCGGATTTTCGAAGTGTCAAATCCTCAACCTTACAATGACTTTGTTCTTCCTCCATCAACAGGAACATTTATCCCATTAATATACGAAGCAGCAGGAGACGCTAAGAACGCAATAGCAGCAGCCACTTCTTCGGGTTGTGCAATTCGTTTCATTGGAGATTCTGACGCCATTTCAGCAAACACATCATCAACTGTTTCATTAAACTGATCAGCTTTAACTTGAGCAATCGATTGAAGACGGCTTGTATTTGTTGCTCCTGGTAAAACATTGTTTACAGTTATGCCAAAACCACCTAATTCGTTCGCTAAGGTTTTACTCCAATTTGCAACAGCCCCACGAATCGTATTCGAAACACCAAGATTTGGCAAAGGTTGTTTTACAGATGTCGATATAATATTGATTATGCGACCATATCCATCCTCTTTCATCAATGGATACAAGGATTGTACAAGTATATGATTACAAATCAAATGTTGATTGAACGCAGAAAGAAACTCTTCAATTGGAGCGTCTTTTATCGCACCGCCTTTTGGTCCACCAGTATTATTAATAAGAATATTTGCTTTACCACCATTGGCAACATAATTCAACAAGGCAAACTTCAAACTTTCTGGTTTCGAAAAATCGGCTACCAGATATGTGTGTTTTTGATTTTGGGTAGTATCAAGCTCGGCAATGGTTTCCTTCAGTTTGTCTTCATTTCTAGCAATCAGAACAATAGATGCTCCCATTTTTGCTAACTCTAGAGCTGATGCTTTACCAATTCCTTGAGTACTTCCACTAACTACCGCTGTTTTTCCTACTAAATCAAAATTCATAACACTATTTTTTTTGCTAAAAGTAAATTAAAATTGAAAAATATTCGATTGAACATCGAAAATATTCACAGAGAAGTTCAATTGCGTCATTTTTAACACTCGCTTATTAAATTGTAAATTAAAAATTGTGATACCTAGGTAGATAAGTTTATCTTTGCAAATTGATAACATAAAAAATGATTGGTTTATGAAAAATTATTACAAAAAATGGAAAGGTATTGCGCTTCTCTGTTTGCTGATTGCTTCCTCAATTGGTAGCGTTCATGCGCAGGTAAGTGCCTATGTCTTTTCCCAAAGTGCTGGGACGTATACCCCGATTACCGGAGGTACGGTTCTTCACACAGGAGCTACAGATGATGCCCTTTCAGCGTCTACTGCTATTGGTTTCAATTTTACTTACAATGGAGTTGTATACACAACCATCAAGGTAAACTCGAACGGCTGGGCCTCATTTGGTACAACTACTTCAACAGGTACCTACACTCCTTTGTCCACCGCTGGAACACACCACCCTTGTTTAGCTCCATTGGGTAGAGATTTGCAAGGTAATGCTGCAGGTGAGGTTCGTATAGAAACAAGTGGTGTTTCGCCAAATCAAGTAGCTACCATCCAATGGAAAGACTACAAAAGATTTGCAGGAACTGGACAAAACTTTAATTTCCAAATTAAACTTTATGAGACAACTAACGTTGTTCAGTTTGTTTATGGAACCATGACTACAAGTGCATTGAATAGTGATTATGACTGTGGTATTACTGGATCTACCAATGCTGATTTTAACGTTCGTACGAGCACTACCGATTGGGCTAATTCTACTGCTGGTGGAACGAATGCTGCTAACATGACTTTGTCTACAACTGTTTTTCCAGCTGTTGGACAAACGTACACTTGGACTGCACCTCCTGCAACTCCTCCAACACCAACCCAAGCGGCTGGAATACCTACATGTTCTGCTGGAACAACAATTGATTTAGCTGGTCCACCTCCAACAAATGTAACTTGGTATTGGCAAACAACTGCAACTGGAACAAGTACTGCAAATCCTTACACTGGTCCTTACACGGTTTTTGCCAACGGAACTTATTATGCCCGTGCTTTTAATACCGTAACTAGCGTTTGGTCTTTAGCATCATCTTCGATTGTAGTATCAAATTTCCCAGTAGCAACTCCACCTCCTGCGGCTGTTGCAACAACTGACCCTTCTTGTGTTCCTTCAGGTTCTACATTAGTAGCAGCAACTCCAGTTGCTGGATACAACTATTATTGGCAAGGAACAGTTTCTGGAGGAAGTTCAACTGCATTGCCTGCATCAACTCCGTATGCTTATGCTACTTCAGGAACCTATTACTTAGCAGCTCAAGAAATTTCTTCGGGTTGTTGGTCTAACACAGTTGGAACTACTGTAACTGTTAACTCTGTAATACCTGGGAATCCAACGTTGGTTTTACCAGCTTATAACTATTGTTCTGGAGTTGCTTCAGCACCTGTTGCTGCAAGTGTTCCAACATTGATTGTTTCAGGTACATGTTCTGTAAACTCTGTAGTACCTGGTACTGATAATTTAGGTACAACAGCTACAGTGAATAACTTTTCTTGTGCAGCTGGTACAATTATCGGTGCAACAATGAATGCATCAATTGGAGCTACATGTCCAACATGGTATTACTACAGTATTGTTGTTAATGGTGTTACTATTGCAACACAACAATGTAACCAAACTGGCTTCGATTTAACACCTTATCTTCCATTAACTTCTGTATCAATTGTTTCAGCTGATAATCCAGCAGATGGATTTGGAGACCCAGTTACAATGAATTTAACTGTTAATTTAACTTATTCAGGTCCTGCATCTCCTCAACCAGCTTATACTTTATCATGGTACGATGCTTCAACAGCAGGAAACATGATCGGTACAGGTACTCCACTTGAAGGATTAGGTACAAGTGTTATGCCAGCGGCTACTAATGGTTCATACAACTTCTACGTTCAAACTGAACTTGCAGGTTGTAGCTCAGTTGGCAGAGAATTAGTTACTGTAAATATTACAGATGTAAATGCTTCTTTATCTCCAATTAACGTTACTTGTAACGGTGGTAATAATGGATCGTTTGCTTTAGCAACTGTACAATGTGGTACTGCACCATTTACATATTCTGTAGATGCTGGCCCTTACGGAGCAATCCCAACGGATTTAACCGCTGGAACTTATTCAGTAATGTTACAAGATGTAAATGGTTTATTTAGTGCGCCTATTCAAGTTGTGGTTGCGCAACCTGCAGCACCTGCAAACGTTGCAATTGGACAAATCAACTACTTCACGGCTGATGTTTCATGGACAACAACAGGAAACGAAATACAATGGAACGTTGAAGTTGGCCCAGCTGGATTCACTCCAGGTACTGGAACTTCATTTACAGCAAACACTAACTTCTATACAATAACAGGATTAACAGAAGACACAGAATACGACGTATATGTATCTGCAATCTGTGGTCCTAATCCAGAATTATCTGATGTTGTTACATTCTCAACTAATGCAGGATTCTTTACATTCGATAACCAATGTGGACCAGGATTTAATGATATTTCAGCAACTGGTACTGGAACTGATTTATTTGATGATGGTCAAATTGGATTCACTTTACCTTGGACTTTGGATTATCAAGGTACATCAGTTACACAAATGTCGATTGATAACAATGGAGGTATTTCTTTTAATAATCTAACGAATGGTGTGCCGTTTGGAAATGGAACAATGGCAACTGCAGCAACTGGACTTTATCCTTTATGGAATGACTTGTACAGTAATGGTGGTTCCGTTTACACTGAAGTTATTGGAACAGCTCCAAACCGTCAGGCAATTATTCAATGGAATGTCGATCATATCGGTTTTAACGGAGATGATTTCGTATTCCAAGTAGTAATTGAAGAGGCTACAAATGAGATTTACTATTTATATGACAACGTGGTTTTAGGAGATGCTACTTATGACTATGGTGCAACTGCTACAATTGGAGCTTCTGGTCCCTTAGCTGATCCCGAAGTATCTTTCAATAACGGAACTTACTTGCAAAACAATTCTTGTGTCCATTTCTACAATGCATTGTGTCCAAATCCAACAAATATGGTTACTACTATTTTCCAAGAAGAAATCGACTTGGATTGGACAGCAGGTCCTTATGGAGAAACTGAATGGACAGTAATTTATGGTCCAGCTGGATTCGACCCTGCAACAAGTGGTACTATTTTAACTACTACTACTTCTGACATTCAAATTGCTCCTTTAGATCAATTAACAGAATACGATATTTATATCTATTCAGAGTGTACAGTTGACGCATTAACATCTGATGGTTTCTTAGTAAATGCTACTACTTTACCTTGGTGTGCTGATCCAATTACATTGAATGCAACATCTGACGTTGATTCAATTTTGATGACTTGGGATTGGATTCCAGTTGCAACTGCAACAAACGGTGGAATTTCTTCATTCAATTTAACGTATGGTCAAACTAACTTTGACGTTTACTCGAATGGAACTGAATTAGTTGCCAACGGTATTGATTTCGCAGATTCAATTGTTGATGCTTCTTTCTTACCAGGACAAGTAATTGACGTTTATGTACAAGCTGTGTGTGGTGTTGACTCATCAAACTACGTTGGTCCATTCACGATTACTATGCCAATTTCTAATGACACTGTTTGTGGTGCTGAAGAATTAATGGTAGACGGAACAGTTTATATTTTCGACAATACAGGAGCTACAGTAACAGTAGGTGAAACAGGAATTGTTCCTTCTCAAACAGGTTACAATGCAACTGATTTACCACAAGTTGGATGGGGTCAACCTACATTACAAAGAACAACATGGTTTACATTCACTGCTCCTGCTTCTGGTTCTATGAGATTTAGTGGTGAGGATGTAGATGCATTCTGGAGTCAAATCGCAATTTACGATGCTCCAATTTGTAATGACTTCAATACGTTTGAATTATTAGCTGCGTCAGATCAAGCTACTGTAACAACAACTACAATTGGTAACACAACTACAATTGATACGTTCAAAGTAGCTCCAAACTTCACAATTTGTGGATTAACACCAGGTAATACGTATTACATTATGCATGATTCTTGGGCGGGTGCTTCAGGTGCTTCAACTTTACAAGGTCAATATTCAATTACAATGACTCCAATCAATCTTGAGGCTGGAACATTCGTAGACGTATTAGATGCTTGTACAGGAACATCAGTTGTATTATTTGATGGAATTACTGGTTACCAAACTGCAGGTTCATGGACTGCTGAATTAGCTCCTGCTGGAACTGGTTTAACAGATTCATTGTTCAACACTTCAGGTTTAGGTTACCAAGTATTCGATTTCGAATATCGCGTAACAGATGGTTGTGCTTACGATTCAATCGTTGCTCAAGTTCAAATCTTCCCACTTTCTTCAGCTGGAACAGATGGAACAATTACAGTATGTAAAAATGAGCCAGTTGATTTGTTATCTGGTTTAGGTGGAAACGTTGACTTAGGAGGTTCATGGTACAACCCATCAAATCAATTGATGCCTTCTTCTTCAATTTACGCAAGTAACATCCCTGGTCAATTCAACTATGACTATATCACTGGAAACGGTGTTTGTCCTGACGATACTGCAAATGTATTGTTAACTGTTGATGGAACTTGTGATTGGTTAAACGTAGAAGAATTGTATTTCTCTTCAATGACATTGTTACCTAACCCAACAAATGGATTGGTTTACATTACAAACGAAGGAAATTCTGAAGTATTCAACTATGAAGTAATTGACGTCGATGGTAGAGTAATTGCTTCTAAAGCAAACGCTATCAATGGTGCTTCAACTACAACAATTGACTTAACAGGTAAAGTAACAGGAATGTATATGATCCGCGTTTACAATGGTAACGCAGAGAAAGTATTCCGTGTAGTGTTACAATAATATCTACAAAGTATATTGGAAAGGGAGATCGAAAGGTCTCCCTTTTTTTTGGGCTTACATTTTCATTGGTTCATAAGAGTAGTTGTAAATAAATGCTCTTTTAATAGGAAATAACGATGCTTTAAACCCAAATCTTAATAGTCTCCTATCCTATTTTATTTAATATTACTACACTTCCATTTTTATCTCAAGATTCCATTAGGCCAATGCCGAATAATTGACGTACCTTCAGTTGATTTTCATATCGTTCTTCAATACAAGTGTCAAATGACACCTATAACTGTCATCACTCACTTCAGCATTTAATGATAAACTCTATAAATTGTTAATTTTCTAACATTTTACTTTAAGTTAAAACTAAAAGACTTTTTATCTTTATAAAAAATTGAAATCTTATGATGGCTCCTTTTAATCTTCAAAAGTGGATCGACGATAATCGCGATTTACTTAAACCACCTGTTAGCAATAAAAACTTGTATAACGAAGCAGGAGATTTTATTGTTATGATTGTCGGTGGACCAAATGCACGCAAAGATTATCATTATAACGAAAGCGAAGAACTTTTTTATCAGATCGAAGGTGATATTTGTGTTCGTATACAAGAGGATGGCAATGCACGTGACATCATTATAAAAGAAGGAGAAATGTTTCTTTTACCTGGTAACACACCGCACTCACCAATGCGTGGGCCAAATACTGTTGGTTTAGTAATTGAAAAAGTACGTAAAGGAACAGATTTACAAGATGGATTAATGTGGTTTTGTGAGAAATGTAACAATAAACTTCACGAATACCGTTTTCCTTTATCCAATATTGAAAATGATTTTATTCCACGATTTAAAGAGTATTACAACTCATTAGAGTACCGTACATGCAAGAAATGTGGACATGTAATGGAAACAGACCCTAAGTTTGTTTAAACATAGAAAAAGCGACTAATAAGTCGCTTTTTTTTATTCCATTTAAATACTTATCGCAATAAATTAACATGTCCTGTTTGTTCATACTCTTTGTCTAGAAAATCATAATATTTAATCGTCCAAACATACGTTCCATCCTGACATTTCAAACCTTCATACGTTCCATCCCAATAATCACTTTCATCATTCATTGTAAAAATCAATTCCCCCCAACGGTTAAAAATCAACAATTCAAAAGATTTTATATTTCCGATTACAACGCGAAAACCTTGGTTAAGCTCATCATCATTTGGAGTAAACGTATTCGGGATGTAAATAATAGGCTTATAATAGATGTTTACAATATCTGAAGCTGTACATCCATTTTCATCTGTATACGAAACCGTATATATGTAATTTTGATCAGGAGAGGCAACGGGGTTGTCACAAGAAACACAACTTAAAAACTCAGCCGGTGACCAAACATAAGGCCCAGTAGTTGTTGAATTTGCATAAAGTTGAACTTCATCACCTTGTAAAGCATAAATATCAGGACACGTTTGAATAAACGGTTGAGGGAACAAATCTACCATTACTTGAGCTGTATCTGGACATCCCGTTTGATCTACCCCTATTACTGTGAATATTGTGGCTAAACTTGGTGTTGCAAAAACTTGAGAACTAATTGCAGAATTTAATGAAGAACTTGGTGACCAACTATAACTCACTCCACCACTTGCCCATAACGTTGCCGCTTCTCCTGGACAAATAATCGTATCATTTCCCGCAAAAATCGATGCCTCAACAACATCTATAAATACACTGTCCGTAACACTTCCGCATGCATTAATGAAATCGCAATAATACAAGAAATCAACAGGAGGATTTACTGTTACATTTGGACCAATAAGCGTACTAATTTGAAAATTCGGATACCATACATAACTATCTGCACCTGAAACAGAAACTTCAATAGAAGCCCCCTTACACAAGGACAAAATTTCAGGGATTACGGGAACTGGAGGCGTGAAATAAACCGCTACATTTACAGAGTCTTCAACCAAACATCCATCAACCGTAGTGATTTCCAAAGAATACATAGTTGATTGTGTAGGCGTTGCAATTGGGTTCGCGATAGTTGCGTTTGACAAAGTGTTAGCTGGACTCCAAAGATAACTTCCTCCTCCGGAGCTTAGAAGTTGCACATTGTTTCCAATACAAATCGATGTATCATTCGTAATAGTATGATTCACATTAAACACGGGAAGCACCAGCGTTAAAGTATCTGCACCACAACTATCTGAAATAACAACCGTAAATGTAGTGGTTGAATTAACTGTTGCAATCGGTGTTGGACTCGTTGGGTCATTCAAAACAGCTGCTGGAGACCACAAATAATCAGCTCCGCCATAGGCTTCTAACATAAAAGGTTCACCTGGACAAATGCCACCAACTGGAATAACTACACCACCTTGAAAATCACCAATTTCAACGTCAAATGTCACAGAGTCAGGCGTAAAACAACCTGTAGCATCAGATACAATTAATGTAACGGTATATGTGCCCGGTCCTGGATAAACATGAGAAGGATTCACTAAAGTAGAAGTTGTTCCGTCACCAAAATTCCAGTTAAACACATTTCCATTTGCACTATTATTGTCAAACAAAACCGGATTTGGTAAACATATAACGGTTTGTGGTTCAGACACGAGTGCATCAATCGTACTTAATTCAAATTTAAAAGCCGCCAAATTACAATTCAAACTATTATTTGTCGTTGACCACGCCCCAGGCGTTGAGGTAAAACCAAAATCATTACCACCACAAGCTCCGCAAACAGCGTGATAAATTCGTCCTGACTTATCGAATCTAGACGTTCCTCCATCCACATGATTTGATGAGTTTGTGATACCACCCATATACGTAGCATACTTCAAAGTCGCTGCGTTTTGGCTCAAAACAGCAATATAGAAATTAGAACCATTCGTATTCGATTGATATGCATCGCTAGTTGTACTAAAACCATTGGTCGTACTAAAAAATGCTTGTGTTGAAAATGAGCTATTGATAGTTCCCCCCCAACCAGAAATGTAGATATCATAACAGTCAGAAACCAAAAAAGCAGTTGGCGAAATCTCAGGATGTCCAGTACCTGCACCAATCATCGTGGTCCAAAGTATCGTTCCGAGATTATTGGAGTATTTCCGAATAAACTGACCTGAGTTTGGATTTCCGTATACTCCCGGAGAAATAGTGTAGGCGCTTTCTGTTTGGCCATAAACGTAAACATCATTGTTTAAATCTAATTGAACGAAATAGGCTTGATCGTATTCATTCAATCCCAAATAAGTTCCATTCATGAATGTGGCAGTATTTCCTTGGATTTTTAATAAATACCCATCTGAATTCCCTCCATTAAAGCTCAAATCATTTCCAGCAAAAACTGGTAATGAAGCTGAATTTGTTCCCCCAGCAACATAGACATTTCCATTACTTGCCAATTGCAATGAGTTTCCTGTTTCCAATCCTGTCCCACCAAAATATGTTGACCAAGCCATGGCACTCAATGTACTGCTCATTTTAAAAATAACCGCATCTTGCGCGCCGCTCAAAGCTCCTTGAGACGGCGCCAACGTTGGGAAATTAGAGGATTGTGTGGTACTTGAAACATATACAAATCCATTGTTCACAATAATTTCACCTCGAAAGGAATCACCATAGTTATAATTCAAAATACCAATATTCACACCATCGGTACCCGAACCACCAACAAAAGTTGAACCTACAAGAGCGGTTCCACCTACGTTAAATCGAGAAACAAAAATATCTGCACCTGCGGGATAACCCAATTCATTTTCAGAAACATTAGGACCGCCATTGAATGTAGCATCAAAACATCCAGCAACAATGGGATAATTACCAGATCCTGTTACGCCCATTACAAATAAATTGCTATTCTCATCTGTCACCAAACTGTGTGGTGCTTCATTGCCTGTTCCGCCCAAATAGGTTGAATAGATCAATGTCGAACCAGTTGAATTGAACTTTGATAAAGCGATATCAAAACCACTCATCGAATATGTATTCTGCTGGAACGTATATGTGTAGGCGTTTCCACCATTAAAGGTCATATCAAAGGCT
This sequence comes from uncultured Flavobacteriales bacterium, assembly GCA_903945495.1. Classification (GTDB taxonomy): domain Bacteria; phylum Bacteroidota; class Bacteroidia; order Flavobacteriales_D; family Crocinitomicaceae; genus M0103. The sequence goes on along the minus strand of CAJAVU010000028.1, from coordinate 32,192 downwards.
CCTGATGTAACCGGATAAGCTCCTCCTTGATCAAAAACAATTCCTCCGGCATACAAATTTCCTTGTAAATCAGGAGTTGCGGTCATTCCCCAATTATCCATTGTTGAACCAGTGAAACTAGAAAACACCAAATATGGATCAATAACTAATTCAGCCGTTTCATCATATCCATTCGGGAAAAGAAACGTTAAGCCTTCTGTAGTTAGTCGATATTCAACATCTACAAACCTTTTCTTACCCTCTTTTTCTGTCCAAGCAATTGGTTTGTCTTCTACAATTTCACCAAAATCAGTTACGATATGCAGTTGATTCTCTTCGATGTAAACACGATTTGCACCGTCAACATTCCATTTTATTAAAGATGCATCAATGCCCGGTTTTACTTTAAAAGAATATTTCAATTGGTTTGAACTACCATCCAACTGTAAGTCAATTCCGGGATAAAACTCATTTAATGTTGTTTGAGCACAACTTTTAACATTCGCTTTCCAGCGCGCTTCGTCATTTCCAATGAAATAATTTCTGTAAAAGTCGCTTTTAGAACCTTCGGTTTTTTGACCTTGCCAATTGGAATTAAGAAAATGAGATTTTACAACTTGTGCGTGTATTTTATCATCATGCTCTTCCGCCGAATGCTCTTCCCCATCGTGTTTGTGCGCCATCGCATCGTGTAAAACGTAAGTGAATCCTTTTTGATCCACATACAAATGTCCACTTGCCATGTCAACCGTATAAATAATTTCCTTATCCCATTGGCCAACATTCGGGTGTAACCACACGTTTTGTGCATGACCTATAAAAGTCGCTAAAGAACAAAAAAATATGATTAATAAACCTCTCATCTCGAATCACCGAATGTACAATAAATCACACACTTATAAAAACCGTTGAATCAATATCTTCAACAGTTAAATAGCTTCTACCGAGTAAAACTCAAAAAGTTACTTGATGGTTGCTTTACTTTCTAAAAACTTTCTATTTTTTTCGTTAAATCGGTTTAATAAAAACCGTAAATTTGCACCTCAATTCAGTAGTTAGGCACATGAGTGACGCAATAAAACATGAGTGCGGTATAGCACTTCTTCGATTAAAGAAGCCCCTTCAGTATTACCTAGATAAATATGGATCAGCATTTTACGGGCTAAATAAACTGCACTTATTAATGGAAAAACAACACAACCGTGGACAAGACGGCGCTGGTGTTGCCAACATTAAATTAGACATGCAACCCGGGGAGCGTTACATTTCGCGTTACCGTTCAATCGATTCAAAGCCAATTCAAGATATTTTTGACTATATCAATGAACGCTTCAAGCAAATTGAAGAGGAAGATCCGAAGATGTTGAAAGATGTCAACTACTTGAAAAAAAACGCTGGATTTACTGGTGAATTATTTTTAGGACATCTGCGCTATGGTACATTTGGTCGCAATTCCATTGAAAGTTGTCACCCATTCTTGCGCCAAAATAACTGGATTACACGAAATTTAGTTGTTGCTGGAAATTTCAATCTTACGAATGTTGATGAATTATTCGATGTGCTTGTTGAAATTGGGCAACATCCTAAAGAAAAATCTGATACGGTTACTGTTCTTGAAAAGATTGGTCACTTCTTAGATGAAGAAAATGAAGATTTATACAGTCAATTAAAACCACAAGGGTATGCAAATGCGGAGATTTACGATCGTATTGCTGAAAAAATTGACATTGAAAAAATATTAAAACGTGCTTCATCTGACTGGGATGGAGGATACGCAATGGCTGGATTATTTGGTCATGGTGATGCTTTCGTATTGAGAGATCCATCTGGTATTCGTCCTGCTTATTGGTATGAAGATGATGAAGTGGCTGTTGTGGCATCTGAACGTCCTGTTATTCAAACTGCTTTCAACTTAAAAAGTGAGCAAGTACGTGAATTAACTCCTGGTCACGCATTGATTATCCGTAAAAACGGAACGGTTAAAGAAACCTTGATCAACGAACCTACAGAAGCATTAAAATGTTCATTTGAACGTATTTACTTCTCTCGTGGAAACGATATTGAGATCTACAACGAGCGTATCATGTTGGGTAAACACGTTGTTCCCCAAGTTTTGGATGCAATTGGTCACGATTTAGATAATTCGGTGTTCTCATTTATTCCAAATACTGCTGAAGTTTCCTTTTATGGAATGATCAAAGGATTGGAAGATTATTTGAATGATCGAAAATTCGCTGCGATCAAAGCGTTAGGATCAAACTTTACTGAAGAACAATTAAGCGAAATTATTTATCAGCGAGCGCGCATTGAAAAAATTGCCATCAAAGATGCTAAACTTCGCACGTTCATTACCCAAGATGATTCACGTGACGATTTAGTTGCCCATGTATACGATATTACTTACGGAAGTGTAAAGCGCCACCAAGATAATTTGGTTGTTATTGATGACTCAATTGTTCGTGGAACTACTTTAAAACAAAGTATCTTACGTATTCTAGACCGTTTAGATCCTAAGAAAATTGTTGTTGTTTCCTCTGCACCACAAATTCGTTACCCAGATTGTTATGGAATTGACATGGCAAAAATGGGAGACTTCATTGCGTTCGAAGCTGCAATTAGTCTTTTGAAAGAACGTGGATTAGAACATGTGATTCAAGAAGTTTACCGCAAAGCGAAAGAGCAATTAAATGCACCAAAGGAACAAATCAAAAACTACGTTAAAGAGATATACGAGCCATTTACGTTTGAAGAAGTTTCAGCAAAAATTGCACAATTGTTAACTCCTCCAAATATCAATGCTGGTGTTGAAATAATCTATCAAACAGTTGAGAATTTGCATAAATCATGTCCTAACAATCTTGGAGATTGGTATTTCACAGGAAATTATCCAACACCAGGGGGAAATAAAGTGGTGAATAAGGCATTTATCAATTGGATGGAAGGTAAAAACGAACGCGCCTATTAATCGTTTGTATACCGAAGTCTTTAATCATTCGCTATGAAGAGACAAACAGGCATATTTTTTTACATTTTAGGACTATACGTGGTCCTTCAATTTGCTTGGTGGGGTTTTCATTTGATTGAGTTAACAGAAGAGCTCAAGAGTGATTCTTCGGATGTTTCCAAACGCGTTATTATGATCATTGGAGAAGGCTTAGTCTTTTTCAGTATTCTTCTTTTTGGCTTGTGGAAAATTCGTTCTTCCATTAAAAAAGAACTGCAATTATCGGAACGCCAAAACAATTTCTTGCTCTCGGTTACACATGAGTTAAAAACACCCTTAGCAGCTAACAAACTCTATCTTCAAACAATTCAAAAGCGCAATCTTGATGAAGAAAAACGCAAAAGCTTAATGGAAAAAGCCATTCAGGAAAACGAACGTTTGGAAGGAATGATTGAAAACATTTTGAACGCTTCACGCCTTGAAAACAATGCACTAAAGCCACATAAAGAAGAAATTAATGTTAGCGCATTATTTGAACAATTGGCGGAACGCTTTCAAAAACGGAATCAACAGGAGCTTCTTATTTTAAATCTTGAAAAAGACCTCGTTGCGAAAATCGATATTTTCTTTATTGAAACAATCATTAACAATTTACTTGAAAATGCCTTAAAATATGGTGGCTCAAGTGGAAATATTGAACTATATTTATTCAGAAAATCAGATCGCTTGGTTTTTGGGGTAAAGGATCAAGGTCCAGGAATACCAAGAGAAGAAATCAAAGAAGTATTTGAAAAATTCTACCGCTCTGGCAATGAAGACACGCGTCAACAGAAAGGAAGTGGCCTAGGATTATTCATCGTTGCTGAATTAGTGCGTATGCATCAAGGCAAAGTAAACTGCAAAGAAAATACTCCGCGAGGGGCAAATTTTGAAATAACATTATAACTATGACAAACAATTTCGGACTCATCATTCTTGACGGTTGGGGTCTAGGAGACCACTCAAAATCTGACGCAATATTCAATGCAAACACTCCATTTATGGATGAATTGTTGGCAACACGTCCAAATGCAACATTGAAAACGAGCGGTGAAGATGTAGGTTTACCTGATGGTCAAATGGGAAATTCAGAAGTTGGTCATTTAAATATTGGCGCTGGAAGAATTGTTTATCAAGAACTAACACGCATCAACAAATCTATTCGTGAAGGTGAATTTTTCAAAAATCAAGTTTTACTTGACGCCATTCACAAGGCAAAATCTAAGAATGTGAAATTGCACTTTATGGGCTTAGTTTCAAAAGGTGGGGTTCATAGTTCGCAAGAACATTTGTATGCTTTATGCCAAATGGCGAAAGAAAATGGATTAGAAAATGTTTTTATTCATGCATTTACCGATGGACGCGATTGTGATCCAAAAAGTGGTTTGGCGTTTATTTCAGAATTGGAAAATGAATTAAAAAAATCGACAGGTAGAATTGCGTCTATTGTTGGAAGATATTACGCTATGGATCGCGATAATCGTTGGGAGCGTGTAAAATTGGCCTATGATTTAATGGTCAATGGAACGGGAACAAAATACTCGTCTGCCATTACAGGAATTGAACATTCGTACTCAGAAAACAAAACGGATGAATTCATCGAACCAATTGTCATTACAGAAAATGATGCTCCAATTGGAAATATAGAGGACGGCGATGTTGTTGTTTGTTTCAACTTTAGAACAGACCGCCCACGTGAAATTTCAATCGCTTTGACACAGCGTGATTTCCATGAGTTCAACATGCATAAATTGGACTTGGAGTACTATACCATGACAAGTTACGATGCAACATTTGAAAATGTGAATGTTGTGTTTGAAAAAGATAATTTATACAATACACTTGGAGAAGTGCTTTCGAAATTGGATAAAACACAAGTTCGCATCGCAGAAACCGAGAAATATCCCCATGTTACATTCTTTTTCAGTGGAGGTCGTGAAGAAACATTCCCATTGGAAAGTAGAATATTAGCGAATTCACCAAAGGTTGCAACCTACGATTTACAACCTGAAATGAGTGCATTAGAAGTGAAAGACAAAATCATTGCTTGCATTCAAAATGAAACGCCAAATTTCTTTTGCTTAAACTTCGCAAATCCTGACATGGTTGGACATACTGGCATTTACGAGGCAATTGTGAAAGCAGTTGAAACCGTTGATGGGTGTTTAAAAGAGGTTGTTACTGCTGGATTAGAGAAGAATTATGAATTCCTTGTGATAGCAGATCATGGTAACGCAGATTTTGCAATTAATCCAGATGGATCACCAAACACAGCGCATTCATTAAATCCCGTTCCAGTTGTTTTAGTAAGTAATGAGAAAGGATTGGAACTGAAGCACGGAATCTTAGCCGATGTTGCACCAACCATATTGAGAAGATTAGGTATTGCAGCACCTATTGAGATGACAGGGAAATCTTTGGTTTAATTGTTAAAAAACGAATCTTTCGCTTAATTGAGGGGGCAGCACCTCAAAATCAATGATTCCATTGGCTTAAATTTGTGGTAGTTATACATCAGAATAACTTACTACTACATTCTTTATTACGTGATTCCGAAAAATGGGAGTAGTTGTTATTCTTCCATTTTTCAAATCACATAGAATGAAACAATTCGTATTACTTTCAATTTTCACTTTTTTCACACATCAGGCATTTACCCAAAATGTTGGTGACTGGAAAGCAGATTTTTCAAAAAGCAAAGTCTTTATAGAAAACCTTGGTCAATTTGACAATGAGGCCAACGATATTACAGGCAATATTAAATATGCAATTGATTTTGGTTCAACCAGAATTTTCTTCGGAGAAAAAGGTGTTTCCTATAGTTTTCTTGAAATTAAAAAGAAATCACGTGAGGAGCGAGATGCCATAATGAATTCGCCTGTCAAAACCTTTGCTGAACATAAGCAAAATGAGCGCTTGGCTGGAAAATACATGGTACGAACAGATGAAGTGAATCTTACTTGGGGAGCAGTTTCGCCAGATTGTAAAATTGAAGGTGTTGGCGTTCAAAGTGACTATCATTCCTATAGTTACAACGATGAAAATAAGCAACATCAAAGTGTAAATTTTGCCAAAGGGTATGAAAAATTAATTTATCGCAATATTTACCCAAATATCGATGTAGAATATACAATTCACCCTGTCATTGGTGTAAAATATGCTTTTATTGTTCGTCCTGGAGCGGATTTATCTCAAATTAACATGAGTTATGATCGTGAGGTACGCTTGGTCAATAATGAATTAATTATTTCAACACTATTCGGTGATATTACCGATCATTCTCCACTTTCATTTTATGAAAACCAATCCAATGAAACTATTCAATCTTCATATCGATTATCTGGAAAAACAGTTTCTTTTGATTTAGCGAATTATGATCAAAATCGCACACTAATTATTGACCCTTGGGTACAAACACCAACTTTTCCCGATAACTGGGATTGTGTTTGGGAGCTTGATACTGATGCTGCTGGCAACGTCTATATTATTGGTGGAATTATGCCACTTCAATTGAAAAAATACAGTTCCGCTGGGGCATTGTTATGGACACATAGTACACCGTATGATACTACTTCATGGCTTGGAACGATGGCAACAGATGATGTAGGTAACACGTATGTTACCAATGGAACGTATTATGCGATTGAAAAAGTAAATACTGCAGGAACGGTTGTTTGGAACAATGGTAATCCTGCTGGTGGCCAATTAAGTACAGAGTTTTGGAACATTACTTTCAATTGTGATCAAACAAAACTATTGATTGGGGGATCTGGAGGAAATTTAGATATCCACGGACGCATTTACGATGTGAATATGGCAAATGGAAATATCAATTCGTCCGTACAAGTTACATCAGCTGGCAACTTATTTGGGATACCACCTCAAATCCAAGAAGTACGAGCGTTAACCTCATCCCCAAGTGGAAAATACTACTTCGTTACCTTGGATACAATTGGTTATATAAACGATGATTTAAATCTTTGCGGTTCGAATGCTGCTCTTACTTTAGCAGATCACGGGGTTAATTGGGGATATAAAAGTGAAAATTTCCGTGTTAACAATACTGGTATTAAAGTTCTACGTGCCGATGCAAACTTTTTGTATACTCACAAAGGAAATCAGCTTCAGAAACGTTCACTTTCAACTTTTGCAATTATTGCAAGTGTTACAATCCCAGGAGGCGTAATGTCGACTCCATTCTTAAGTGACAACGTTACTGAAAATGCCGGTATCGATATTGACAACTGTGGAAATATTTATGTTGGATCTAAAACGGGAGTATACAAATTTAATTCGAACCTTGTTCAGCAAGCATTTTACCCAACTACCTTCATAGTATATGATGTTAGAGTAAATTCTGCAGGTGAAGTCGTTGCATGTGGAGGAACGGGAAGTAGCAATACCGCTACTCGTTCAGGAGGTGTTCAATCATTTGCAGCAAGTGCTTGTGCTCCAATTACAATTACATGTTGTGATGCAACAATTTGTCAACCACAATCCCTGTGCGCGACTGATGCACCATTTACACTTACAGTTGCAACTGCAGGAGGAACATTCAGTGGTCCCGGCGTAAATACGACAACAGGTTTATTTTCACCATCTGTTGCTGGACCTGGAACACATACAATTACGTATACATTACCATGTGGTTTTGAATCAATTACGATTGTTGTTAGTTCATGTACTTCTCTTTCTGTTTGTGAAGAAACAAATGGAAATCTTACAGTTTCAGGAGGTGTTGGGCCATATACGTGGGCGCAATACATACCAGCAGCTAATTCACCAATTACCAATCAAACTCAATGTACTTCTTGCGGATATACTTGGTTTTTTGGAACATGTTTAAATGGCGCTCTTCCAGTTACAAGTTGTAACACACCTGCTTATTGGTCAACATTTGCAACCAATACTACCGTTACACCGCCAGTGACAACGCAAATTCAAATCACGGATGGTTCAGGAACAATTTACACCTTTAATCCTGCAACTGTTCCAGCATGTGTAACGAATCCTTGTCCAACAATAACACTATCGACAAGTGCTCAAACAAATGTTGCTTGTTTCGGAAATTCAACGGGTTCAGCAACCGTTTCTGCAACAGGTGGATTAGCACCTTATACCTACACTTGGAACCCAGGTGCTTTGTCTGGCCCAACACAAACGAATTTAGCTGCTGGAACGTATACTGTTTCTGTAACAGATGCCAATTCATGTCCTGGTTCAACAACGGTTACAATTACGCAACCATCAAGTGCGCTAAGTGCAACAGCTTCTGCTACAAATACAAACTGTGGTGCTTCGACAGGAACAGCAACTGCTTCTCCTTCAGGAGGAACAACTGGTTATTTATATTCTTGGGCGCCTTCAGGTGGAACTGGAGCAACAGCATCAAACTTAAGCGCAGGAACATATACCGTAACCGTTACCGATGCAAATGGCTGTCAAACAACAGCTTCTGCAACTGTAAATGCAAACGGTGGACCTGCCATCTCATTGGTTTCATCCCAAAATATTTCATGTAATGGTGCCAACGATGGTGCAGCAGTAGTTTCAGGAAGCGGTGGTTCAGGATCATTAACGTATTCTTGGGCTCCAGGTGGATTAACAGGAACTGCACAAAATGCTTTGTCTGCTGGAACATATACTATAACTGCACAAGATGCTGGTGGTTGTTCAAATTCAACGACTGTTACAATCACAGAACCAACAGCTATTTCCTTGTCTAGCAGTAACATAATTGGTTCAGCATGTGGCGCATCAAACGGAAGTGCAACTGTAAATGCATCAGGTGGAACTGGTGGATATTCTTATTCTTGGTCGCCATCTGGTGGAACGGGTGCTGCTGCAAGTTCATTAACAAGCGGAGTATACACCGTAACAGTAGAAGATAACTCAAACTGTTCTGAAACAATATCTATTTCCATACCTTCGATTGGTGGACCAACGGTAACGTTACAATCGTCTTCAGATGCAACATGTTTCGGAGGAAATGATGGTTCAGCCACAGTAACACAAACTGGAGGAACTGCTCCATACACATACGCTTGGACACCAACTGGAGGCACTGGAGCCACAGCATCAAACTTAAGCGCAGGAACATATTCTGTTGCCGTAACAGATAATACAGGTTGTATTGGAGCTTTAAGTGTAATTATTGGTCAAGCAACACAATTTGTTATTACTGAAACAATCACGGATGCTAGTTGTGGCAACAACGATGGAGCAATAACCTTGGCTGTTACAGGTGGAACAGGTTCATATACCTATGCTTGGACACCAAATGGAGAAACAAGTTCATCCATAAATGCTTTAGCAAATGGTAATTATGGTGTTACCGTAACAGACCAAAATGGCTGTACTCTCCCTGAAAATTATACTATAGCAACAGTTGGAAGTTTAGCTGTTCAAATTACACCTAGTTCAGCAAGTATCCTTCAAGGAGAAAATGTTCAATTGGATGTAACTGGCGGAACAAGTTATACATGGACTCCAGCAACAGGATTAAGCTGTACAACATGTCCGGATCCAATCGCAACACCATCGAGCACAACAACCTACATTGTGAATGCAACGGATGATTCTGGTTGTTTCGGTGCTGATACAATCACGATTTATGTGACTCAAATTTGTGGAGATATTTTTGTACCAACAGTATTCTCTCCAAATGGCACAGGTCCATCAGCTAATAACACCTTGTGCATTTATGGAAACTGTATTTCTGAACTGAGTTATGCCATTTATAATCGTTGGGGAGAAAAAGTTTTTGAAACAACTGATCCACAAATCTGCTGGGATGGTAATTACAAAGACAAACCATTGAATCCGGGTGTATTTGCCTACAAATTAGTCGTAACACTGTTTGATGGTTCAACAGTAATTGAATCTGGAAATCTCACTTTAGTACGTTAATCAATAATACGAAAAACGATGAAAACAAATCTATACGCTATTTTGCTTACAAGTGCTTTGTGTTATTTTCAAACGAGCATTCATGCACAAGATGTTCACTTTTCGCACATGGAATTCTCTCCATTAACCTTAAATCCAGGTTTAGCTGGCGCGAATTCGCCCATGCAAGGAGTAGTGAATTATAGAAGTCAATGGAACAGTATTGCGATACCTTACAAAACCATTGCTGCTTCTTTTGACGCTCGATTTAACGAAAACAAGCGCAATAAAAAAGGAATCATTGCAGGAGGTCTAAATTTTTTCAATGACCAATCGGGTGAATTAAAGGTAACTACAACCAATGTAAATATAAACCTCGCATACCATTTGATTTTAGACAGAACAAGCACTTTAGGGCTAGGAATCTATACTGGCTTTGGTCAACGCTCAATCGATCCGAATTCAGGTCGTTGGGGAAGTCAATATGACGGTACGAGTTACAATGCTGCGATTTCATCAGGAGAAACATTTAACTCTGCCTCTTTTAACTATATGGATGCAGGTGCAGGAATCGTATACACATATAAGAAAGACCAAGGTTACATGACACAAAACAACAATAGAGAATTCCAATTTGGCTTTTCTATGTATCATTTGAATCGACCAGGTTATTCGTTCATTAACAAATCGGATGAACGTCTTTATGTTCGCTATTCAGCGTTTGCTAACTCAACAATAGGAATTGGTAACACACGTGGTTCATTTATGCCCGCAATTTATTTTCAGCGTCAAAAGTCTTCCATGGAAATCATGTACGGATTTAACTACAAATACCTCATCAATGAAGGTTCAATGTACACAGGATTTAATCGTCCGTTCTCTCTGTATTTAGGAATTTTCAACCGTTTCAAAGATGCAATGGTTGCGCGATTCATGATGGAATGGGATCAATATTCAGCTGGATTTGCTTACGACTTTAATGTTTCAAGTTTAAACACGGTTTCCAATGCTAAAGGAGGATTTGAAATTTTCCTTCGTTTCAATATGGGCGATGGTGGTGGATTTAGATCGCGTTATTAAGCTTTTGATTTCTCAATAATAGAAGTGGTTGAATATCCATCTACAAGTTGGATTGCAATCACTTCTCCCCCATTTTTTTTGATAATATCTGAGCCGACGATGTATTTTTTGGAACTTGGATCAGTTTCATTTGGATCATAATCTGCTCCTTTAACCAATACATCTGGCTGAAGAAACTCAATTAAATTTAAAGGCGTATTTTCACTGAAGAACACAACCATATCCACAAAACCGAGCGCCGCTAATACTGTTGCTCTGGCATCTTCAGGATTGATTGGTCGATTTTCCCCCTTTCCTTGTTCGCGAACTGAAGCATCTGTGTTAATAGCGACAATTAATCGATCTCCTAATTCAGCGGATTTAGCCAAATAGGTTACGTGACCTTTATGCAAGATATCAAAACAACCATTCGTGAAAACCACCTTGTCATTTTTCAAATGCCACATGTTTACACGACGTTTTGCATCTTCTAAAGAAACAATTTTACTTTCCAGGCTCGCTAATCTGCTCATTTTCTTTTTCTTGCGTATAGTTCTTCGGTAATAAAACTAATGAAAGTAATCCAAGTACAATCATTAAAAATGTTTGCGTTATCCAAACTAGCATTCCTAGCGCATTTCCAACACCGGCTCCATCAACATCACTCGTTTTCGAAATATAAAACGCTACAACCATTCCTACCAGAAGTGGATACATTCCAATTCCACCATTCGTGAAGGTGATTCCCAACGAGCCCGCGATAAAACCTAATAAAATTCCTTGAAATGGAATGGATGAAGTTTCTTCCAAGGCTTGAAATGGAAGTGCAAACATAACAATGTAACAACCCCAAATAATTAACGTGTGGAAGATATAACCTAACGGCTGTTTGGACTTGAAAATAGAAAACAATCCAGCCAACACATCTTTTACAAAACCGAGTAATTTCTTGCGGAAATTTAGATTAAACATGAACAAATAAGCAATTCCTAAAAATACCATGGCAATCACTCCATAAATCACGTATTTCCATGGAAAACCATTATTTGTAGCATTTGACGATCCGCCAAATTTTTCGATGATTAGGGTTTTAATTTCAAAGAAATCATCGTAACCCAAAACTGCGGTAAAAAAGGCAATTGAACCCAACATTATCAAGTCAATTGCACGTTCAGCGATGATAGTTCCAAATGAAGTAGAAAAAGGTACACCATCTGAACGATACAACATCGCAGAACGAGAAGCTTCTCCAGCCCGTGGAATTGTAAGATTGATCAAATACCCAATCATTACGGCGTGATAACGATGCCAAAAGTTTGTTTTGTACCCTAACGGTTCAAGAACATATTTCCACCGATAAGCACGTGACAAATAAGCTAGAACTCCCAAAATTACAGATAGTAGAATCCACCAATAATTGGCTTCAGAAATTGCTTTATAAAATGCAGAAAGTTTTTTCGGATCCTCTGCCATGTTTGCAAAAAAGACCCAAATAAGATACACACCTAACAATAGTGGAAGAACTGTTTTTACTATCGTGAGGAGCGTTTTTTTAGTCACTAGTCGATTAGATTTGTTTCTTCATTCGGAAAGACTAAAGATGGCTTGAACGATTTCGCTTCTTCAAAATCCATATAGCCGTAACCAATAATAATGATGATATCATTCATCGCAACACGGCGCGCAGCAGGACCATTCAAACAAATCGTTCCAGATTTGCGATCGCCTTTAATAACGTATGTTTCAAAACGTTCACCATTGTTGATGTTTACGATTTGAACTTTTTCACCTTCTATTAAATTTGAAGCATCCATTAAATCTTCATCAATGGTAATACTACCGATATAATTCAGATCTGCTTGTGTAACTCTAACACGATGAATTTTTGATTTTACTACTTCTATCAACATCCTATTCTAAATTCGGGCACAAATGTAAAGCATTTTTTTGAGTCAAGAATGATTTACAAACGCTTATAATGAGAAAAATATCGGGGTTTACACTAATTCCAAATTGTCGATTAAACGAACGGCACCGCAAAAAGCAGCGAGACATACAACAGAGTACTCATCCCATTCATTATCAAGCGATTTCAAATTTGCTCCATTCACAATTTCCAAATATTCTAAACGTAATTTACCATTTGAGAAATATTCCATCGCTAATTCTTTTGCCTCTTTCGGTGTTTTTGTTGCTTTCAACGATTGAATATACTTCAAAGTTTGAATAATGATTAAAGCATCTTCACGTTCTTTTTCTGTTAAACGTAAATTACGACTACTCATAGCCAAACCGTTTGTTTCTCTCAAAGTAGGACACGCGATTATTTGTATTGGAAAATTGTATTTTTTCGTCAATAAACGAATAACTGCCACTTGCTGAAAATCCTTTAAACCGAAATAAGCTTGATTTGGTTGAACGATTTGAAATAGATTTCGAACAACATGCACAACACCTTGAAAATGTCCTGGTCGAAACTCACCTTCCATAACATTGTCAATACCTTCCAAATCCAACGGTGTATACGTGTCATTTTCAGGATAAACTTCCTCCACTGTCGGTGCAAAAACGATTACCTCTCCAATTGAATTTAACAAGTCTACATCAGCTTGCAACATGCGTGGATATTTATCCAAATCCTGCATATTATTGAACTGAGTTGGATTCACAAAAATGCTCACAACCACAGTATCAGACTCACTTAAAGCCCTTTTAACCAAAGCCAAGTGACCTTCATGCAAAGCACCCATGGTTGGAACAAATCCAACGCTTTTTTTAGCTTCTTTTAAAGAGGCAAGTGCCTCGTTCAACGATTTTCGTGTCGTAAATACATTCATTCGCGCATCAATATTGGAAAGACGAATCGACAAAACTATTCCTTTTTGTTGAAGTTCCGCTTTTTTTTCTATATTTTTGTACTGTTTTTACGAATCTAAAATTCATGCAGAAAAAGAAAGTACTTTTTGTATCTCAGGAGATTGCACCTTTTTTACCAAAATCAGAAGTTTCAAATATTGCTAGAAGGCTACCTCAAGGTATTCAAGAAGCAGGAAAAGAAATCCGCGTTTTCACTCCACGTTTCGGGAGCATCAATGAACGTCGCCATCAGCTACATGAAGTGATTCGTTTATCAGGAATGAACTTAATCATTGACGACACTGATCACCCATTAATCATCAAAGTTGCATCTATTTCAGCTGCAAGAATGCAGGTTTACTTCATCGATAACGATGAGTATTTTAAACGTAAAAACTGTGTTGTTGACGATAAAGGAGAATTTTACGAAGACAACGACGAACGTTCAATGTTCTTTTGTCGTGGAGTTCTTGAAACAGTAAAAAAACTAGGTTGGCAGCCAGATGTAATTCATTGTCACGGTTGGATGACTGTCTTAATGGCACTTTACATTAAAAAATTATATTCAAAAGATCCTCATTTTGCGGACACTAAAGTTGTATTGAGTTTATACAATGATGGGTTTAACAAAAATTGGGATGAGCGTTTTGCTGATAAACTTAAATTTGACGGGTTCGATGAGGAGATTGTTGACCAATTGAAAGATACGAGCTACGAAAATATTATTCGCGTTATGACAAAATATGCGGATGGAATTAACGTTGCTAGTGAAGATTTGACTCCCGAACTTAGAACAATATTTGACGAAGCAACATGTTTGAAACAGGATTATGTTCCTGAAGAAAATCAAACAAAGGTGATGTCTGAATTTTTTAACAAAGTAATTGAAGAAACCGTACTCATATAAAATGAATTTTAGTTACCCCAATTCGTGGCGGAAGGTTTTTGGACTTTCCGCTACTTTTTTAATAACACTTTTAGTTGTTGTTGCCTGTAAAAAGAAAGAATCTACCCTTGGAAACGATGTTCTCGATCCAAATTCGCTTTTAAATTCAACGCAAGTTGACACATTTCAATTAACGACTTTTACCATTGCGGAAGACTCACTGATTTCTGATAATCCTGCTTATGCTGTTTTAGGTTCTTACAATGATCCAAAATTCGGTAAGGTAGATGCTAGTTTTTATACACAAGTTGTTTTATCTGGATTGAACCCTAATTTTGGAGATATCTCAGCAATAACTGTAGATTCATTAGTGCTAGGTTTAGAATATGCTGATTATTATGGTGAATTGAGCCCTCAAACTGTGGAAGTGTATCAATTGACTGAAAAAATACATGTGGATTCTACCTATTATTCGTTTCAAGACAAAGCACATTCTAGTACAAACCTTGTAGTGCCAGGTTATGAAACATTCACTCCTACACCGGATGGTGAAACGATTATTGGAGAAGACACTGTTGACGCGCAATTAAGAATTAGATTAAACAATTCGTTAGCAACTCAACTGATAAATGAATCAGTTTCTGGAGGAACGAACTACAGTTCAATTGATAACTTTACGAGCTACTTCAAAGGTTTATATGTTAAGGTAAACAATGGATCACAATTAAGTGGAAAGGGAGCAGTTTTCTATTTCAATTTAAATGATCCATTATCCAAGATGACCATTTACTATACCCAAGCAGGCGTGCAAAAGACGTTTGACTTTTTGATTAATTCGGAATGTGCTGATTTCAATCATGTCGATATCGACAACTCTGGAAAACCAGTACAAAATGTGATCAATGATACAATTTCAGGTCAAACTGAATTTTATGCGCAAGCATTCAAAAGCCGTGCAATCATTAAAATTCCTGGACTTAAAAACTTACCGAAAAAATGTGTCATTCACAAAGCAGAATTGATTCTTCCTATTCAATATCAAACTGCTTCAAAATATTCACCTAGTGATGAAATTTCTGTTTCTGTTCGAATTGACAATATCTTGTCTGGGATAGGTGTATTTGGTTTTTATGACAATTACACTAAAAGTTACACTGTTGATTGTCGTGATTACGTTCAAGCATTGGTTACAGGGCAAATTTCAACGACTGAATTGATTCTTTCTCCACGTTTTTTCATTACATCGGCAGAGCGAATCATTTTTAATGGTCCATCGACCATCAATAAAAAGAAACCTCAAATAGTGGTCACCTATACTCAATATTAATTATGTGTGGAATTGTAGCTTACATTGGTAAAAAACAAGCATATCCGATTATATTAAAAGGATTAAAACGATTAGAATACCGTGGTTATGATAGTGCTGGAATTGCATTGTTAAACAACGGTTCAATCAACTTATACAAACGTCAAGGGAAAGTTTCAAATTTAGAAGCTTTTGCGGCGGACCAAGACACGAACGGTTACGCCGGAATTGGACATACTCGTTGGGCGACACATGGTGCACCAAACGATATTAATGCGCATCCGCATTATTCAACTGATGGTTCAATTGCTTTGATTCATAATGGAATCATTGAAAATTACGATACCTTAAGAAAAGAACTTATAAATCTTGGATACATCTTTAAAAGTGAAACTGATACGGAAGTTTTGGTTCATTTAATTGATGACATCCAAAAAAAGGAAAATGTTTCCTTAGCAGAAGCAGTTCGTTTAGCCTTACACAATGTGGTAGGAGCATACGCGATTGTTGTGCTATCAAAAGACAATCCAAATCAATTAGTTGCTGCACGAAAAAGTAGTCCTTTAGTTGTTGGAATTGGAACTGAAGGAGATTTCTACTTAGCTTCTGATGCTACACCAATTGTAGAATACACAAAACGTGTTGTATACTTAGAAGATGAAGAAATTGCCATTGTTGATTTGAATGATGGTTTGAAAATTTTCAACATTGGAAATCAGGAAAAAACACCTTATATCCAACAATTAGAAATGCAATTGGAAGCACTCGAAAAAGGCGGATATGAGCATTTTATGTTGAAAGAAATTCATGAACAACCACGTTCAATTCGTGATTGTTTCCGTGGTCGTTTAAACGCTGAAGAAGGATGGGTTTCACTTGGTGGAATTACAGAGTATGAACAAAAAATGGCAAATGCACAACGCATCGTAATGGTCGCTTGTGGTACATCTTGGCATGCTTGTTTAGTTGGAGAATATTTATTCGAAGATTTAGCTCGCATCAATGTTGAAGTTGAATATGCAAGTGAATTCCGCTACAGAAATCCAATTATCAATGAAAATGACGTTGTAATTGCCGTTTCTCAATCTGGTGAAACTGCAGATACCTTAGCAGCTTTAGAATTAGCAAAATCGAAAGGTGCTACCATTTTAGGTATTTGTAACGTTGTTGGTTCATCTATTTCTAGAATTACAGATGCGGGATCTTACACGCATGCTGGACCAGAAATTGGTGTTGCATCGACAAAAGCATTTACAGCTCAGGTTACAGTTCTTACATTAATGGCTTTATCATTGGCGCACAAAAAAGGAACGATAAGTGAGACAAAGTTCCATACTATGTTAGCTGAGTTGGAAGCAATTCCTGATAAAGTGAAACGAGTATTGGATAAAAACGATATCATCGAAGAGATTGCTGCGAAATACAAGGATGCTGCAAATGCATTGTACTTAGGTCGCGGAAGTTCTTTCCCTGTTGCGTTGGAAGGTGCATTGAAATTAAAAGAGATTTCTTACATCCACGCAGAAGGTTATCCAGCTGCTGAAATGAAACATGGTCCAATCGCCTTAATTGACGAAGAAATGCCAGTCTTTGTTATTGCAACGCAAGGAACATCGTACGAAAAAGTAGTTTCAAATATTCAAGAAGTTAAAGCACGAAAAGGTAAAATCATTGCTGTGGTAACAGAAGGTGATGTTGCTGTAAAAGAAATGGCCGATCACGTGATCGAAATTCCGAATACAGATGAGCATTTAGTTCCTTTGCTTGCTACAATTCCTTTCCAATTACTGTCATACCACATTGCTGTGATGAGAGGTTGTAATGTTGACCAACCAAGAAATCTTGCGAAATCGGTTACCGTAGAATAATATAGAATTTAGTACGCCACGGCGGAAGAATATAGAATTTTTAAACACAAAAAAAGAGCGTCTGCCGTAGCAAACGCTCTTTTTTATTTAGGACTAGTCAACTAGTCAGATTAGAATCGTTAGTTCTTTTGAATTCTTTTCACAATTTCCAAACCGTTACCATTGATTCGAAGTGTATACGAACCTTGCGCATGTTTTGTCAAATCAATGTTCATATCAGTTGCATTGATGCTCCATTTTTCAACAAGTCGACCTGAAACATCTACCAATTCAATCGTTTTGAATTTGTCTAAATCAATTCCCAAAATTGACAAATCGCCATGCGTAGGATTCGGATAAATCACAAGCAAGTCTGCCTTGCTTTCTTCAATTCCAGCACAAGCATCAACAGTTATACTTGCAATTGCAGTATTTGTGCATCCACTTTGAGTAACTGAATACGTAATTGGGAACGTTCCGATTCCTGAAACTGCCGGATCAAATGAACCTGATGCAACACCTGTTCCAGAATACGTTCCTCCTGCTGGATTACCACCTGTTAAAGCAAACGCCCCCCAATTAGCACATGCATTTTGCAAGGCACTTTGTGAAACAGCTGGTAATGGATTAACGGTTAACGTAAATGTGCTTGCTGTAGAAGTTCCACAAGAACTAGACGCTACAACAGAAATAGTTCCTCCTGTTGTTCCTGCCGTTACCGTGATAGAAGTTGTTCCTTGTCCTGAAACAATGCTTGTTCCAGCTGGAACTGTCCATGTGTATGTAGTTGCACCTGAAACAGCAGCAATTGAATATATGTTCGATGTTGATGCTTCACAAATTGCAGAAGTACCAGAAATTGCTCCTGGTGTTGCTGGTGCCGCACTCGTCAAAGTAATTGGGAATGAGCTAGCAGACGACGTACCGCATGAATTTGTAGCCGTTACAGATACATTTCCAGCGGTTGAGCCAAAAGAAACTGTTGCACTTGATGTTCCTTGTCCAGCTGTTATTGTTGCCCCTGAAGGAATTGTCCATGTATAACTTGTTGCTCCCACGACAGAGGCAATTGAATACACATTACCCGTTGATGACGAACAAGCAATTGCAGATCCTGTTATGCTGCCAGGAGTAGCTGGTGTCGTTGATATTGCCAATGCAAATGTTGTTACACTAGACGTTCCACAAGTATTTGATGCTGTAACAGTAATGTTTCCTGCCGTAGAACCTGCCGTTACAGAAATACCTGTAGTTCCTTGACCAGAAACAATGTTAGCACCAGCAGGGACCGTCCAAGTGTAATTCGTTGCACCAACTACTGATCCAATAGAATAAGTATTTCCATTAGAACCACTACAAACTGATGCCGTTCCAGAAATAGATGCAGGTGCAGCAGGGGTAGGATTTATTGCAACAGCAAAACTGGATGCGCTAGAAGTACCACACGTATTTGTTGCAGTCACACTTACATTTCCTGCTGTAGAACCCATGTTTACGGTAATACTTGTTGTTCCTTGTCCTGAAACAATTGTTGCTCCCGCTGGAACTATCCATGTGTAAGAGGAAGCCCCCGCCACAGTTGCGATAGAAAAAGTTAAACCTGCAGTATTCGCACAAACAGCTGCGGTACCTGAGATTGTTCCAGGTGTTGCAGGAGACGCCCCAACGGTAATATAAGATGTTTGATTCGATGTGTTAGAACCAGCACCATTTGTAGCAGTTAATGAAACATTATATGTTCCAGCTGCCGCATACGTAACTGTTGGATTTGCCGACGTTGAGGTTGCCGGAGTTCCACCAGGGAAAGACCAAGAATAAGAAGTTGGAGTTCCCGTTGATGTGCTAGTGTAAGAAACTGTTTGACCAGTACAAACTGGAGAGGCAGGTGATGAAGTGAAACTTGCCGTTGGTGCAACTGGAATTGCAACACCAGAGATATTAATATTGTCAATGTACAAAGAGTTTCCGAAACCGGCTATATTTCTGAAGGCTATAGTTACATTGGTTTGTCCTAGATAACTTGCCAAGTTAATTGATTCATTTCGCCATTGCGCTGCAGTTGGCACGAATAAGGAAGTCGTAGCTGGCGCTGTTGGTAAATTTCCAAGCGCAACGGTTGAACCTGTTTTAGAATAGACTGATGTGAACGTCACACCACAATCTGAAGAAATCAACACTTCCAATCCATCCACATAACTTGCGTCATAGGCTGCATAAGCAACATCAAACGTTAAGTTTGCACTTGAAAAACCTTGAAGATTTAATTTTGGTGTACGCATTTCGTCAGTGTTCCCTAAATCGCTGTATTCGTAATTATCAAACCACATTGAATTTCCAGCCGTAGGTGCAATTCCAACCGTTGTATTTCTCATCCAAGAAGTATCACCTAAATCTAGATTAACAATGTTCCAGTTTGTAGGAGGAAATGTCGTTGAAGTAAATCCTTCTGTTACAGGTAACGTTGCACCAGAACCGCCAAGAACGGTGATATAATTCGTCTGAGTTACAGTATTTGAACCACTTCCGTTTGTCGCAGTTAACGCAACAGTATAAGTACCTGCTGTATTATAGGTTACCGTTGGGTTCGTTGCCGTAGAAGTTGCTGGTGTTCCTCCGGCAAATGTCCAAGCATACGATGTTGGTAACCCTGATGATGTATTTGTAAAAGTAACCGTTTGTCCAACACAGATTGTCGTTGCTGAAGCAGTAAAACTAGCAACTGGCGCTGCAGCAACTGCTGAATATAAATCACTATCCCATGTTCCACGACCAAACGTCGCACAACGTAAACGGCTTGTTGGATAATAAATTTCCAAATCACGTACAGAAACATTTGGTAACCCAGTATTAAACGCAATCCAAGCAGTCGTGTTATCCTTGTAATAAACACCAACATCCGTACCGATGTAAACTGCATCATTTGAAGACCCATTTTGGAACACAATTGTATTTACAGGAATGTTTGGCAATCCGGCAGAAACACTCGTCCAACTTGTACCACCATTCGTTGATTTATACACTTTATTGGCAGCACTATAACCTGAATATGTTACAAAAACAATGTTTGCATCAGTATTCGAAACAGTTACACTTGTAGGAGCAACTCCAGTTGGTAAACCTGTTGAAACTGCCGTAAAACTTGTTCCACCATTGGTTGATTTAGAAACGGCATTTGTTCCCGACTTAATAGCATAAATAACTTGATTATTGCTAGGAGCTATTACAAATTCCATTATGTTACCAGTACCAGTTGGTGAGCCCAATGCTGACCATGATGTTCCCGAATTCGTTGAACGATACAAGGCTGTTCTTCCACCTGCATAAATAGTTGCAGCTGTAACTGGATCTTGGTGAAAAGCACACAACCATTCTTCAGAACCTGAACCTACTGGAATACCAGTCGTAATCGAAGTAAAACTTGTTCCACCATTGGTTGATTTATAATAATCACCGTAAACATATGAGCCATAAATCACATTATTGTTGGTGCGGTCAATGAAACAGTCCATTCCATCACCCCCATAAATTTGTGACCATGCCGTTCCATTTAACTTATTCGTTCCGTTGTCTTGGTGACCAGAAACTAACAAGGTTGGGCTTGAGGCAGACATTCCAATTCTATACTGTTGTGCAATACACAGGTTAGAACTGATATCTGACCAAGAAGTACCAGAATTCGTTGTTTTAAAAATTCCACCATCGTTACCTGAAAATACTGTTGTTCCAGAACCTGGCATATAGATAATATCATGAATATCCGCATGAACATAGGGTTTGCTGTATCCACCTGTCCAATGAGAATTTAATGTAAAGGAAGTTCCCCCATTGGTACTTCTCCACATATTAATTCCACCCGTCATGATTTCGTCAGCGTTCGTTGGAGATGCTGCAATCGCTAAGTCATACCAACCTTGTCCACCACCATCAGAACCGTTGTCCCAACCCAAAATATTATTACTTGCAGTAGATGACATGCGTGTTGTAAACGCAGCTCCACTATCTGTCGAACGAATTAAACCAAGAAAACCTGAATCTGAGCCTCTTGCAGCCAACACATATACATACGCAGCATTTGCCGGTGTTACAGCAATAGCCAAACGACCTATTCCAGTTAAACCTGTTGTTATTGTTGACCAATTTAAACCACCGTCTGTCGATTTTTTGAAAACCGTACCTGCAGCATAAACTGTATTTGGAGCTCCAGGTTTAAACTCTGCGTCCATCACACCGTTAAAGGTTCCAGTTGGTTGTGTCCATGTTGTTCCACCATTTGTGGTACGCCAAATTCCGTTACTTCCAAATGCCATTAATATCTGTGGATTCGTTGGATTAATCAATAAACGACTAATCGTTCTTCCTTGACTTGCTGTCCACGCTAAACCAGTTGCTAGCCAAGTAGTTCCTCCATCAGTTGATTTCAAAACTCCATTACTGTATGAATCGCCTGCGTCCCCATCACCAGTAGCAATGTACATGATTTGTGTATTTGTTGGGTCGATTGCAATATCTGAAACACCAATAACCGCTAATTGATCTGTATTCGTAGACCAACTTGTTCCTCCATTGGTTGATTTCCATAATCCACCATCAGGAGCACCTACATAAAGTGTATTGGTATTTGTTGGATCAAAACGAACAAAATTCAATCGTCCTGCACCACCACCTGTTGGTTTTCCAGTTGGTCCTAAAAATGTCCAATTGCCCGCAATTGATTTTGGAACTCCAGCAGCGGTTTGTTGATTTTCCCACTGAACGAAATTTTCATAATTCTGAGAAGGCAAGGTCATGTTTCCACTAGGATAAACGCGCGGAGCCATATATGCTTCCCATCGTCTAAACGCTTTGTATCCTTTTCCTTTTTCGATGATTTTGCCTTCCCAGTAGGAGTTGAAGGCTTGCTGAACGTCATAAAAATTGACGTTTGGATCACGCATCATTTGAACATAATCTTGAGCAAAACCGGAGAAATTTAGCCCAATAATCAACAATGCGATTAATCGTAATCGTAGTTTCATATTAATAGTTTAAGAGTTTTAACAGGATTGAAAGTACGTAAAATGAACCGATAAGAAAAAAAATGTTAAAATAAATTAATCAACATTCTTTGTTTGCTAACTTTTAGAAACTACTTAAACAATTGATATCCATGACATTCATTTCTTAAAAATGAAATAAACTGCAAGTACTAAAAAGGTTAAACCGACAAAATGATTCCAACGAAATGTTTCATTTTTAAAGAATAGGAACGAAAAAATCAAAAATACAATTAAGGCAATCACCTCTTGAATCACTTTTAATTCTAAGAGCGTAAAAGGACCTCCATTTCCTTTGAATCCTATACGGTTTGCAGGAACTTGCATACAATATTCAAAAAAAGCAATTCCCCAAGAGATTAAAATAATGGCAAACAATCCTAAACCAGCCAATTTTTTTGACTCACTAAATTTCAAATGTCCATACCAAGCTAAGGTCATAAACACATTCGAAAGAATTAATAAACCGATACTGTAAACTGCTTTCATTTTTCGTATTTTCGACAAATATAATGGCTTTACTTGAATCAAAATGACACTATCAATCAACGATAAACACAAGGATTTTTTTGACAATGTTTTCGATGTAGTTCGATTAATTCCAGAAGGAAGAGTAACATCTTATGGTGCTATTGCGCGCTATTTAGGCAGTGCAAAATCAAGTAGAATGGTTGGTTGGGCGATGAATGCTTCACATAGGTATCCAGGAATTCCTGCCCATCGCGTAGTGAACCGTCAAGGCTTACTTACAGGAAAAGCGAATTTTGCTCATCCAACTGAAATGGAGGAGAAATTAAAACAAGAAAGTGTAGTCGTGGTTGCCGATCAAATTATAAACTTCAAAGAAATCTTTTGGGATCCGAATGAAGAATTAAAAATTGATTGAAATTATTTAAGTCCTAATTGCTCAAAAAACAATTCTTCATTTCCTGAAACTTGGGCATGAAGATCTAACTCTTTTTTAATTTCTTTCACCTTTAATTGGTTTGATACTTCTGGAGTATTCGATAATCTGATCAATTCTTTTTTTAATTCAAAACCTTTCGATAGTCGCTGTGAGTACTCTGATTGACATGAGCATACACACGCTACTAGCGCAAGAGAAATGAATAGTGGTTGAATCTTTCTCATACCCCAAATATCAACTAAAAAATTAAAAAATCAAGAATTTCAAAGAAAAATTTCAATGAACTTTAAATTAAGTTTCTAAATGAATGCCATTATCCTTCAAACATTGTATTTTTGAAGATATGATTTTGGTAACTGGTGGAACTGGACTTTTAGGAAGTCATTTATTGTTTAGATTAAGTTCAGAACAAGGAACGATTCGCGCTATTTACAGAGATTCAACTAAAATTGAGCTGGTTAAAAAGCTTTTTCAGTATTATGGCAATTCCAATTGGCAAGAACAATTCAATCGCATCGAGTGGTTCGAAGGCGACATCCTCGATCTTCTTTCACTAGAAGATGCCATGAAAGGGATAGAATTTGTTTATCACTGCGCGGGACTTGTTTCATTCAATAAACGACATTTTGCTCAACTGATTAAAATCAACCGTGAAGGGACAGCAAATATTGTAAATACCTGTTTAGCTTTTGGCGTTAAAAAATTGTGTCACGTAAGTTCAACTGCATCCATTGGTGGTCAAGTAAATACCATCACAAGCGAAACAACCAAATGGAAACAAGGCCCAGAAACGAGCGGTTATGCCATTTCTAAGTATTCGGGTGAAAAGGAAGTTTGGAGAGGTGTTGAAGAAGGATTGGACTGCATAATCGTTAATCCATCCGTAATTTTTGGAGCTGGACATTGGGATGAAAGTTCACTCACCATTTTCAGAACACTTGACAAAGGTTTGCGTTTTCACACTCCTGGAAAAAATGGTTTTGTGGACGCGCGCGATGTTGCTGAAATAATGGTTCAACTCATGCAAAGTGATATTAAAAATGAACGCTTTCTTTGTGTGGGTATTAACTTGCCTTTTAAAACATTGCTGGAAAAAATTGCGCTTGCACTCAACAAAAAGCCACCAACAATTGCAACCCCGAAATGGCTGATTGGATTTACGTGGCGCTTTTCGTGGTTGTTATCCAAATTTCGTGGCAGAACAGCAGCCATTACGCGCGCGAGTGCGAAAACTGCTTTTAATGTAATGGAATACGATGCTTCAAAAGTTCAAAAAGCACTCAATTTCACATTTCGATCGTTCGATGATACTATAGAAAACACTGTTAAAGGCAAAATTTTTTAAACCAATTTTCACATTTTTTGTTTAGTCGTTTATGAGCGCAATTAAAAAATCTTCTCTTCTATCGAAAGAATCAATTATCATAATGGTATTGGTGATTTTTTATAGTGTCGGAATTGTTGGTTTATTGCTTCCTTCAACACGCGATTCTTTTCTTCCGCTCTCTTTTTTCAATTTACTTCTATCCTTCACACTTTTGATTCTTGCGAGAAAAAAGTCACTTCTTCTTTTCCTCCTTTTTTCGCTTGTTTGTATTTTCTACGGTTATTTCGTTGAACTCATTGGAACCAAAACAGCTTTGCTCTTTGGACATTATTGGTACGGAGCAAACTTAGGGACGAAAATCGAAGGTGTTCCACTTGTTATAGGGGTCAACTGGGCAATTTTGGTAATCACTTCATCGTCCTTAACGAATATGATTCGCGTGAATCAATGGACTAAAATTATTCTTGCAGCGGCTTTGATGACCATGTTAGATTTTCTAATCGAACCGGTAGCGATTAAAAGTGATTTTTGGCACTGGAAAAACGACGCAATTCCATTCTACAATTATGTATGCTGGTTTTTGGTTTCTTTGCCAATAATTGCTTTATATTTTAAATTAAATTTAGCCGAAACGAACAAAGTCAATACTACTTTGTTTATTATTTTGACAATATTCTTTGCGTTACTTTTAAATGTATAAATATGTATTGGTGGGGACCTTTTGTGCTAGTTTTTGCATTTTGCATGATGGAAGTCATGGCATGGGCAACGCATAAATTCGTTATGCACGGTTTAATGTGGCACTTTCATGAGGATCATCATGGTAAAAAAGGTGGTTTCTTTGAACGTAACGATATTTTCTTTCTAATTTATGCTATTCCTTCATGGTTATGTATTATGTTTGGAATGATGTATGATGTTTACTTTGCCGTTTGGATTGGATACGGAATAGCTGCCTATGGGTTTGCATATTTCCTCATTCATGATGTCTATATTCACCGTCGTTTTGATTGGTTGCGAGATATCGATACACCCTATTTTATGGCCATTCGAAAAGCACACAAAGTACACCATAAACACTTAGGAAAAGAACATAGTGAATGTTTTGGAATGCTTTGGGTTCCTCGTAAATATTACCGCGAAGCAAAACAAGCATATCATAACAAAACCGCGAAAGCATGAGTCTATACGCTTGGATTATTATCGGAACGATTACTGGACCGTTTTTTCTGAGCTTTGATAAAAAAGTGCATTTCTACACGTATTGGAAAGCGCTTTTTCCTGCCTTATTGCTTATTGGAACAGCCTTCTTACTGTGGGACGAATACTTCACTATCAACAAAATTTGGGGCTTTAACAATGACTACCTTAGTGGAATTTACATTGGTCATTTGCCACTCGAAGAAGTACTATTTTTCCTAGTCGTTCCCTACGCTTGTGTTTTCATTTATGAAGTTTTAATCGCTTATTTTCCAAACGTTAGATTGGAAAAAACAACCAAGATTTTCACCTTTCTTTTCACTTTTGCAGGTTTGATTTTCGGCATTATGCACATGGAAAACTGGTATACGGCTAGCGCATGTATTGTTTCAGCAATGTTAACGATATGGTTTTATTTTGTGAATCGAGTGGCATGGTTTCAATCATTTGTCTTTGCATTTCTAATTGCGATTGTTCCTTTCTTAATCGTAAATGGAATTTTAACTGGAGCTGTTACTCCAAAACCTATCGTTTGGTATAGTGAAAATCACATTATGGGGTCACGGATTGTGACAATTCCTATGGAAGACTTGTTTTACAATTACGCAATGTTACTTCCGATAATTGGGATTTATGAAGCTTTAAAAAAACGCTTTAAACTTACTTAAAGAATTCGTAGTCTTTCAAGCCTAAAATCATAATGAAGTTTGTTGCAACATCACGTGTTAGCACATACGATAACAACTTGCTTTTCTCGTTGTAAATCATTTCAAATTCTGTTGTAAAAACTCCATTGCGGTACTGATGCTTTTCCAATAAATTACCGAAATCATCGTAGAGATAAATCGTTTCCTCTGTTGGAATAATGTTGGACCCTTCAAAAGAACTTATTGATGCAATATAACCTTTGTCGTTGTAGGTATATTTAATCGTTGTAACAGACATTGTCATGATCAAGCGTTCTTCGCGCTCCACCAAATAACCCAATTCGTTGTATTTGATTAGTTCGTATTTGTAGGGCAAATCATAATTGTTATAAACCGTTTTCTTGACTTGCAAATCGTAATATTCGTATTTCATCGACTCAGAATTGAGCACTGTGCGTTGCGCATTTCCTAACGAATCAACATATTCACGAATGTAACTTTCCTTGATTTGGTTTCCCTTTTCATCGTATTCGTAACCTGTTGACGTAAACCCTTTTCCATCACCGCGTTTGTGCTCAGTCAACTGATTCTGGTCATTGTACAAATAGACATTCCACGTTGTATCCACTGTTCCATCATCTTTTCGCGTTTCAAAGGAAAAACTTAAACGACCCAAGGAATCAAATTCATATACGTACTTGTATTGCGTCTCGCGCATCATGTCACCCGGTTTCTTGTAAGTGAACTTACCATTCAACTTGTGTACCTTGTTCGAACGAATGAAATCGGTATTAAAAAACGGTTTATCTGTAAAAGCAGAGCCATTGCGGTTGTCGAGCATTTGTCCAAAAACGACATTGCTTAGCACCAAAAAGAAAAATAGGACGTATCTCACAGTACAAAAAACGCGAAAAGTAGGAAATGATTACACTCGGCTTCAGAATGTTATCAATAGTTGAAGTTGAATAAGTCGAAACTGTGAAATCATTAACGTTTTGTTGGGAAAATCTGTTTTGTTAAATTTTCCCTTTCAACTAAAAATAATTGCCGATTTTTTCACACCAACCAAAATCAAATAGCTAACTTCAAGGCACCAATTGAAGGTATCAACGAAATCCATTTTGAGATGAAAAAAGGAGAAAAAGTTGTCATTGTTGGAGGAGGATTTGCAGGATTGAATTTTGCAAAACAAATGGCAAAAAAAGAAGTCGAAGTTATTTTGGTCGACAAACAAAATCACCACCAGTTTCAACCACTGTTTTATCAAGTTGCTCGCGCAGGGCTCGAACCATCCAGTATCTCTTTTCCCTTTCGAAAGATCTTTCAAAAAGTACCGAATGTTGAATTCAGAATGGCAGATGTTGAAAGCGTTGTTCCTGCAGAAAACATCCTAAAAACATCATCAGGTGATATTTCCTTTGATCACTTGGTTATTGCAACAGGATGCTCCACAAATTTCTTCGGAAATAAATCGTTGGAGGAACATGCCTTACCGATGAAAACGACACAAGAAGCAATAGCGATTCGCAATCAATTGTTGTTGAGTTTTGAGAAGATCGTAACAGCTTCTGAAGATGAAAAAGAAGCGTTGTTCAATTTGGTAATTGTGGGTGGCGGACCAACGGGCGTTGAGCTAGCAGGATCCTTTGCTGAAATGCGCGCAACCATTCTACCGAAAGATTATCCGAAAGTAGATTTTTCCAAAATGCGCATTATCATTGTGGAAGGTAGCGGTCACACCTTGAATAGCATGAGTGACAATGCCAAAACGAAATCTGAATTCTACCTCAAACAAATGAAGGTGGAAATTATCAAAGGTGCGCATGTGACTTCCTACGACGGAACAATCGTTTCCTTGGACAATGGCGAAACACTCAAAGCAGCCAATGTTATTTGGTCGGCTGGAGTAAAAGGCAATACGCTTCCTGGATTGGAAACAGCAACCTTAGTGCGCAATCGTTATACAACAGATCGCTTTAACCGCATTCAAGGATTTGAAAATATTTATGCCATTGGTGATATTTCGTACATGGAAACACCGGTGTATCCACACGGACATCCGCAATTGGCCAACGTAGCTATTCATCAAGGAAAAAACTTGGCAAAAAACCTATTGGGAAGCACAGAAAACAAGGATTGGAACGAATACGAATACAAAGATTTAGGATCCATGGCCACCATCGGAAAACACAAAGCCGTGGTCGATTTACCGAAGTACAAATTCAGCGGTTATTTCGCTTGGTTGATATGGATGTTCTTGCACCTGATGCTCATTCTTTCAACCCGCAACAAATTGGTCATTTTCTTCAATTGGGCGTGGAGCTACATTACGAATGATTCGTCCTTGCGTTTAATTTTGGACAATAAAGGAAAGAAGTAAAAAAGTCTTTAAGACTTGGAATAAAAGAATCATTTCGGTATCTTAGTTTAGTATGATTGATTTAATTGAAATATATAATTCAAAGGGAGAAACTCAGATTGAAGTAAAATTTGAAAATGACACTGTTTGGTTGAGTTTAAACCAAATTTCGGTTCTTTTCGGTCGGGACAAATCCGTTATTTCAAGACATTTAAGAAACATTTATATAGAAAATGAACTTGAAGAAAGTTCAACTGTTGCAAAAAATGCAACAGTTCAAATGGAAGGAAATCGCAAAGTCACAAGAGAAACTGTTTTATACAATTTGGATGCAATAATTTCAGTTGGATATAGAGTTAATTCTAAACAAGGAACCAAATTTAGAATATGGGCAACCAACAAACTTAAAGATATCCTCATAAAAGGATTCGCTATAAATCAATCGAGGTTAAACGAATTACAACAATCAATTAAACTCATTCATGCAGTAACTTTATCAGATTCTATTGAAAAATCACAAACAAAAGAAATAATTGAATTATTAAGCGAGTATGCTTTAGGCCTAGAAATTCTTGACGGATATGATAACCAAACACTTGAAATTCGTGAAATATCCGAACAAGTTTCTTATAAAATTGATTACCAAGAAGCGAAATTTGCAATTAGACAACTCCGTGATAAATTTGGAGGTTCTACACTATTTGGAAATGAAAAAGATGATTCCTTTAAAAGTTCCATAGCTACAATTAACCAAACATTTGACGGGAAAGAACTATATTTCAGTATAGAGGAAAAAGCCGCCAATTTACTCTACTTTGTCGTTAAAAACCACTCCTTCAATGACGGAAATAAAAGAATTGCTGCATGGCTTTTTGTTTGGTACTTGAACAAAAATAATTATCTGTATACAAACAGTGGAAAACTTAAAATTGATAACAATGCTCTAGCTGCAATTACACTAATGGTAGCACTAAGTAAATCTGACGAAAAAGAACTGATGATTCGAGTTATAATCAATTCAATTAATAAATTGAACAAATAGAAAACCTCATATTTCTCTTAAAAAGTTATTTAGATGTTCTTGCACCTGATGCTCATTCTTTCTACCCGTAACAAATTGGTAATTTTCTTCAACTGGGCGTGGAGCTACATCACAAATGATTCTTCCTTGCGTTTAATTTTGGACAATAAAGGAAAGAAGTAAAAAAGTCTTTCGCCTTTTGAATAAATGAGTCATTTCTGTATATTAGCGTTGATTGATTAACTAAAACTGAAAAAATTATGGAAAGAACTGAATCTGTATTGTATTTAAAATCTGCTGTAATGGCGATGCCTGGAAAACTTAGTTTGAATGGAAAAACGTTGGAATTAGAAGCGCACAAACAAGGTGTTGGTGGTTTAGGTTTGCTTGGAGCCATATTGAAAAGAAAAGTGGAATCCACGAATCATGGATTTTCTTGGTCAGTTGAAGATATTACTACGATAACTCAGGGTAAACATGGTGCTCAAAAGAACATTTTAGAAGTCAATCATAAAGATGGTCAACAATTCCGTATCCAAGTATCGAATTTTGAAGAATGGAAAAATGCTATTGATGCAAGTAAATCCGTTTAAGTCACACTAACAATCAATGATAGAAACATACAGAGTTCAGCTTTTAGAGACAAGTTTGATACTTGTTCTTTACATTATTGCTTTTTTTATTACAAAAACGGTCATTAACAATACGCTGAAAAAAACGCAATTACAGCGCACGCGTAGAAAAATCATTATTAAAGCGATTAATCTTATTAACACGATTATCGCGGTGATTTTCATTGCTGGAGTTTGGGGATTGAACCAAAGTGAAATTGCGCTTTTCGCTAGTACAATTTTTACAGCACTTGGCATTGCCTTTTTTGCACAGTGGTCGTTGTTGTCGAACATTACTTCAAGCATCATTCTTTTCTTCAATCACCCGCTGAAATTAGGCGATACAATTAAAGTCTTAGACAAAGATTATCCTTTTGAAGGAGAAGTAACTGATTTGACCTATTTCTTCGTTCATTTACGCACAACATCAGGCGAAATTATCACCATTCCCAATTCACTTATTCTACAAAAATCAATTGCGGTGATTGAAAAAACGGAAAGTAAATAATGGTTGTTTTTCAATCCCATCAATCTGGCAGGCGAAGAAGGCAAGTATATCGGGTACCAAATTAATTGAACATAAACAATTCATTGAGGGGCTTCTCGAAAAAATGAACAAAAAATTAATTGATTAATACGATGAGTTACGACATTGCACTATACAGAATTGAAACGAAAGAAAAAGAAGAGGCAACGAATGATGACAACTTTTTCGAAGCAAAAGAAAATCTAGTTCCATTCACACCACAACAGTATGAAGAACTAAAAGCGCGCTTGATAGATTATGACTACGAATGTTCAACAGAAGATGAATTCGGTATCCATTTTAATCATGAAGACGAAGATTTCGGCACAGCACTATTAACCAAAGAGGCGTTATATTTTACAGCATCCTGGAATGAAGATTCAGTGTTTGAAGTTGGAATGACTGCTTCTGAATTTACAGATACCGGAGAATTCGCGAAATACGATTTTCAAAATGGTGAATGGGAACTTATGGAATAAGAAAGAAGTTTTAACCAACGAACGAATCAAAAACCATTTAACGAAAACAAAAAATTGCTACTTTTAGCTAGCGACTAAACTTTATCGCCTATCGAACGAAGGCTGGTGGTCTAAGCGAGAGAGGATAGCGCTTATACACAAGTTATAGAGCATTAACCATATCCAAGAATGAGTAGATCCAAAAAGATAATTATAGCGCTAGGTGTAATTTGCATATGTTTTATTGCATTGAAATTTATTTCAAAATCTTTTAGAAATACAGATACAATACTTTGCAG
>CAJAVU010000027.1 GCA_903945495.1 uncultured Flavobacteriales bacterium | reverse complement strand
TGGCTGTATTGATGAAATCTTCCACCTCTAATTTTCCTAATTGTAAATATGTAGATTTTTTAAACTCTGCTCCCCTATACATTGTTCCTCTTGGATCCACAGAAACAACAATGTATCCTTTTTGAGCTAATAACTGGTGGTACATATAATCATTCCCATCCCAAGCATCGCTTACTTCATTGTGCCCTGGACCACCATAAATCGTAATGTAAACCGGATATTTTTTTGTTGCGTCAAAGTTTGCAGGTTTAATCAAAGAGCCATTCAAGGTTGTTGAGCCTGA
Organism: uncultured Flavobacteriales bacterium; assembly: GCA_903945495.1. Classification (GTDB taxonomy): domain Bacteria; phylum Bacteroidota; class Bacteroidia; order Flavobacteriales_D; family Crocinitomicaceae; genus M0103. The sequence continues at coordinate 4,396 of CAJAVU010000027.1, read as the reverse complement.
ATGAAAAGTCACAAATTCTTTTGTTGCAAGTTTATAATTTGATAAAACGGCTTTCAATTTTGAATTATCTTCTAAAACAGTGATTTCTTTTCCGTCATTGTCACACAGAGTATATACTGGAGGAGTATTTGCGTTAGAATAGGTTTTAACGAAATATTTCATTCCTGAAGTAAACTCTGCGTCATTCATTCCAGTTTCAAGTGAAATTGACTTTTTACTGCTTCCATCAAGGTTAACTTTGTATATACCTTTTGATATTGGAGATTTTTCAGCCGAGGAATAATAGACTGTTCCTTTTTCTTCATCGATACCAAAGAAATCAATAACATCCCAACTTCCTTTTGTGATTTGGGTGCTCTGTCCGTCAAATGTTAGTTTGTAAATATGATTAAATCCATCTTGCTCACTAGTACGTAAAATTGTGTTTCCGTCTTTTAGGATCAATAGGTTGTTGTCAATTTCGACATATTGTTCTGCCTTCTCCTCGTAAAAAACTTTGTGGGTAGCTTTTTTACCATTCATATCCACCAAGTGATATTTCAAATGGTTTTGATGACGATTCAAAGTTTGTAGAATCAATTTATTTGAATTTCCTGACCACTGAATTCTCGGGATATATTCGTATTCACCTAAATCCAAATTCGTAATTTTTCCGCCTTTCAAAGCAATGATATGCGCAGTAACTTTGCTGTTTGCTTCTCCAGCTTTTGGATATTTGAAAGTATATAATTCAGGATACAATTCTTTGTAATAGGTCATGGTGAATTCTTTAACCTCTTTTTCATTGAATTTTAAGAAGCCAATATATTTACTGTCGGGTGACCAACCATACGCTTTGGTAATTGCAAATTCTTCTTCGTATACCCAATCAGTTGTTCCATTGATGACCTTGTTTCGTTTTCCGTCTTCTGTCAATTTTGTAACTTTTCCTGAAGCAATATCTTTTACGAATAAATCATTTTTATGAATAAAGGAAACTTTCGTTCCGTCTGGAGAATATTCCGCTAAGGTTTGTGGTTGATGAGTTTCATCAAGTGGTTTTAAGGATTTTGTTTTTAAATCAAACAAAAAATAAACAGCGTTGAAACTTCTTCTATAAATTGGAGTTGTTTGTGTTGTGATTAAAATTTTTGTTTCATCGTCATTGAAGAAATAATCATCAATGCTAATAGCGTTTCCATTGTATTTTAACTGTTCACTTGTAACGAGGGTTTCGGGGCTTGCTTTTTCATCAGTGATCACATATTTCTTAATCGAAACAGAACCATCTTGCTCATCCAATTTCGTGTAGTGAATACCATCTTTCATGGATCTGAATCCGTCTATGTATGCCCCGGAAAACTCATACTTTTTCCAAATTTTCTCAACAGACAGATCTTGCGCAAAAGTTTGGATTGAACAAACGATTCCAACAACTAAAAACAAATAGTATTTTTTCATGATTTGATAATTAATGAACGCTAAAGTATAAAATGTTTAATTCCGAAAAAGAAAATCGTTCAAAACCTTTTTCGAATGTTAACAATTAAATAATGCAGCTAGAAAAAAAATGTATTATTTTTGCCTCGAGTTTTTTCATGTTCTCCTTGATGCTAAGTGTATTAGACTGAAACCATGAAAAAATATAACAGAGCGATATGAAAAAATAATGTTCAAACTGAATAGTGGGTTATGGTTGGGAGTTTATCCTGATGCACTTCAGTATTCAAAAAATACATCCAACTATCTAGTTTTTTTTCACGCTCTTACCACAAGCATTTTCTTTTAATTATAATCTATATCGTATGAAAAAAACGTTACTTTTTGTTAGTGTTTTAGCGTTAGGAACGACCTACGCTCAAAATTGTTCAGAATTATTTATTTCAGAGTATGTTGAAGGCTCTGGAAATGATAAAGCAATTGAGTTGTATAATCCAACTTCTGCTGCAATTGATTTAACTGGTTACCGTTTGGAGCGTTTTTCCAATGGTGACGCAACTTCTTCTGCAGGTGGTGTTTTGAACTTAAGTGGTTCAATTGATGCTTTTTCAACTTTCGTTATTGTGAATGGTGTAGGTGTAACTTCTACTGCAACTGGTAGTTCACCAGCTGCTTCTCCTACTTTACAAGCGATGGCGGATTTATTAGATGTTCCGTATCCTGCTCCAACGTACATGAATGGAAATGACGCAATTGCCTTGTTTAATGGTGCTACTATGGTTGATTTAATGGGTAAAATTGGTGATGCTGGAATGGTGTCTGGTCAATCGTGGAGTGATGCATTTCCATATGATGGATCTGTAGGTGCATATTGGACTAAAGATCAAACTTTGATTCGAAAAGCATCTGTTAAAGTTGGTGTTACTGTAAATCCAGATCCGTTTATCGTAACTCAACAATGGGATTCATTACCAAAAGATACTTGGACGCAATTAGGACAACATACATGTGATTGTTTCTTAGGCGTTAAAGAATTGACAAACAATGTTTCATTTGTTGTTTATCCAAATCCGTCGACAGAAGGAACTGTTGTTGTTTCAGCATCTGAGGTAATTGAATTTGTTGAAGTAATCAATATGTTAGGTCAAGTTGTATTGAGTGAAGAAGTTTCTGAAGTTTCAAAAGCAACAACATTAAATGCAGCAAGCTTGAATAAAGGAATGTACACTGTTCGTTTGCGTTTCGCGAACAAATCAGTTGCACAAACAAGTTTAAGCATCCAATAACTAAATTTATTCTTCTGAAAAGAGTAACTGTTTTATGAGAAAGTTCATACTCTCCATACTAGCTATTTTCGCTCTGACCGTTGTTACATACGGTCAGACGAAAGTAGAATTAAGTGGAACAATTATCGACAAAGAAACCAATGAAACGGTCATTGGAGCAAAATTGGTTTGCGATGAGGTGTTAATTACCAAATCGGATTTTGAGGGGAAATACTCTTTTCAAGTTGATCCAAATAAAGTTCACCTGTTAAAAGTGACATGTTTTGGATTCGATACGCTGATGTTGGACATTAAAGTTGGTGCAACTGATTTGAACTATGACGTGACCCTGCCAAAATATGAAAAAATGATGGATGAGGTTGTTGTTAAGGCAGATGCAGCAAAAACGCGTGAAACACCAATTGCTTTTTCAAAATTAACAGCGAAACAACTTTCAGAAGATTTAGGAACACGTGATTTACCAATGGTTTTAAACTCAACACCAGGAGCTTATGCAACTGAACAGGGTGGAGGAGCTGGTGATGCTCGCGTTTCAATTCGTGGATTTGATCAACGAAATATTGCTGTACTTGTAGACGGTGTTCCTGTAAATGACATGGAAAATGGTCAAGTTTATTGGAGTAACTGGGACGGTTTAGGCGATATTACGCGCTATATGCAAGTGCAACGTGGATTAGGAGCTTCTAAACTTTCAATCGTTTCTGTAGGTGGTACAATGAACATTGTTACCAAAGGAATTGATGCGAAAATGGGTGCTTCTGTGAAACAAGAAGTGAATAATTATGGTCTGTATAAAACTTCATTGAGTTACAATACAGGATTATTAAAAGGAAATTGGGGGGTAACCCTTGCAGGTGCTAGAAAATGGGGGTCAAGCTATGCGGATGCAACGTATACAGACGCTTGGTCTTACTTTTTGAAAGTACAAAAGAAATTTAACAAACATTTATTGAGTTTTGGAGTCAATGGTGCTCCTCAATCACATGGGCAACGTACAACGCGTTTACCTATTGCGGTTATCGATAAAGGTTTGGCAGAAAAAGCTGGAATTAATTATTTAGAATCATTGGATTCAATTTCAAATGTTTCTAGTTCACAGTTTACAACACCAACAATTGGTGCAAGAGGAAATCGTTACAATCCGAATTTTGGGATTATGAACGGAGAAGATTTTAATGAAAAAGTGAATTTCTTCCACAAACCTCAATTCAACTTAACACATTCATTTGATCCAAACGAAAAAATGAATTTGACCACTGTTGCATACATGTCAATCGGAAAAGGTGGAGGTACTTCAATGAAGAACCAAACAGCTAGAGATACTATAACCGGATTAATCAAAATGCAAGATGTGTACGATTATAATTCTACACACTATGCAAATTTGTATAGTACAACTGAACATGTTGCGAGCAATTATATTCGGGCCGCTAATAATGACCATAAGTGGTTTGGTCTACTTTCAACGTTCAATTACAGAATCAATAAGAAATGGGCAGCGATGTTAGGAATTGATGCGCGTTACTACAAAGGATCACACTATCAGTCTATTTATAATTTAATGGGTGGTGATTATGCGATCGATAATACAGATGAAAATCAACAAACTCCAAGTCCAGGTAATACTGCAAGTTCTATGAAACGTGTTGGTGACAAAGTATCGTATTACAATGATGCTTTTGTTAAATGGG
>CAJAVU010000026.1 GCA_903945495.1 uncultured Flavobacteriales bacterium | reverse complement strand
TTTCCTTAACAACACAAGCCAATGTTTGGTGTTGATTTTTATCCTTTGAAAACAACAAAATATTAGTGTCCACTGTTGCAGATTCAAAAATTTTCTGACCAGCAAAATCAATCAAAAGAATTGGATTAGTTTTTTCTGCAAAAAAGTTTCTTGTACTCTTACCGTATCCTGCTCTCATCCATTTGTTTGATGTGATATAGCACAATGCTCCTCCTTGTTTCAATAGTTGCCATCCACGCTCATAAAACAGCGAGTATATGTCTCCTGTTTTCTCAAATGTTTCGTAACCACAATTAGCATACAACTTGGCTAATTTACCACTCTCTTTTTGCAATTGAATGTACGGAGGATTTCCTATCACCACATCAAAACCTTCTTCCAAGCCAAACATCCACGTAGCATCGAAAAAGGAAGATGATGTATTTTGGTCATAAGGATCCCATTTTGCCAATTTTTCAATTTCGGCTTCGAAACCATTACTTTTAGATTTGTTCAATTCGCGATCAATTCGCTGCTTTGTCTCTTTAATGGATTTATCAATACGATCCCTTTCACGTTTATTGATATCAACTTTAAACAGTGATTGAGACGCTGAAGGTTCATCCCCAAATAATGATGCTTGATTCACTTGTTTCGTTTCGTCAACCCAATTTTCACCTTCAAACTTATTTCTTTCAATTAGTTGATTGCTTATAAACTCTTCCAACTGATGAATTAAATTCACATCAGGTTTTGTAGCATTTTCGGAAATGTATGCTTTTATCTCTTCTCTTAACTGTTGATCCTGTTTTCTAAGTTCTTTTTTCCTATTTGCATTACCTGCATAAAAGTGATCATGTCGAATTTGATATAATCTATCTTTCAACTCATTTAACTCTGGATCCGTTAAATTTAACAATGCATCATTACTAGACAATAAACCTATTAGTGTATTTGCAGAAACAAATTTCGTCTCCAAGTTAGGCAACGTGATGACGTTGTAATTCTCATCCGGTTTGTCTAATTCAATACCATCTTGCTCTACAATCAATGAGATAAAAAATCTTAGTTTGCTAATTTGAGTTGCTATGGTTTGGATATCTACTCCATAAATGCATTCCTCTATTAAGTGAAGTTTCTGTTCGTAAATTGTTTTTTCAGAACGTGCATCCAACCTGTCAAGTACATCCACCATTCGATTCAAAATTCCCATCGGAAAAGCGCCAGAGCCACATGCCGGGTCAAGAATTTTAATAGATTTCAAACTTGAAGCAATGGACTCTCTTGTTTTATGATCTTTCTCCAACTCATTTGGAAGATTTTCGTCTTCGAACAATTGATGCAAAAGGGTTTTAGAAACATTTGGCAACGATTGACTCAGATATGCTATCAATGATTCATCCACCATATAACTTACAACCTCTCTTGGCGTGTAGAACGATCCTGATTGTTTTCTTGCTGTTTCTTTGGTCTCTTCATTGAATGCGCCCAGAAGGTTTTCAAAAACATTTCCTAACAACTCAGGATCAAGTGCCACTTGAATTTCGTTTGGTGCATTTTCTTCAACGGTAAAATTGTAGCGTTCCAAGATTGGAATTAACCCATTAACTTCATCAAAAAATACGCAATTTGGAATAAAGGCACGGTGTTTAAAATTGCCATTTGCAAATCTTTTGTCATTGCGACTAAACCCGTCTAAAAAATATTTATTTCCATCAAGATCATCTTTATCCAAACACTCAAAGAGACCACCATTCAAGAAAGGAACAGGTTTAAAAAGATCCAATATCTCTTGTTCAGAAATATTAAACATTTCAGCATATCTGTATTTTGTCTTTATATCTCGTTTGTCAACAAGTTTTGCGAATTCGCGCTCGGTTACAGATCTATTCAAGGTTGCGAAAAACAAATTCTGCAGAATGGCATTATAGTAATTACCATCGATCATACTACTTGGGTCGAAATCCTTGAGGTATTTTTTTAACTCATTTTTATCAAACAAGTTTCCAGGAACAAGTTGCTTTTGTTTAATGAACCAAACAAACAAAACTCGAGTAGTCAGCCTTATTATCTGCTCTTCGAGTTTTACTCTATCATCATCAGAAATATCAGTGTTGTTCGGGAACGTTATTCCTATTTCTTCAGAAAGTGTCCATTGATACCATTTGAAAAGGTCGTTATAAAAATCCTTTGTTAATTTTTCAACAGAGAAGGCTTCCTGAATACTCTCCAAATCTTTGAAAGTACAACTACCAATTCGTTGCTTAAATGTTTTGTTGGTGTTATCTGAATCAACGAAATAAGTGTATCGCTTCCAAGTTGAGTATTTTTTATCTCCTTTTTGATCCCAATTTCTACGGATAAATGAAAATCTGAATTTTCCGGATTCATCATAAAACACAAATATTGCACCATCCTTGAAGTCTTCTTTGAGAACCAATTTTGCAATTTCAAATTGTTTTCTTTTAGAAGATCTTTCGGTTAATTGACCTTGATATTTACATGAAAAAACGATTAATTCATCTGTGTTGCCAAATTCAACACCTCCTATTTTTTTTAAATCTTCGAACTCATTTAAGTCTTTATCTTTCAATAAAAAATCAAATTCTTCAGTTTCATTCTTAAATGCTGAAATCTGACTTTTGAAAAAATCTACTAAGTTTTTTTCTGTGAAATTCGAAATTAATTTTTCCATGATTTAGTTTTATTCTTCTTATTCTAAGATTTTAAATCTAGGGACAAAATCAAAATCAATTTTTAAACTTTCATTTATTCATTCACATCAATTTATTAATAACTATATGAATTTTCAGATAACAGATTTTGAGTATTAAATAAATCTTAAAGATGTTTAACAGAAACTCAATAATCCTTCAGCATCTTCACCAATTCCAACTGCGGATGACAATCACTTTTATCCTTCCGGAAACTTACATGTGAAAAGATGCCAGGTTCACCTTGGATTGCTCGAGGGCAGATTTCCCACATATCGGAATTGTAGTTGGTCGGAATTTGATATCGTTCGCAGAGGTATTCTAATAATAGTTTCAAAGAATCGAGTTGTTCTTTTTTATATCGCTGGAAGAATCGTGATCCTCTATAAGAAATTCCATAATCGATAACTTCTTTTGCAGGGACTTCCTTTTTGAAAGCAGAATAATATCTATTTCCTTTTTCCTTCAATGCTCCCCAATTGCATATTTCTATGGCAATCGAATGTTTGTTTAAGGATGTATTGTTCGGGAAATGTGTACCTAAATGATGCGCCCAGTGTTCTGAACTGAAACATTGGTGAATGATTCCATTTCCATCAATAATGAATGCAGTGCCAACGCGTTCCTTTGTTTGGTTCCAGTCGTGCATGACATTCTCGGCCTTAGGACCGGAAACCGTATGGTGAATGACAATTTGTTTCTTTTCTTGCTTTTCAGCAAAGTATTGGGTTTCATCGAGGCGCACTTGTATGATCGATGCAATGTCAAGTTTTTTCATAATTAGAGTTTAGATGAAATCATTTACGTTTGTCACTTGCTGATTGAGGAAATGCGATCAAATTGAACATCGAGCGCAAGCGCGAGCGCACACGATTACCATACAGTTTTTCTAGTTCGTTTGCATTGAGATTGGTTGTTGCATGCGTGACAATGTTCTGCGACTGCAGGAGTTCATATCGATGCAGCAGGATTTCAGCGATAGTATTGCATTCGTTTCCAAAGTGCTTCATGTTTTGCTCTACTCCTAGATCATCGAAACAATAGATTTTATGCGTCTTACCATATTTGAAAATTGTTGGATAACCATCAATGTTGAATTCTGCAGAAATATCCCTGGTGGATTTCATGGTGTAATTCGTTTCGATGTAGGCAAAATGTTTGAGCAAGGTCAATAATGAGGTTTTGCCACAGCCAACCGGTCCAGTCAAAAGAATTCCTTTATTTAGATCCAAGCCATGTTTATCACAACTTTTCTCATCTCGGATTGTGTAAATCATTAATTTGTATAAAATACCCGCATCTTCTTCTTTCAAATTGAATGATTCACCCAATTTGTGTTTGCCATAGGCATTTAGGTAGGTGAACGTTTTTTTGAAATCGTAAAAACGAACACCATTTTGCATGATATATGGTTTTTCCATGTTGCAATTTTTTAAAGTGGAATTGAATAATCTTTGTCTTGCTCTGCATGCAAGTGATCACTTTTCGGTGGTCGAAGGTTCTGCGAAAACTTTTGAGCATTTAGCAACCAATTTCGTGCTGCAGCATGCCAATTTTTCATTTTCGTTTTTCCACCTACAAGCCAGCCATTCGATTCAAAATGGTTGAAGAATTTATTGGCTTCTATTTCATTGCTTTCCTTGCTTTTGAAAAATGATTTAACCTCATCGAGATCAGGAGGACTAAAATTATTTTTTGCCTTCTCGGATGAGGTGGCAATTTTTTGATTGTCACCACTCATGTTTATTCTGTTTGAATGTTTATTCTGTTTATTACTGTTTATTGAAGGTACCAGTACTTGTACAGTACTTGTCCCACTAGTTGTCCCACTAGATGTCCTAGTAGTTGTCCCGTAAATGACCATGTCAATTAAACTGCCTTTCATTGGATTATGAGAAGGATGATACCGTAAGTATTTCTTCTCATCCAATTCGCTTAAGCACCTGTGATATGTGGTTTTTGAACCTATTTTCGAAACAATCATGACTTCGGATCTTGTCACCGACAATGGATTTCGAAAACGGTTCATGTTCCAGAGGTAAAATAAGCCCAGGTACAAACTCACATGTGAAGGATTGAGATCAGGATCTTTGGATAACTTTTCAATAACAGCCGTTAAATGACTGATGTAGTTCATGAGCCAAATGCATTATCAACACGATTGGCTGCTAGGATTCTTTGAATCTCTTCGTGGTCGTAATAAATAACACCACCGATTTTTGAATAAGGCAGTGTGCCGTTGATACGTAAATTTTGCAAGGTTCCTGGTGAAATACCGAGTAGTTTTCTAACCTCGGTGGACTTCAACCATTTCTTTGAACTGGTTGATTGGTTAGTTGTAAAAATGCTTTTTAATTCCTGCAGGAGTTCTTTTTTAAATTCCTGCAAATCTTCAATAGTTAATACTGTAGTTGCCATAACTTACTTCTTTTTGATGTTCGTTTGGCAAAATTGATAGCAATTGATTTGTAAAGTTCCCCAGTAACACCCCGTACACCGAACGATTTCTATGAAATTCTATGACAATAAAACTCAAAATGATTCAATATCAATACTTTACTAAATAATCAATTGAAATATTTTTGATTTTCAGGTTAAAAACACCTGATGTCCAATAGTTGGACAACTGAATTCACCAGTTCGATGAATTCAGTTCTTACCTGAAGTTATAATTCAGAATTTCAATACCTTAACACTAAACAAGTTTTTTGGTAAGCATATTTTCTGAAATGAACACGGAGTATCTTCGTAGTACCGAAATCACTCATCAAGTTCATCCATTTTCATTTCTAGTTCAAAAATCATTTGCTTTAAAAAACGTAAGCGGTCTTCTTTGCGCGAACGGATCTCATTAAAAGTCTTATATGGGTCCCCAATTTCAATATTAAGTAACTTACCCAAACTTCTACTCATGACACTCAGTTCGGTATTTCCATTGTTAATCGCTTTGATGTTTTTCAGAGCATACAACAATTCACCAAAAGCAACCTTTTGTTTTGTCCATTGCATTTTAGGATCAGGAAGATCATCACTACCATCACCAGTACTTTGTTCAAAATGATTCGCTAAAAACTTATAGGCTAATGCATAAGCGGCAATTAAATCATAACCAGTAGAATACTTGGCATCAAAAGGTTGTGGAAACATGTTTTGTTTAGTAACATTCGTGCGAAGAAAGAAGATATCGTCTTTTATAGTTGACGAACTGTTATAGTAACTTATGAATTCTGGGAAATCAACATAATGTGCTCGAACGAATTCGAGTTTCTGTTCAATAAGTTTTTCAAAACCTTCTTTAGATGATGTGGGTCGTTGAGATTCGACAATTTGAATTATGGTGTATGCAATTCCAAGTGAGTTAATCTCTGGCTTTATATGCCTAAAAAAATGGATCTCGTCCTCCTGGGAACGAAATCCATTTTCTCGTATTAAAAACTCTAATTCTGATGTTGCATCTTTAATTAGCATGATGCTTTTTTCGGTTCTTTGAAGCAAATCCGTTTTTGCCGGATTTACTTGATTCAACTTGTTTTTCAACTCGTTGAAGGTAGTAGTGTATTTTATCATCTTAGCATGGTTTATTATGCCACCTTGTACGCTACTATCCTCTTTTTAAGTTCCAGTATTTTTTGCCAATTTTTTATCACTATTGGATTTCTGGACCATTCTTCGTTTCAGATTTTGCATGTCCTCACTAACTTTATTCTCAAGAACCTGCGCATAAATCTGAGTTGTTGCCAACTTGGAATGTCCAAGCATTTTTGAAACCGTTTCAATAGGAACACCATTTGAAAGCGTAACTGTTGTTGCAAAAGTATGTCGAGCCATGTGCATTGTCAGGTTCTTTTTTATTCCACATACTGCAGCGACTTCCTTCAAATAGGCATTCATTTTCTGATTAGATTTTACCGGTAATAATCTGTTGTTATTCACACAAGTTGGATGGTCTTCATATTTTTTAATTATTTCATGTGCTTCCGGAAGAAGTGGAACGTTTGAAGTGACTCCTGTTTTTTTACGTTCCGTGAAAATCCAAAAATCACCATCGATCCCTCGTTCCAAATCATTGTTTGAAATTCGCTCAACATCCGCAAATGAATACCCAGAGAAACAACAGAATAGGAATACATCTTTCACTTCATCTAGTCTTGGAATTCCAATAACCTTATCCTTCATATTGGTTAATTCTGTTTCAGATAGAACTTCTCTATTAACACGTGTATATTGACACTTATAATTAACAAAGGGATTTTTCGAAATCCATTCATTCTTAATGGCCATCAGAATTATTTTCTTAAGACAACGAATATATCGAAGGGCTGTATTATGAATTACTTTATCCTCCGTTTTCATGTAATATTCGAAATCTGTAATGAATTTGTAATTCAATTCGTCCAGGAACATATCATCACGGCGATAGGTTTTCTTTAAGAACTTTTCAATTTTTGCCTGTACGGTTTCAAACTTTTTATAGGTTCCAAGTTCCACATCGATTCCAATTAATGGTTTCATCCGCATGTTGTGATAATTGAAACTTTCAATAAGTGTGTATTTCTTTTCCGACAATCCTAGAAAACTATTTTTAATCGCTTGCGCATCGATTGGCTTTCCATCCATCAACAACTTGTTGTGATGACGCATAATTTCATTACTAACCAATTCAATTGCCTGGTTAATTAATCTTGCTTCTTCAGAATTGCCTTTGGCCTTTCCTGCTTCTGCAGACCATTTTTTGGGATCAATACTTTTTTTTAGAGAAATTTCAACTCGTCTGCCATTTACAGTAATTCTACAGACAATAGGTGCTTTGTCATTTTTCGTCTTTTCACGCTTGATGACAAAGGTGATTGAATAGATTTGATTCTGTTTCATATCAATTGCTTTTAGTGAAACGTCAAACCACTATGGTTATGACGATAAACGAACTCAAAAAGAAGCAAAAAATATTACTACAATAAACTGTTATTCAATTATTTAAACCGTTTCGCGGTACCTGAATGCAAGTATACAAAAAGGTACCGTATAGGTACCGTTTATTTTGATTTTTTTTCATATCCGATGATATGCTTTAAATCAAAAAACCGCCTAAAATCAATGTTTTAGACGGTTTTGATATTCTTTGATTACTCAAAAAGTGGAGTCGGAGGGGTTCGAACCCTCGTCCAAACGACGAGTTTTCAAGCTTTCTACATGCTTATTTCTCGATTTGTTTTCGATCAACGGACGGACAAGAACACCCAAATCGTTGACTTAGATTTTTAAGATCTCGTAACTGCTTAAAATCATCACATTTACCAGCCCAAAATTTTGAACTCCCGTAAATCAAACCTAATGGGCAGAGGCTTGAAGAGAGTACTTGTCGGACCTACTAAACTTCAGAACGATTAAGCCAATCTATCTATCGAAAGATTAAGCAGCAAGTGCGTATGACGTGTTGTCAATTATAGTTTGAAGCAAGATATTTAAGAGGTTCACTCCAACCCTCTGCATGCTGACACTCGACTACTGCTATCGCTGTCAAATCCAAAAACGACCCCAAAGAACTTGTACAAAGATACACATTATAATTCGTGATTTGTTATTTGTTATTCGTGATTTCCTGCCTGTCGGCAGACAGGGTGATTATCCGCCGCGGCGGATGCTGCCTGACGGCGGTTGTGATTAAGATGAATTACGAATTATAAATCATGAATCCCAATGGAGCGCTCAACGCATTCCAGCCTTTATACCACCAACAATTTCTTTTGCTTCTTTTAAATTGAAGTTGCCAGAAATTTGCGTTTCGCCGCCTGTGATTGGCTCTATGACCTGTGGTGCACTCAACACACTTCCATTGACTGACATCACAATTGTTCGTTTAATATTATCTGCTGTCATTTTTGCCCACTTCTCCGTTCCTTTTTCGGACATCGTAAGTAGTATGTTAATCTGAAGCGTATTCGGGTCTTCTTCGACTTCAACTTCTTCTAAATCTTTTCCCGTTAAACGTGGCTTAATTCCATTTTTATGAACCACATACAACGAATAGTAGTTTCCTTTCAAATCATACACCTCTTCAGCATTCCACGTCCACAAAATATCAGCATCCTTTGGAAAACAATTTCTAACTTTTTCCAAGGTTAATAGTTCCGCAATGCGATGTTGATTTTCAGGAGCGACATAACCCAAACAAATATCGCCTCCTGGTTGAATTAATTGTCTCAGATCAATCCCTGAAAAGCCGTTTAACTTAATTGCTTGCGAAGTATCGGGCTCGTTCAGAGCAACAATCGCAGCGTTCCAATAGTCTTGAAATTCTTGTTGCGTATACGTTTCATAAAATACTAAATCTGCTGGTGGATACTTTCGCGTATCTTCTTCTTTGTTAGAACAACTGGAAAGAAACGAGAGAACGAAAAGGATAAAAAATGTATAGCGCATGGTTGATTTTTTTTCTGAAAATAGTTCTTTTTTCTTACTTTTAAACAAAAACCGTATGATTCTTATCATCAATATCATTATCTACTTTTTAGTGTTTCAATACCTTTCCACTGGGCAATCGAAGGTAAAATCTTTCTTAATTGCTTTTGGAATTACCTTGCTTTTGAATGGTGTGTATTCCATGCACTTTTCAGATAAACCCTATGACGGAACAGCATACTCCTTAGGGTATGCAATTGGGAATAGTGTATCTTTTACGCTAGCAGGTTTTATTTTAGGATTGATTTTATACTTCATTAATTTTCGCCAAAAATTCGGAGCAACACAAAAAGATGACGACGATTTAATTGACCTCTCATGAATAAAATATTCTTCTTTTCACTTTTGGTTTTAGTAGCAGGAAACGTTTCTGCTCAAGCAGATGATAACACGCCGGTTCTTGGGACCTATGCCCTTCCCGATTCTGGATTTCAAACAGCAAGTTTTTCCGCTTGTCTTTTGTATAAATTTCCGTCTACAAAAAGTCCAGTAATTGAGCATTTACCATTGAATGCGAGTTTAACGATTGACACAGCAATTCAGGTTGATTATTCATTGCTCGAAAACAGACCTGAATTTTACAAAGTACGATACAAGGGTAAGAAGGGATATATTCAGAGCTCAGAACTTTCTAACTACAGAATAACTGATTCAAAAACCCAAACGACCTTTCTTTTCTATTTCAACACTGAAAAAGAGCTGCATTTGGAGGAAGATTATACAGAGTACCATTATAATCTATTTTACAAGGAATTGTATAACAACACACTTGTTCAAGAAGGATATTTGAAGTTAAGCGACGATTTTTTTCAATTATTTCTGACTGATTCGCGTGGATTAACCGATATTAATAAATTGTTCATTATCGATTATTTTTCAGAAGCATGTGGTGAGGATGGCGGTCAAGATTATTATACATGGACTCCCGGGAACTTTAACTTCATTGCGCACATGTCTGAAGTTGGAGATGGTGGCGTTTTTTACTTTGTAGAAAATTTGATTTTCCCAGGTGATTCTACCGGCGAACCGAACAAAATAAAATACGAATCGATTGAATTTGAATTGTTCGACGAAGAGACAAATTGGTTCACTGAAATTCACAACTATCGCACCTATAATTGGATAGATGGGGCAATGCAACCAGCTTTTAGACGAGAATACAGCTTAGAAGTAGAAATGGAAACGGATCAAGAAATGGATACCGAAGATTAATATGTATGTTCTACCTATCTTTTTTTAGTATATTAGACACAATCAATCATTACGCTTACACTTAAATTATGCGTCAACCACTCTCTTCTGATCCACAGTCTCATTATGCTGTATTCGATCATATGCTTGAAGGCGTTCAGGTAGTGGATTTTGAATTCAAGTACCTTTATTTGAATCAGGTGGTTGTGACTCAAGCCAAATCAACTTTGGAAGAATTATTGCATCAAAAGATGACGGATAAATTTCCGGGAATCGATCAATCACCCATGTTTCAATTGATAAAAACATGCATGGAAGAGCGCACTCCACAAACTTTACTGAACGAATTTGATCACTTAGACGGTTCAAAAGGATATTTTGAATTGCGCATGCAACCAGTTCCTGAAGGCGTCTTGATTTTGTCGATTGATGAAACAGAGCGCATGAGAACTTTAAACTTATTGATTGAATCCAATATGCGCTATCGATGTGTGGCTGATGCTTCATTCGATGCGATTTGGGATTGGGATTTAATTACCGATACTGCAACCTTTGGTGAGAGTTATAAAAGCATATTTGGGCATCCCGATGAAAAAGTGAATCAATTTTCTTCCAAGTGGTTAGACCTTGTGCATCCAGAAGACCAAGCTAATTTAGCTTATCAAATTCAATGTGTAACCGAAGCTTCTGAGAAAAAATGGTTGTTGGAATACCGCTTTTTAAAAGCAAATGGAGATTATGCCTACGTGTTAGATAGAGGAACAGCTATAAAAAATGAACGTGGAAAAACTATTCGTATCATTGGTGCAAAACAAGACATAACAAAACAAAAGCGGAGTGAACAACAAAAAGCTGTTCTAGCTGCTATAAGTCCAATATTTAGACAGTATCCACAATTAAAAGGATCACTGGATGCAGTTTTAGGGAAATTGATCATTTTCCTTGAAGATTATAAATTAGCAGAGCTATGGCTTACAGATACACAGGCGATCACGATCAAACTGATTAGCAAAGACACGCTTTTACCTAATTCCGAGGAATACTATACAAAAACAAGTCACCAATCATCCTTTAAACTAGGCGAAGGATTGCCCGGTGAAGTTTGGCAAAAAAAAGAACCGATTGTTTGGCAAAATGTTAGTACTCATCCTTCATTTTTAAGACGAGAATTTGCTGACTTAATTGGATTAAAAACAGTTTTTGGCTTACCGCTCATCTTTCAAGACACCGTTGTTGGAGTACTCGTTTTGGGTTCATCAAAGCAAATGGAATATGAAGATTCGTTTTCTACGTTTTACAAAGGTTTGACCGACTTATTAGGTTCAGAAATTCAACGCAAACAAATTGAGCAAGAATTAGGGGAAATCTTCAATGCGGCTCCAGATATTATTTGTTTGGCAGGATTTGATGGCTACTTTAAAAAAGTGAATCCTAAAATGGTTGAACTCCTTGGTTATTCGGAAGAAGAACTATTAAGACATCCATCAACATATTTCACGCATCCCGATGATCTAAACGTTACCACTAAGGAAACCGTTGATTTAACCAATAACAAAAGCTCTCAAAATTTTGAAAATCGCTACATCACCAAAGATGGAAGAATTTTATGGTTGTCATGGACAATCAAATTGGACACTGATTCAGGTTTAATTTACTGTGTAGCAAAAGACATTACGGATAAAAAAGAATTAGAAGAATTGTTGAAAGTTGCGAATCAATTAGCACGCAATGGTGGCTGGGAAGTGAATGTTTTAGAGAACAATAAAGTCTATTACTCAAAAACAACGCGAGAGATTCTTGAACTTGATGAACATGTAATTCCTTCGCTTGAATCAGATATTATATTTTTCAAAGAAGGACCCAACAGAAATAGAATTATTGAGGCGGTAAAAAACGCGATTTTAACAGGAACGTCTTATGATTTAGAACTTGAAATCGTCACAGCAAAAGGCAACCACAAATGGGTACGCGCCATTGGTAAAGCAGAATATAGAAATGGTACATGCGCAAGACTAGTTGGTAGTTTCCAGGATGTAACGGTTCAAAAAAATCAGGAAATTGAATTAACGAAACTAAACGACATCTTAGAGGAACGTGCGCTAAAACTGCAACAATCTAATGAAGAATTAGAGCAATTTGCGTATGTTGCCTCTCATGACCTTCAAGAACCGTTGCGCATCGTAACAAGTTTTCTTTCGTTATTAGAACGAAAATATGATGGTCAACTTGATGATAAAGCAAAACAATATATTCATTTTGCAGTAGATGGAGCAAAACGCATGCGTCAAATCATTTTGGATTTATTGGAATTTTCACGTGTTGGTCGCATTCGAGAAGAATTAGATCACGTAAATCTAAACTCTATCCTCGAGAGCGTAATCGCATTAAACAAAGAGCGAATTATAGAAACTAAAGCTCAAATCTTTTACAAAAAATTACCAACGATTGAGTCATACGAAACACCCGTTTATCAAGTATTGCAAAACCTGATTTCAAATAGTTTAAAGTACCATTCGATTCATGAAAGACCAACAATTACAATAACTGTTGAGGATCAAAAATGTGAATGGTTAATCAGCGTAAAGGATAACGGAATTGGGATTGATCCAAATTATCATGCAAAAGTATTTCAATTGTTCCAGCGTTTACATACAAAAACAGAATACTCAGGATCTGGTATTGGTTTGTCCTTGTGTAAAAAAATAATTGAAGATTTGAAGGGTAAAATTTGGATTGAATCCGAGGAAGGCAAAGGATGTACCTTCCTATTTACCTTACCTAAACAAGTCACTTAGAAACATAGAAATTACAATTTATTGGTGTTGGTTTAAATTCTTGAAAAGGCAATTTTGTCGAAAGTAAAAGATTCCTTCCGTTTAGAATTGAGTAACGAAGCAATCATTAAGGTTCAAATCCTTATTCATTCACCACCGTTTCTCGGCAATAATTTCGCAAATCCATTATCAAGCTATTTAGGCTTTATTGGACAACTTCATCGACGCATAGAATTGTGGGTTGTGGAAAACTAATGATTGAGCATTCTCCATACAATTCAACGACCGAAATTGTCATTCAAATTGAATAAATCTTAATTGTGTCTGTTTGTTCTCCTCATTAAACTGTAAGCATGTTTAAGTAGAAACCCCTATTTCTAGTTCTAGTTCCATAATTCGTTCCTGCAGACATAAAATCTCGCATATCTTCACATTAACCCGTAATACAGAAGTCATGCAAGAGATAAAAATTGGACTAGCTGAAGACCATCAAAAATACCGCGATGTGCTTAAAATGGTTCTCGCTTTTACACCTGATTTGGAATTGGTTGTAGTTGCCGCCAATGGTCAAGAATTATTAGAAAAAATGAAAACAACCGATGTGGATGTAATCATTTTAGATAACAATATGCCTGTTTTAAATGGAATGGATACTTTAAAAATTCTAAAACAAGATTTCCCTTTCGTTAAAACAATTGTAATGAGTTCGAACAACGAATATGAAATCGTTCGAAAATATGCACAGTTGGGTGCTAATTCCTATCTATTAAAAAACACCGATTACAAGGTCCTTGTGGCAACCATTAAATCGGTACACGCATTTGGAATATCACCAAGTGATATTTTTCATGAACAAAAAATCGCATAGAATTAATTGTCAAACTGCTTAAATGCTTCTTTTAATTCTTCAAGCGTTACTTCCTTGTAATGAGGTTCAGGTGCATTTTCCTGAACCTTGGTTTCAATAATCGACAAATAGATATTTTTACCTTCATAACGCATGTAAACTAGATGAACAGATGCTTTTTCAGGAATATTGTCAAATCGATAAACCTTTTTGTCCGTATATGAAGGTGACATTACCGAACGAATCTTATCAAAAACCAATTTGCAATCTTTGTCGGATCTGATCAGTTCTGGAGTAACCATATTAATCTTTTTTCCAGGTTCATTAGTAAATCGATCGCAATTGATCCACCCCATTTGTTTCGTTTGAAAAGAATAATAACTCAATGTTTTTGCATCCGATTTTCCTTTAACAATGTCATCTTCAACCGCTCTCAATCGTTGCTTTTCAAACTCTGCTCGTAGTTCAGAGAGTGTTGTTAAACCCAAACTATCCATCAACTTTTTGTTCATTTTAAGCTGCAAATCTTCATAGTTCGAAACACCGTAACTGTCCAGTAGATTATACAAAGAATCGCAGTTATACATTAAATCCTTATTTAAATTGCGATTTGATCTATTCTTACGAATGGTACGTTGACAAGATCTAAAACTTTTGTTTGCTGCTTTTTGAGTTTGATTTCCAATTCCTTTAATTGCATCATCAATTCTTGCAATGCGACAGAAGAAACCGCATTTTGGTCCACATTTTCGATTATCCCAGAAGTCCTTACAAGCATTCCAATTTCCTCCAGCGTTAAACGGAAGAATGCGTGCAACATTTCAAATTGAATAGAAGAAATGATTTCCACTGCATTTAGCACTGGTACATTCTTTAACAAAATGACATCCCATTGACTTTTATGCTTGCTTAATCTAACAAACAAATCCATGATGAATTTTCGGTCTTCATCCGCGATTTCTGAAAAATCCATAGCATCATCGACCTGTACACGTAGTTGATCAAAATCTTCGAATTCTTTTAGTGCTGGAGCTTTGAATTTTTTACTTTTCGGTAAATTCGGAGAAACAAAAATACTCGCCATATATTCCGCCAATTCATTTCTGAAATTTGTCAAAGAATTCATTAATTGTACTGCATTTGGTTCGCTCGCACCAAGAACATCTGTATTTCCAGTTTTCTCTACTTTGTAAAAATCAAACTTAATTGGACGTTCCGTTTTCGATGGATCCTCTTTTCTTAAAACAATTGTTGTACTAGTACCATAAACGAATGATTTTTCACCAACGCTTCGAAACAAATTCATTCGAATTTCATCCATTTTCTTCATGTATACCGTTGTGATTTGATCAATGCTTTCCATAGCATTCAGTATAGAATAAACTCAATTACTTTGATCTTTGGTCAATTCTTGGTACGATAATTCTTGGTAATAATCTTCTAATTTATCAGCATTTTGGGCTTCTTCAAAACAAATCATTTGCAGTTGATCTGCCATGAATTTTTGTGTTTCATGTTTTTGTTGGCTGCATGAAAACATAAATAATCCTGCTGCTACAAAAAGTAAAATTGGTTTAATCATACCTATTATTCTATAGAATTAAGTACAAATTTAATAAAATGAAAACGTTTATCGTTGTTGCAGTTAACTAGTTTCGTTTATCGCAACACATTTACATGACCAATATTTTTGTATGTATCAGCTTCAACAGTCACAACAATAATCTCCCAAGTATAAATTCCATCGGGAACTAACTCACCATTGTAACTTCCGTCCCAGTAATTGGTTGGGTCAAAAGACTCGAAAATAAGTTCTCCCCAACGATTGTAGATACGTAATCGATAGCTTGTTACCGGAGCAGGAATTATCGGCTGAAAAACCTGATTCATCTCATCGCCATTTGGCGTAAATGTATTGGGTACATAGATTATCAAACTGTTGTCAAATTCAATCAATAAATTCGCTGTATCCGAACAACCGTTTTCTCCAATCGCAATCAAACTGATTAAATAATTATCAAAGTTATAAATAGGATACGTATGCTCACCTGGCTGGTAATAGTAATAATCCGTAAACTCATCGCCAAGGTTCCATATATAATTTACAGCGCCCAGCGAAGCATTTGTAATTTCTGTAGTTGGTTCGGCTGTATTTAAATGAATATTACTCGCTTCTATCGCTGCAGTTGGTGTTGGTAAAACACATATGAAATCTGTCACAGACAATGAATTAGTACAGCCAAGAGCATCCGTCACAACAAGGGTTACATCATAGCAATCCGCACCATAATAAACATGTTGAATTTGAGTACCTGTCCCCGTTGCTCCATCACCCAAGAACCATTCACTTAAAAATAGTTCATCTGATGTATTTGCAAAATTCACTTGTAAAGGATCACAACCTTCTAATACATCTGCATCAAAAGTCACTTGAATTTCCTCTGGCTGACCTAACGTTGCATCTAAATCATAGATACAACCATTCGCATCCGTTATCGTTGTAAAGTAGTTTCCTGCACCAATTGGCTGAATCAAATTCCCTGTCATTCCGTTGCTCCAGGCATACGAATAAGGTGCGGTTCCTCCTTCTGTTGTAACATTAATTGAACCATTGGTATATTCAAAACACGTAGGCTCAACAGTAACAAAACTTGCAAATAAGGTGTCTGGTTGAGTAACAGTATAACTAAATACACGAACACAACTATTAGCATCATTGATTACTACAAAATAACTTCCAGCCGGTAAATCTATCAAATCCTGAGTTGTTGCGCCATTACTCCAAGTATAATCGTAAGGACCAACACCTCCCGCAACCGAAATATCAATTGACGCATCTGTGAAATCGTTACAACTTACATTTTCAATTTGAGCATTTTGAATTGTAATGTCTGCAGGTTGAAGAATATCAATTGTTTCATTGTAAACACATGCGTGTGCATCCGTTACTTGAATAGTATACGTTCCAGTTGGCAAGTTAGATAAATCTTGATTGGTACTTCCTGTATTCCAAATGTAGTTATAAGGAGCTGTTGCCCCAGAAACCGTTGCATTAACTGCTCCTGTTGAGAATCCATAACACAAAACATCTGTTCCAATTAAATTGATTGAAATTGAATCCAATGGTTGATTAATGTTCACTTCTAATGAATCTATACATTGATTTCCATCATTCACATAAATCGTGTAGCTTCCAGCAAACAGATTGGTAGCTGAATTCCCAACAATTCCAGTACTCCAAACAAAATTGTAAAACCCAACGCCTCCAGTTGCTGCTGCAGTTGCGGAACCCGTTGAAGCACCATAACATAGAACATCTACTTGTGAAGACGAAATCGAGATTGGTGATGGTTCCGTAACATATACTGAATTGGTACTAATACACCCATTTGCATCGGTAACGACTACACTATAATTCCCTTCAATTAAATTTGAATTAGTTGCTGTGGTTACTCCGTTATTCCACAAATATGTATAATTCTGAGTTCCACCAAATGCATTTACGATAGCCGTTCCATTTGACTCACCATAACAATTCACTGCTAAATATGAAGTACTTGTAGTCAGAGGTGCAGCTGGTTCGGTCAACGTGTATGTTCCTGATAACGTACAATTATTCGCATCCGTAATTAAAACCGAATATGTACCAAATCCTACATTTAAGACATCCTCTGATGTAAACCCATTTGTCCAAATAAATGAATAGGGAATCGTGCCACCTGTTGTAGTCAAATCAATATTACCGTCACTACCTGCGAAACAAGAAATATTAGACAGGTTATGAACTTCTGTTAATGGAGCCAATGGTTGAGAAACTATCACTTGTAACTGTGTTTGACAATTGTTCGCATCCGTAACATCCACCGTATAATTCCCTGCAATCAATGTATCAATATCCTGAGAAGTCTCTGCATTTGACCATACATAATAATAAGCAGCAGTTCCGCCAGACACAGACAAATCAATGGATCCTGTATTGTTTCCAAAACATAAGACATTCACATGTGTTTCACTTAAGGTTAACGGAGCTAATGGTTGTGTTATGATTACTGTTGTTGACGCTGCACAACCTCCAGCTGAACCATTTGCATCCGTCACCAGCACGGAATAGGTACCAGCAATTAATCCAGTTAAATCTTGGTTTGAACTTCCGTTACTCCATGAATATGTATAAGGGGCAGTTCCCCCTTGAGCATCTAAATTAATTTCACCTGTCGCATTTGAAAAACACAAAACATCTGTTTGCGCAAAAGTTAAACTTACGGGCGCCGATGGTTGGCTTAGAACAAGGGTAATTGAATCGGTACAACCACCTGCTGATCCATTTGCATCAGTTACAATCACGGAATAAGATCCGCTAATCAGTGAACCAATATCTTCTGAACTAGCACCATTATTCCAAGAGTAGTTGTAAGGTGCTGTTCCTCCCGTTACGGTAACATCTACAGCTCCTGTATTGCCGGCAAAACATAAAACATCTACCTGAGAGGCTGTAACAGTTACAGGATTTAATGGTTCTGTAATGGTAACTGCCAATTGAGCGAAACATCCACCTATTGTTCCATTTGTATCCGAAACAGTGATTGTATAAGTACCTGCAATCAAATTTGACAGATCTTCCACAATTACTCCATTATCCCATAAATAAGAATATGGTGCTGTTCCTCCAGTTGTGACAATGTCAATTGAACCATTATTACCTCCATTGCATAGCACATTTACATGTGACTCATTTAATGTCAATGGTAAGGTTGGTTGATAGATTGTATCCAATAAAGTATAAACACATCCATTAAAATCTGTGATATCAACCGAATAATTGCCAGCGATTACATTCGTAATATCTTCGGTTGTTTCACCTGTATTCCATAAAAAAGTGTAAGGTCCTACTCCACCTTGAGGCGTTACGTCAATTGCCCCTGTTAATGCGCCATGACATAAAACATCAGTTTGAATTGAACTAGCTGAAACTGGTGTTGAAGGTTCTGAAATTGTAATGGATAAGAATTCTCCACAAGCATTGAAATCATATACATTCACTGAATATAAACCAGCAGTTAGTGCGGTCAAATCTTGATTAGGACTTCCAGTATTCCAATCATAAGTATACGTTGGAACACCACCTGTCACTATTAAATCAATTGACCCAGTAGTTGCTCCAAAGCAAAGCACATTTACATGCGTTTCCGACAAAGACATTGTATTACTTGGATCTAAAATTTCTACTTGAATTGAATCTAAACAACCATGATCATCGGTAACCCAAACAACATAATTCCCAGCTAATAAATTGGTTTGATCTTCAATAATGGAGTTATTATTCCATTGAACATTGTATGGGCTTGTTCCACCAACTATTGTTAAATCAATGGTTCCTTGTTGACCACCAATACACAACGCATCTGTATGGATTTCGGTTAATGCTAAGGGATTTGCCGGTTGATCAATGAAATACGATTCAGTTTTCGAACAACCATTTATATCTGTAACGGTTAATGTATAAGTTGAACTAATTAAATTCTGAACATCTTCCGTCACTGCTCCATTGCTCCAAGAATAAACATATGGAAGTGTTCCTCCTTGTGGCGTTGCATCTATTGATCCCGTTGCTTGTCCGAAACACAACACATCTACAATTGATTCTAGTATTGAAATAGAATCCAAAGGTTGATAGACCGTTGAGGACAAATTTAAAATACAGCTATTGGCATCAGTAATTAGCACAGAATAAGTTCCTTGAGTCAGGTTTGACAAATCTTGTGTCGAACTTGCATTTGTCCAAGTATAATTGTATGGTGCAGTTCCACCAAGTACTGATAAATCCACAGCACCATCAGCACCAAGGTAACAATTAACACTATCGACAATCGCTGAAGCTGACAACGGAGCAAATGGTTGATTAATCGTTAAACCGGCTAAAGTGACAAAACATAAATTGGAATCTGTAA
This sequence comes from uncultured Flavobacteriales bacterium, assembly GCA_903945495.1. GTDB lineage: Bacteria > Bacteroidota > Bacteroidia > Flavobacteriales_D > Crocinitomicaceae > M0103. The sequence goes on along the minus strand of CAJAVU010000026.1, from coordinate 41,588 downwards.
CGGTTACATTAAACGTACCTGACGGATAATTAATTAAATCTTGAAGTGTTTGTGCATTACTCCAATTATACGTGTAAGGAACTGTTCCGCCCGAAACAGTCAAGTCAATTGATCCTGTTGAATCACTGTAGCATGCAACATCTGTGATTGTAGAAACAACATTCAATGGTCCTGCAGGTTGCTCTAATAAAATTGATTGATTTAATACACACCCTTTACTATCGGTAAGAATTAGCGTATAAGTCCCAGAAGACAAGTTAGCTAAATCCTCAGTTGTAGCTCCATTGGACCATGCGTATGTATAAACAGGTGTTCCGCCAGCTGGTGAAACATTGATACTACCAGTGGCATTCCCAAAACATAAAATATTTACATGTGATTCTGTTAAAGACAATGGTGCGATGGGTTCTGTGATTGTATATGTTTCCAATTTTGTGCACCCATTCGCATCTGTCACTGTTACAGAATAAACACCTGCAATTAAACCACTAATATCTTGAGTGGTTGCTCCATTGGACCAAACATAGGTATAAGGAGTGGCACCACCCGTAACTGTAATATTCAGGGCACCGTTTGCACCACCAAAACAAGAAACATTCGTTTGAACAGATGTTATAGTTATAATAGAGGGTTGTATAATTCCAACAGAAACAGTTTTAGTACAACCATTTGCGTCTGTAATAACAACAGAGGCAGGACCTGCAGGTAAATTTGTTGCTGTGTTCAGGGTTGATCCATTGTTCCATAAGTAAGTATACCCAGGAACTCCTCCAACGGTTGAAACGGAAGCAGAACCATTTGTTGATCCAAAACAGGATACATTGAATCCATTAAAATTGGTTGTTGCACTAATACTTCCAACGATTTGACTTGGTTGTGTTATCGTGTAAGAGGAACTACTTTGACATGTATTCGCATCTGTAACAGTTACAGAATAGGTTCCTGCACTGAGTCCAGTTGGCGCAGATGACGTTGAACCATTTGACCAAGAAAAGGTATTTGGTGCCGCTCCTGAAGAAGCAACTGACAATGCACCTGTTGCATTGCCAAAACAAAGAACATTTGTTTGGTTCAGCAGTTGAATAGTAGGATTCGGATGTACAATAACCGTTGCAAATGTGTCAATTTCACAATCCAAACCGTTGAATGTTATTTGTACCTGATAATTTCCTTGATTTACAGATGTTAAAGAACTTAAGGTAGGATTTTGAACCGAAGATGTAAATCCATTTGGACCTGTCCAACTATAATTGGCTGCAGAAGAGAATGGCACTGTTAATTGCAAATTTTCCCCAACACATAAAGGACTGTTGTAATTGACTGCTGGCGTAGGACAACCCGATACGTTTATTGTTAATACATCATTGGCTATTGTTGGACAACCATTGGCATCCACCAGATCGGATAATCCACCATTGTTGTAGGCATTTCCGGAAATATTACCGCTTCCAAAAATATAGGCTTTGTGTTCCAAAGTCGGATCACACTGAAACATTAAACAATCGTCAATAACAAGCACCCTAAACTTTACAACAGTAGAATCTGTTCCTTGAGGTGAATTCACTACAGTTCCACCATTTGTTGCATTTGCGCCAGTTCCGATCCGTGCAATTACTACTCTATTTATTGGATCATATTCAGCTTGATCATCCGAATAAGCATCCGTTTTTGGACCAGTATTCGGCCCATAAAAAATTGAAATTGAATTTGGTACAAATGTGGTCCTAGGATCAAGTGTATCGGACATAAATGTATTCAAGGAGATATCAGAACCAATATTTTTTCCAACAAGTGTATATTCTAATTCATCACCGGGATTAACTTGACCTCCATTCAAATCTTGCATGTAAACAGTTGCACGCAAATCAGGTTCATAAACATCAATTACAGATGTAACTACGGATGTTAGAATTGTTTCACCTCCAGTTGTAATACGGATGTTTGCTGAACTAGCATTATTGCCAATATAATTAAATGTGGAGTTATTAGGAAAAAATACACTCGCATCATGCCCCAATGTATTGTTATAACTCGGAGTTCTAAAAGGAGTTAAAACAGCATTCCTTGAAATCGTACTATTAAAAACATCATTCACATTGTGTAAGGCATCTGAAACATTTACATATGTTCCAGCACCATTAAATTGTAACTGATCACCCGTTTGAGATCGGTCACCGTCGTGCGATACAACGCCTAATTCAAAACTAACAGGTCCAGTTAGTGGTGTCAAAAATCCTGTGATAGGAATGGTTACAGTATTTCCAGCACTCACATTGGCTAAACCATCAAAAACGGTCAAATTACGCATTGACAGATATATATTTTTGTAGACTACCACTATTGTCCAACCGCCATAAACTTGAGAAGTCCCAGTTCGAGTAACTAAATCAGCAATGGTGTATCGAGCATTATTTCCATTTGCTTGAACAATTGATGTTATATTTTTAAAACAATGATAGGTTTGATGACCAACTGTATTATCTGTTATCTCATCAGCCACTAATGTTTGATAGGCACCTGTTCCAATGCGTAATTTAACTTGATTTCGCAATGTATAATTGGTCGTTGTAGTAACTACACCTCCGGTACCTACTCTTCCCGTCCAATATAAGCCTGCCCATAACACTTCACTACAATTTTCAAGATTCAAACTATCACTTGATGACATATATGTTGAATTCACGCCATCAACATCGACATAGTTCATGTTGAAATTGTTATTCTGACCATTTCCAGCAGGTGGAATTTCATTTTGAGACGTTGAGCAATTTGAACATGTAACAGAAACATTGGACAACATGCGTATGCCACCTTTCTGCTGATTTTGGTAACGAATGGTAAATGGATCTACAATTTGAGCATTTGCAAATGACGAAACAAGTAAAAAAAAGAGAACCAATAAATTTAATTTCGTCATGAACCTGAGCGTATTAATGTTTTGTTATAACCTTAAATAAAGACAATTTAAGTCGTAAAAAGTTGCTTTATAACAAAATAATATTTTTATACTTGGAATCTTATTGTTTGTTTTACAATTTCTTAATATTCGTTCATCTGTATGAGGCTTCTTGTTTTGTTTTTGTCTTGTGTTCTTTCTTGTTATGCTATAGGTCAAAACCTTGATTTTCGCGTATTGAAATCGATAAATCATTCATACACTCCTACTGGCGGAATCGTTTTTAAAACTATTACAAATTCTATAAATCCAATATCATTAGGATTACCTGTAGGATTATTTATTGGCGGTAAGGTTTCAAAAAACAAAGAAATGGTTTGGAACAGTTTTGAAATTGCCTCTGCTACAGCTATTAATGGAATTTTTACAACTGGATTAAAACTCAGCATTCATAGGGAACGACCGTTTGTTACTTATCAAGATGACATTACCAAATATTCAGTTGCAGGGTCCTACTCTTTCCCTTCCGGACATACATCAATGGCTTTTAGCACAGCTACCTCTGTCAGCTTGTTGTATCCAAAATGGTACATCATTGTACCAGCTTATCTTTGGGCAGGAAGTGTTGGATATTCACGCATGTATTTAGGTGTTCACTATCCAACAGATGTATTGGCAGGTGCATTATTAGGAACAGGAACAAGTATTGGAACACATTACTTATTCAACTACATTAAGAAAAAACGAACGGCAAACGACAAGGTTATGCTTTGATTATTTGATAAATTTAACCCGCTCGTTTCCAACAACTAAAACATAAGAACCTTTTTCTAAATCCCTTGTCGATAAATTCATTGAACTGTTTTGAAAACGAGGTTCAACAGTTTTAATCAATTTACCGTTGATCGTATAAATTTCAATTGTTTCTAAACTAGTCTCATTTGAAATGTGAATTGTCAAGTAATCATTTACAGGATTCGGAAAAACATGAAGAGAAGACGTTTCATTTTCTTTAATCGACAAGCCAGGATCTGCTTCAATCCAAACCAAAACGCCATCTTGTTCTCTAAAAATCACGATGCTCATCAATGGATCTGTTGTATACCATCTATATTCATTTGTTAAATTCGACATTTCCGATATGAGTACAACATTTTCAAAGGTTAAACCACCAGGTAAAATTAAGGTTCCGTAACCTGCATATGTTACTTCAACATCATGTAACATTGACGATGTTGCATAGGTATCAGTAAATGAATTGCCATAACTAAAAGGAAATTGGAGTATTTTTTTACTACCTAAACTGTAATCGTAAGGATCACCTAAAGACGTAATTGTTTCGGCATTTTCAAGCATCTCAGTTGGTGTTATTTCCAAATAAGAATACATGTTCACCACTAAAAACCCAAAATTTGAATTCAAGAAATTTGATCCCAATGGCGTTGTAGACGGATCGTATATCGTAATTGCTCCTGCACTCACTCCAGTTTCAGACGAAAAATCCCACGTTTGATTTGCTCCAACGGCAACAGAACCAGAATATCCTAAATTCACTTTTACGGGATACGAATAACTTGTCGTTGCAATATTATCACCATTCACAATTACTGGTTGTGCACTAGCGAAAGAAGACGAAATTAGTGCAAGTGAGAATAAAATCTTTTTCATGGTTTCAAAATTTTGTACGTTCAAATCTAAGGCCTTAGGTCTGAAAAAGAAATGACTTATGTCATAATTCAGACACCCTATTCTTCGGTAAACGTAAAAGGATAATTCCCGAATTTTGCAGCCAATCGGTTGACAGAGTAAACACTTTTCGTATAAACATTCGACAAGGCAATTATACATGTTGAATCATCGCGCAACGTCACATAACAGGCCGTATTCCCATGCCACCAGCCACTATGAAAAAAGTACGTATCTTTTCCTTCTAGTTCTTTTAAGCGAATTCCTAAACCATAATTACTTTTTCCAGGACGCTCATAGCTATAGCCCTTGAACATTTGTTTGCGCAAAGAATCACTCAGGAAGTTGTTTGAATAACTCGCTTTATCCAATTGATACAAATCAAACGCAGTTGTGTAGAGGTTTTTATCTCCATAAATAGCATCTAAATAATCAAAATTCTGATTCACATGTCGTGAATTATACGATTGACTTACCTCAGAAAGTTGCTTGGAACGATTCATAACAAATGTGTTTTTCATTTTCAATGGATCCAGCACTAATTCTTTAACGGCTTTTGGAAATGGTTTACCAGTTGCTTTCTCCACAATCAACGCCAACAAAGCATAATTTGTATTGCAATAGGCAAATTTCGAATCCGGTGGAAAATTCAATGGAAATTTATGTTTCTTCAATAAGCGAACAATATCGTAATTGCGTAAAATAGTTCCCAAATGCCAAGTGTCATAGGTGAAATAACCATAATAGGGAATTCCACTTCGGTGATTCAACAGCATTCGAACCGTAATTCCTTTGTAGGGAATTTCTCTCAAATAGTGTCGAATATCAGTATCTAACAAAATTCTGCCTTGATCGACAAGTCGAAGAACGGTGAAAGCTGTTACAACCTTTGAAACAGATGCCACATGCAAAGGCGTATTGATAGAAATTTTCTCTTGTTCTCTAAAATTTGAAAAACCTTGCGATTTATAAAATACAACCTTTCCTTTTTTTGCTACTAAGAAATGACCATTGAAGGTTTCCTTTCCTAAAACCGTTGAGTAAAATGCATAAGCATCCTTTTGCATCTTTTTCACTTCAGCATTCGGAAGTTTTTCAAATTCAGGGAAATAAGAAATCTCAGGTGTTTTTTTTTCGTGATTTAAAAATGGACTTTTCACTACAGGAAAGCACAAGCATCACGATGATAAAAATGAAAAATGAATAGAATCCAAAACGCTGCATTAGCGCAAAAGTAGCAACAGTAATAAGAATATGGTTATTTAGTTTCTAAAAATTCCGTCTAAATAATACCATTTACCATTATCCAATACAAAAGTTGAACGTTCATGATGAACTTTTGGCGGATCAATTCCTTGCATATAATGCGCTTTAAATTCAACAACAGTTGGCAAGCTCTCAATAATTTCCAGTTTCAACCATTTGTTTGATTTGGACCACGCCTCTATTTCTTTCCTAGAAAATCGATGTCGCGTTGAAGGATGAGTCGTTGAAATCAGGTAATCTACTTTTCCAATTGAATAGGCTGAATATCGTGAACGCATAAGTTGTTCTGCAGTTTCAGCAGTTTTGTTTTCTAATAGTAGTGGTTCGCAGCAGTTAGCATGGGATAGCTTACTACCACATGGACAAGTCGTTTTCATAGTTTCAAATTCTACCGAAATTTACAAAATCTGATAATACTTGGAAAATTCTTGTGAAAAAAAATGTAATTATTCGACTTGACTTAACAACTGAGATAGAATCAGCGATAGTTTTCAACATTCAAAAAAGTAGCATTTATTCTTGCTAATTTTAATGAGGAAATGAGAAAACAGGAAACTCCAAACAAGTCAATTTTTATAAACGCCATGATCGAATCAGCATATGATCAGGAACCATCACGTAACATAGACACTTCTTTTTTACGCGAACGAAAACTGAAAGAACAGTATGAGAGTCAACCAAATGGTGGTTTGACTTGGGAAGAGTATTTGTTAAAAATGAATGAACAAGATGGATTTCCAAATGAACCAAAACAAACAGCTTCAAATCCAAAATCTAAAAAAGTTGGTTCAACATTTCAAATCAAACCGAATGCTTTTCTTTTTCCTGATTCGGACGTAGTTGAATTGAAAACGAGAACTAAAACACAAGGACATTTTTACAACAATGAAATTTCCGATGTATCGCATTTCACGTATCTGGAACTTTGTTCGATTGCTGCATATATATTGAACAACGAAGATTACCGAAAAATCAAGAGAGAAAAATTCTTTCGTCCATGTACATGCAATCTTCAAGATCCAGACGCAAATGTTTTTCAAAATAATCAAATAACTCTTGTCGACCCTTTTGGCTTCTTCACAATTGAAGGATTCAAGCTGTTAATTACCGTTGCAAAAACTATCAAACCAGATTATATCAACGAACTCAATAAACGATAAAAAGTCACCATGAAACTTCTTCTTTCGCTTTTCACATTGCTATCATTTTCAGCCTTCAATCAGGACACAATTACAACGATTGCTTTTGGTTCATGCGGCCATCAAGACAAACCTTTGACAATTTATCAAACTATTGTGGCGCATCAACCAGACTTATTCATCTTTTTGGGGGATAACATTTATGCCGATACAAAAGACATGAAAGTGATGCGCAAGAAATACAAGAAATTGGCAAATAATTCGAATTATCAACTATTGAAAGAATCAACTCCAATCATTGCTACGTGGGATGATCACGATTATGGTTTGAATGACGTTGGTAGACATTACACACGAAAAGTATCATCAAAAAGAATATTTCTGAAGTTTTTTAACGAACCTAAAAAATCCTTCCGATACAAACATGAAGGAATTTACACCTCATATAACTACACGGTGAATGGAAAAAAATTGCAAATCATTCTTTTAGATTTAAGAACGTTTCGTGACGATTTAGTTCCGTATGATGGAGCATTGAAAGCTGATTCAAATTATTCGTATCATTTGGATTATTCGCCGCAATTATCTGCTGATTCAACAATGCTTGGGAAAGAGCAATGGGCATGGTTGAAAAACGAATTAAGTCAACCAGCAGATGTGCGAATCATTGGATCAAGCACGCAATTTGCGACACAATACAATGGCTACGAAACGTGGGCGAATTTCCCCTCAGAACAAGAAAAAATGTTTCAATTAATTAAAGAAACAAAAGCTAATGGTGTTGTATTTATTTCTGGAGATGTGCATTATTCTGAATTGAGTAAAATGGAAACCCCAACAACTCCCTACCCGATATATGATTTGACATCAAGTGGATTAACCGAAGAATGGAAATTTGCAACACCCAATAACTACAGAATTGGAAATCCGGTAATGAATAATCACTTTGGGATGCTCACAATTGATTGGAATAAAGCATTTCCTGAAGTTAGAATGGAAATTTGGGATAGTAATAATCAGATGAGAATATTACAAACATTAAGCATGGAACAGTTACAAGTTCCTTAACCCAGTGCTATTGTTCTAAAATATACAAACCACTTATTGGAGAACATTTGGCTGTCCCAATTTTACAACTGGTCTCAATGACATTGATTTTATCGTTCGAAACTTGAAATTCAATTTTACATCCACCTGCAACATATTCGAAAGAAGTTAATTCTTCGTCAAGAGGAATCATTATACCCTCAATTTCATTTGCATCACAACCATCTGAAATTACTCCAAAGAGTGTAAATCCAACATTTCCATCTTCATCATATAATATAAGCTCCGCTCCATCATCACGGACAAAAACAAATTCTTCGGATTCATCCGCATATAATTCTTCATCCGCAGGAAGTGAAAAATAATTGCTCGTTGTTCCATCAGCATTGAATACAGTTAGCATATTAAAACCATCTTCGTCAACCGAAAAACCTACTTCTAATTTTGCACCACCCTTCGATTCCAATTGAATTTCCATATGACCATTCGGCCCATCACAATGGCCATAACCTGTTTCACTTGAAATTGTTTCCAATCCTTGATACAGCTCAAATTCTACCAAAAAACAATCTGAAGCAACTTCATCCATGGTGTAAATTAAAAACCCATTTGTTAAGTCTTCGTTCACATAAGAACCAAAAAATTGAGGATCTAATTGAGAAAAAGAGAATGAACTTGACAAACAAATCGCAAAGATTAAAAAGAATGCTTTCATAGATGATGAATGATTTTGAATCAAATGTATCGAATTAATTTATTTCTCAAACGATAATTATATTTTTACAAAAAAAATCAATTTGAATATTTGAATATTTGAATATTTGAATATTTGAATATTTGAATTAATCGTTAGATTAAAACTATGGAATTTAAAACTGTTGCCGAATCAGAAACAACCATCACTGAATTAATGATTCCTTCGTATGCGAATTTTGGAGGAAAAGTCCATGGAGGAATTCTGTTATCATTGATGGATAAAGTAGCTTATGTTGTTGGCTCCCTGCATTCTGGCGGTTATTGCGTAACTGTAGCTGTTGAAAATGTTGAATTCTTATCCCCAGTTGAAGTGGGAGAATTGGTCTCTTTAAAAGCATCTGTTAATTATGTAGGAAAAACAACAATGTTGGTTGGAATTCGGGTAGAATCAATGAATCCAAAAACACGTATTGTGAAACACACAAATTCTTCTTACTTCACAATGGCAGCAAAAAATGAGGCGAATCAATTGACAGAAGTTCCAGGATTAATCTTAGAAAATCAAACGGAGGTGCGTCGTTTCTGTGAAGGTAAATTGATTAAAACATTCTCAAAGCAAAAGCGTGAATTACTAAAATCGGATATGGAAGATGTTTCATTTGAAGAAATGAAAGCCTCAATCATCGACGAAAAGTGTCAATTATCACTCTAAAATAGAAAGTGTTACGTTTTAAATGTTGTGCGTTATGGTCGTGAAAACTCTCCAAAACAAACAGCATGAACAGAAAACCAAACTACTCAGTTAATATCCTTATTGGATTTTTTCTATCATTAATTGCTTCTCAAGCAAGTTTCGCGCAAGATTGTACAAGCAAAGTAACCATCAAGCTCAACAATATTCGAGGTGGCGTTTATGCCAATGAAACTGTTACACTAAAAAACCTCAAAGACAGCAAAACGGTTAGCTTGAAAAGCGATGCAAAAGGGGAAGCAATTTTCATGCTTCCCTGTGATCAAAAATATATAGTGACAATCTCAAATTATACGCGAACAAACGAAATCATTTCTCCGGCTCAAGAAGGAGGATATGCTACACGAAACTTTTCCTACGAGCCAAATATGGCACAAAAAGATGCTGCGTTTGCAATGTCGGAAACTGAAAAATCAAACTTGGATGCTGCAATTAAATTGTTACCCGATACAACCTTCGTAAAAGGTTCCATTATGACCAAGCCAACAGCTTTAACGAATTATATAACTTTCACACTTAAAGTCACTGATTTAGAAAACATTCCGTTGGTAAATGAAACAGTTGTATTCACAGGAATGAATCGCAACAAATCAATCAAAGGCGCAACAAATACCAAAGGTGAAATTCTCGTTTACTTACCGAAAGGTGATACGTATACCGTCAATTTCAAGCACAACAAAGATTACAATCGTCATGAAGTAACCTATTCGAAAGGAAATGGAACAGGAAGCTTGAACTTGATGTATTTAGGCACGAAAGAAATTGAATACCGCCAAAAAGTTGAAGCTGAACGCATTGCTGCTGAAGAAAAACGCTTAGCAGAAGAACACAAAGCTTTTGTTGAGTGGTGCAAACGTTTGAAAATTACGGAAGAAGAAGGTCATCGCAGAAAATTGGTTGAATCTTCAGGAGCAGGAAACGACACTGTTGTGTTAGCGGCTCTTAACAGAAACAAATGGTCGGAGAAATTGATTGTTTGTGATTTAACAGGAAGTATGGATCCGTATGCCAATCAGCTTTCTGTTTGGTACCAGTTGAACTACAAAAAAGAATCAAATCTTCAGTTCGTTTTCTTTAATGACGGTGATGACAAAGAAGATGCGAAAAAGGTGATTGGTAACACCGGCGGAATCTATTATCAACGTGCGAAAGGATTAGACAGCTTGATTTTCCTAATGAGTAAAGTTCGTTCTCGAGGCAACGGTGGCGATTGTCCAGAAAACAATATGGAAGCTCTTATCAAAGGTGTTAAAGCAGCAGGACCTTACAAAGAATTAGTTATGGTTGTAGACAACAATGCTCCCGTGAAAGATTTGTCCTTATTGAAATCATTCAACAAACCAGTTCACATTATTTTGTGTGGGTCCTACAACGGTGAAGTTTTGTTGGATTACTTTTTAATCGCTTGGAAAACAAAAGGTTCAATCCATACAATTGAAGAAGACATTTACTCTATTGCCAGCATGTCGGAAGGAGAATCGGTTGTTGTTGGTGGAATCACGTATCGCATCATGGGAGGAGAATTTGTACGGGTTACAAAACTCTAAACAATTTATGATTTATGATTGATGATTCGTGATTATTTATGATATACAAACATCTATCTCTATCTTCTATCTCTAACATCTAAATTCTACCTAAATTAGAGGATGGAAGAATTGATCGTAACAAAAGCATCTGGTGAAGAAGTAGTTTTCTCAATGGACAAACTGAGACAATCATTGCGCAATTCTGGTGCGACAGAAGAGCAAGTAGATAAAGTAATAAAGGTCATTGAACCGCAGTTATTTAATGGAATTAACACCAAGAAAATCTACACGTGGGCCTTTTCCATTTTGAAAAAATCCACTGGCTCAGTTGCTGCGAAATATCAGTTAAAGAAAGCGATTACAGAGTTTGGACCATCGGGATTTCCATTTGAAAAGTTCATTGGAAAACTGTTTGAACGCAAAGGATATCACGTCAAAGTGGGAATCATTGTTCAAGGAACCTGTGTGAGTCATGAATTAGATGTTGTTGCCTCTTCCGAAACAGAACACATGATGATGGAATGTAAATTCCACAGCACGCAAGGAAAGATGAGTGATGTTAAAGTTCCATTGTACATTCATTCTCGTTTTAATGATGTGAAGAGTCAATGGCTTTTAAACAAACAGATTAAAGACAAGAAGCTAAAAGCTTGGGTTGTAACGAATACGCGTTTTTCTCCAGATGCTTTGCGCTATGGAACATGTGCAGGATTAAACTTATTGAGTTGGGATTATCCCTTGAATGAAAGCATCAAAGTGATGATCGACAAATATAAGCACTACCCGATTACTTGTTTAACGCTATTAACAAAGCCAGAAAAAGAACATCTTTTGGAAAACAATGTTGTGTTATGCAGTGAATTAAAAGAAGATTACGCACGCTTAAACGCCTTGCATATTCCAGACAAACGCTTGCAACAAATTAAGAAAGAACTCGAGAAGTTAATCTTATAATAGATAAAAGGGCGTTTCGAGAACCTCAACGACCTTTTTATAATGACTATTTCCTATTTAATTTCTTTCGCTGTTTTCTTGATGGCAGCTTTCAATTCTGAAGCAACGAATTTGTTATCTGCAATACCATCAAAAGCTTTTACCAAGTTTCCATTCCAGTAATAGAAGACTCCTGGTGTATCTTTTGCACCACCGATTGCGCCCCAGAAAGAAGCTACATCCAATGTTAATGATGGATATTTAGCTCCTGCTTTTGTAAAGAATTCTGGAATCAATTCAGCTTCTTCGTCCATGAAAATGATACGAACATCTGGGAAATTAGGATCTGCTTTACGCATTTGAGTAATTTCTTTCGCGGCAGCCTGACAATGGTCACAACCAGGAGCAAAGAAACAAAGCAATTTTTTCCCTTTATCAATGTCTGTAAAGTACTTCGCGTAACCCGATTTTTTCTTTTTCGGTTCGTCTACTTTTACAGGTGCTTCAACTACCGCTTTTGGATCAGCTTCATTAATTTTTGGATCTTTTGTCGTTTTTGCTGTATCAGCTGGTTCAACAACAATTGGATCTTCTTCTACCATTTCAGTTGCATCCATTGGTAAAACAGTCGTTGCTTTTTTCAAAGGTGCAATCATATAAATTCCTAAAATGCTCGCAAATGTGATTGAAGTAATAATTGGAAAATTCATTTTGTCTCTGTTTTTATCTGTAAGTACATATTGAAAGCCGATTAATCCCATTGCAAGGATATTTTTAATCAAAGCTTGAAGTGGTGACATTGGCATTAATGAGCCAAAACATCCGCAATTCCCTTCGTTTCCAGTCGTTGCAATTTCATATGAAAGTTGTACCGAAAAAATAAACAATAACAAAAAAGAAAGTGGTAACACCAAACGTTTGAAATAATGCGGTTGCAATAGTCCAAAACCTAAAGCAAACTCACAACCGATCAAAATTCTTGAAAAATGCGCAGCCGAAAACTCAGAGAATCCCATTGGAAGCAATTGTTTCACTTCGAATGAGGTTATCGCGAAATACGGTGAAAAATCAATGAAAGGTACATCAGGAATCCACCCTTTCGAAATCTTTGCCACAGCTGAAAACAAAAATAAAAAGGCTAATACTCCACGGATTGACCATGAAATCTTGTTTCTAGAAGAATCTGAAATATTCATTTGTTCGCTTTTTGAATTGTTGGAAGCTAAAATAGTATTTCATATCAATGAAATCAAGTTTATCTTTTTCAATAACGAATAAATAACATTTTAGTGACTAGTGATTAGTGATTAGAAACTAGAAACTATTACTTCTTAACGTATTGCGTAAGAATATAGATTGTTTGTCCGTTTACTTTTCCTTCGATCAATTCTGGATTGTCGTGAACAACACGAATATTTCGAACAGCAGTACCACGTTTTGCAACCATACTAGAACCTTTCACATCCAAATCTTTGATCAAAACAACTGAATCACCAGATTTGATTTGAACACCATTTGAGTCAACATGTTTTATCGCAAATTCATCTTCCATTGTTTCTTTTGCCCAAGCCAATGTATCCTCTTCCAAGTAGATCATTTCTAATAAATCTGCTGGCCAACCTTCACCTTGCAACTGATTCAACATGCGGTAAGCAATCACTTTAACTGCTTCTACCTCACTCCACATGCTATCGTTCAAACAACGCCAATCGTTTGGATTTACATCTTTAGTACCGTCTAATTGCTCTTTCAGATTTTTTGTAATGAAAATAAACTCATCTGAATTGCCGCCTGTTTTTGGTTCAACCAAATAAGAAACCAACTCTTCTGCACTTCCGCTTAACTCACAAACATTACCGCTGCGAGCAGCCAATTCTTTTTCAAAACTCATATCTTACTTTTTAACGTCAATAAACTGGCACGAAGATAGCAATTTTAAACGAATTATTGGGGCTTCGAGAGCCTCAGCCACCAATAAAGAATAAATCATGAATCATGAATTACTTATTATAAATTGTTAGTCAAGTAATTGCAGTATATCTTCTTTCGACAGGGATTTCAATGCATGTGCATCAACCTTGATTAAATCATCGATGAGTTCTTTCTTGTTTTCTTGCAGTTGCATGATTTTCTGCTCAATCGTATCTGGACAAATCAAGCGAATCGCCATCACATTTTTCTTTTGTCCAATACGGTAACAACGGTCAATCGCTTGGTTTTCCACAGCTGGATTCCACCATGGATCGACAATAAACACGTAATCTGCTTCTGTTAAATTCAATCCTGTTCCACCCGCTTTCATGCTGATTAAGAAAACCCGCGTTTCATCGTCTTCTTGGAATTGTTTCACACGTTCTGCGCGATCTTTCGTTTTTCCCGTCAAGTATTCGTACTTCACTTCACGTGCATCCAATTGATGTTTGATTAAATCCAACATGGTTACAAATTGCGAGAAAATCAGAATTTTATGTTCCGAAGAATGCTGTTCGATTTGTTCGATCAACTCATTCATTTTCGATGATTCACTGCCGTAGTATTCTTGATCGCTCAACAAGGCTGGGGAATCGCAAATCTGACGCAACTTCGTTAAGCCTTGAAGAATGTGCATGTTCTTGTTCAACAAATCGTCTGAATCACTTTTTTGCAAATACAACTTGAATTCATTTTTATAGGAATCATACACTTTGCGTTGTTCCGTTCCCATTTCACAATAAATCACCATTTCGGTTTTCTCAGGTAATTCAGATGCCACTTGTTTTTTCGTGCGACGTAACAAGAACGGATTCAATTTATGTTGCAATTCTTTTGCGCGCAAACCATCTTTGAACTTGTCAATTGGAATGGAATAATTGTCGCGAAAACGTTGTTGATTACCCAAGAAACCTGGGCTCACAAATGAAAACTGTGCATACAATTCAAAGGTATTGTTTTCAATTGGCGTTCCCGTCAACACAATTTTATTGCGCGATTGCAACAAACGAACAGCTTTATATCGTTTCGAATCCGGATTTTTAATTGCTTGCGATTCATCCAGAAAGACGTAATCGAAATAGAAGTTTTTCAAGAAGGAAATATCGCTGAGCATCGTTCCATACGTGGTGAAAATGATATCGTATTTCTCAAACCCTTCATGATCTTTCTTGCGGTCAATTCCGTAAATCGTGTGCGTTTTTAAGGAAGGTGCAAATTTGTCAATTTCCAATTTCCAGTTGAACAACAAACTTGTTGGTAACACAATTAAATGGGTTTTCTTTTCCTTGCTTTTTTCCTTTAAGGATAAAATAAATGCAAGAATCTGAACCGTTTTCCCCAATCCCATATCATCCGCCAAACAGCCTCCAAAGTTGAATTCATCCAAGAAATGCAACCAGTTCAATCCATGTTTTTGATAATCGCGTAAGGTCGCTTTTAACTTCTTTGGAACAGCTACTTCTGTGATGTGCTCAAATTCCGTCATTTTACGACGATACATTCCGATTTCTTCACGTACTTCATTCGATAACACTTCGTCTTCAAACAATTCATCGATCAATGAGAAATTCATTTTCGACGTACGAATGTGCTGTTCGTGCACTTCACCTGTTCGGAAAAACTTCGAGAATTTTTCAATCCATTCTTCTGGCATCATTCCCAAACGTCCGTCACCCAATTTCACGAAGCGCGATTGATTGTGCAGGGCACGTTGAATATCTTTTAAACGCACATCTTGGTTACCAAATGAAACGCGAACAGATGTGTCAAACCAATCAATTCCACTGGCGACACCAACATTCACCTTCATTTTTGAAGGACTCAAATTATTGTTCTTTAACTCATTGAATCCCAATAATTCGATATCGTCTAAATTCCAACGTTCGAAGGCATTTAAGAACCAACCTTCGTCCAAGAAATGTTTTTTATGTAAATAGTAATAATCGAAGCCTTCTTGTTCTGAAAAGGTTGGATGTTGATCTTCTATTGTTCGTATAAAACGAATTTCTTCTGTTTCATCGCGTTCAACTTCAAAGGCCTCACCGATTGCATCAAAGGCATACACGCGGCGACGTCCACGAACCGGAATATCGATTGATCCATAACGAATCACTGGAGTTAACAAGACAAAATCATCTGATTCTGACAAGTAAATCACTTTTTTTCGTTCGATTAAGAATCCGTTTTCAATGAGTTGCGTTTCAGTTGCTGGTTTTAAGAAAGTATAATCAATACTTACTCGTTCTTCTAAATTCGCAAGAACGGTCGCTCTGAATTCCTCAAATTTCGATTGGTGAATTAATAATTTATTGTTGTGTTTTTTCAAGTAATTCAAGACTCTCAACACATCTACATCCGGAACAAAAAGTAATTTAGATTCCAAACGAAGGAAATAGCGGTACACCAATTTCAGTTTCGCATACGGAACAACAGAACCATCCACAAACACTTTGGGTGTAATCTCATAAAACTGCTGCTTCTGAACTACTTTCAAATGTAAATCGACCTGTGCTTTTTGCAAATTGACCTGCGACAATGAATTCGCTGTGATGTTCTCAGACACTTTTGTTTCCAGGCAAAAAACATCTAAGTCCAATGGGTTTTTAACGACTGCTCGCAAGCCTTCGATTTCTTCTTCCAATTGTTGCTTTCCGCTGTAACGGTATTCCAACTCTTGAAAGTGCGAAATTCCGATATAAAAGCGTAATTCATTTGTGTCTTCGAGTGTCAACAAGGCTTTCTTTGCATCTACAATTCGAATCGGATTCTTGATTTTTCCCTCTTTCGTTAGGCTGCTCGCCATCACATTCACAAAGAAATCATCATCGTGTTTGCCTTGTCCGAAAACTAAAATGGTTTTTGTATTTGCCTCTTCACTCAACTTAAAAATAGCTGGTTTGTGATCGGCCAATTTTAAATCGCTGGCTAATTTCGTTTTACTTAAATCGCTCAAGGAAACCAATCCTTTGATTACAGGTTGAATTAAAAGCGTGTTGTATTCTAATTTCAGATGGAAGTAATCATCCAAGTTCGTTTCTCTTTGAAGACCGTAATCGAACACTTTCTTTTGTAAGAAGTTCAAACGGAATTCAGGATCGAAGAACACACGTACGTTGGTATCATCTTTCAACATGTACATCGCTTGTTCTTGATGTTCGCACAAACGATCTTTTGGTTGCACACATTGACATTCCAAGGTCAAATCACCATTGTTATACGTCACATCCACTTTCTCACGATCATAAAACGAACGTGAAATCATCAATTCAGCTTTGTTATAATCGATTTTACCGATGGTATTTGTTCTGAAGGAAGATGAACTTGTCGCACGCAAATGCTCAAAAATGAATGAATTGGTCAATTTATCAAACGAAAAATCCAAAAAGGTATACATGCTTGGATGTGCGTGTACTTTTTCCTCGACTGGTTTCGGTTTGTCCTTCACGCCTATTCGTGTGATAAGCATGCGATCTGCGGCTTTCAATACAGCCACAACATGTACACAAACCGATTCGAAAGCACTTGAACAGGTACAAGAAGTTGAATGAATTTTCCCTTTGAACAAAACCACATTCACGCGATACAACTGCGTTCCACGTGCATTGGCAGTGATTCCTAAATTTCCAACGATAAGATTATCGACTTCAATGTCCTTCGCTTTTAAGCGCGTTGTTGGACTTGAGTTTGCTTCGATAAATTGTTTGAATACTTCGTTGGTGACCATTTTGCGTTGGGCTAAACGAACAAAGGTAAGAATTAGTCGTGAGTGAAACTAGTAAGTCCTTTCAGACGATTCAAATCGAACACTATTTAATGATACTTCAGCACTTATTATTACCTATATAATTGATGAAATCAACAACATCCAAAACCTTCATTGATGCATTTCACTTTTTTGGGATCGATTTCTTCAAAAACGCGTGTTACAGAATTTATGCGCCAAGCTTTCTTGCATTTCGTGAAATATTCAGTATTCCGTCTAACATTCATTAGTGCGACAATATACGCATCTTCAACTCCTTCATACGAGCAGAGTCCATACACTATCGAACGATTCTTAGATAACTCTTCAATTATCAGTGCATCTTTAAAAATATAGCGAGCACTGGATCCTCCATCTGGATTATAGGCTGATTCAAAAATGACAATATTCGTATCTCCTTTTCCATACCAAGCGAAAGCGTCCGTTGTATCTTGGTCATTTTGGTAATTCAATAACATTCCACCGTAATCTTCGTAATCTTTGAATTGCTCAAATTCTGAAAAATCAAGGTAGTGTTGTCCAACATATTTCTGAAACAATGGATTTTGGGCTGCACCGAAAAATGCAAATACCAACATCACTAAAACCAATACTCTTTTCATCTAATTTCTAATCACTCCGCGATGGCGAACTAGTTTCTATTCTCTAATCACTAGTTTCTATAATAGGTTTGCCCTTTAATAATAATCGTCCAAAGACCACTTGAGTTTTCTTTTGGTTCCTGGTCAATTGTTAAGGCAAAACCATTTGAGCCAATTTTCAATTGTGTTTTGGTATCATTCATTACAGCTTTTCCAACTTGATAACTCACGCAATTGCACAATTCGTTGGTATTACAAGGTTCACACGTATTCTTATAGGAACCATCTGCGCCGTCGATTACAATTTCACTTTGCACTATTTTATCTAAAATAGTATCATACACTGCTACAGTGCGCCATGTTCCTTCAAAATCAGGATTGTATTTATAAACTGGTTTATTACAAGCGGAAACACTTATAATCAGTAATAGTGTGCAATTGAAAACAAAAAAAGCCTTTTTCATACGGATCATTTGAAACGAAAATACAAATTGCTGGATATTAATCACATCTTTGAGCTAGTGAAAAACACTATTTTATTTAAATAGTTATTGTACAAATGACAATATTTAGTATTTTTCTACTCCAAAAGAACACAAAAATGAGACAAAAAAATTGCTTTAATTCAGTTATAATTGGTGTTTTACCGTTTTTTCTATTGTTATCAAGTAGTACTTTTTCGCAAAACTTTAATCAAGGTTTAAATCAAGAAATTGAAACAAAAATCACTGAATTGTTGTCGAAAATGTCCTTAGAGGAGAAAATTGGACAAACATGTCAAATAACATTGGATGCACTTTTGAAATCGGATGAAAAAGGAGCAACTCTATATCCACATCAAATTGATGCCGATAAATTAAATGAAGCAATTAACAAATACAAAATAGGTTCAGTTCTTAATGTTAGTTCACATACCTTGAGTTTACAGGAATGGAAATCGCTTCTTCCAACAATTCATAAATCCTATTTAAAAGGGAATTCAACCATTCCAATTTTATACGGTATTGATGCGATTCATGGAATGAACTACACGATTGGAGGAACATTGTTTCCGCAAGAAATTGGACTCGCAGCAACTTGGAATCGTTCTTTTGCAAAACGTTTTGGAGAAATTACTGCCTATGAAATGAAAGCATCTGGCATTCCTTGGAATTTTTCACCTGTTTTGGATGTTGCGCGTCAACCACTTTGGTCAAGATATTTTGAAACCTTAGGTGAAGATCCTTTCTTGGCAATGTCCATGGGAAAAGAGCTCATAAATGGTTATCAAGGAACTGGTGCGATTGATGAATATCATGGAGCTGCTTGTTTGAAGCATTTTGTAGGTTACAGTCAACCGCTTTCAGGAAGAGATCGCACACCCGCTTGGATTCCCGAAAAATACATGCAAGAACTTTTTCTTCCACCATTTAAAGAAGCAGTTGAAGCTGGAGCCATGACCTTAATGATTAACAGCGGTGACGTAAATGGTATTCCAGGTCATACAAATTATCATTTATTGACAGAAGTACTAAAAAACGATTGGGGATTTAATGGATTTACGGTTTCGGATTGGGAAGATTTTATCATGCTTGAAACCGTTCATTCAGTGGCTAAAACAAATGAAGATGCGGTTGTTATGGCCTTCAATGCTGGAGTTGACATGAGCATGGTTCCAACAAGTCCGAATTACAAAGCGTATTGCGATTTAATGATTACCGCTGTTAAAAATGGTCGAATTTCAGAAAACCGCTTGAACGATGCTGTCCGCCGAATTTTGCGTGTTAAGTTAAGTCTTGGGTTGTTTGATAAAGATATGAATCAAGCAAAAATCTATCCCTTGTTTGGATCAAATGAATTTAAGTTGACCGCTTTAAAAAGTGCTGAAGAATCAATCACATTGTTAAAAAATAAAGCACAATTATTGCCTTTAGCAAAATCTAAAAAAATACTCGTTGCTGGTCCAACGGCTAATAATATGATTTACTTAAATGGCGCATGGACACATACATGGCAGGGATATGACTCAAGTTATAACACGAAAAATGTTGCAACGATTTATTCTGCAATTGAACAAAAGGTTGGAAAAGAAAACTGCCTTTATTCACAAGGTGCTGAGCTCTACTTCGAGAATGGATTTGAAACATCTCGTTTGACGGATGTTGCTGACTTCAAAGAAAAAGCAAACTTAAGTGATGTGATTGTATTGTGTTTAGGAGAATTACCTCAAACAGAAAAACCAGGTGATATTCGATCATTGAATTTATCATCTGCACAACTTGAGTTAGCAGAAATTGCTTATTCAACCAATAAACCCGTAATTCTTGTACTGACTGAAGCACGCCCACGTATCATTCATTCGATTGTGGACTCAGCATCTGCGATTGTACAATGTTATCTACCTGGTGATTTTGGTGGGTCGGCACTTGCTAACATTCTATTTGGAGAAGTGAATCCGTCCGGGAAATTACCTTACACCTATCCAAAATACGACGGAGTAATTGAATTCTATGACCATCCGAAAAGCGTTGACCGTTCAAAAAACAATGATTTCAAGGCCTTTGATCCTGAGTGGGAATTTGGATTTGGACTTAGTTATACAACATTTGAATATGCTGATTTAACAGTCGATAAAAGCACTATTTCTGACAAAGAAGAATTACACGTTTCTATTAACGTGAAAAATACGGGTAAAATTAAAGGACAAGAAGTTGTTCAATTGTTTTTATCTGATAAGGTAAGTTCTTTAATTCCGGCAGGAAAGCGATTGAAAGGTTTTGAAAAAATTACATTGGAAGCAAATGAAACGAAGCGTGTAGATTTCACCATTTCAAAAGAAGACCTTATGTTTGCAGACCAGAACGGAAAATGGATGTTGGAACCAGGAGCTTTTTCAATTGAAATTGGCAGTTTGGAAACCACGTTTGAATTAAAATGAAAAGCGATGAACATGCATAACAGTGATTTAAAAAATTTCTTTACCTATTCATTTTCGCTTGATTGTGTCATTTTTGGTTATCAAAATGGTAAAATTCATGTTTTACTCATTAAACGTTCCATTGAACCTTATGAAAATTATTGGGCAATACCAGGAGATTTGGTTTATCCCGATGAAGACTTGCCAAATGCGGCTGAACGTATATTGTTTGATTTAACACGATTAAAAAATATTGAATTACACCAAGCACAAACCTTTGGAAATCCAACAAGACACCCACAAGGTCGTGTAATAACGAACGCATATTTTGCCTTAATCCGTATAGATGAATTTAAAGCGGAAGCTTCCTCTTGGGCGGAAGAAGTTCAATGGGTTCCAATTAACGAAGTTCCAAACTTGGCTTTTGATCATAATTTGATAGTAAATTCAACTTACGAGCTATTGAAACAAAAACTTACGTTTGAACCAATTTGTTTCGATCTTCTGCCAGTCCGTTTCACCTTAAATGAATTTCAACAATTGTACGAATTTGCTTTTGAACAAGAGATGGATAAAGCAAACTTTAGAAAAAAAATAAAGTACATTCCTTTAGTTGCTCATGACGAAAAACAGCAAAATGTCAAGCATCGTCCTGCCAAATTATTTTCGTTTGATGAAACCCTTTATCAGGATCAATTAAAAAAAGGTGTTTATCAATTCAGAATGTAGTGAACAAATTTAAGTTTTAACTGTTTTATCAAGAAATATTTTACCTTATTGTATTTTTTACAATAATTTAATTTATATTAGCTTTACAATTTAAAACTTTAAATTAAAAACTATGAAATTCAAAAAATTTACTCACAAAATTATTTTTGCGTTTTCATTAGCTACCTTACCTCTAAGTAGCTTTTTTGCGCAAAATCAAATGGACTTGCCAGTTACATTTGAACTAGCAACAACAGATTATGGCTTGGCTGGATTTGGTGGAGCAGAACTTTCAACAATTGAAGTGGATCCAACTGACCCAACGAATACAGTTGCGAAAGTCATTAAATCAAATACTGCTGCAACTTGGGCAGGAACAACCATCACAGACGTCGGGAATCTAGGTTTTGCAACACCGATTCCATTTGTCTCAGGTGCTACATCTATGTCATTAAGAGTTTGGTCTCCTGATGCAGGAATTCAAATTCGAATGAAAGTGGAAGATCATACGAATGCAGGAATATCCGTTGAAACAGAAGCTACAACTACAGTAGCTGGTCAATGGGAAACCTTAACTTTCAACTTTGCAAATCAAGCTGCAGGGACGGCAACAATTAATTTAGCTAACAATTACGATAAAGCATCTGTCTTTTTTAATTTTGGTGTGGATGGAGCTACAGCTGGAACTAAAACTTACTACTTTGATGATCTAACTTATGTTTCAGGTGGTGGTTTAAATCAAATGGATTTACCTGTTACTTTTGAATTAGCAAATACAGATTATGGTTTAGCTGGATTCGGTGGAGCAGAACTTTCAACAATTGAAGTGGATCCAACTGACCCAACTAATACAGTTGCGAAAGTCATTAAATCAAATACTGCTGCAACTTGGGCAGGAACAACAATTACTAACGCTAGTAATTCAGGTCTTGCTTCTCCAATTCCATTTGCTTCAGGTGCAACATCAATGTCTCTGAAAGTTTGGTCTCCAGATGCAGGTATTCAGGTTCGTTTAAAAGTAGAAGATTATACAAATCCAGGAATAACAGTTGAAACAGAGGCTACAACTACTGCAGCTGGTCAATGGCAAACCTTAACTTTTGACTTTGCAAATCAAGCGCCTGGAACAGCAGCTATTAATCTTGCCAACAATTATAATAAAGCATCTGTCTTTTTCAATTTTGGAGTGGATGGGGCTACAGCCGGAACTAAAACATACTACTTTGATAATTTGAGTATGGCAGCAGGAGCTTCTGGTCTTAACTTAAATATTGATGTTTGTAATGTAAATGCTACTTCAGTAAGAATCACAGGCCCTTGGTGGAATTGGGATCCAAATGGTGGACCAATCGCTACAGATAATGGTGATGGAACTTGGACTGTTAATTTAAATCCAACGCCAACAGCAGATATGGAATATTTAGTTGTTGTGAATTCAGTGCAGGAGAATTTAATTTCTGATATGCAAAATGGAGGAACATGTGCGCCGGTTACGGATTATTCCAACTATGCAAATAGAAAGTGGGTAGTAGGTTCTGGAGATGTGAATATCAATTACGACCGTTGTGTTCCATGTGAATATCCAGATTTGGTGATTACAACTGAAATCTGTGATTCAGCAGACCAAGTTAATTTAACAGGTCCAATTTGGCAATGGAATCCAGCATTTGGCCCGCAAGCTGTTGATAATGGCGATGGAACTTGGACGTTCACAATTTCTCCAGCGCCTACCGATTCACTTGAATATTTATTAGTGAAAGATGGTGTGATGGAAAACCTAATTTCTGAAATGCAAAATGGTGGTGGATGTGCTCCATTAACTGATTATTCTTCTTATGCTAATCGTCAATGGATTCTTGGTCAAGGTGATGTTTCAAACACGTATGATCGTTGTAGCCCATGTGCCTTAGGAGTAGAAGAATTCAGCCAAATGGATGTTGCAATCTACCCTAATCCAACAAATGCATTGATTACATTAACAAGTTCAAAAGCAATTGAAAAAATTGAAGTTTATTCTTTAGTTGGTGAATTAGTTCTTTCGACTGAAACAAACAAGTTTGTTGTTGAACTTGACATCACTTCATTAGAAGCTGGTTTATATACTGTAAATGTTCATGGAGCAAATGGTATACAAACTGCACGAATAGTGAAAAATTAATTCTTAATTAATTACCTTTAAGGAGGGCTTTTGCCCTCCTTTTTTTTACTCCAAAAAAATGAAAACACTAGGAATTATAGTTACGGTTTTACTTATTAGTTTCCAATCTTCAGCTCAATGGGTTATGATTTGGAATGACGAGTTTGATAATTCAACATTGGACAATTCGAAATGGGTTAACGATGTTGGAGGCAATGGCTGGGGAAACAACGAAGCACAATATTACACTGCGGGTAATGCTAACTTAACAATTGCAAATGGTGAAGCTACATTTAGAGCAAAAGCAGAGCAGTTCGGCACAAATGAATATACTTCCGCAAAGATTATTTCCAAAAATCTTTTTGATATTCAATACGGAAAAATTGAAGGCCGAATGAAATGTCCAATGGGCAAAGGATTATGGCCAGCTTTCTGGATGTTGGGATCAAACATTGACTCTGTTAGTTGGCCTATGTGTGGTGAAATTGATGTTATGGAACACATCAATAGCGAAACTAAAATTCATGGAACTGCACATTGGGATAATGTTGGTCACCAATATTTAGGAGGCATCATCAATACTGATCCAACTGCATTTCATACCTTCACAATTATGTGGGATTCAACCTACATAAAATGGTACATGGACGATCAATTGTATTATTTATTAAATATTACGAATGGCACCAA
The DNA here is from genome assembly GCA_903945495.1 of uncultured Flavobacteriales bacterium. Taxonomy (GTDB): domain Bacteria; phylum Bacteroidota; class Bacteroidia; order Flavobacteriales_D; family Crocinitomicaceae; genus M0103. The sequence continues at coordinate 16,899 of CAJAVU010000026.1, read as the reverse complement.
TGGAACAGACGAATTTCACAAGGAATTTTATTTGATTTTAAATTTAGCGGTTGGAGGAAATTGGCCAGGATATCCAGACGGAACAACAAATTTCCCTGCAGACTTTGTAGTCGATTATATTCGCGTTTACAAGGATCAGGCTGAATTGACAATCAATGAGCTTGCAGTGAGTAATCTGAATGTTTATCCAAATCCTACGAATGATATTTTATCGTTAGAAGGACTCAATGGTACGACATCGTTTATCTATTCGATTTATAGTTTAAACGGTGAGAAATTAGCTGAAAGCAAGCTTAAAATCGAAAATTCTATTGATGTTTCATTTCTTACAAATGGAAACTACATTCTCGAGATTAAGAATGAAGATGGAACAACAAAACGCATCTCATTTTCAAAAAATTAATACCTAAAAATAAAAAATGGCCAAAAGTAATTTTGGCCATTTTTTTATGCATAAAATTTCGTTTTCTAATTCAATCGAATTCTCCCCCATTTACTTGGTGATAAATGAAACCCTTCCGCAGAGGCGCTATTCCATCGATCTTGTTGCTTGCGAACATTTGCTTCAGATCCTAAATCAATTGCCAATTCAAAACCCAGGGTTGTTCCGTTCATCAAACTAGTTGAATAAAATTCTTTAACCGGAAGTGCTAATTCTATGAAATAACCATTTTCTTCACGTTTTAACTTATAGTTGAGTGAGTTTAATGCTGTATTTCGTTTGAAATCCCATGCGTACGTTTCAGCCCCACAATTAATACCAATGTGCTGATCACTCAGTAAATAATAATTGCGTTTTTCATCTGCTTCTGTGTTTGTTGCAAAAGCAATTTCAACAGCATCACCTTTCCATAAATCCGCTCCTTTATTAACATTTTTCAGTGCTGAAGAATCATTTACATGCACACCAATGTATAAAACATCAGAAGTATAATGCAGAGCCATTTGATGTCCACCAATAATTTTAATGAATTCTGATGTTTTCCAATCAGAGGATTCTCCATCAATTTTAATAGTAGTTTTGCTTGGTGAAACACTTATTTCCTCCTTCAATTTTCGAGAAAAAGGAACAAGTTGAATTGAGTTGATTTCAATCGTTCCTTCAGAAAACAACTGCACAATTAATTGTTTCACATTGAACAAATCAAAATCATTCTCCTCAAATGGGAAAAGCGACATCGGAATTTCCACTTTTGTCCAATCGGTTCCAATTTCTTTTGCTAATAAAAATGATTTATTATACCCCAACCAAGCTTGGTTTCCCGAATAATCTTCAAATCCAAAAGCCCAGGGAATGTTTGTAAATGGTTTAGTCGTTGAACGAACCAAAAGTTGAATCGCTAGTGTATCTCGAACTGCTGCCATATCTTTGCCTGTCCACATATCCCAACCATAGCCCATTCCAACCCAATCACATCCATCTTGATCTTTGTTCCATTTTACCTGCAAGAAAGTGTCTTTCACATCTGTTTTTAATGTCAAATCAACGCAATTCACATTTTTTGTAGACCAAACCTCTTCCGATAAATCATTATCAAATATAACCAGCTGATCAAAACCTTTTATGGAATATACTTGTGCAACCTCTTCGTCATAAAGCGAAAGCGGTTTAACTATTTTCCGCTTGGGCATGACTGTAACTTCTTTTAATTTAACGAACTTTTGAATGGAATCTTGACCAAACGATAGTGTTGAAATTATCAAAAAACAGCTAAAAATTAATTTCATAGCTTAAGGATTCAAAGGTGCATTTTCAGTAAAAATCATGTAATCCAATTTAGCTTTAGCGTAACCTGAAACTGGATTCGCCAAATGAAGCATATTAATCGTTTTGATTTTATTCGATTGATGCGTTCCTTCACCATTTGGAGCTGCTGGAGAGCCATTCACTAAACAAGGAATATCGCTGTATTTAATGCTAACCATTTTCCAACCAACCCAATCCACTGTTACTTGAAGTGAATACATATCTTCCGAAGCAGCGGTAAATGCTCCATCTCCATTTTCATCTTCTTCGAACTGAAATAACACCAATGTATTGTTCAAGCCAGGTTCTCCATACATCATAACATTAAAATAAACGTTATTTGGATTTGATGACAACGGAAAGGTCGAAGCGCCATATGCACTCGCATTGAAATTCACTAAACCTATTAACCAATCCCAATCAACTATTCCTGCCATGTTGTAATACGAATTACCTTCAGGCGCTGAACCATCCGATTTAATTTGAAAGTCCATATTCGCGCCTGCTTGCACGAATGATGTCCAACCTCCATTGAATCCTGATTCAAAATCTGAAATCAAAAATCCAGCATTCGTTTTCGGGGCCAATACTTTAACAAACACCGTCAACGTATCAGGCTCATTCGTAAAGGTTAAATCGACCTTACACATTTCAGCCTTGAAAATTGGCAAGTTGGTCGTGGTTCCAGTCCACAAACTTTGGCTCACATCAATTGAACTACTTAAACCAGTAATTTCTTTTACTGCTCCACTCGTTTGCCCAGTGATCGTAATTTTCCAAGCACTCGTTTTCGATAAATCAGCTGTGAAATAAACGCTTTCTCCAGCAGCAAAATCAACAGAATCTTGACTTGCTTGTAAACTATTGATGATTACAAAAGCACCATTTAAATCTTGTAAAGAAGGTCCATCAAATTGATTCACTTCATCTTTGCGACAAGCAACTAGCCCCAAACCAAGAACGATTAAAAAAAGATATTTTTTCATACTTTAAAATTTCATGATGTAGTAAATATAAAACTGATTATAACGGTACGAACTCACAGAACTGAAGGAATTCGTATTGCTTTCATAAATTGCTGCAAGGTAAATCGATGGAGTGAAATTGTATTTCAATCCTCCTGCTAAACATAATTCTTCACCACTAATGTTCATTGCCGTATAGTTGATGATATCACCTTCAGCGTTTCGAACAGGCATCGACTCATTTCCTTTGCTTTTGAAATAATAACTATTCGCTAATAAGTATAAATCATCCACCAATTCCATTTCTAAACCTAAATTCAAGGTTGTTGATTTCAATGCAATTTGTTCGAAGGAAAAATCACTTGTTCTTTTGGTATCTTGGAAGGCATATCCTGCAGTCAATTTTTGCTCTTTTTTCCAATTAAACATCTTTGAGAAATTGAATTCCAAATTAGCATTCACTGAATTAAAGTTTCTCAATTTTGTTGTTCCTTGTCCGCGCACTTCACCTAATCGATAATATTTCGCATCTAGCTTGATGCTTTCCTTTTTGTTTGAAACCGTTAATCCAGCAAATAAACCTCTGCGATTGAACGTTGCAATTCCATATGGTAAAACATTATTTACGGCCGGATTATACGCCATGATACCTGTAGTTATTGAATTAGAATATAGTGTTGGATCATTGTATAAGTCATAATTTGACAACGGTCGAATAATTTGATCATTGGTATAACGTTCGTAGAAGTTATTCAGTTGGTTGAAATCAACTCGTTTACTTTGAGCACCAAAACTTCTGAAATCAGCTCCATTATCCATGTATCCAAGGTGTGCTTTTAAACCTGATTGTTTGTGCTGATAATTCGCTTGAACATTAATGAAATAATCCTTCAAACCGCCTGTTGTGTCTAAACTAAGTGCACTCGACGAAAACCCAGATTCACCGCTAATGCCAAAAATGTGCTTTTTCAAATCAAGCGTCGCTTTATAATTAACGGAGCTCACATTGTTGCGATAAGCATTCTCATTCACAGCAGTGTTTTTTAAATCGAAAATACTTACATGGTTAAATCCTAGCGTAAGGTATTTACTTTGGGTAAAAATCACATTTCCTCCACCGTACAAGCGCTCAAGGATATTACCCAAATTACTCGGGTTCAAACGCGTAATGAAGGCATTTACTTTAATTTCATCTACTGCTTTCGGAAATTGAAGTGCAAAATCAATTGCTGCACCTTGTTGACGCCAAGTATTGTTTTTATAGAACGATTCGTAGTTCAGTACTTCTTCTTTTATCTTCAAAACTGAACTAGATTGCACCAATAAGTCAGCATTGTGATTGTAAAAAGTATACGGTGTCAATTTGTAATCAATGTTACCAATTTGATAACGTAAGGCATTCTTTACAACTCCTTTTACATAGAGTTGACGAACATCGAACGTTACACCACTTCCCCAAAATCCTCCAAATGCATTTTTAATACGCACCATTCCAAGAATCTCAGTTGACGCATTCGGATTTATTTTAAAGCCTAAATCAATCAATGCATATCCACCAGAATTTTTACGACTCGTTACTGTATCTTCTTGATCTGAACTAAAATCAGCATTCGAAATAATAGAACGCGCTCCTCCAACAAACTGCACTTTTTTATCTTCCTGTGAAAAAGAAGTAAATGCACAAATCGTTAGACAGAATGTTAAGATATATTTCATTTTAAAAGTAGATTTTAAGTTCAACTGTTGTTTCTGTTCCATTGTAATGATCAAGTGAAAAACTACGGTCTTGATAGTTCATCCAGCGATGTTTTATGTAGAGTCCTGTGTTTTTTGCTAATTGCAAATCAAGCCCAATCGCATACGAGAACCCTTCTTGATTTTTCGCTTTATTCGTAACGACATCTAATAGAGTTTGATCATTTGCTAAAATGCGATCATAGCCAAGGTAATTCGAAACAATTACTTTCGGGAACAGTAAATAATAAAACTCTAACTGATTGTTGTAAGATTGCAAATAAGCTGCTTTTGAGTACTTCGGTAAAGGCGAAAATTTCGATTGAACACTGTGCATTCCTCCCAAATAAAATACCAACATATCCTTTCCAAACAGTTTAAACTCCGTTTTGTAACTAATTTCCAATGAATTGAATCCTTTTGCAGTGATTGAATCTGTAATTTGAACCGTTTCATAAATACCTCGATAAATCTTGTTTACATTTCCGTAAGGCCCCACTCCTGCTGGAAAGCCCCAACGCCAAAATCTGGACAATGCTAAATTATTCGCAGGATGTCCGTAGGTTATTTTATCGGACAACGCGACTAATTCACTTGCTGCACTGTAGCCGATGGTTAACTTATGTTTTTTAAACGCCATGTCCATGTTTAAAATCACACCGCGGCGATTGTTCGTCATTTGACCAATCGAAACAAGCGAACTCGCAAATGGAATTAAGGAAGTTTGACTACCTGGAGTTGGTTCTCCTGTAAAATTGTCATTGTATTCTTGAATTGATGAATTCCAAAACACACCATTGTTGTTAATGACATTTGGACTAATTTGAAAATAGCGTACTTCAAGTGGGAAATGTGTCCACTCTTTTGAAAATTGCAGTTTTAAATCCAAGGCTTCTCCCCATTTCCCTGTGGCTGTTGGACTAAAATAATTTCCAGTTCCGACTTCACCTAACAACTGCATTTCTTTCCAGATCAGTTTAAATTCGGACGTCACTAAATTATATCCCAATGCCAAACGCGCCAAACTATCCGTATACGTTTTACTTGAAATCGCATTGACGCTCACGAAATTATTCCTGAACTCTTTTTTGATTTTCCCAGCCATTAATGCATTTGGAGTTGGCAAAGCCCCGCCATTAAATTGCGATTTACCATACATGTAAGCGAACGAAAATTGTTTTGGCAAACGAACTCCATCGAGAATAAATCCTTGAAATGCTTGTTGTCCCCATCGCGTATCTTGCGTTAAGGCTCCATCTGAGTAAAACTTGTGGTAACGATCGTAAACCGTTTTCATCGCAGGATCCCACGGATTGCGCTCAAAAACACTGAAACGGTTGTAACCTGTATTTGAAGCAAATGTAAAAGGACTAATTGTATACCAATGAATTCCACCTGTTTTCACACTAAAGGTTCCATATTTTGTTGAATGCGTCCCAGTTAGATTCACACCCAAATTTAAGCCTTTCACATAATCCGTTTCACTTCCTGACATCGGCGTCCACAAATACAAATCTGTTGAAAATGAAGTTGTTTTACTCGGACGTCCTCCAATGGTCAACATCAACTGAGGAATATTACTGTCATCTCCCAGAAAGACACGGTTTTTCACATCCCCAAATTCAGGATATTGGTCTTTCATCTGCGTGTAACAACCCAAGAAACGGTAATAACCTGACACCGTAATGGTATTCATAGTAGCTTGCATTTTCTTTGGGAAAAGTCCACTATTCTTCGGTTCAAACGCTGAAGAATCGATCAACTGAGCCTGTAGATTCAGCGAAGCGAATCCAAGTACGGTAAGAATGATAGGTTTTAATTTATTCTTCATCGAACGATTTTAAGGTTTGTTCTTTAAAATGAATTCGGTCTGAATCATTCGTTGGTTCCACATAGAAGGGAATGTTCATGTACGCTAATTTTTCACCATCAAAAACTTTTACAAAAAGGCGATAACGTCCTTCTTTTAGCGGAGCCTTCAATTGCACCTGGGCTTGATTTTTTCCTTTTAACCTACCATTGATAATCGGTGGCTTCATTTCAGCATCTCCCCCTGATTTTAAATCGGTGCTTTCTGGATAAAGTTCCCACGTATAATTGAGTTTATCCTTATTTAAATCTGTTGCAAAAAGTTCGAATGAATAGCTTGTATTGGCTTTAACAATACAATTAGGCGCTAATTTCTTTTCATTGAAATAAATGGAATCAACACTAGGAGCTCTATTTGTTGGGTATGCACCGGACCAGCAATACGTCAATTCATCAATCGCTTCGGTTGGAATTCCATCTTCGTTAAAAAGTCCATACCACGTACTTGTGTATTCTTGTTTTTGTCCCCATAAAAAGGCAAATGAACCAATACATTGAGCGCTATCTGCAGCTATACACGTTTGATATCTTTTTAAATAAACAGCTGCTTTTTCAGAACTTGTTTGTTCAATTGACATTCCCCAAATCGTTTTCGGAGATTCCCAGTGTCCATTTGGTCCCCACTCAGTAATCATGTATGCACCCGAATAATTTCCATTCGTCAAAACACTTTTTACGGATTCAATGTCTCCGTAGGTATTAATTCCATAAATATCGACTTCGGTTAACACCGTTTGAACAAAATTCAATTTCTCAGCATTTGTCCCAGCAGTAACCGTTGACGTTGGATGATTTTTATCTTCTTCGTGAACCATTTTCGCGATATCGTTCACCGCAGCCCATACTTTCGTGTTCGAATATTCTAATTCATACTCATTTCCAACTCCCCACATCAGTAAAGCTGGATGATCTTTGTATTTTCGAACTGCGATGCGAAATCCTTCTAATTGATTCTTAATTTTTTCTTGATCGTTGTAATCAAAACCATGGCGCTCGTGCTGAACCCAAAGTCCAAGCATTACTTTTAAACCCTTTTTTTCAGCTTCATCAAGAATTGACTGTGCGTTTTCGATTCCCCACGTTCGAATTGTATTCCCTCCACACGCTACAACAGCATCCATTTGTACCGTTCCTCCGGCACCTCGAATATAAAACGGCTCATTATTTACGCGCAGTTGCCACTTACTACTTTCTTTCGTAATCGTAACTTTTCGAACTTGCGCATGCAAATTGGATGGTAACAACCAAGCTAAAGACAATAGGACAAACAAGAAAGTTTTAATCATTCGGCTCGTTTTTATTGAAGATTTAAACTAAATGTAATATTAACTTATTGTAATTTGTACAATATTAAAATTTATTTTTAATTTTCACAACTTAAACTTCACAATTACACAATTTTAGTGGACTAAAAATGGAATACGAAGTTTTATAAATATAAGGAAGAACAGTTAACGAATAAAATGGTTTAATCTTAAATCTAAAAACATGCAAAACGAACAACAACCAACAACAAATTACAATGCTTTGGCTACACTATCCAGTGTTTTCTTTTTCTGGGGATTTATTGCGGCTGGAAACAGTGTTTTCATTCCATTTTGTAAAAATTACTTTCATTTGGATCAATTTCAAAGTCAATTAATTGATTTTGCATTTTATTTGGCCTATTACTTAGGCGCCTTGTTATTATTCATTCTTAGTTCTGCATTCGGTAAAGATTATGTTGCTCGATGGGGTTACAAAAAAAGTATCGTATACGGATTATTGTTTTCAGCGTTTGGTGCTGCAACGATGATTGTTTCGGTTTATGCTAATTTATTCCCAGGAATGTTACTTGGATTATTCATTGTTGCTTTAGGGTTTTCCTTGCAACAAACTTCTGCGAATCCATTTATGATATTAATTGGAGACGAGCGCACTGGCGGAAATCGTATCAGCTTTGGAGGAGCAATCAATAGTCTTGGAACAACCATTGGACCTTTGATTGTTGCTTTGGCTTTATTTGGAACTTCTGCTGCAATCAGTGATGACATGATCAAATCCTTATCACTGACAAAAGTGATTATTCTTTATGCGTGTGTTGGAATGTTGTTCGTTGGAGTTTCAGCATTATTTGCGCTTTCAAAAAATCTTCCTGACGGAAAGTTAGTTGAAGAAACAGCGAGTGAACCATTAGAAAAATCACCAAAAGCAATGTTGACGTTGTTAGTAATGACCTTGTTCCTTGCAATTTGTTTCATACCTGTTTTCAGCAGTTATAAAAGCGAATCAGCCATTAAAATAACCCAATTAGAGCAAGAATGTGATTCAATCGCGAAAATGGATACCGTATTCGACGCGACGAAGAAAAATTCAGCTGAAATCATTTTAAATCACCATCAATATCAACACGAAATAACAGAAATTAAATCAGATGTTCAACTACTGAAAGAGCCTTTAGAAAAGAACCGATTAATGTGGTTGAGCGCTGGATTGTTGGTGATTCTTGCAGGAATTTTCTTTGCATTTTTCCGCGGAAGTAAACAACAAACTGGTTGGGGAGCTATGCGTTATCCTCAATTATCATTGGGAATGCTAGCCATTTTTGTTTACGTTGGTGTTGAAGTTGCAGTCGGAAGTAATTTAGGTGAATTGTTGAAGCAAAAATCATTTGGCTCACACAGTTCTTCGCAAATTGCACCATATATCGCCATGTTCTGGGGAAGTTTAATGATCGGACGTTGGTCTGGCGCCATCAATGCCTTTGATTTATCTGAAAAAATGAAAATGCGCTTAAAAATCATCGTTCCAATTGCCGCATTTGGTCTTGTACTAGGTCTAACATGGATATCAGGTTATTCAATTGAAGCTTTGTATTGGTACATTGCTTGTGTTGTGATTCAATTAATCGCATTTATTGTAACCAACGACAAACCAGCATTAACTTTGAGTGTTTTTGGTATTTTAGGAGTCATTGCAATTTTAGTCGGAATTAATACAACAGGTACAATTGCTATTTACGCATTCTTGTCGTGTGGATTGTTTTGTTCAATTATGTGGCCATCCATTTTCTCACTTTCATTGGCTGGACTTGGAAAATATCAAGCACAAGGTTCTGCTTTTCTCGTAATGATGATTTTAGGAGGAGCGATTATCCCTCCAATTCAAGGGAAATTATCGGATGTATTAGGAATTCAATTTTCATTTATCATCGGTGGATTCTGCTTTTTATATTTAACGCTTTTTGCTTTTGTTGTTGGCCGAATCTTACGTAAGCAAGGAGTATCGTTGGATGATGCAGGGTCACATGCGCACTAAGGGGGATTCGTGATTTGTAATTTGTGATTTGTGATTTATTATTCATGATTTATGATTTATGATTGATGATTTGTAATTAATTCAATTGATTCTCTAATTTTCAAATCCTGTCAAATCTTCGAATCTAACAATTTTCTTTTTTCACTACATTTGACTCACTTAAAAAAACACGATGAAAAAATCTATCATTTTTCCATTGGCATTGCTTGGTGCTTTTGGATTAGGAATCCTGACTATGTCGTTCGTTTACCACGAGGGCAAAGAAAAAGCGAAAACAGAAAAGCCCTTGATTCTTGGAGCATTTTCGATGAGTTTAAATGTGAAAGATCTTCAAAAATCAAAAGCATTCTATGAAGCACTTGGTTTTTCAAAAATGGGCGGTGATGAAAAAAATAATTACCTCATCCTAAAAAATGGTACAACAATCATTGGAATCTTTAGTGGATTTTTTGAAGGAAACATGTTGACTTTCAATCCTGGTTGGGATGAAAATGCGAAGAACATGAAAAAATGGGACGATGTACGCGTGATTGAAAAACACTTAAAAAGTAAAGGAATTAGTATCATGACAGAAACAGATACAACTTCGACTGGTCCTGCTTTCTTTATGGTGCAAGATCCAGATGGAAATCTGTTGTTGTTCGACCAACACCGCTAACTAAAGATTTGTAATTCGTGATTTGTGATTCGTGATTTCCGGCCTGTCGACAGACAGGGTGATTCGTAATTTGTGATTAAACAATGAATTTGTGATAAAATTTGGAACTCTTTTCATTCTGACACTTTTCATCATTGGTTGTTCCTCTGAGGAAAAGCCTGTCAATCAATTGCTACTTCCGAAGAAGGGATTCAAATTTCAACTCGTTCAACGTACGCAAATCAACTTACCATCTATTGAGGGAAATGTGATTTGTAGCATCAACGATATTACCAAAGGACAAACACAAATCATCATTAAAGAAAATGAGAAGGTGTTGGTGGCTGAATCGATCATGGAAATGGAACCGATTAATTTCAAATTCAATCACTTTTCTTATACCGTTACGTGCAAACACATGGTGAACAAACTCTTCGGAGATGATTTTGCCAATTTCGAAATCGTTGAAAATTACCATCCACAAAAAGCGGATAAAGATGAAACGAAAGAGATTCAAACCTTATTAAAGAATATTGAAACTTCCGATATCCTATTCATACGCAATGGAGAAGAACATTCGCCGAAAGAAGCCGCAGATCATTTACGTTCAAAATGGAAACAAAGTGGAGGAAAAATCAAAACGAAACAAGCGTTCATAGATCAATTGGCAACAAAATCCAGCATGACTGGAGAATTGTATTATGTCATTCTAGAAGATGGTAGCAAGCTTCAAGCAGCTGTTTGGTTGAAAAAAATCTAATTAGAGATAAACGGATTAGTGATAAACGTTTAAACCAAGCTATTCTTGATAATTAGTACCGAGAACCCACCTGCCTTTAATAGCCTCCAGCGCAGAAAGGTGACCGAGATTTGACCTACCTGTTGCGAAATACGCAACTAATAATTTATTTATTGTGAAATTCAATTTTGTAGACTAACAATTTGGCCATATGTTTGACACGTTATAATTGTTAACACAACATAAAGATTAACCTCATGTCTATATGCCAAAGTTTAACAGAATAAAGAGAACGCATGAAAAACTACTATTTTTTTAAACAAACAAAATATCTTTTGTTGTTATCTTGCTTAATTTATTCTGGGAGAAGGGTTAATTCGTATAAATTTTAAATCAATGAAATACCTTTTTTTACTTTTGTTTCAATTTCCATTTCTTTACATTTCAGCGCAAGACACGCTTGTTCTTAAAAATGGAGATATTAAGATCGTCCAACTCTTATTAGTTGACAAGAAGGATGGAATAATTGTCTACATGCAAAATGACAAAAAAGTGGTTCAATCCATTTCTAGTTTGACTTCCTTCACGAATCATTCTTCCACAGATACGACAGATTTCGTTTCTATAAGTTTTAAACCCTCAATTTATACGAATAAATACATGGACAGTGTCCGTGTAAAAAAAATCTATACACCTCATTCCTACTCCAAATTTTCAGTAGGCATTAATTTACTTTCGACTTTATCTTCTTTAGGCAGTGAAACAGAAATTTCAATCGCATCCAATTACAACCAGAGTTTTTATGGTCAATATAATTTTAATAAACACATAGCTGTTCGCCTTCCATTGCGCGTTGGTTTTTTAATTATGACGAACGAGCGACTCGAAAGCAAAAGCAATAAATACAAACATATCGCCCGCGATCTCATTTATGAGATCGGACTAGAACCACTTATCATGCTCAATGACAAACGTAAGATTAATCCTTATATATTGCATGGTATTTATTTTGGAAAAAGTCAGGGAGTGCGTTGGACGCCTAATCCAGATAATGCAGGTAATGAAGTGTTTGGAACGAACAGCATTGGTCCTAGGGAGCAATATTATCGTATTGCCTTCTCTATTGGAGTTCAACTCAACGTAAAGCAACATTTTGCTGTGAATTTTGAAGCTGGAGGAAATGTGAATACCGCAAGAGCTTGGAATTATTATCCTTTTGAACGAAATAAACGCCAATCTTATCAAGCAGCCATTAATTTAGTGTATCGTTTCTAATTAGACGTTAAATGAACAATTCTAAATCAACAATGCAAACTGAGAAACGCACTGAAACAATCAAAGTTGGTTTTACCAAAAACTGGATACTCTTACGTATGTGGATTTCAATTGGAATTCATTTTATGAAACGCTATAAAAATCCTTTCTTGCTCGGTAAAATTCGAAAGCATATTCTGTCACTGAAACAGGTCTATACAACCGAAACCGGAATTGGGAAGTTGGCATATGTAAACGGTAAATATTACTTCAATTCCAATATGAACGGCTGGCCTTCCCCCCTCTTTTATCGCCCTTTAGAAGTTGAAGTAAGCAAAGCATTGAATGGTTCTATTTCCAACTTGGAAAATTTAAAACTGGTACAAATTGCCTTTACTAAAAAATGTCCCTTGAATTGCGAACACTGTTATGAAGGGCACGAATTGAATAAAAAAGATACGCTCAGTTTGGACGATCACAAGCAAATTCTTCAAAAATTGCATGCTGCTGGAATTTCTGTCATTCAATATGGTGGAGGAGAACCAATGACACATGTGGATGATTTAGTTGAATTATTTGAATCAGCCCCAGGAAAAAGCGATTTCTACATTTATACTTCTGGTTTCAATTGCTCACGAAAAAATCTTGAACGATTGAAAAATGCTGGTTTGACTGGAATATCAATCGGAATTGATCATTACCTTGCCGAAAAGCACAACGCATTCCGACGCAATGACAAGGCCTTTCAATGGGCACTTGACGCAGCGAAAAATGCACGTGATTTAAACCTTGTTCTCACCTTCACGATTTGTGCCACAAAAGAATTTTGCTCGGAAGAAAATTTATGGAACTATTTGAATTTTGCCAATGAGCAAGGAGCATCGTTCGTTCAGGTATTGGAACCACGTGCAGCAGGCAATTATGAATACCAGGATGTTTATTTAAACCTAGAGCAATTAACGACCCTAGAAACTTTTTTCTTACAAGCAAATGCTGACGCTTCAAAAAAACACTTACCAATTGTTTTATATACGGGCTATCATCAGCGAAAGAAAGGTTGTCTTGGTGCTGGAAACGGCTATTTGTACATTGATACAGATGGATACATCAGCTCATGTCCATTTTGCAGAAACATGAAAACGCATATTCTTGATAAAAACCACGAAACGGCAATTCACGAACTGAAAATAGACGGTTGTGATTTACCCATATTAAACTAATTAACACTATGAAACACTTAAATTCAACGCGCATTATCGCATTCTTTTTTCTTCTGCCATTTGTTTTTACAAGTTGTGGATTCTATCATTTAAAAACGAGAACCGTACTAAATAACAATGCACAAATCTTATTGAACGAAAATTCCTATCCTTTTATTTTGGTTCATGTTGGTGATCGTTATTGGCAATTAAAAAACCCAACTATCAACAAGGATCTGGTGAAAGGCGAATTGATTCAAGTAGATTCTCATGTTGATTTTTATTACAAATTGGGATTGCAACGAAAAAATTTTACGGTTCAACAATCCGAAGTAATATATGTAAATCAGATTCATTTATATTTGGATGCACTTGAAACGGATAGTGTTCATGTAAATTTTCCTATCAAGAACATTACTGACATAAAAGTCCTAGACAAAAACAGAGGCTTGAATACAGTTGGTAATCTTTTAATTGCAGGAGGAGTCACTGCAGCAGGCATTGGTGTTTTCCTATTAATTGCGTGTAGCTGTCCACATAATTACACCTACGATGGCGAACAATACCACTACAACAACACCTTGTTCACCGGTGCGACTGCTCCAAATCTAGAACGTCATGATTATAAGTCCTTACCAGATTATCATCCTGAAAATGCATCTTATAAAATGCTGGTTAAGAATGAGGAAAATGAACTTCAATTCACCAATCTAATGGAAATGATTATCGTAAAACATTCAGCCGAAGCGGAAATTGCAACAGATCAAAAAGGAGAAGTTTACACCATAAAGCAGCGTGAAACGGCAATCAATGTTAGCAGCGATAACGGCACAGATGTAAGTGCGCAGCTGAATGAAACCGATGACCAAGCTTATTTATTTGACCAAATAGGTGAGAATGATTTCAGCCATGTCTTTGCAACATTTAAGGTGAACGAGCAAAAGCAACATGCGAAATTAATCGTGCGAGCAAAAAACAGCAACTGGGGAGGATTGGTCTATCATTCATTTGCCGAATTGATGGGGAAAAACTATGATAAATGGGTGAAACACAATCAAAAACGAACACCAGAAGAAGCTCAAAAAGATGTAATTGAAGCAGGAATCCCATTGATTGTTGAAGTAAAAAAGAATGGTTCATGGGAACCAATTGAAGCAATTAATTTGATCAGTGAAGTAAACTACAATGAACTTGTTGTAGCCATTCCAGCTGAATATCTAACGGATGAATCGGTTGAATTCAGACTTTCTTCCGGGTATAAATTTTGGGAAATCGATGCTTTACAAATGGATTTCTCCGCGCCAGAAACAGTAACAGTCGAACGTCGCACACCGACATCCGCCATGGGTAACGAAGATTTCACTGCAGCACTTTCATTGGATGATGACCAATACATGGAACATAAGATGACTGGTGATTCAGCATTAGTTGTATTTGACAATCTACCAGTTTCTTCTCAAAAACGCTCCCTTTTTCTGCATAGTAAAGGATATTACTTATCGAAAGATACGTATGAAGGAAAAACAAATTGGGCAGCTATGTTGGCCTTACGTGAAAAAGGTGGATTATCGGCATTCTCAAAAGAATTGTTCGAGGCCTACATGAATGTCACATTAAAAGATTAAGAAATATGCATAACAAGGACAGTATGAAAACATTTATTATTCTTATAATTAGCTTGTTTTGTCTTACGGTAAAAGCGCAAGACACCTTGTATTTTCCTTCTGGAGAAATTCAATTGGTTGAACTCATTTCGGTAAACAAGACTGAAGGATTAATCAAATATACTTTCGAAGGTAAAACACAAATCCGTAGTATTTCCACGCTAAAATCCTATTCGAACCAAGCGAATGTATCTGATAAAAATTGGAGTGTAATTATTGGTACTAACGACCCTTTACCAGGTGGAGCAAAGTACAATTCTTCTTCCATTGAAGATCCGAGTAAGTATTCGTATGGAAAATTCTCTATTGGAGCGAACCTCTTGTCTCCTTTCTTTTTTCAGGGTAATGATTTAGATTTAACGATTTCGAGCAATTACAATCAAAGTTTTTATGTACAATACAATGTAAACAAGAAAATTGGATTTCGACTTCCCATGCGTATTGGATTCAACCGACTTAAAGACTCAATAATATTAGAAACAGGAGAGTATTTATGGAACCATGATCGAGATTTGTTAGGCGAAGGCGGTATAGAAGTGCTTTTCATGTTTGATGACAATCGGAAGATTACACCATATTGGATGCCGGGTATCTACGTTGGCGTGAATCAAAGAGCAATTTCGGAATACAAAGATTCAACGAACATTAAAACTTATTTTCCTTCACCAAAACATACCTATTATCGTATAGGATTAACTGGAGGATTTCAATTCAATTTTTCGAAACACATCCAACTAAATACCGAATTAGGATTTAATTTGAACAATGCTTCGACCTATTATGATTACGTGCGAAAACGCCTTGGTTTCCAAGCAGCAGTCAACTTGGTGTATCGTTTTGGTGGAAGACGAAGAGAGTAGTTAAATCCTATTTAATAATTATAAGCTTGACAAAAAGCATCTTATATTAAGACACTGTGCCTTTCTCGTTTTTCCATTGTAGCAAAAAATAAGAAGTTAATCGTAAATAATGATAAGCTGAAATTTCTTTTTACGGAAACATTTGAGACAAAAAAGCATTAGATTAATTATTCTTCAGGTGCACTTTATTCACCAGTCACTAGCAAGTAATTTCCGCGGAGTTCTTCGTTGAAAAACTTGCCAGTTGACTCTGTTTCTTGAAAGGCTTGCCAAATTTGTTTAGGTACATCTTTGAGGTAATAACTACCATGATCGGTTTCTACTTCTAAATAGCCCAATTCTCCATCGCAGCTATAAAATGTGGCACCATAAATCCACGAACTTTCTGGCGTTCGGATTTCTTGTTTTACATTAAATTCTGTGGCTTCAATTTTTCGTTCAGCTTCTTCATACGAGGAAAACTGATCAGGCAGATTATCGCATCCATTTTTGCTGCAAGCTGTCAAAATTACCAACGAACAACAAATTGAGATTAGTTTGATCATATGCCAAGGTTTTATAGTCTCAGCAATTTACGGAACATTGTTGATTAGAAAAAATGAACTTAATAAGTGAGAAATTACACGTGCTTTTATTATGCTTAAAACGGGAAAAGCGGACTTAATAAACAACACCATCCATTATTCCAACCAACTTATCTTCTCGCATTGATTCTCCCCTATTTTTCAAATCTAAAGTTGTGATTGGCGGCATAACATCACTCGATTTTACACGTTCGCTTAATTCAATGCGTGGACGTTCACTTACTTTTTCCTGAACATAAATGGTTTTTCCTTCACGGTACTCAATTACGGTATCAACTATTCTGTCATGCATGTAAACAGTGTCGGCTGTCAAATAAATTGGATTATCAACTGATTGGACAACAATTGTT